>JBIKSA010000141.1:0-3532 GCA_044348875.1 Erythrobacter sp. | reverse complement strand
TGATCCGCGCCAACCACGCCGAAGCCGCCGCCGCCCTGCTGCAACCGCGCCTTGGCCTGCCCGGCGCGATGGCGCTGTGGCCCTATCTGGCGCTGGCATGGCGGATGACAGGCGATCCGCGCACCGTCTGGCTTGAGGGTGAGCCAAGCCTCGTCGGCGTCTATGATATCGGCCTTTCCCCTGCCGAACTGGCCACCCTTGCCGATCACTTGCGCGCACTGCACCATGCTAAGGCAGCTCCGCTTGACCAGTCGGTGCGAGGCGGCACGCAGACCGATGGCAACCTGTTATTGCACACCTCAGCCCCGCTCCGCGATCTGAAAGCGCGGCTGCTGGCCGTGGTGGAGCACCATGTCGCGCAACTCCCGCCGCCGCAGCCGGGGCATCCCACCTTGATCGCGTCGCGCGCGCCCCTGCGGATTGCAGGATCATGGTCGGTGCGCCTGTCGGATGCGGGTTTTCATACCGATCACGTCCACCCGCAGGGCTGGTTCAGCTCGGCGCTTTATCTCGCCCTACCCGAAACGCTGGGGCGCGGGACGGGTAAGGAGGATCACGCCGGGTGGCTCAGCCTTGGCGAAGCGCGCGATCTGGCGCCGGGATTGGAACCGCTGCGCCTGATCGAGCCAAAACCTGGCCGCCTCGTGCTGTTCCCATCAACAATGTGGCATGGTACGCGCCCCTTCTCCGCTGGTGAGCGGCTGACGGTTGCTTTCGATATTGCCCGCCCCCGACAGGATTGACCTTCATGAACCAGCCCGCCCCCCTCGTCTCCGCTCTGCCCCCCGCCCTGGCCGAAGCGATCCGCCTGCGTCAGGCGGGCGATGCCGCAGGCGCATTGGCTTTGGCAGAGGTCCATGCCAGCTCCTCCGAAGCAGGCGCGCCGTTCTTGGCCATTGCCGGACTGGCCGCGCTGGAACTGGGCGATGCGGGCCGCGCCATCGCCCATCTGGAGCCACTGGCGCGGCTGCGCCCGGATGATACCGACATCCGCGCCGACTTCGCCAAGGCGCTACTTGCCGCCGGGCGCGATGCGGAAGCTCTGGCGCTGGCAGAAGGTTCACAAGCCCCCGATCTTGCCCGGATCGAGGCATGGGTGCGCCAGCAGCGCGGCGAACACGGCCCTGCCATCGCCGCCTATGCCCGCGTGCTCACCGCCCAGCCGGACGATGCGGGAAGCTGGAACAACCTCGGCAATATCCACGCTGCCGCCGGACGTTTCGACGATGCAATCACCGCCTTTGAACAGGCTATTACCCACCGCCCGGACGAGGCGGGAATGTATCTCAACCTTGCCGATGTGCTGCGCCGCGCCGATCTGGGCGGCCCGCGCCTAAAGGTCGCGCGGGATGCATCGGAAATCGCCCCGGATAACCGTCTGGTACAGACCGAATTGGGTATGGCGCTGGCGCATAACGAGCTGCTGGATGAATCCATCGCCGTGCTGGAAGCCGCGGTCGGCAAGTGGCCCGAATTCGGCGAGAGCCATCTTGAACTGGGGCGGCTTTACGAAGCGACGAACCGGACTGAAGCGCTGGCCACTTTCCTCGCCGGTCTCGATCCCTCTGCGTGCCCGCCCGAAATCGCCTTCCTCCATGCATGGCTTGCCCAGCGCGAAGGGCGCTTCGAGGACGCAGCCCGTTATGCCGAGGCGATACCAGAAACGATCCACCCGTTGCGGCGCGAAGCCCTGATCGGCAATATCGCCGAACGCAACGGCGATGCCGCGCGCGCCTTTGCCGCCTTCACGCGCATGAATGCCGCCGCAATAGCCGAGGCTCCGCCTCTTTCCAGCCCAAGCTATCGCGAAGGGCTGGAAGCCGACATCGCACGGTGGACGCCCGAATGGGCAACGCGCTGGGCGCCCGCGCCTGTCCCGGATGCTGTGCGGCGCGATCCCATATTCCTGGTCGGCTTCCCGCGTTCGGGCACGACCTTGCTGGACACCATGCTGATGGGCCTGCCCGAATTATGCGTCCTCGAAGAACGCCCGATGATCGCGGAAGTTTCGCGGATGCTGGGCACGGCGGACCTTGCCGCGCTGACCACTCAACAATGTGCGCAACTGCGCGAGGCGTATTTCGCTAGCGCCCTGCGCCACGGCTGGGACGGAGCGCGCTGGCTGGTCGACAAGCATCCGCTCAATATGGCGCGAACCGCGTTGATCCACCGGATGTTCCCCGATGCCCGCTTCATCCTTGCCGAGCGGCATCCGGCGGATGTGGTGCTAAGCTGCTTCATGGCCAATTTCACGCTGAATACGGCGATGCGCAGCTTCACCGATCTCACTGAGGCGGCGCTCACCTATGACGCGGTGTTTCGCGCGTGGCACAAGGCGGGGGCGCTGTTCCCGCTCCAGACCAGCGCGGTCCGTTACGAACGGCTTGTGGAAGACCCCGAAGGTGAATTGCAGCCGCTGGTGGAATGGCTGGGCCTTGCCTGGAACGATCGCCTGCTCGCGCACGAAGCCACTGCGCGCGAACGAGGCCGGGTGCGGACCGCCAGCTATGCGCAGATCGGCGAGAAGCTCTATACCCGCGCCGCTGGCCGCTGGCGCCGCTATGCCAATGAACTTGCTCCAGTGCTGCCGATCCTTTCCCCTTGGACGCAGCAGATGGGATACGGCGAGTGACGCGCGCGGTGTTTGCCTTGGCAGAAGCGCGGGCGTAATCATGGGAGCAAAGGACAGGGCTTCGTGCCCGCGAGGGAGATGAACAGGATGATCCGTATTCGTGCCGCCGCCGCCACATCCAGCGTGCTTTTCGTCCTGATCGCCGCCGCACCGATTGCCGCGCAGGATAGCAAGGGTGAAAGCGCCTATGTGAAGGCCTTGCGCGATTGTCAGGTCAAGACCGATCCGGTCACCCGCCTTGCCTGTTACGACACCGCCGTTGCCGCGATGGTCGCCGCCAGCAGCGAGGGCGAAGTGCGCGTCGTCGACCGCGAGGACGTGCGCCAGACCCGCCGCAAGCTGTTCGGCTTTGCCCTCCCAGATCTCGGCATCTTCGGCGGCAAAAGCGACAAGGAAGACACCGCGCAAGTCGAAGAATTCAGCACGCTCCAGACCACCATCGCCGCCGTGCGCCCGATCAAGGGATCGCTGGTGCTGACCACAGCCGAAGGGGCGGAATGGCAACTCGACGAACTACCCGCGCGGCTGATGCGACCTAAAGTGGGCCAAACACTCGAAATCAAGAGTGGAGCTTTCAGCAGTTATTTCCTGCGCATTGGCGGACAGAAGGGTGTAAAGGGTCGCCGGGTAAGGTGATGCCCGGGCGGGCGCGCGGAATGACCTGGGTCTGAAACGTCCCAGCGTTCACCCGAACCGCCAGCTCAGCCCGTTGTGCATCGTGCGGCTGAGTGTCGCTACGCGGTGGCCTGACACCTGCAACTGTTCGCCCATCGAACCTGGTTCTGGCGCGCCGCAACGCATGGGGATTAGCAATCGTCGCCGTCATGATGATCGCCGCCGAAGTCAACACCGCTGGCTGACAGCGCGTCCCGGCGTCATCTGACATGAAAAAGGGCGGCG
>JBIKSA010000094.1:0-7451 GCA_044348875.1 Erythrobacter sp. | reverse complement strand
TCCCTGGGCGCCCCGGGTTAATGTCACTCCAAAACGGGCGGCGCACCTTGGGCCCCCCGCCCCTCTTCGAACAAAGGTTCAACCTCGTGCGAGGATTAGAACTGAACGCCGAGGGTCAGCGTGTAACGACGGCCGAGGGCGTCATACACCGAAGGGAAGGTGTTACCGCTGTTAAAGGCGGTGCTCCCGATGGTGTTGCCCACGTCCGGCGCACCGCGATCGAACAGGTTTTCGACCAGCAGCGAGAGACGCAGTTCTTCGGTGACGCTAAAGCCAACGTTGAGATCGAACCAGTTGAACGAGTCAATCTCGCGGTAGCCGCCGACGATCCGCGCGGGGTTGGCCGAGCCGAAGCTGCCGACCACAGTCTGACCCGCAGGGTTTTGGGTGGTAGTCAGCGGAGCACCGCCGATGGTCTCACGCGGTTCATACTCAAAGCCGCTGATATAGCGCCAGAGCAGCGAAACATCGACACCTTCGTAACGCGCCGTGGTGCGCATGTTGAATGACCAATCGGGGATCATCGCGCCGTCGCATGACACCGAATAAAAACCTTGGCATTCACGGATGAACGACGCAGGCTGCGACTGGAAGCGGTTCCGCATGGTGTGGTTGGCGTTGACGTTCCAGTCTAGTACCACGTCACCGAGCTCATGCGTGTAGTTTGCCGTGAAGTCCACGCCCTCGTTCTGGATGAAGCCGAGGTTCGAACCGAACAGCAGCACGCCCTGAACTGACGCCGGGCTGCCCGAGAGGCCGCCGGTGATCGAGTCACGACGGATCAGCTGGCACAATGCAAAGTTGGGGTTGCTCTGGCCGAAGCAGCCGTTGACTACGTCCGAGACGGTCGGCGAGGACACGGCATCACGCACGTTGACGCGGTACCAGTCGACCGAAGCAACGAACCCGTCGAGGAAGCGCGGCTGGAACACAGCACCCGCCGTCCACGTCGTGGCCGTTTCGGGCTGCAGAGCCGGGTTGCCGCCGCCAGTCACGTTGATCTGGCCCGCAATCGGCGCAGGGATGCTCCCGAGACGGCCAGCCGGGGTACCGACAGCCGCGAGCTGCGCAGCGCACAGCGCCGTGACAGTCGCATTGGCAGTACCGCTGGCACCCTGACAGGGGTCAACCGCAAGGTTGTTCAGCACAGTGTTGGCCGGCGAGAACAGTTCACCGATGTTCGGCGAACGGATCGCACGGGTCCAAGCAGCGCGGAACTTGATGTCCTCGATCGGAGCCCATTGGGCACCACCCTTGAAGGTCCAGTTACCGCCGGTGGTGTTGAAGTCCGAATAGCGGAAGCCGCCATCGAGCTGCAGCAAATGGGCAAAGGGCTTATCTTCGACCAACGGCACAATGACTTCGCCGAAGATTTCGTTCGAGTGGAACGAGCCTTCGGTGCGCTGCACCGCTCCGCCAGCACCGAGAATGGCGCCAGCAGTCGCAGTCGGAAGATCACCGAAGGTCAGACCAGCATAGCGGCGATATTCGGCGCCGATCGCGATCCCGATCGGGCTTTCAGCAAAGGGCGAGCTGAAGCCGAGGTCTCCGCTGATGATGCCCTGCACCGATTCGAAAGAGGTTTCGACGAAGGTGGTGGTCGGCACGCCAATGAAGGCCAGCATCTGCGGAGTGATCGACCCGTCCGGACCAAACAGGTTCAGCGGAACGCAGCCACCCGCCGTGTCACGGCAAGCGGTAGTGCTGGTAGCACGCAGCGCCTGCTGCACGCGCGCGCCCAGAGCGCCGCCTGAAGCAGTATTGCGACGGTCAGCCTGACCGTACTGACCAAAGACGTCAAAACTCAGCGTATCGGTCAAAGCGCCGCGGACACCCGCAGTGATCTGGAACACATTCGAGTTGTTATCATTGCGGCGCGGGCCGCTTTCGGTGAAGCGTCGACCGAGCAGGGTCGTGATTTCCCGTCCACTGCTGATCGCGGCGGCGCAATCGGCAATGCCCGCGAAGGAGCACAGCTGGTCACGCATGGTGGCGGTCAGGAACGGGTTATTGAGCGGAACCTCCAGCGGCGAGAAGAAGGTACCGGTCGGCGCCAACTCCGTCACCACCGTGGTGCGGGTGTAGAACGCCTCGGCATAGGTTTCGATGCCCGGGGCGATCTCGTACGAACCCTGTGTGTAGATGTTGTAACGCTCGAGAGGAGCCTGGAACAGGTTCAGCGGGTTGAAGTTGAAGTCAGCCAAGCCGGGAGTTATCGCACTACCGCCGAACTGCGCGCCACCAGCAAACGCGCCGGTGGTCGGCAGCGGGGACAGCAGCGAAGCCGGGGTCGCGGTAGCTGAGCCCTGAGCTGAACCAACCTGCAGAGCGGTACAGGCATCGTTGGACAGACCAGCCGCGCAGGTCGAGCCACGCGACACAAGGCCGATCTGACGCTCACCCTGAAGCACCGGCTCGGTCTTCGTGTAACCAAGTCCGACCACCACGTTGCCGCGGCCGTCACCAAAGTTGCCGCCGATGACACCGTCAATGCGGAACTGACGGCCATCACCGCGCTCGGTGATGCCGTTCACCATGGTGATATTGACGCCCTCGAAGTCTTGCTTGGTCGAGAAGTTGACGACACCTGCGATAGCGTCCGCACCATAGGTAGTCACGGCGCCACCGGTGAGCACTTCAGCGCGCTCGATCAAGGCGATCGGAATGACGTTGAGGTCGACCACGGAACCGAGCGTCGAGGGAACGACGCGACGGTTGTTGAGCAGCACGAGGTTGCGATTCGAACCCAAACCACGAAGGTTGAAGGTGGCTACACCGCCGTTACCGTTGTTAACTTGGGCGCCAACGCCAGGGGCGCTGCCGGGAAGATCACGCAGCACCTGCTCAACCGAGGCCGGGGCCTGAAGGCTGAATTCCTCGGCGCTGATGCTGACAACCGGGTTGGCGAGCTGGAGGTTGGAATCGGCGATGCGCGAGCCGGTAACCACGATGGCATCGGCGACCTCAGTGGTCGATTCGCTGACCTCAGCGGTTTCGGTTTGAGCGTAGGCCGGCGCAGCGAACATGGCGCCAGCCATAATCGTTCCTGCGAGCAGCGATGCTTTCTGGAAGCGTTGCATATGAGGGTCCCCTTTCGGCGCGCGAACAACATGATCGCGCCTGTAAGAAGCGCGCCCTAATTCAATGTCATTCCCTGCCGCAATCCATTGGGCGCCACCCAATTACACTTGGGCCCAATATGTTGTATTTCAGATACACTTCGGGAAGACGCCTCCTTGCAAAAGTGTGACATATATATTCAACATGTGATATATTACGATATACGAAGATATTAGCTAAGCTTCATAACCTACCCATAACTCGGTTGACTGGTGAACGCGCAGCGCGGCGATATGCGGGCACAGCCGTCGTTCTTGATAGGCATTTTGGGCCAGAGACGGCATTTCGGAGCTGCGCCGAATGACAACTGTTCTCGGAACAGCAGGATGCTTGCGGCCAAGGCACCGCGCGTACGCTGGTGCTTCAGAATGGCATGCGTCACGTTACCTCGCAGCCCGGCGCGTAGACTGTTTACGTCTCGACCATCCCCATTGACCTGATCGACCGCGTCGACATCATCACTGGCGGCAACGCGTCGGTCTATGGTTCGGACGCGGTCGCGGCACAGGCTCGGCGGCGGTGATGAAGGCGACCGCCGCTCGCGGACTGTGCGAGCTACGAAACGGTGCGAAGCCCCAATGCAGCGGCATGAGATAATCGAGGTGATGCGCTCGCTCGGCCTCAAGGGCATGGCAGGGGCGTTCGACGAGGCAGTCACCACGGGGCTGCAGCGCAAGCGCACGACCCACGAGATCCTGACCGGCCTGCTGCGCGTTGAAGCCGCGCATCGTCATGCCGCCTCGATCCGCTATCGCATGATCGCGGCCAGGCTGCCGGTAATCAAGTATCTCGACGCCTTCGCGTTCGAGGGCACCCCGATCAGCGAGGAGCTGGTGCGCTCCCTTCACGCCGGTTCGTTCCTGCCCGGTCGCGACAACATCGTGCTCATCGGCGGCACAGGGACCGGCAAGACCCATTTAGCCACTGCGATCACCGTCAGCGTCGTGCGTGCCGGTGCCCGCGGGAGCTACTTCAACACCCTTGATCGCGTCACCCGGCTCGAGGAAGATGCCCGCATCGGCAAGGCTGGCGCCATCGCCGCCCAGCTCGGCAGGCTCGATCTCGTGGTACTCGATGAACTGGGCTATCTGCCGTTTGCTCGCCGATAGGTGGTCCCGATTGAGCGCCGATTGACACATTTTTAAACGTTTCGCGGCTTGACAGATACGCGATAAGGGAGCGGGGCGTTATACCAAGCAGCGTTAAGGAAGGATTTCGATGTTTGCAGCTCTTGCCCCCTTCGCAGCAATGCTTCTCCAGGCCGCTGTGCCTGGATCGGCTGCGCCCGCCGATCCCGCTTCCACAGTCCAGTCCAAAGTACCGATTACCGATAAAACCCACCCAGAATACGTGCGCTGTAAGACCGAACCGGTGCTCGGCTCACGTGCAAAACGGACCAAGACGTGTAAGACCAACCGCGAATGGGCCTTGCTCGCCCAGCAGGGCAACCGTCTTGCTAACGAGATGATCGGCCAGCCTCGCGTCGGCGGTTCCGGCAACTGACCAATAATGCCCAGCCTTTATGCGTTAGACGGGTAGCACTAACCCCTTGTTGGAAAAACGCGGACATCGCTGGCTTGGCTCTTAATGTTTAGGCAGTTGCGCCACCTTACAACCCGCCGGGGCCGCAATCATTGGCGAGGTAATCCAGCATCTTGGTGAAAAACTGCTGCTGGTGACGATACATCAGCGTGTTGTAGAAGTGATCGGCATCTTGGAGGGTCACGAACTCGCCGGTCTTGCCCGCTGCCTCAAACTTCTTCTGGTAGTCCGTCATGTGGTAATACATGACGCGACGGTCATCCTCGCCGTGAACCATGAGCACCGGGATGTTGACCTTGTCGACCTCGTTGATCGGGTTGATCCCAATCGTACCGCGGCGCTTTGACCATTCATCCAGCGCCTTGAGGTCAGGGTTGCGCCGGCCAAGATACTGCTTTTCGGCATCAGCCACGGCTGCTCCGGCGATCACGCACTGGTATATCTGCGGATCGCGGCTGGCGGCAACAAGCGCAGCATAGCCGCCATACGACCACCCGAACATAGCCATGCGATTGGGATCTACCAGGCCCTGTTCAACGAGGTAGAGCGCCCCGTCATCCTTGTCGTCCTGCATCGTGCCACCATGTTCGCCGTACGCTGCATCGAAGTGGTCCTGCCCCCAGCCCACCGACATCCGGTACTGCGGCTGAAGCACCATGTAACCGGCATTGGCTAGCAGTTGCCCCCATTCGTCAAAAGTAATGATCTCGTTCACCTGCGGGCCGCCATGAGGCAGCACGATCAGCGGGAACGGGCCCGTGCCCTTGGGCTTGGTTACGTAACCAGGGATTACACGGCCATCGCGCGCCTTGTAGCGGATATACTCGACATCCGCCAATTGCTCAGGGTTCAACAGCGGGTTACGGCTACCAAGCTTAGCCAGCTTGCCATCTTTCACCAGCCAAAACGAGCCCGGATCGCGCGGCCCGCGGTTGGTGACGATCATAGACTTGCCATCAAGCGATCGGCTGGAGATGCCGACCTGGTAGCTATAGGGGATCTGCTTTTCTAATGCTTCGTAAAGCGCCTTTTCGTCCTCATCGAACCAGTGTCGCTCCATGATCCGGCCAGAATAACGGGCGGCCACGAGCTTATCGTTGCCGGGGATCGAGTGGAGCTGGATGCCCATTACGTCGGCATCTTCAGCATGGAACAGCTTCTTGCCGATCTTGCCGGTGGTAAAATCAAACTCGTACAGCCCGGCTTTGTCCTCGCCATTCGGGTTTTCGATCAAATAGCCTATATTGGCGTTGTCCGGATCAAACCCGACAATCCCGTGGAACCCGCCAAGAATGCGGTAGAGGTTCTTGGGATCGTTGAGGTCAAACTCTTGGAACTTCTTCCATTCGCCATCCCCGGGGAGGCGATAATAAGACGACACCGTGCCGGCAGCAGTATCCTGCACCTGCGTGAAGCGCGGGTTCCCCTCATTGTCCCAGCGGTCAACCACCGGGAACTTGCCCCCGCCGCGTAGCACCAGAGAGCGTGCGCCGGTCTTAAGGTTATACTTGTAATAGGACCGCGGGCGGAAGGCCGCAAAGGGATCTACCCCGGTGCCATCGCCAACGGTTGTGCCGGTGCTGACCAGCACGTTGTCGGGATCATTAGGAAGCAGATTAACGATGCCGAAGTTGCCATCAACGCTGGTGAACTTGTTAGCTTCAAGGCTGTAGGAATACGTCTTGTAATCGCGAACGTCCTCTTCAGGCCCCTTCACCGTCTTGCGGTTGACCTGCCAGGCTGAACCAAAAATCACGTCATTGCTCACCCATTGCGCCGCGATGATCTCCATCGGGTTGGCGTTCAGGCGACGCAGCGGCTTCGACAGATCGTCAGTCTTGTAGACTTCGAGAATGTAATCGCCCTCGCGGCTTTCCACCTTGTGGACCAGCAGGTGTTTTCCGTCGGGTGAAAGCTGCACCGCATTGACGACATCGCGCAGCGCCCAGACATCGACGGGAACCGAACCTTGCGCCTGTGTCGGTGTGGGCGCGGCTATAGCCATGCCGAGGACGGAAACACTGACCAGTGCGGCGGTGATCGAGGCTTTGAGGATCCGTGACTTCCCGAAAACTCTGGAGGGGGTTGATTGGCAAAGCATGCTTGGTGCCCACACGGCTACCTGTGTTCAAACGAAAAATGCGGCCTCTCGGCAGATGCCGGGAGGCCGCATTCCTCTATTCATTTAGGCCATTTTGCGATCAGAAGCGATAAAGCATCTGAGCGAAGAATTCGCGGCCATTGAGGTCATAACCACCACCCAGCGGGGTGTTGCCGATCGCCGTCACTTCATCGCTGTCGACTCGCGGCGGAGTGCGGTTGAACAGGTTGGTAACGCCCGCGATGATGCGGAGGTCGCCATTGTCCCAACGCAGCGACGCGGTGTGCTCGAAGTACTCTTCCGCGAAGCCGACGTCGCGGCAGAACACGCCGTCACCCGGGACAATCCCGTTCACCGCGTTGAGGTTCGGGTTCGCCACATTGCGCGAACCGCTGCCGAGACAAGTGTTCGACACGAAGCCGGTGGCGACGCCGTCCGGGCCGAAGCCGAAGGCATCAGAAAACGGATCGACGCCTTCCGGATCCTGCGACACGTCACCGACGTAACGGGTCTGCCAGGTAAACATGAAGTCGTCGTAGCCCACGTTGAAGGTCGCACGGCCGATCCAGCTCGGGAAGAAGAACCGGCCGGCAAAGTCGTCGGTCAGACGGTTGCCTTGGGCATCACGGGTCGTGGTCGAACGTTCGATCAGGTGGTTGGCGGTCAGATTGAGCGAGAGGTCGAATTC
>JBIKSA010000151.1:0-3018 GCA_044348875.1 Erythrobacter sp. | reverse complement strand
GGGCAATGGTGCCGAACAGCCGGTGATCGCGGTGCTGAGCTTCGATACCCCGGCCAAGCTTGACGTGCTGCGCGTGCCGGTGACGGTGTCGGATACCGAACTTGCCTATCTGCAAGAAGCCTTCTGGGTCGAAAAGCCCGCGCGTTTGTTCCGGCGGCTTGTGGGCGAGACAATCCGCGCGCGCGGCAATGCGATGGTGATCGACGGGGATGACACCGCGACGCTTGCCACCGTGACATTACGCGGCACGTTGATGGACATGGGCTACGACGCGGCGGCATCGGCCGCTGTGGTGCGGTTTGATGCAGTGCGGTTGGACAATGACGGCAAGGTTGTGACCCGCCGTTTCGAAGCCCGCGAAACCGGCGTCCCTGCGGAAACCCGCGCGGTTGGGACGGCGCTTAATGTTGCAGCCAATCGCGTTGCGGCTGAAGTCGCCGACTGGATGGCTGCGGGCTAAAGCTATCTGCGCGCTAACCGCGCAAAGGCATAGGCCCGCAGAAAATCGGCCTCACGCCGGGCGCGGCGTTCTTCGGCCTCCCAATCGCGGCCCCATAGATCGGCCTGCCATTCTTCCTCCAGGCACACCGCCTGCCACAAGGCGCGCGGTTCATCCTCTTGCCCGGCATCCAACGCGGCCAGCGCAGTAACGAGCGAGGCGGCGAGCTTGGTCATCGCCTCGGCAGCGGCCAGTGTGAAGGGATCGAGCACCTCCAGCCGCCGCTGCAACACGGCCAGCGCCTCGTGCGGCTGCGGACGGTGGAGCACGCCGCTGACCCGCACCAGCGTGATACGATGAGCGGCTTCGAAGGCGCAGAGCAGCGGTTCCCACTCGGCTTGCTGGCGTTCGTAAAGCGGCTCATCGGGATCGGCGCGGTAACACAGCGTGTCCGTTTCGGCATAAGCGACAAGGCCCAGTGCGATGGCGTGCGGATCGGCGGCGACAATGTCGATGGCGTAATCGGCGATGTCGCGCATCGGCAGGCTGGCGGGGTCGATTGTTTCACCCTGTTGCCGCCATTCCGCGGCCAATGCCTCGCCGAGCGCCTCGGTCGGTACGGCCTGCGGTGCGCCACCCACGGTCTTCACGCCGCGCGCGTCCAGCATCACCTGCCATCCGCCCGCCACCGCGGCGAGCGTCACATCCTTGTAAAACCTGCGGATCATGGGCGCTTATCGGCTCCGGCGTTCCAAGCCCGCGCAACAAATCGCGGCAGGAAAAAGAATTCGAAGAAGCCCGCCACCGCGATGAACGCGCCCACGGGCTGCGGCAGGTCAATCACGCCGCGCACGATGGCGAAGCCGAGCATGATCATTGCAACCCCGCCGAAGCGCACCACGTTAATGATGATGAAGCCGTTGCGCGCGCGCGTTTCGGCGGCCTGGCGTTCACGGTGGCTGGTCATGGCAGAGACTCCGCCAGTGCGGCGGTTAGCGCGGAGGCAGTATGGACCACCTGCGCCGCCCCGCTCGCCAGCAATTCGGGCGTGCCGTGATAACCCCAGCCGACCCCGATGGCCGCCACGCCGATGCTGCGCGCCATCACCATGTCGAAACTGGTGTCGCCGATCATTACCGCTTCATGGGCCTGCGCCCCGGCTTCGAACATGGCGGCTTCCAGCATGGCGGGATGCGGCTTGGAAGGGTGGCGGTCCGCAGTCTGAAGCGAGACGAACAGATCAGCGATGCCGTGGCTGGCAAGGCAGGCGGCAAGCCCGCGATCCGACTTGCCAGTGGCAACTGCTAGCTGCCACCCTTCGCCGTGCAGACCGCGCAGCAGGTCGGCGATGCCATCATACAGCGGCTCGTCCAGCAGGCCTTCCTCACGCCGCGCACGAAAGCTGGAGCGGTAGAATTCGGTCACCGTGCGGTTCTGATCGTCGGTCAGATCAGGGGCGAGCGAACGGACGGCGGCAGGCAGGCTGAGGCCGACGCTCCGCCGGATCGCGTGATTATCGGGGGCAGGCAGACCGGCGCGGCTAAAGGCCCGCTCCATCGCCCAGCACACATCCGCCTGTCCATCGACCAGCGTCCCGTCGCAATCGAACACGGCCAAGCGCACGGGGAGCCTCATGCCGCGACACTCCGCACCAGATCGGCGAGGGCAACGTGGCCTGCAGCTTCCAGCCCTGCGGCGATCCGGGTGCGTTCATCCGCCGGCTTGTTCTGCGAAAGTTTAAGCGTTGGGCGCATCGCCAGCACCTCCATTTCGAAGCCGACGATACCGCGGAACAGCCCACCCCAGACTTTGTCGGAGGATTCCTCCGCCAGCCACGCATCGCCATCCAGCTTGTTTTCATGCTTCAGGATCGCCGCGTGGAGAAACGCCTCAAGCGCATCGTCGGAAATGCGCCGCACTGTGCCTTCAAGTTCCAGCGCGATGTAATCCCACGTCGGCACGGTATCGCGGTTGCCGTACCAGCGGGGCGAGACATAGGCATCCGGGCCATTCAGCACGATCAGCGCGGCCTGGCCGTCAAGATGGCGGGCGAGGGCATTGTTGCGGGCGAGGTGGAACTGCACCGCGCCGCCTTCCGCCAACAGCAGAGGCGTATGCGCGACCCTTGGCCCGTCGGGCGTTGAGGTGAACACCATGCCAAAGCCGATTGTATCGATCAGGCTTTCGCACTCTTCGCGATCATCGGTGCGGTAGAGCGGATTGGGGTGCATCAGCGGCGCGCCTTGCCTCCGGCGCCCTTGGGCGGCCCCTTGGGGGCAGGGCGCGCACGGTTGGCGGCAGATTTGGGCGGGGCTGACTTGGCCGCAGGCTTGGCGGGCTTACCCTTCGGTTTCGTCTTGGGCTTGTCCGATGTCGCGCCGCGCGCACGGCGCGGCGCGCGGGCTTCCTTGCGGGCTTGCTTGAAGTGGCGGCGTGCGGCCTGCTTCTTTTCCTCGCCCGTCCGTTCCGGTGCCTCGTCCCCCATCGGAGAGGCATCCGACAGACCCTGATCGAAGCCCAGCACGTCCATGCTCATGGCAAAGTGCGGCGGGAGTTCGGCTGTGACGTCCAGCTTGCCG
>JBIKSA010000150.1:0-3039 GCA_044348875.1 Erythrobacter sp. | reverse complement strand
CACGGCCGCGCAGACGGGCGCGGTGCAGTTGATGCCGCAGATCAGCGGCTTGGCGGTGGCGCTGTTTGCTATCGGAGGTTTGTGGCTGGGACTGTGGCGGGGCAGGGTGAGGCTGGCCGGGTTCATCCCGGTCGCGGCCGGGACCGTTCTGGCGGCACTGACCTCGATCCCTGATCTTCTGGTGAC
The DNA here is from genome assembly GCA_044348875.1 of Erythrobacter sp. Classification (GTDB taxonomy): domain Bacteria; phylum Pseudomonadota; class Alphaproteobacteria; order Sphingomonadales; family Sphingomonadaceae; genus Erythrobacter. The sequence goes on along the minus strand of JBIKSA010000150.1, from coordinate 2,853 downwards.
GGGTGACGGGCAGCAAGTCGGTATCACCATGCTTGGCCCTGATGGCGGCCGGCGCCTTTTGTCCCTGCGCGACAGTAGTTCCTCATACACCCGCGACAATCTGATGGAACTGGCGGGCGTGTCGGCCGAGCCGGTTCCGCTGGCCGAGTGGGAGGGCGCGCGCTGTTCATCGGCGTTCTGCACGATCACTCTGGCTCGAGGTGGGCGCGATTGGGTTATCCTGCTGGGCCGGAACCGCATACAGGTAGAGGAGCGCGCGCTGGCTGCCGCCTGTTCTCAGGTTGATATCGTTGTGGCGGAACGGTTTCTCCCGCAATCTTGCAAACCGCGCTGGCTAAAGGCGGATCGGCGTTATCTCGAACGAACGGGCGGGCTGGCGATCAACCTGGCTGCTGAGGAGATCACCAGTGTTGCGGACAAGCAGGGGCGGCATGGCTGGTGGCGTCAACCGGAAGCGTATGAAGGAAAACCCAGCGGCAAAACGCAAACGCGCGCAAGCCGGCTCCAAACCGGGTCAAGCGGGGGGCAAGAGGGGGCTAAATGGGGGCAAGGTGGGGTTTGAACTAACCCAGAAGCGTTCGGAGTAAACGCCCCGCATTATCCAAGCCATTGAATAAAAGCAACAATATTGCCAGAGGGAACCGATTTGCGCGCAAGCAGAGCAAATCGCTCACCCGCACCCGACCCCTCCGGCCCGTGCTGCCTCAGTGGTAACGCCGTAGCAAGCCGGCCAGCTTGCCTTGCACTTCAACCTCGTCAGGGCGGTAGAATTGCGGGTCATAGGCGGCATTGGCCGGATCGAGCCGCACCTGACCAGCTTCCTTGCGCAAATACTTCAGTGTTGCTTCCTCGCCGCGCACCAGAGCGACCACGATTTCGCCGTCGCGGGCGCTGTTCGTGCGCTTCACCAGCGCGAAATCGCCGTCGAAAATTCCGGCTTCGATCATCGAGTCCCCCGACACCTCAAGCGCGTAATGTTCGCCCGGGCCAAGCAATGCTGCGGGGACGGGGAGGGTCGACTGGCCTTCCAGCGCCTCGATCGGAGCACCGGCCGCAATCCGTCCGTGCAGAGGCAGCTCGATCACATCATTGGCCGCGGTGGGCTGCGCCGCGCGCTGGGCAGGCTGGCCCAGCGCCACCACATTGTCGCCCGCCAGAGCTGCCGCACGCGCAGGCGTTGTATCGCCGGGCTCACGGATCACTTCCAGCGCCCGCGCCCGGTTGGGCAGGCGGCGCAGAAAGCCGCGTTCTTCCAGAGCCGAAATCAAGCGGTGCACGCCCGACTTGCTCTTCAGATCAAGCGCTTCCTTCATTTCCTCGAAGCTCGGCGAAATCCCGGTCTCTTCCAGCCGTTCCTGAATGAAACGGATCAACTCGTGCTGTTTTGCCGTCAGCATTGGTCAGATACTCCTGTGGTCGCACTCACGCCGCGCTCTCCCTGCTTTAATCGCAGGCATCCGTCATTAAGGTGAACGAACAAGGAACAATTAGGCAACTCGTTTGCGCAAGTCAAGCACCACCCGCGCGCAAACGGAGCATTTCAGCCATTCCCGAGCCTGAAAACCTTCACTGGTTCGCCCGCTGCGATCGCTCGGGAACGAGCCGGACGGTCGACCAGACAATCGGCCTGTGCCAACGCCGACAGGGCAGACGAATCCTGCGATCCCGCCAAGCGAATATCATCGCCATCGCTCACCGCCCTCAGAAATTCGCGACGTGGGCCAATGGCGGGCAGGTCTTCTCCGGCCAGCATCGTGACTGCCCGCGGCAGCGGGTTGGGGGCGCCCATTGCGCCGCGAACCAGCGGCAGGGCGAACAGGAAAGCGGTAACGAAGCTCGAAACGGGATTGCCGGGCAGACCAAGGATTACCTGTGTGCCTCTCGTCGCCACCAGCAGTGGCTTGCCGGGCTTGATTGCGACGCGCCAGAAGGCGGTTTCGGCGCCCCAGTCGGCTAAGGCTGGCTTGATAAGGTCATGATCGCCGACTGATGCGCCTCCCGATGTGACGAGGATATCCGTCCCTTCGGCAGCAGCAAGTGCGGCGGCAAGCGCGGCGCTGTCATCCGGTACGGGGCCGATGCGCATTACCTCGCAGCCCAGCGGCGTCAGCATCGCGGCGATCATCGCGGCGTTGCTGGCGGGGATCTGATGGGGGAGGCAGGCGGCAGGATCGCTCGCCAACTCGTCCCCGCTGTCCATCACCGCCACGCGCACGCGGCGAGTGACGGCCACCGTGCCATGTCCTGCCGCCAGCGCGAGGGCGATGCGCCCTGCTGTCATTTGTGTGCCGCGCGTCAGCAACACATCGCCCGCGCTGAAATCGAACCCGCGGGCGCGGATATGGCGACCGTGTGGGGGGAGTTCGGCGGCGATGATGCGGTCTCCATCGCGCGTGGCATCCTCTTGCAGCAACACGCGGTCGGCGCCGTCAGGGACAACCGCGCCGGTCGAGATCCGCGCGCAGGTGCCGGGGCCAAGCGTGCCGGGGAAGGGCGCACCCGCCCGGCTCTCGCCCACGAGGGACCACACACCTTTGCCAGGGGCAAGTGCATAGCCATCCATCGCCGAAAGATCGGCCGGGGGCTGTGTGCGGGCGGCCCGGATATCGTCGGCGAGGAAACGCCCCAGCGCGGCGTCGGTCGCGATGATTTCTGACGGTAGCAGCGGCGCGAGCGCAAGCAGGCGAGCCTGCGCGTCTTCAAGGCCCAGCGCTTCCTTCAAAGCCCATCCCGTGCCGGTGCGGCCCAATCGCCGGATTTGCCGCCGGTCTTGGCGATCAGGCGCACACTTTTGATCACCATGCCCTTGTCGATGGCTTTTGCCATGTCATAGATTGTCAGCAATGCGACCGA
>JBIKSA010000070.1:0-11290 GCA_044348875.1 Erythrobacter sp. | reverse complement strand
GTCAGCGCTTCCAGCATCTGCGCGCGGGTCATCTCCTTTCGGTTGGCCGAAAGGCTCGCGGGCAGCGTCGCGTAGACTGCCACGCCGTAAACCCCGGTCGCGATTACCAGCAGCATCAGCACATAGGCGAGCGTGTGAACGTTCCACCCGATCTGGAATCCGGTGTGCAGCGTGCCCACCACCACCAGCGACAGGCCCAGATAGACATGAGCGGAAGTCCACGCCTTCAGGCTCCATACCCCCGGATTGATCCGCCGCTTCCTGACCCCTAGCAGCGATAGCCACAGGATCAGCCCCAGCCCGATGGTGCCAAGGATATAGCCATACCACGTCCCGCCATTGGGGCGCGGTTGCTGATCGATCAGCGCATAGCCCGCGATTGCAGCTCCGCTGAGGGCCAGCGCGATCCACAGCCAGCGATAGCCGCCATGCTTCAGGAAGCTGACGTGATCGGAATCGCGCCGCTTTTCATCCTGCGTGAACCTTCCGGCGCCCGCTACTTTGCCCCCAGATCTTGTCGCCATTATTCGGCGTCCTCGGTCAACTTGGTGAAGGTCAGGAACTTATCTGGGCTGACACGGATCGCCGCGCCTGTGGGGCAGGCGCGCACGCAGGCCGGACCGCCGTCGATGCCCGAACACATATCGCATTTGATCGCGAGCTTGGCCTTGGCTGTGCCCTCTGCCTCAGCCTGCTTCTTGCGCCAGCTATAGGGCGCTTCGCCCGGGCCGGGACCTTTGCCGAACAGCATCCATTGCAGCAGCGACGGCTTTTTGGGCGGTTTGGCATCCATCCGGATCACGCCGTAGGGGCAGTTGCGCTGGCAGTTGCCGCAGCCGATGCAGGTTTCGTCAATGAACACTTCGCCGTCCGGCCCGCGTTTGATCGCATTGGGCGGGCAATCGGACATGCAATGCGGGTGTTCGCAATGGCGGCATGATGTCGGCACGTGGAGGTGGGCGTAGGTCTTGCCCGCTTCGCGATCCAATCGCGTCAATCCGTCATGGCTGTCAGCGCAGGCTTTTTCGCAATTGTCGCAGCCGATGCACAGCTTTTCGTCGATCAGCAGCACATCGGTTGCCTCGCCGATGCCGTTGTCGATGAGGAACTGCGCGGTCTGTGAATAGAGATCGACCGCGCCGGAGAACTCATCCTTGCGGCTCTCGATAAAGGCAGTGGTGGCGCGTCGGCCGGCCATGTCTTTCAGCGCCCGTTCGCGCAAAGCCGGGTTGCGTTCCAGTAGTTCAAGGAAGCCTTCGCCGGGCAAACGGATCACTTCGGATTTGATCGCAGCCTTGACCGTTGCGGTGCGGGCGCTCCCGTCGATCACCGCCATTTCGCCGAAATAGGATCCGGCGGGAAGGTATGACAGGAACACTGGCCGGTCGCCCACCTGCTTTTCGACGATCATTGACCCGCGACGGATGATGAACACGTCCTTGTCATCCGCGCCTTCGGTGACGACCACTTCGCCCGCGCGTTTTTCCTGCACCTGCGCGGCGTCAACCAGCGGGGCGACATCTTCGCGGCGCAGGCCCGATCCGAACATCTGGAGCAATTGCCGTTCGATCGAAATGCGCTCGATCGCCTTCTTCGCGGTCGGCACCTGGGATTGCAGCTTCAGCGCGGCAAGGCGCGAGATTTCGACCACGATGGTATCTTCTGCCGCGCGGATCGTCGCGCCGCGGCGGCGGCCCGAAATCAGGCCGACTTCGCCGAAGATCGAACCGGCCTCGATGGGGATGGTAATCGACGGATCGACCGGATTAACCTCCACTGCCACCGATCCGCTGGCAATCCCGAACAGCGATGATCCTGGCGCATTTCGCGCAAAGATCACTTCGCCTGGGCCGAAGAAGCGCGCTTCGGAATCGAGCATGAATTCCCGCATCTGGAGCGGGTTCATGCCGCCCAAAATCGACACATTGCTGCGCAGGAACTCCAGCCATTCCCCCGTGCTGCGATTGCCCGGCAGCTTGGCGAATTTGGCGGCGATGATTGGCTCGTCAGCGGGTTTCAGATCGGTGTTGCCGTTGATGAACTCGATGACATCGTGGCCCTGGTTCATGCAGTGCTTGATCAGCGGATAACCCGCCAGCGCGCCGATCACGAAAATTCCGGGGGCGGTGCTTTCAAACACCGGCGATAGTTTGGGGAAGGCAGAGCGATCTTCGCTCGAAAATTCGATGCCGCATTCTTCGACAAAGGCGCGAGGCGGCGCCGATCCGATTCGGGCGATGATCCTGTCGCACGGAATGCGCAATTCGCCATCGCGAGTGGTCAGTGTGATGAACCCCGGCTCGATCGACTTGGTCTCACTCTCGGTGCGAATCATCAGCTTGCCGGCTTCGTGGTCGGCGTTCAGCGCCTTGACGTTGGCGTCTTTGGCGGTCGGAAATTCGGTGCTGCGGTTCAGAATCGAAACGGTGTTGCGCTGGGCCGGGTCTTCAGCCAGCCCGCGGGCGTTTTCGATCCCGGCATCCCCGGTGCCGACAATCACGATGTGCTCGTCAACATATTCGGCCGGATCATCAAGCTGGTACTGGACGTGCGGCAAGTCTGCGCCGGGGCAGCGCATCCGGTTGGGATTGCCCTGCGTGCCAATGGCGAGGATGACGTTTTCCGCCATGATCGTCTCGCCGTTCGTCAGCTCGATTGCATAGGGCGGGGTGTGGCGCTGGATTTCGCGCACCGATTTGGTGCCGTCCCGCGCACGGCTGACGATTTGCTGCACAGAACCGGGGATCGCATCGCCCGTCCCGCGGATCGACTTGGCTTCGGCCATGTATTTCACGTTGACCTTGTGGCCCGCGATTTGATCGTCCCACGTGCCGAGGATCACCTCACGCTTGCCCGCTTCGAAATCGATGTCGCTGCGCAGCACCAGATTGCTGGGCGTCGCCATGACGTGCTTGCCCTTCTGGTATTTGTAGATCGTGTCCGACAGGTGGTCGGTCTTTTCGAGCAGAACGTGGCTAAGTCCCAAGGCCGCCGCACGCGCGGCAGCGCTGAGGCCGGCCGGGCCTGAACCGATGATTGCAACCTTGAACATGCTTGCCGCCTATCCCCACCCTTCGGATAGTACGCGCCCCGTTGCCTTCCATACGCTAATCGTGCCCCGACACCATAGCGGATTGCCCTAGTTTGTGCGCGGTGCTAGCGGGCCAGTATGGCATCAGGGGATCAGGCGCCGAAAAGCGGATCATCGAAGGCGGGCTGGTTCCTGCTGGGCGGCGCATTGCTGCTGGCGGCCGGCTCGATCGGATACAATGTCTATGAAGGATCGGGCGGCGATGCCGCACCGCCTGCGGCGGCAGATGGCGCAGCCTCCATCGAAAGCTTGCGCGCTGCGGCTGAGGCATCTTCCGGCGATGCTGGGCCGTGGGCCGATCTGGCTTTCGCCTATTTCGGGGAGCGCCGCTTTGGTGAGGCTGCAGACGCCTATCGCCGCGCGCTGAAAATCGCGCCGGGCGAAGCGGTGCTGTGGTCTGCGTTGGGCGAAACGCTGGTTCTTGCAAGCGAGCGTGACCCGCTCCCGGCCGAAGCCTTGCAGGCGTTCCAGAAAGCCGTATCGCTTGATGCCGCTGACCCGCGCGCGCGGTATTTCCTCGCCGCGAAAAAGGATCTCGACAAGGATCACGAAGGCGCGCTGGCCGCGTGGCTCGATCTTTTGGCGGACAGCCCGCAGGGGGCCCCGTGGGAGGCAGATCTGGTGCGGACCATCGAACAGGTCGGCCAGATGAACAAGATCGAAGTGGCGGGCCGGATCGCCAAAGCGCAGGAGCAGCGCAAGCCTGCGCTGCTGGCGCCGGGATCAGGCAGCGTCGCAGGCGATGCGGCGTCTTCGAACTTGCGCGGGCCGAGCGCGGCAGAGGTCGCTGCGGCGGGCGCGATGAAGCCTTCCGAACAACGCCAGATGGCCGAGGGCATGGTCGCGCAGCTGGAAGCGCGGCTTCAGGCTGAACCCAAGAACGTGGATGGCTGGGTGATGCTTATGCGCAGCCGCATGACGCTGGACGAACCGGCGAAGGCCAAGGCCGCGCTGGAAGCGGCGGTTAAGGCGAACCCGGGCGCCGCGGCGCAATTGCGCGATCAAGCGGCGGCGCTGGGGGTGAAGTAGAATAGGGTCGGCTCCTTCCTCCAGACAGCCCAAAGGTGCTGTTCTCCCAAGACGCAAAAAAGCCCCCGCATCCCTTGGAATGCGGGGGCTTTTTGTGGCGCTAGCGGATCACACTACGCCAAATGCCAGCATCGCATCGGCGACCTTCTTGAAGCCCGCGATGTTCGCGCCCTTCACGTAGTCGACATAGCCGCCGCCCTGATCGCCATAGCGGATGCACGATGAGTGGATGCCGGACATGATGTCCTTCAGCATCTGCTGGAGTTCATCTTCCTTCCACGACCGGCGTTCGGAATTCTGGCTCATCTCCAGCCCGGATACCGCAACCCCGCCAGCATTGGACGCCTTGCCTGGCGCGTAGAGCAGCTTAGCATGTTTGAAAGCGTGTACGCCGTCCAGATCGGTCGGCATATTCGCGCCTTCCGAAACCGCGCGGCAGCCGTTCGCCACCAGCATTTTGGCGTCTTCGCCCAGCAATTCGTTCTGCGTGGCGCAGGGCAGGGCCATGTCGCAGGGCACGCCCCACGGGGTCTTGCCCGCATGGAAAGTCGCGCGCGGGAAGGCGTCGACATATTCCTCAATGCGTCCGCGGCGGTGGGTCTTGTGGGTCTTCACCCAATCGATCTTTTCCTGATCGATGCCGTCAGGGTCATGGATAAAGCCGCCGCTGTCGGACAGCGTCAGCACCTTGCCGCCCAGCTGCACGATCTTTTCCGCCGCATGGGTCGCCACGTTGCCGCTGCCGGAAATGACCGCGGTTTTGCCCTCAAGGTTCTCGCCCTTGGTAGCGAACATGTTTTCGAGGAAATAGACGGCGCCGTAACCGGTCGCCTCAGTGCGGATAAGTGATCCGCCCCATTCCAGCCCCTTGCCGGTCAGTACGCCGGTGAAGTTGTTGGTGATACGCTTGTACTGCCCGAACATGAACCCAATCTCGCGTCCGCCGACGCCGATATCGCCCGCTGGAACGTCAACGTCCGCGCCGATGTGGCGGTACAGTTCGGTCATGAAGGATTGGCAGAAGCGCATGATCTCGCGCACGCTCTTGCCCTTGGGGTTGAAGTTCGATCCGCCCTTGCCTCCGCCCATGGGCAGACCAGTCAGCGCGTTTTTAAAGGTCTGTTCGAAGGCGAGGAACTTCAGCACGCTTTCGTTGACGCTGGGGTGGAAACGGATGCCGCCCTTGTAGGGGCCGATCGCGTTGTTGTTCTGTACCCGCCAGCCGCGCTGAACGCGGATGTTGCCGGCGTCGTCTTCCCAGCACACGCGGAAGGAGACCACCCGGTCAGGTTCGGCGATGCGGCGGAGGATCTGCTGGGAGTGATACTCCTCCTTGCCCCCCATGAAATCGAAGATGTCTTCGGCCACTTCCTGCACGGCTTGCACGAATTCCGGCTGATGCGGATTGCGCTTCTTCACGCCCTCCATGAATCCGTTCAGGTCGACGTGATCGGTAACTGCCATGATGATTTCCCCCCAAGGATGCTGAACCTCCGCGCCCGAAAGAGGTTAAGCTTGATCCTGTATGGTGGAGTATCTGATGAAGGCCCGGTTCCCGCAAGTAAGGGGGTGTGCGGACACAAGAACTGGATAGCCCGGCAACCCCAGCGGCGATGAACGGGGTCAACTGCCCCTGCACTTCGGCCATGAGGCAGAGCGATATTTCAGCTTCGCCGCGGCACAATAGCCCCTCGATCACGCCGCCGTGCACGATATTCTGTGGCATCGGCGCGCAAGGGATCGGCAAAGGTGATGGTGTGAACCGCGTCACCAATCCGCAAGGTGGCAGCGAGCGCGCCTGCCCCGCTTTCCGACTTTTCAAGCGCCTCGGCAATCCTTGTGTTTGACCGAACTCAGATTTGGTTCCGCTTCTTGGCGGGCTCTGCCCGTCGGCCCGCGATCCGGGCCAACGCCGCGACATCCGAAAGGGCAATTCTTGACCGGCCTTCGGTCGCCAGCAGCCCTGCTTCACGCAGTTCGGTAAGCTGGCGGCTGACGGTTTCGATGGTGAGACCGAGCGAATCCCCGATGTCCCGGCGGCTCATCGGCAGGGCGAAGGCGCAGGGGCCATTGGTGCAATCAGCCAGCCGTTCGGCCATCGAAACAAGGAAATCGGCGATGCGGGCGGCAGCCGATTTGTGCCCCATCTGCATCATCCGCTTGCGTGACCGGTGGAGCGCCTGAAGACTGCGGGATAGAACCGCACGCAGCACCGCCGCGTCCGCCTGCGCCGCATCCAGAAACCGGTCGGCGGGGAAGATCACCAGATCGCTGTCGGTCAGCGCCACCAGCCGCAGATCGCCCCGTGAATGGCCGTCGCTTTGGCGCAGCACCGAAACCAGATCGCCGGCAAAGTGGAAGGCCAGCACCTGTCCGCCCGGCGTGCCCTGCCCGTTGGGTGCAATCAGCTTTACCGCGCCCTCGGCAATCCACACCAGCCGGTCATCGCGCGGGTCCGGGGCCAGCTGGTCGCCCTTGGCCAGATGCAGCGCGAGACCCAGCTCGCACAGTCGGTCTGCGGTCGGCGCGTCGCCGGTTCCGGCGGGCAGCGCGGTGCGGAAATCTGCAAGGCCCGAACCGGGTGGGGAGGGGCTAATGGTTGCCATGATGGAAACGGAAATGGCGCGCGGCGTGACAAAGGTCTTTGATCCCGATCAATGAGCGCGGGGGGCTCTCGCGGTCTATCCGGCCCTCACAGGCAGCGAACATGCTGGGCTGCGCACGGTGGCCGCTGCCGCCGATGAGGAGGCCCTGATCTTCCTGCTTTTTCGGCACGGCGACCTATGCGGCCAACATTGCCGCGCGCAGGGCGCAAGCCGCCGGTTTGTGAACCATGTCGCCCTCCCGTCCGCTTTTGTTACAAAGCAGAATGGGCCTGTCGCTGGCAGGCGGACAGTTAGCGGATTGTCGTAAGACCTTTGTCTGAGGGCGCGGGGCTGGTAGCCTGATGTAATACGGGGTCAGAATTAGGGAGAGTCGAGATGATCCACGCCGTCGAGCGGCCCCAACCGCACACGCCCACGCATTGCAGCCCAGAGCAATATGCCGAGATGTACCGCGCATCGGTGGAAACTCCGGACGCCTTCTGGCTAGAACAGGCGCAGCGGCTGGACTGGGTGAAGGCGCCGACCAAGGGTGGCGAGTGGTCATATGATCCGGTCGAAATCGCTTGGTTCGCCGATGGCACGCTCAACCTGTGCCACAATGCGGTCGACCGGCACCTGCCTCATCATGCCGACCGCACGGCGCTGATTTTTGAGCCTGATGATCCGGCCACGCCATCGCGCAGCCTGACCTATGGCGAACTCCACACCGAGGTGGTGCGGATGGCCAATGCGCTGAAGGCGCTAGGGGTGAAGCGCGGCGACCGGGTGACGCTTTACCTGCCGATGATCCTCGAAGGCGTGACCGCGATGCTCGCCTGCGCGCGGCTGGGCGCGGTGCATTCGGTGGTGTTCGGCGGCTTTTCCCCCGAAGCGCTGGCGGGCCGGATCGAGGATTGCGGCAGCCGCTTTGTGATCACCGCCGATGAAGGCTTGCGCGGCGGTAAGCACGTGCCGCTCAAGGCCAATGTCGACGCCGCCCTAAGCCTTGGCGCACACCAGACGCCGGTCGAAGGCGTGCTGGTGATCTGCCACACGGGCGGCGAGATTGCGATGCAGGAAGGCCGCGACCACTGGCTGGGCGACATGGTCAGCGACGATGATTGCCCTTGCGAGGTGATGGGCGCGGAAGACCCGCTGTTCATCCTCTACACATCAGGCTCCACCGGCAAGCCAAAGGGCGTGCTCCACACCACCGGCGGCTACGGCGTATGGACCGCGACGACCTTCCACTACATCTTCGATTACCAGCCGGGCGAGGTGTTCTGGTGCACCGCCGATATCGGCTGGGTGACCGGGCACAGCTACGTCGTCTACGGCCCGCTGTTCAACGCCGCGACCGCCGTGGTGTTCGAAGGCGTGCCCAATTACCCCGATCACGGGCGCTTCTGGGACGTGGTGGACAAGCATCAGGTCAACATCATCTACACCGCCCCCACCGCGATCCGCGCCCTTATGCGTGAAGGGGATCATCATGTGACCAGTCGTTCGCGCGCTTCCCTGCGGCTGCTCGGCAGCGTCGGCGAACCGATCAACCCCGAAGCCTGGCGCTGGTATTTCGACACCGTGGGCGAGGGCCGCTGCCCGATCATCGACACCTGGTGGCAGACTGAAACCGGCGGCTGCATGATCACAACACTGCCCGGCGCACACGACATGAAACCGGGGAGCGCGGGCCTGCCGTTCTTCGGCATCCGCCCGCAGCTGGTCGACAGCGAGGGCGCCGTGCTGGACGGCGCGGCGGAGGGCAACCTTGCCATCACCCATTCCTGGCCCGGGCAGGCGCGGACCATCTATGGCGATCATGAACGCTTCGGGCAGACCTATTTCAGCACCTACAAGGCCAAGTACTTCACCGGCGACGGGTGCAAGCGCGACGCGGACGGCTATTACTGGATCACCGGCCGCGTTGACGACGTCATCAACGTCTCGGGCCACCGCATGGGCACCGCCGAAGTAGAAAGCGCGCTGGTGCTCCACCCCAAGGTGGCCGAGGCCGCGGTGGTCGGTTACCCCCATGATATCAAGGGGCAGGGCATCTATTGCTATGTCACCCTGAACGCGGGTGAGGACGGCTCTGACGCGCTGCTGGCGGAGCTGAAAGCCCATGTGCGCAAGGAAATCGGTCCGATTGCCACGCCGGATATCATCCACTTCACCGATGGCCTGCCGAAGACCCGTTCCGGCAAGATCATGCGCCGCATCCTGCGCAAGATCGCAGAGAATGAATTCGGCGCGCTGGGCGATACCTCGACGCTGGCCGATCCCTCGCTGGTCGAGCGGCTGATCGAGGGGCGGCAGAACGGTTGAGGCGCTGGTGCCCATTAGCGACGTCATCGCCGATGATGATCTCGCCATCAGCGAAGCGACGGTGAAGGCGCATATCACCGCGATCCTGAGGAAGCTCGGCGTTAACAGCCGGCCGCAGGCAGTGCTGCTCGCGGCGAAGTTGGAGGTCGATCAGCCGGTGGCGGATTCCGCGAAAGCTTGACCGGCGGTCTCACGCTCTTGGGCCATTGCCATGGCGATCAGCGCCCGCAAGGCAGCGAGCGGGGTGGATTTGAGCAGGCGGTGAGCCCCCATTCGCGCGGCGGCACCGTGCGGCGCCGCCCCTGCTTGTGATCCGCCGGTGCTGCATCAGTCGTCGATATTCCGCCTGAAAGTCTCGGGCAGGAACAACAACCCGATCACCACGGTGGCAGCGCAGATCGCCACCGGATACCACAACCCGAAGTAGATATTGCCCGTTGCTGCCACCATCGCGAAGGCGGTGGTCGGCAGGAACCCGCCGAACCAGCCATTGCCGATGTGGTAGGGCAGGCTCATCGCGGTATAACGGATGCGGGTCGGGAACAATTCGACCAGCAGCGCCGCAATTGGCCCGTAAACCATCGTCACCAGCAGCACGAGATAGGTAAGGATCGCGATTACCACCGGGGTGTTGATGGCGGCGGGATCGGCCTTGGTCGGGTAGCCTGCCGCAACCAGTTCGGCCTTAACCTGATCCTGATAGGCGGTGATGGCAGCCTTGCGTTCATCGCCCGAAAGCTTGGCCGGATCGGGTGCGGTGAAGGTTTTTGCTCCGATGGTGATCTGGGCGATGATGCCCGCATCGGCTTCGACCTTGTTGTAGCTGACGCCGCTTTTCGCGAGGAAGGATTTGGCGATGTCGCAGCTTTTGGCATCGAACTTGTTCTTGCCGATCGGATCGAACTGCACCGAACAATCGGCATCGTTCACAATCACGGTGACAGGAGCAGTGGCCTGCGCCTGCGCAAGCGCCGGATTGGCTGCTTCGGTCAGGGCGTGGAAGGCGGGGAAGAACGTCACCGCCGCCAGCGCGCAGCCGGTCAGGATGATCGGTTTGCGCCCGATCTTGTCCGACAGCCAGCCAAAGAAGATGAAGAACGGTGTGCCGATGGCAAGGGCGACGGCGATCAGGATATTGGTCGTCGCGCCGTCCACCATCAGAACTTTTTCGAGGAAGAACAAGGCGTAGAATTGGCCGGTGTACCACACCACCGCCTGCCCCGCGACCGCGCCGAGCAGCGCGATCAGTGCCCAGCGGCCGTTCTTCCAGTTGCCAAAAGCTTCGGAAATCGGCGCCTTGGAATTGGTGCCTTCGTCCTTCATCTTCTGGAAGACCGGGCTTTCTTGCAATTGCAGCCGGATCCACAGCGATACGCCCAGCAGCAGCGCCGAAATCAGGAACGGCACGCGCCAGCCCCACTCCTTGAACGCTTCTTCGCCGATCATGGTGCGGGTGCCGATTACCACCAGCAGGGCGGCAAACAGGCCCAAAGTCGCGGTGGTCTGGATGAAGCTGGTGTACAGCCCGCGCTTGTCGTTGGGCGCGTGTTCGGCAACGTAGGTCGCAGCCCCGCCATATTCGCCGCCAAGCGCCAGGCCCTGCATCAGACGCAGCACCACCAGCATGATCGGGGCGGCCACCCCGATGCTGGCGTAACTGGGCAGCAGGCCGACGGTGAAGGTCGCAAAGCCCATCAGGCCCATGGTGACAAGGAAGGTGTATTTGCGTCCGACCATGTCGCCCAGCCGCCCGAACACCAGCGCGCCGAACGGCCGCACGGCAAAGCCTGCGGCAAAGGCAGCTAGCGCGAAAATGAAGCCGGTCGTCTCGTTTACGCCGGAGAAGAACTGCGCCGATATAATCGTCGCCAGCAGGCCATAAAGGTAGAAATCATACCATTCAAAAACCGTGCCCAGCGACGAGGCCAGGATGACGCGCTTTTCCGTCCCTGTAACCTTGTGACGCTTGGGCAGGGCGCCATCATATGCCGTCGCCATTATCCGTCTCTCCCGCTTGTCCTAAGAATGGCACAGTCGCGCATTATCGCAGCCGGCGATAGCTAGACCTTGGTCTTAACGGAGGTCTTTTCAGGGTAGGTTTTCCAGCAACGCAGTGAAGGTAAAGCGCAGCTCGGGCGTTTCCAGCACCAGTTGTCGGCCGTCGCGCGTGGTGATGAACCGCTCGGCCTGTTCCGCTCCGCACACGAAAAAGCCGCCCGAGCGCGAACTCCGGCGGCTTTCATGTAGCTTATGGCGA
>JBIKSA010000130.1:0-4233 GCA_044348875.1 Erythrobacter sp. | reverse complement strand
CTGCCAAGATGGCATGGCCCGCCTTCGGTCTGGTCGCCGCGCCGTTTGTGGCCTTTGCCGCCATCGCTCTGCCTTCGGTCTACGAGACGAAGGGAGCGGAGGCCAAGGCCAGTATCCACGCGCCCCGGGCCTTCACCCGCGAGGCGCTGGCTGCGGCACGCGCATCTGGCAAGCCGGTGTTTGTCTGGTTCACCGCCGATTGGTGCGTCACCTGCAAGGTCAACGAAGCCGCCGCGATCGAGCGGGAGAGCGTGCGCGCCGCTTTCGAAAAAGCGGAGGTGGTGACAATGGTGGGGGACTGGACGGTGCGTGACGAGGCAATCACGCAATTCCTGACAGAACAAGGCGCAGCGGGCGTGCCGCTGTATCTGTGGTATGCACCGGGAGTATCATCCCCGCAGCAATTGCCGCAGGTACTTACGCCGGAACTTCTAGAGCGGCAGGCGTCTCCACCTTCCCCCGGCAGGCCGTAACCAGCGCCATCGGCAGCGGGCTGGGGTTGAGCTTCACCAGCCCCGCGCCCGGCACAGTCACAGTCGCCTCGCGTTCGGGCTTCAGCGCATTCCATTCGCGGGTAAGGGCCGGGACTTCACCCTGCCAGACACTGCGCGTGCCAAGGCTGGTCGCATTGACCGGAAAGCGTCCGATCCAGCCATTGCCGATCAATGCCAGCAGCGCGCTTGCCCCTTCATCAGCCGGGGATTGGCGGGTGATCCTGATCCGGGCGGTTGCGCTGGCGGGGTCAAGACATTCCAGCGCCACCAGCACTGGCTTACCCGGCACACCGTAAACCAGCCGCAGCGGATTGGCGCTCTGCGTCCACATTGCCCCTGTCGTGTCAGGCGAGGGCAGCGGTGCGGACGGGCCGCTCACCGGTCCGAGCAAGGATACCCGCGCCACCGAATTATCGGTCGGCGGCGGCTTGCAACCGGCCAGCGACCCTGCCAGCGCCAACCCCGCCATCATGGCAAGGCGGCGCATCATCGCGCGCGGATGAAGGCGCGGATATCGGCGGACAGCTTGGCGCGGTCCTGGTCGCGGATATACATCATGTGGCCTGCGTCATAATATTTCCACGTGATCCGGTCCTGTGGAATGCCCGTGCGTTTGAGCGAATATTCGGCGCCGAAGAACGGCGTGGCGAAGTCGTAATATCCTTGCGCGTTGAACAGGCGAAGCTGGCTGTTCTGGCGCAGCGCCTGCCCGATAAGCGGCGCTACGTTAAGATAAGCCGCGCGCCCGCTGCCCTCGAGGCTCCAGTCCCAGTTGCGCCCCGGTTCTCGCCCGATTGACTGGTATTCGCGGTCGGTTTCGTAACCCAGCGTCTCGCGCGCCCAGCTGTTGATCGCGGCGGTGTAACCTGCGTCGATGCCGTAGAAGCTGGGGTCGTTGTCCGGCGTCTCACCGGCGTTGTCGTAATCGCGCCCCGTGTAGCGCGAATCCAGACGGCCCACGGTCAGCCCGCGATCGCGCAGCAGCTCCTTGTAGAAACGCTGGTCGGTGACGCGCAGATCGGCCTGATCGAGATACGTTTCCGAAAGGCCCGTCAGCCGCGACAATTCGCGGCGCACGCGGCTGCGTTCTTCGGCGGGCAAATCCTGCCCCTTCAGGAGCGCGGTCGCAAACGGCCCGATTGCGAAACGCCGCGCTTCCTCGGCCACGGCCTCGACCGAAGCGCCTTGCACTTTGCCGTGGTAATAGGCCGCCGTTGCCATGTTGGGCAGCATCACGACATAGGCCATCTCGTTGCCCGGCGTCGTATCCTCGACCCCGAAATCGAGGATGGTGGAGACGAGGATCAGCCCATTGAGGCCGACATCATTGAAGGTGCCGCCCTCCAACTCGTCCGCGACCATCGCGGTGCGGGTGGTGCCGTAGCTTTCCCCGCCAAGGTACTTGGGGCTGTTCCAGCGGCCATTATCGTTGATCCAGCGGCGGATTACCTTGGCAACCGCGCGGCCATCCTGCTTCAGCCCGTAATATTTCTTGGGATCGGTGCCTTGGGTCAGGTGGCTGAAGCCAGTGCCCGGCGGATCAATGAACACGAGGTCAGCGACATCGAGCAGGCTGTCCGGGTTGTCGAGCAGCGGGTAGGGCGGCGCGCCATCGTCGCGCGCGTCAGAGGGGATGGCGACGCGCTTCGGCCCGAAGGCGCCCATCTGGAGCCAGACGGAGCCGGAGCCCGGCCCGCCATTGTAGATGAAGAACACCGGCCGCGTCGGGTCAGTGGGGGTTTTCACATAAGAGGTGGTGACGATCACCGCTTCTGCCTTGCCATCGTCGCTCTTGAGGATGGTGTCGGCAATCGTCGCGCGGTAGCTGATCGCCTTGCCGCCGAATGTGCCGTTGAGGTCGCGGGTGCGAACCTGCGGTTCGGGCGCGGGTGCGGGCTTGGCCGCAGCGTCAGCCTTGGGCGCGTCTTGCGCGAGAGTGGGGACAGTCAGGGCGAGCGTGCTGGCAGCGGCCAGAGCAGCGAGGAATCGGGCGTTCATGAGGGAGAGGGGTGGCAGGCTTGAGGGCACGGTTCAAGGGGCGGAACTAAGGCTTCCCCCCCATCTTCTTCGCCCGCATCTTTCCATACCGCGTTTTGCGCGTCCCCGGCTTGCCCTCGTTCGAGCGTCCCACGATCGGCGCGCGCTTCTGTCCGTCCGGGATCCCCAGTTCGTCCGCTTCAAGCCGGCGAATCTCGTCGCGCAGGCGTCCGGCTTCCTCGAACTCCAGACTGGCCGCTGCGTTGCGCATCCGCTTTTCGAGGTCCTCGATATAGCTGCGCAGGTTGTGGCCAACCATGTTGTTCCGCTCGTCATCGCCGGTGTCGATCAGCACGCTGTCCTGCGCGGCAGTATGGGCGACGATGTCGTGAATGTTGCGCTTGATCGTGGTCGGCGTGATGCCGTGCTGCGCGTTATACTCTTCCTGCTTTGATCGGCGGCGGTCGGTTTCCGCCAGCGCGCGTTCCATGCTGCCAGTGATGCGGTCGGCGTAGAGGATCACGCGGCCATCCACGTTGCGCGCAGCGCGGCCGATGGTCTGGATGAGGCTCGTCTCGGAGCGCAGGAAACCTTCCTTGTCCGCATCGAGGATCGTCACCAGCCCGCATTCGGGGATGTCGAGCCCTTCGCGCAGCAGATTGATCCCCACCAACACGTCATAAACACCAAGTCTGAGATCGCGGATCAGTTCGATGCGCTCCAGCGTCTCCACGTCCGAGTGCATATACCGGACCCGAACGCCCGCTTCGTGCATGAATTCGGTCAGGTCTTCCGCCATCCGCTTGGTCAGCGTGGTGACAAGCGTGCGGTAACCCTTGGCGGCGGTCGCCTTGCATTCGACAATGCAGTCCTGCACCTGATCCTCGACCGGGCGGATTTCCACCGGCGGATCGATCAGGCCGGTGGGACGGATCACCTGTTCGGCGAATACGCCGCCAGTCTGCTCCATCTCCCATTTGCCAGGCGTCGCGCTGACAGCGAAGGTCTGCGGGCGCATCGCGTCCCATTCGTTGAAGCGCAAGGGGCGGTTGTCGATGCAGGACGGCAGCCGGAAGCCGTATTCGGCCAGCGTCAGCTTGCGGCGGTGATCCCCCTTCGCCATCGCGCCGATCTGGGGCACGGTCTGGTGGCTTTCATCAACGAACAACAGCGCGTTTTCAGGGAGATATTCGAACAAAGTTGGCGGCGGTTCGCCCGGCAACCTGCCGGTGAGAAAGCGCGAGTAATTCTCGATGCCTGCACAGCTTCCGGTCGCTGCGATCATCTCGAGATCGAAATGCGTGCGCTGTTCCAGCCGCTGGCGCTCCAGCAGCTTGCCTTCGATCTCCAGCTCTTTGAGCCGTTCTTCCAGTTCGAACTTTATGGCGGCGGCGGCCTGTTTCATCGTCGGCCCCGGGGTAACGTAGTGCGAATTGGCATAGACCCGCACCTTTTCCAGGCCCGCGCCCTTGGTGCCGGTGAGCGGATCGAACTCGGATATTGCCTCGATCTCGTCCCCGAAGAAGCTGACGCGCCAGGCCATGTCCTCATAGTGCGAGGGGAAGATTTCCAGACTGTCGCCGCGCACGCGGAAACACCCCCGGGTGAAGGCAGCGTCGTTGCGCTTGTATTGCAGGGCGACAAGCTTGCGGATCAATTCGCGCTGGTCGACGACGTCGCCCACCTTGATGTCGAAGATCATCGCCGAATAGGTTTCGACCGATCCGATCCCGTACAGGCATGACACCGAGGCGACGATGAA
>JBIKSA010000098.1:0-7076 GCA_044348875.1 Erythrobacter sp. | reverse complement strand
CGAATGCCGCATCCGGTCGATGGCCTCGTTCACCGAGCTTTCTTTCTCGATATAGGTGTCAGAACGCGGGACGTAGGCTTCGGGCTGGTAATAATCGTAATAGCTGACGAAATATTCAACCGCGTTTTCGGGGAAGAAGCTTTTGAATTCGCCGTATAATTGCGCGGCCAAAATCTTGTTGGGCGCAAGGATCAGGGCCGGGCGTTGCAGCGTTTCGATCACCTTGGCCATGGTGAAGGTCTTGCCGCTGCCGGTAACGCCAAGCAGCACCTGTGTTTGTTCGCCCGCCAGCGCGCTGTCAGTCAGCTCGGCAATGGCGGTCGGCTGATCGCCAGCCGGTTCATATTCCGACACCAGCTTGAACGGAATGCCGCCCATCGACTTGTCGGGGCGGGTGGGGCGATGGGGGGTAAAGTCCTCGCCCGTCTGGGGTTCATCCAGTCCGCGGCGGATCACGAGTTCGGCCATCGGCTGTTTATGGGGAACAAAGCAGGCACCTGCAAGGCGGTGCGGGCGGCCTTTGCGCTTTTCAGGGCACGGTTTGCCGCTCTGGCCGTTATGCCTGCGAGAAAGCCGCCTTGGTCCGCAGCAGGAGACGAGCAAATGAAGCGCATCACCATCATTGCCGCCGCCGGGGCGCTTTTCCTCGCGGGCTGTTCGGGCGAAAACAGCGCGACCGGCGGCAAGGCCAGCGACAAGGCCAGCGGCAAGGAAGCGGCCAAGGCGGCGAATGATATGCCCAAGCCGAAGCCCGGCTTTTACAAGACCACAATCACCATGACCGGGCTGGAAATCCCCGGCTTGCCTCCGGAAATGGAGGGGCACGGCGCGGGTCTGACCACCACCAGCGATGCGTGTCTGACCCAGGCAGACGTCAACCAGGGCTTTGGCGAACTGGTGAAGCAGGGCCAGAACGGCGATTGCAGCTATGAACGCCTTAATGTTGCCGGGGGGAAGCTCGACGCGGTGATGCTGTGCAACGCGCAGGGACGATCAACCCGCATGGAAATGACCGGCACCACCACCGCAACCGGCGCCGATGTGAGTGCGAAGATGGCGATGGATTTCGAAGGAGTGGGCGGCGGCACGATGACCTTCACAGCCAAACATGAACGGGTTGGCGACTGCCCCTCAAAGTGACCTATGACACTTTTGTTGCACCTGTTACACTTCATTGACCATTCATCTGGTCTGTGGCTTGAAGGAAGACATGGTTCAACACCGCTTCGCCTTTGAACGTCCGCGCCTTCCCGCACCGCTGCTTGCTGCTGCGTCGAGCGCGGGTGCGCAGGCGCAGCAGGCCTACGCCGCAACGGCGCTGGCGCGGCGTTTGGCATTGGCGCGCGAAGTCATTCCGCACGAATATGAGGCGGGCAAGCCGCGGCTGGCGCGCCTGTTGGGCGAGGCTGACGTGTTGCTGGAACCGCTGCGCCGCCAGCGCCGCAAGGTGGAAACCGCCGCATCTGCCAACCCGCAGGTGGTGATGCTGCTGCCCGGCTTTGCCACGCACCCGATGCGGATGCGCTATCTGGCGCGTCAGTTGGAAAGCGCGGGCCATGTGGTGAAAGGCTGGGGCCAAGGGTTTAACTGGGGCCCGGACGAACAGCGCTTCGAAGCGTTGGAGGCACGGCTTACCGATATTCATGTGCGCCACGGCCGCCCGGTGGTGTTGATCGGGTGGAGCCTTGGTGGATTGTTCGCCCGCGAACTGGCCAAACGTCAGCCCGGCAATGTCGCCAAGGTTATCTCCATGGGATCGCCGTTCTCCGGCTCCCCGCGCGCCAATAATGTCTGGCGCGCATACCAGTTCATCACCGGCCATTCGGTCGATGCCCCGCCGATCAAGGCGGAACTCGCGGTCAAACCGCCGGTGGAAACGGTCGCCTTGTGGAGCGCCAATGACGGCATGATTGCGCCGCGTTGTGCCGCAGGCCGGGCGGGCGAGCGTGACCGCGCGATCCCGCTGCGCTGCACCCATCTCGGCTTCACTTATGATCCGCAGGTGATCGCTACCCTGCTGGCCGAGCTGGAAAATACCCGCGCCTGATCCGGCGGCGACATCGCGCTTTCCTTTTCCAAAACGCCGGTTACATTGTTGCATTGCACCCAAGGTGCGATGTGGGGGTCAATGAGCGCGGGCCAAGGTAGCTTTGACGAAATGTTCGACAGCGCGGGCAACACCCGTCCTGCCTATGCTGAATACTGCCGCTGGTACAACGAACAGCCACCCGAATTCCTGCGCCGCAAAAACCGCGAGGCGGATGACACCTTCCGCCGCACCGGCATCACCTTCAACGTCTATGGCGAAGATCAGGCCGAGGAGCGTCTGATCCCCTTCGACATGGTGCCGCGCATCATCACCGCACCCGAATGGCGCAAGCTGTCCCGCGGGATCGAGCAGCGGGTTCGGGCGCTCAACTCCTTCCTCTACGATCTCTATCACCGGCAGGAGATCGTGCGCGCAGGCCGCCTGCCCGAACGCCTGCTGCGCGGGAACGAGGCGTGGCTGGCGAATATGGTCGGCTTCACCCCGCCCGGCGGCATCTACACCCACATCGTCGGCATCGATCTGGTGCGCACCGGGCCGGACGAATTTTTCGTGCTGGAGGATAACGCCCGGACGCCATCGGGCGTGTCCTACATGCTGGAAAACCGCGAGACGATGATGGGGATGTTCCCCGATCTGTTCAGCCGGGTGGCGGTGGAGAGCGTGTCGAACTACCCGCGCCGGCTGGCCCGCAGTCTTGCCGCCTGCGTCCCGCCGGCCTTCACCGGCGGCAAGCCGACGGTCGCTGTGCTGACGCCGGGCATCTTCAATTCGGCCTATTTCGAACACGCTTTCCTCGCCGACCAGATGGGCGCAGAGCTGGTCGAGGGCAGCGATCTGCGGGTCGTGGAAGGGCGGGTGCAGATGCGCACCACCCGCGGCTTTAAACCGATCGATGTGCTGTACCGCCGCGTCGACGACGAATTTCTCGATCCGCTCACGTTTAACCCCGATTCCGTTCTGGGCGTGCCGGGGATCATGGACGTCTACCGCGCAGGCGGGATCACAATCGCCAATGCGCCGGGCACCGGAGTGGCGGACGACAAGGCGATTTACAGCTTCATGCCTGAAATCGTGGAGTTCTATACCGGCGAAAAGCCGCTGCTGCCCAACGTCCAGACGTGGCGCTGCGCGGACAAGGACAGCCTTGGCTATGTGCTCGACAACCTTGCTGAACTGGTGGTCAAGGAAGTGCACGGATCGGGCGGTTACGGGATGCTGATCGGGCCGACATCGTCCAAGCGCGAGATCGAGGCGTTCCGAGCCAAATTGGCCGCGCGGCCGGAAAACTACATTGCCCAGCCGACACTCGCTCTGTCCACCTGCCCGATCTACACGGCCAAAGGCCTTGCGCCGCGCCATCTGGATCTGCGGCCTTTCGTGCTGGTCAGCCCTGACGGGATCGATATCACGCCCGGCGGACTGACCCGGGTGGCGCTGAAAAAGGGATCGCTGGTGGTCAACTCCTCACAAGGAGGCGGCACCAAGGATACCTGGGTGCTGAAAGACTGATATGTTAGGCCGCACCGCCAACGGGTTGTTCTGGATGTTCCGCTATCTCGAGCGGGCGGAGAATACCGCGCGCCTGCTGGATGCGGCCTTGCGGATGGCGTTGACCCGCGATCTGGCGACGGCGGAGGCGGAGTGGCGTTCGGTGATCGCGACGCTGGGCCTGCAACGCGCCTATGAAGCCGCGCATGAGGGGTACGACGGGCTTCAGGTCTGGAACTTCGTGCTGCGCGGCAGCGGCAATCCGGGCAATGTCCGGGCGATGTTCGGTGCGGTCCGATCCAACGCGCGGATGGCGCGCACCAACATCTCCTCGGACGTGTGGGAGGCGGTGAACGAAAACTGGATGCAGATCGACCGCCTGCTGGCGCGCCCCGTGGGGCAGGGGATGGTGGGCGAGGTGCTGGGTGCGATCCGCCGCGCCGGCACGCAGGTTCACGGCGCTTTCGACGGGTCGATCCTGCGCGACGAAGGCTATCACTTCGCCCGCGCCGGCACCTTCATCGAACGTGCGGATTCGACGGCGCGCATCGTTGACATGAAGTATTTCCTGCTGCTGCCCTCGCTGTCCTATGTCGGGTCGAGCCTTGATACAGGCCAGTGGGAACAGGTGTTGCGGTCCGTTGCAGGCGCGCGGGTCTATAGCTGGCTGAATGCCGGACAGATTGAGGCGCGGGGGATTGTCGAATTCGTGGTGCTGGACGACCGCTTTCCGCGCAGCCTTGCGTTTTGCCGCAATGCGCTGCGCGGTTGCCTTGACGCGCTGGCCAGCACGCACGGGACCGACGGCCGTGGGGTTGCCCTTATGCGCGAATTTGACACCCGCATCGGCCATCTTTCCGTCGATCAGATTTTTGAGGCCGGGCTGCACGAATTCCTAATCGACTTCCTCGCCCGCAACGCCGCTATCGCACAGGCGATCGCCGAAGATTACCGGTTCCACGCATGAGCAAGCTGACACTCCGGATCCGGCACACCACCCACTATGCCTTCAGGCAACCGGTAGTCCACGCGCTCCAGAGGTTGCGCCTGACACCCAAGGAAACGCAGGGTCAGCGCATCATCGACTGGCGGATGAGCTACGACAATGCCCAAGCCGAGCTTCACTATGACGATCAACACTTCAACCACGTCACCCTGATCAGCCTGCTGCCCGGCGCGCGCGAGGTTACGGTTGCTTGCGAGGGTGTGGTTGAGACGGAGGACAATTCCGGCGTGATCGGCCGACATTCGGGCCACCTGCCGCTGTGGAGCTTCCTGCGCCAGACCCCGCTGACCCGCCCGGGCGCAAAGCTGCGCGCGCTGCTACGCGAAGTGCCCGCCCCGGCGGGGGACGCGCGGCTGGATTTCCTGCATGCGCTGTCCGGTCTGATCCGCGAACGGGTTATCTATGAAGCCGGGCGCACACATTCGGGCACCACCGCCGAAGAAGCGATGGGGCAGGGTGCGGGCGTGTGTCAGGACCACGCGCATATCTTCATAAGCGCGGCCCGGGCCAATGGCATTCCGGCGCGCTATGTCAGCGGTTATCTGATGATGGACGACCGGATCGATCAGGAAGCCACCCACGCCTGGGCCGAAGCCCACGTCGAAGGGCTGGGCTGGGTCGGCTTTGACGTGTCGAACGGGATCAGCCCCGATCCGCGCTATGTTCGCGTGGCGACGGGCAGCGATTACCGCGACGCGGCGCCGATCACCGGCATTACGCAGGGTTCTGCCGCTGCTGATGTGCTGACCGTTGGCGTCGCTGTGGAAGCGCGGCCCGCCGGGGAGCAGAGCCAGCAACAGGGCCAGCAACAGGGCCATTCGAACCAGTAACCGACAGAAGTGACGCCCGCGTCTTTGCGCTGAGACGGGCTTCGGGCTAGGGGCGCCGGCAGGTTTTTTGGCATAAAGAGGATGACGGCATGACCTATTGCGTTGGCATGGTGCTGGACAAGGGTCTCGTCCTGATGAGCGACACCCGCACCAATTCGGGCGTCGACAACATCTCCACCTTCCGTAAGCTGTTCCACTGGAGCGTGCCGGGCGAACGCATGATCGCGGTGATGACGGCGGGCAATCTCGCCACCACGCAGGCTGTGATCAGCCAGTTGGAAGAACGCACCAAAGCCCCTTCCGAGCGTGAGAACTGCCTGCTGAAAGGCGCAACCATGTTTCAGGTTGCCACCGAAATCGGGCGGTTGCTGCGCGGCACCATCGAAGACGTGCAGCGTTCCAACGGCGACGGCGGCAAAGGGCGCTTTACCGCGACGATGATCGTTGCCGGACAGATCAAGGGAATGCAGCCGCGATTGTTCATGATCTACCCCGAAGGCAATTTCATCGAGGCAAGCTGGGACACGCCCTTCTTCCAGATTGGCGAGACAAAATATGGCCGCCCGATCCTGATCCGCGGTTATGATCGGGGAATGAATTTCGAAGATGCGGTGAAGTTGCTGATGGTCAGTTTCGATTCCACTTTGAAAGCGAACCTGTCGGTTGGATTGCCGCTGGATCTGCTAGTGATCGGTAAGGATCAATTCGTAGCGACCCATGAACACCGTGTAACCGCCGATGATGCCTATTTCGATGCGATTTCATCAGGTTGGGGAAATGCGTTGCGATCTGCTTTTTATTCGCTTCCTCCGTATCAATTCAGCGATGATGCTTAGGGTTTTTCCCTGATCTGGGTCCGATCTGGATATAAAAAAACCATTATAATCAGCCGGTTTACTTTTTCCGGTTATGGTAAATCCTCCGGATCGGCGGCGCTCCTGCGTGAATCCTGTAATAGGTTAGCGCAGACATCATCGCATGACACGCAAAGCTCACCTTCACTTCATCGACTCCTGCAGCCGCCAACGTGCAGAGTTGGCACGGGTGGGCTTTGCCCTTGGCCATCACTGCGAGGTGTATGGCGACCTTTCCGATCTCGCGGTTCACCCGCCGCGCGAAGGTATCATCATCGCGCGTGACACGCCTGAAGAAGGCGGTGTGAGCATGATCCTTGACCGGCTTGGCAGGCTTGGTGTGTGGTTGCCGTTGATCGCGGTAGAAGTGCAGCCCCGCCCAGGTCGGATCGTCGAAGCGATCAAGGCGGGCGCGCTGGACTACCTCGCCCTGCCGCTGGATCCGGAACGCTTCACTCGCTGCCTGCTCAGGATCGAAAAGGAAGCCGAACAATTCAGCATAGCCCGCCGCCGCATGATCGAAGCGCGTGATCGCATTTCCACCTTGTCGTCGCGTGAACGCGAGGTGCTGGACTGGCTGGCAGAAGGCAGCAGCAACAAGGCGATTGCGCGTGAACTGGATATCAGCCCGCGCACGGTGGAAATTCACCGGGCTAACATGATGACCAAGCTGGGCGCGCGGCACGCGGCTGAAGCGGTGCGTCTGAAACTTGAGGCAAAGCTGGAGCCGAAGCTGCGCGCCTGACGCAAGGGCGATACCGGCTGACCTCGACCCGTTCTGGGAGCTTACTGCCCGCAGCACTGGTTATATCAACCAAGCTTCCGTCGGCCCCCGCCATGCACGTATC
>JBIKSA010000021.1:0-34920 GCA_044348875.1 Erythrobacter sp. | reverse complement strand
GGTTCGCGTGTGAACGTGATCGTGCCGCCGCTGTCCTTGCGCGGCACCGCGATCTCCATTCGTAAGTTTTCCGAAAAGCCGATCACCATCGATATGCTGCGCGACTTCGGTTCGATGTCGGACAAGATGGCAACCGCGCTGAAGATTGCAGGCGCATGCCGGATGAACATCGTCATCTCGGGCGGTACGGGTTCGGGTAAAACCACCATGCTCAACGCCCTTTCGAAGATGATCGACCCGGGCGAGCGCGTGCTGACCATCGAAGACGCCGCCGAACTTCGCCTGCAACAACCGCACTGGCTGCCGCTGGAAACGCGTCCGCCGAATCTCGAAGGTCAGGGTGCGATCACCATCGGCGACCTTGTGAAGAACGCCCTGCGTATGCGTCCTGACCGCATCATCCTGGGGGAAATCCGCGGATCGGAATGTTTCGATCTGCTTGCGGCGATGAACACCGGTCACGATGGTTCGATGTGTACGCTGCACGCCAACAGCCCGCGTGAATGCCTTGGCCGTATGGAAAACATGATCCTGATGGGCGACATCAAAATCCCCAAGGAAGCGATCAGTCGCCAAATCGCCGAATCCGTCGATTTGATCGTGCAGGTTAAGCGTCTGCGCGACGGTTCACGCCGCACCACCAACATAACCGAGGTGATCGGGATGGAAGGCGACGTGATCGTGACGCAGGAATTGTTCAAGTTCGAATATCTGGACGAAACTGAAGACGGAAAGATCCTCGGTGAATTCCGCTCGTCCGGCCTGCGCCCGTACACGCTGGAAAAGGCGCGGCAGTTTGGGTTTGATCAGGCTTATCTGGAGGCCTGTCTTTGATCCGCTGATCCGGGCCATTCTACCCGGATCGTTCAGCCAGACGGGTCGGCGGCCGCGCAGGCGTGCTTTGCACGTCTGCGTCTGCGCCTTCGGCCTTACGACGCCTTTCGCACCGTCCAAGAATACTGCCCACAGAGCGAGGTGAGCTTACATCCCGCCTATCACGGCGGGCAAGCCCATCGCCAGGCAGCCGCCGCCCAGCATCGCGGCTAACACGAACAGGCCAGTCCACGGCACCCACCCCACCTGCTCCAACCGATCAAGATCGCGCGCCTTGGCGCGGCGGCGCTCCATAAAGCCAGCAAAGCCCGCCAACAGCCAAAACAGCACGCCAGCCAGCGCAAGTTGCGCGGCATCGCTCATCAGTTCGATTTGGGCGATAATGTCCATCGGCGAGCCATGTAAGGGCGCGCGGCGCTTGCGCAAGGCTCCTGCCTCGGCCAAGCCAGCGAGCGATGGATGGCTCGATCGCCCGGCCCCGCCCCCTGCTCGCGCTTGGCGTGCGGTTGCTGGCGGCCTTCGCGCTGGCGACAATGGCAATGATGGTCAAGCTGGCGGGAGAACGCGGCGCGCACCTGATCGAATTGATCTTTTGGCGGCAGCTTCTCACCATGATCCTGCTCGGCATAGGCCTTGCGCTGACAGGGCGGCTCGCGATGCTGCGAACGCAGCGGCTCCCCGCCCATGCCCGGCGTGCCGCGGCTGGGCTGTTCGGCATGATTTTCACGTATGGCGCCGTGCTGCTGCTGCCGCTGGCCGAAGCGACAACGCTCGGCTTTACTGCGCCCATCTTTGCCGTGCTGATCGCCATTGCCTTATTCCGTGAGCGGATCGGCCGCTATCGCTGGGCGGCCGTGGCGATCGGCTTTGCAGGGGTGATCGTGGTGATGCAGCCGTTTTCCGGCCTTCACGAAGGGGTGACGCTAGCCGGTGTCGCCGTCGGGTTGGTCGCGCCCTTCATGGTCGCGCTCATCAGTTTCCAGCTTCAGGATCTCAACACTACTGAAAATCCGTGGAGCATCGTGTTCTGGTTCGCAGCCCTGACCACGCCCGCAGCCGCCATCGCTCTGCCCTTGGTCATCGCAAGCCATGATCCGCTGACCTGGGCGCTGATTCTCGGCATGGGCCTAGTCGGCGCGGCAGCACAAATGTTGCTAACGACTTCGCTGCGGTTCGGTTCGGCAGCGGTGATCCTGCTGATGGACTACACGGCGTTGTTGTGGGCGAGCTTCTACGGGTTCTACATCTTCGACCGCGCCGCACCTGCCAGCCTATGGCTCGGAGCACCGCTGATTATCGCGGCCGGATTACTGATCGCGTGGCGCGAACGGCAACTCGCCCGATCGCGGGTGCATTCCGGCGAATAGGATGGACCTTCTGCGGCATTGATAAGGTTCCGTATGCAGGGACCATTACGAAGGAGCACCCTGCCATGACGACCCGTAACCTGATTGCCGCCCTTGCGCTCGGCACCATCGCGCTCACCGCCACGGCCTGCAATACGGTCGAAGGTGCGGGAGAAGACCTGCAATCGGCCTCGCGCGAAGTTAAGAAAGAAATCTGATCGCTGACGGTGAGGGCGGCGCTTCACGTCATTGAAAGGAAAGCTAATGCAGGTTCATGCGGTGATCGACCATGAGAAACCGAAAGGACCTGCCGCAATGATCCGCAATGTTCTGACTGCCGCTGCCCTCGCCGCACTGACGCTGACCACCGCTGCCTGTAACACGGTTGACGGGATTGGTGATGACATCAAATCGGTGGGTCAGGCCGGAAAGCGCGCCATCGATTGATGACGCGGTGATGCGCTGCCCAGGCGCTAAGGCCGATATACGAGCATGATTATGTTCGCCGGCAGCGCATGACGGACGCTGCCGGTCGATCCATGCCGCCAAGCGAGAGCGTCGACCGCGCCGCACCGGGGAAGCAGCCACCCAAGGGCTGACCTCCACCATATCCACACACAGCTGGTCAATAAGCGTCAGATTTTAGGAGAATGAAGTTTTCGTGTGGATGACCAAAACTGGGTGGATTGTTGATGGGCAGCTTCTCGGTGAGTAAACTCTTTAGTCTTTCGCCTGAGACAGCGCGATGCGATTACCCTCACTGTCTTCCAGCTCGGCAACATAGCCGGCTTCACCGATATCCTTCTTGGGATAAAGGAGGCTTCCGCCCCGCTCTTGAGCTCGCTGAAGAACGACATCTATGTCTTCCACATCGAAGTAGATTATCGCTCCCTCCTTTGATGGCTTGTATACGTCGCCGCTTGCAAGCGCCCCGCTTACACCGACGGCACTATCATTTCTTGGGAAGAAGGCCATCGAGTAACCATCCACTTCCTGCCTCGATAGCTCGTAGCCGAACACGGTCTCATAAAACTCGATCGCTCGGTCGATATCGGTAACAGGTATTTCGAAGTGAACGACGGGGTTGCTCATTCTCGTACCCCCTTGCGCCACTTGGTGTGGAACAGGCTCTCCTTGCTCACCGCATCCCGTTGCGAGGATGCATGAAATAGCAATGAAAGCGAAATACAGACACGCAGCGGACCTTTTCATACCCGCTTTTTGATCACGCAGACCCAAGTTTGCAATGACTTGATAGGGTCGCGTTCCGAACGGCGAGCTTTTGTCTCGCGCCCACAAATAGAGGACACGGCATGGCTGCCCCGTGCACTATGACGAACGCTTCCTATAGATGAGCGTCAGGTTGTTGGCTGGCATTTCGTATCGCTCAGTGCGCTCGAAGCCATACTCCGATGCAACGCGATCCACATAGTCCAGGCGCCGCAGTCCCCATGCCGGGTTTCTTGCTTTCAACGAACGGTCGAATTCCAAGTTGGATGCTGCCGGCTCGACGCGATCTTCGAGATACGGCCCATAGAGGATGATGGGTGCCTCTTTGGTAAGCAAGCTGGCACACCCGTTGAACAGCCCGACGGTGGCAGCCCATTCGCTTATGTGGACCATGTTGATGCATAGGATGGCGGCCGCTTCGGTCACCGGCCAATGCGCGGGCATGGAAGCGTCGAGCAACAAGGGCCCGGCAAGATTGCTGCCACGATAATCGTCGGTATGCGCGGCAATTGACGCCAGCGCCTCCTGCGATGGATCGGTCGGCTGCCAATGCAGCGCAGGAAAGCGTTCGGCGAAGAACACTGCGTGTTCGCCGGTGCCTGACGCAATCTCCAGCACGGCGCCGCTGGGGGGCAACTCGCGGGCCAGCACTTCGGCGATCGGGTCACGGTTCCGAATGGCCGCAGGGGCGTGCTGCTTCATGTCAGGAAACCTGGCGCTCCTGCCCTTCCCAATAGGGAGCACGCAATTCCCGCCGCAGAATCTTGCCGCTCGCGTTGCGGGGCATCAGCTGGATAATGTCGATGCTCTTGGGCGCTTTGAACGCGGCGATGCGGTCACGCGCCCAGGCGATGACGTCGGCTTCATCCACCTCGCAGCCGGGTTTGGGTACGACGCAGGCCTTCACCTCCTCGCCCCAGCGCGCGCTCGGCACGCCGATCACAGCAACTTCTGCAATGGCGGGGTGGCCATAAATCGCGCTTTCGACCTCAGCCGGGTAGACGTTTTCTCCGCCGGAGATGATCATGTCCTTGATACGGTCTTGGATATAAACATAGCCGTCAGCATCCATCACGCCCGCGTCGCCAGTGTGAAGCCAGCCATCCGGATCAATAGTCTTCGCTGTCGCTTCAGGCAGCTTCCAATAACCCGCTGTGTTTGAGGGCGAGCGGATGCAGACCTCGCCGATTTCTTCGCGTGGCACTTCGACATTGTCGCTTCCGCGCACCTCGATTTCCACGCCCGGACAGGCCTTCCCAGCCGAACGCATCCGCTGATTGCCTTCTAGGCTATGATCTTCGGGGGGGAGGATCGAGATCGTGCCGCTGGTTTCAGTCATGCCATAGGCTTGCAGGAACCGGGTGGTCGGCATGGTCCGCACCGCTTCCTTCAGCAGTTCCAACGGCATCGGCGCAGCGCCGTACATCAGGTATTTGAGATTGCTAAAATCGGTCGTCGCGGCGCGAGGGTGCTGCACCACCATCTGCAAGGCCGCCGGCACGATGAACATATGCGTCGCCCCCGCCTCGATCGCCTCCAGCACACCGACCGGCGAGAATTCGGCTTGCACAAGGCTGCGCACGCCATTGGCGACGGCGATGTTCACCAGCCCTGTTCCACCAATGTGCGCGCACGGCATGGCAACCAGCATGCAATCATCGGGTGCGTAGAAATTCCAATCAAGCCCCGCTTCGTTCCCCGCATTCCTCAGGCCGAGGAGGTTGGTGTTCGACAGCATTGCCCCCTTGGGATTGCCGGTAGTGCCCGAAGTATAGAGCTGCAGCACCGGATCATGCGGGCCGGGCGGTGAGTAATCTGCGGGTTCAAATCCACCTGCGGCAGTGCGCGCAGCCTCAGCCTCGATCACTTCGGGATTGGCGGGGACTTCGCCCGCAACTTGATGTGCCGTCCCGACGAAATCGGCATCGGCAAACAGCACCTTCGCATCTGTGTCGCCAAGAATATAGGCGATTTCCCGCGGCGCGAGCCGCCAGCCAATCGGCACCATCACCGCCCCCATCCGCGCAGCGGCGATATAGAGCAGGAAGTAGAAATCGCGGTTCTTGCCCAGCCACGCAATCCGGTCACCGGCAACGATTCCGCGCGCCTGCAACACCGCGATCAGCTGGCGGGTGAGCAGATCAGCCTCGGCATAGGACGTCACCTGCCCGTCCTGATCGAAGGCGGGGCAGTCGGGGCGTTCTTTCGCCCAGAAATGCATTATGGCATCAAAGGTCTGATGATCGTGAAAGGCGTTTCGCGCCATGGCCCTGCTCTCTCCCAAAAGCTTTATCGGGAGAGTTTAAGCGCATGTACGCGCTCCGGTCTAGCGAAACCGCCCCTGCCGCCGCGCGATGGGTTCACGTAGACCCAGCCACACCAACAGACCCAGCGGCCCTGCCATCAAGGTCGCGAACAGCACCGGTGCCTGCGCCCAGCGCGAAATACTTTTCGCATCGCCATCGCGTGCGATCCACAGGCCCACGAATAGGTCGAAGGCAAGGTAATGCGTCCAGCCAATTGTCACGCCCGCATCGCTGGCAAAGATCGAGCGCACACCGGCAATGGTTGAGAAATCCGCCCCGCCCCCCTGCGGATTGGGGATCAGGCCGCTCACTACCCCGATCAGGCCAGTGGCATAGGTCACGCACAGCAGCCCGACACCCAAATAAAGCACCGCCGAAAGCAGCGCCGGCCAGCGCGGCAGCGCGATCAGCGCGATCCACCCAGCCAACGCCAGCAGATTGACCGCGCCAAAAACCGTATCCCAGCTCATACTGCCTCTCCCGGCTCGGCAAGCTTACGCCATTCGCGAGCGGCGCGCCGCATGGCGTCGTTATCATGCGTGAACCGCCCACCTGCGCGGCGAAGCGCAAGGCCAAGTGCCGCCTCTGCCACCAGTCCAGCATCGATCGATCGAAAGCGCTGCCACGATCCCGACAGCAGCGGATCGATAAACGGCGCCGCGATTAACGCCGCGCGTTCCGCAAAGCGCAGGTCTTCCACCCGCTCTCCGCGGAGCAGGCCCGGGTGCAAGATGTCGAGCCGCTTGAACCCGATGCGCGAAAGCGCCTCCTCGGTCTCTCCCTTGACCCGCATATAGAAGCTCTGGGCGTGCGCATCCGCCCCGGCGGCGCTGACAAGCACCATATTGAGCACGCCTGCGCGCTTGGCCGCTTCGGCGGTGGCTAAAACTAGATCGCGGTCGACAGCGCGGAAGACCGCTTCGTCGCGTCCGGCTTTTTTCCACGTGGTGCCAAGCGCGCAAATCAGCGCACGCGGGCGGACCGCGTCCATGACCTCGCCCCATTTCTCGGGTTCGGAAACGAACATCTCCATCCGCGCACCGCGCGGCAAAGGTGCCTCACGCCGGGCAATGCCGACGATCCGCACTTCGTCACCGGCACTGGCGATTTCGATAACACGGCGACCGACAAGCCCGGTTGCGCCCACCAGCGCTATCCTGGTCGGGCTGGTCACACGCGGCTCATACATTGATCAGCCCCGCTGGCTGCTCGCCATAAATGGCGCTGACCGCCTGCATGGCGAACCGGTCGCTCATCCCTGCGATGAAATCGGCGATCATCCGCGCACGTTGCGGCTGCTGGGCGGGCAAGCGAGTTTGCCAGTCAGCGGGCATCAAGTTGGCATCCTGCACATAGGCGGCAAACAGCCGGGCAACCACATGGCGAGCATTTTCGGCAGCGGCGACCTGTTCGGGGTGATAATACAGCCGTTCGTACATGAAAGTCTTCAATCGCCTCTCCTGCACGGCCATCCCGGGCGAAAAGCCAGCCAGTTGCCGCCCCGCTGCGCGCACGTCCTGTACCGAGCCGAGCCCGCGCACCTGCACCGCGGTCTGCGCAATCACATCGTTTACCATCATGCCGATTTGGTCACGTATCATCTCGCGCAGCAGACGCTCTCGCGGGGCGTGGGGAAAGCGTTTTTCGACCGCCCGCCACTGGTCTGCGAGGAAATCGAGCGTCAAAAGGTCTTCAAGACTGAGAAACCCGGCCCGCAGCCCGTCGTCAATGTCGTGATTGTCATAGGCGATATCGTCTGCCACCGCGGCGACCTGCGCCTCCAGCGAGGGCCAGGCACCAAGGTCCAAGGGAAACGCCGCGTCCAGCTCGGCCAGCGCCCAGTTTGGCACGGTGACGGGGCCATTATGCTTCGCAAGCCCTTCAAGCAGATCCCATGTCAGGTTTAGCCCGTCATGATCCGGATAGGGGCACTCGATCCGCATCAGTGTCCGAAGCGCCTGCGCATTGTGGCAGAATCCACCATGCCGCTCCATCGCCTCGGAAAGCGCCGCCTCGCCCGCATGGCCGAACGGTGGATGGCCGAGATCATGGGCAAGGCACAGCGCCTCGGTCAGATCCTCGTCAAGCGCCAGCGCGCGGGCGATCACCCGGCCAATCTGCGCGACTTCAAGGCTGTGGGTCAGGCGGGTGCGATAGTGATCGCCATCAGGGGCGATAAAGACCTGCGTCTTGGATTTCAGCCGTCGGAAGCTCATCGAATGGATGATCCGATCACGATCCCGCTGGAAGGCGCTGCGCGGCCCGCGGCGCTCACCGCTTCTCAAGTCGCTGCTTTCGCTCTGAGGGGTCCGGCTGAATTCGCGCATCGGCTGCGCGTTCGGATCGGCGGCATATGGAGCGCGGGTCATCACAGCTGATGCGGTTAGGCGACCAAGCCCGGCCACTCAACGGGAATGAAACAAGAACATCGGAAGATGCGCTGCAAAACAACGCGTTGCCGACACAAAATTATGGGGCCACTCTCCGGTGATTGGGGGGAGGAAAGTGGCCCCAAGGGCCTGTCGGTGCGACCCGAAGACCCGGATGATGCATTCGCTGCACAATCCGCTGGCCAAATAAGTGCCAGATTTAAAAGATGCACCTCGCGCAGCACGATGATGCGACAGGGTGGCCGCCAGGGCGGACGAGCAGAGGTTAGCCCACCCGTTCCTGATCAAGGATCCAGTCAGCCGCTGCCTCACAATGGATCCGGGTGCTATCGAAAATCGGCAAAACGTTAGCATCGACATCGACGACCAGATCAAGCTCGGTACAGGCCAGCACAATCGCCGCCGCGCCTTCCTGCGCCTTGTTGGTGATGATCGTCTTCATCGTCCGCTCTGCCTCACGCGTGACCTTGCCGACCATCAACTCGTCATAGATGATCTTGTCGAGCATCTCGACATATTCAAGGTTGGGCGGCAGCAGGTCGATGCCATGCGCAACCAATCGTTTGCGGTAGAAGCTTTCGGTCATGACGTTGCGGGTGCCGAGCAAGGCGGCACTGCTCACCCCTGCGCGCTTCATGGCAAGGCCGACATATTCGGCGATGTGCAAAATCGGGACATTCACCGAAGCGGCAACGTCATCGTACATGCGGTGCATCGAATTGGCGCCGATGATAAGCGCACCAGCCCCTGCCCCTTCCAATCGCCGGGCGCTTTCCGTCAGCACGCCTGCTGCGCGCTGCCAGTCGCGTTCTTCGACTAGGGCATAAAGCTCGCAGAAATCGAGGCTTTCGATCAGCAGCGGTGCGCTCGCCATGGGCGCAGCGCGGCGTTGGACGATGCGGTTGATTTGGTCATAATAGCTGGAGGTCGACACCCAGCTCATGCCGCCGATGATCCCCAGTTTGCGCAAAGCCGCAGTCCTTTCGATGATGTGTGCAGGTGCGAACGGGTTTAGGACAGGGGCGTTCGTGCCGTCCAGAGGGCGGTTGCGCGCGGGCGGAGGTTACTCCGGTTTTGCAGGCAGGGCGTGTTCGGCCAGCCACGGTTGCAGATCACCGAGGGTCGCTTCCACCGCTTCCTCATGCGGAAGGTGACCGATCTTCGGATAGATCACGAGGGCGTTGTTCGGCATGGTCTTCGCGAGCCACTGCCCCGCCTCGACCGGGATCAGGCGGTCTTCCTCGCCCCACAGGATCAGGGTCGGGGTGGTGACCGCAGCGATCTCGGCCTCGGTCAGCGGATCATAGGGATAACCGAAGCGCTTCAACGTCGCACGGCGATTGCCGGGATAGCGCAGCAATTCCCAATACCGGTCCACCGCCGCTTCGCTTGCGACGGACTTCACCGAGACCGACTGCTCAAGGCTCTGCGCGATCAGGCGGCGGGGCGTGACCTGTTCGACCAGCAGGTTGACCCCCGGCATCCGCGCGATAGTGAAGCCGATATTGCCACTGGAACTGCTGGCCGCGTCGTCCTTCTTGTCGAGCTTGAGCATCGGTCCGCCGCTGCCATCGACCAGCACAAGGCCGGTCAGGCGCTGCGGATGCTTCACCGCAAAGGCGAGCGCGTGCTTGCCGCCCATCGAATTGCCGCCGAGCACGAATTGCTTCAGGCCCAGCTTGTCCGCAACTTCGAGGATATCGGCGACGTAATTATCGCGGCTGTAATCCTGCTTCGAATCAGGGCCGGTGAGCCCGTGTCCGACCTGATCGAAACGGATCACCCGGTACTGGCCCTTCAGCGCCTGCACCCACGGCTCCCAGGTGTGCAGATCGGCATTGGAGCCGTGCAGCAGGACAATTGCGGGCGCATCCTTCGGCCCCTCGTCGCGCAGGTGCACGGTGACGCCATCGCCAATCGCCACGAATTGCGAGGGCGACCCGCCATACTTCGCGCGCATTTCAGCCGCATCGGTATCGGGCGTGCGGAAGAACAGAAAAGCGATCACAAGGACGCCGATAAGCGCGAGCAATCCGCGCAATAGCCACTTCATCAGGGTTTCATCTCCGCAATCCAGCGCCGCACGACCGCGACCCCTTCCCTGTCCACGCTGCTTTTGCCCAGCTCGGGCATGGCGATGCCGGGTTCGGCGTTGTCCATCCGGTAGAGAAGGATCGACTTGTCGGGCTGACCGGGCAGAACCGAGAATTCATGCCCTCCCGCCCCACGTCCGGCCGCGACCGGTCGCTTGAAAATGCCGATGGCGTGCGCATCAGATTGCTCCCAGCGCAGATCGAGCCCGGAATTGGACGCACCCCCGCCGGGTTGGTGGCAATGGGCGCAGTTCACATCGAGATAGGCGCGGGCTAGCGGCTGCGCGGGACCGGTGGCGTTGGCGCTCCAATCGGGCAAAGCGCCCGCACCTTCGGGCACGGTATCCAGAGCGCCCGACTGAGCCATCCCGCTCAACCATTGATGCGACAAATTGCGCGCCTTGGGGCCAATCGGAATAACCTGGCCATCCTTGCCGTGACAGGATTTACACTGGTTCTTGTTCGGGATGGCGTAGGAGATCGCCTCGCCCGCAGACGTGACGACGTCGACCCGCCCACCTGCAAGCGCCAGGGTCGCCTCGGTCTGCTCGGCATTCCAGCGATAGGGCAACGCCACCCAGCCGTCGGCCCGGCGCAGCAGCACGCGGGTTTCGATCAGGCGGCGGTCAGCGCCTTCCCCAAACGCAAAGGTCTTGATGATCGCTGCGCCCAACGGGAATTTGAGCAACTCCGTTCCATCGGCTGCAAGCTGCGTGCCTTGGGGCAAGTAGATGAAGCGCAGCTTTTCGGCCCCGTCGGACCAAAGCGGGGTGTTGAGCGCGTAGGGGTGCACGCCAATGCTCGGCATCTGCGCGCGAGCCTGAGCGAAGAAGGCAAAGTCCGAAAGCTTTGCCGGGAAGTCAGCGCCCTGAATGGCCGCATCATTGACCGGCGCCGGGCCGATCACGTTGGCATCAGCCAACGCCGCGCCGAACGCGGCGCAGGAAAGCGCGAGCAGGCCCAGCCGCCGCTTCATTTCAGCCGCGCCTCCAGCGCCGCAGGCGCGCCGACTGCAGGGAACATCGAGACTTCTATCGGGGTCAGAGTAAGCGGCCCGGGCTGCGCTTCGGCCAGGCTTTGGCCGACTTTCGCAAGGTTGAGCGACCAGCCCGTCACGCCGGATGCAATCTTGAGCGCATTGTCAGGACTTTCGGAAAGGCCGTCCCACATCACCGGCGGGAGCGCCCCGCCGAAGGCCGCGAGCAATTGCTCCTTGCCATCAATCTGCGGATCGTCACCTCCGCGCCCGAAGGCATTGGGGCCGACGATCACATTGCGGGCATGGGGATTGTAGCGTGCGTCATCATACGGTTGCGTATAGGCGATCACCATGACGTGCGCGGTGGGGTTGTTCTCAAGCACATTGCCTTCGATCAGCACCCCGTCATTGGCCATGACCAGCACGCCGGTGCCGCGCCGGACGCTAGCGACGATATTACCGGGAGGCGCGAAGTTGGGGGTGTCGTTGTCATGCACCTTGTTGCCGCGCAGGATGACGTTGCCGCCGTTCATCACCGGTAGGCCGGGCAGATCAAACACCAGCAGACCGCCGGTGTTCCGAGTGGCGATATTGCCGGTGACCAGCGCATTGCGGCTGTTCTCAATCTCGATTCCGGCGACGTTGAACCTGACGATGTTGCCCTGCACCGTGATGTCGCGGCTTTGACCGACATAGATTCCGGCATCGGACGCGCCCGAGACGATCGATCCTTGCACCAAGACCCCGGTGCTTTCGACCGGATAGATGCCGTAAGCACCGTTGCTGGCCTTCGGTCCGCCGGTCCATTCGACCCGGATCGCATGATAGATGATGTTGTCTGCGCCCTTGGACTTGATCCCGTCGCCCTTGGGGTTTTCGACCGCGAAATCGCGCAAAGTGACGTTATCGCTGGTGACGAGCAGGCCTTCGCCGGCGCCGGCTTGATTTGTGAAATCGAGCACGGTCTTGTCCATTCCAGCGCCGCGAACAGTGACACCGTCGGCATCCAAGCTCAGCCCATCGATTAGCGCAAAGCGCCCCTCGCCCAGTTCAATCACATCGCCGGGGGCGGCGAGGATCAGTGCCTCCTGCAAACGGTCCGCCCCGCCCACGCCCGGTGCCACACGATGCGTCTCAGCGGCGAGCGGCGCAGCGGTTGAAAGCAGCGCGGCGGCAAGTGCCAGTCGGTTCATGATGTTCTCCCTCTCCGCCGTACACTCTGGCGCAAGCGGGGGAGCAAATGCAAGCGTCAGCCGATGCCGATCGCGCACAGCCCTGCCGAGGTGGTCAGCACCGCAACCGCCTCACCATCATCAACGCGGCGCAAGCGCTTGATTAGTTCGCCGAGGCCATAATCGCTTTCCGGCTCACCATCCTGTGCCGCCATGCCCTGCCGGAGCTTCCAGATTTGGCCGATGGTCAGCCGGTCTACCATACGCTCCGCCATGCAGACGGCGCGCTTTTCACCAATGCCGGAATCCACCAAGGCGCCCGCCACCATCCGCTCGACCAACGGGTTGGCGAGGCCGGTGTAGAACGCCCCGCCCACCAGGCCGGCGAGCAGGGCGATCAAGATCAGCAGCAGCTTCATTCGGAACGAGTGCCTCAGTCCAGCGACTTGACGATTTCCTCGACCATCTTCTTGGCGTCAGCCAGCAGCATGACGGTCTGGTTCATGTAGAACACGTCGTTATCGACTCCAGCATAGCCCACGCCCCCCATCGAACGCTTAATGAAGAACACCTGCTTGGCCTTGTCGACGTCGAACACCGGCATCCCGTAGATGGGCGAGCTCTTGTCGGTCTTGGCTGCAGGGTTCACCACGTCGTTCGCGCCGATGATGAAGGCGACATCGCACTGGGCGAATTCGGAGTTGATGTCTTCCAGCTCGAAGACTTCATCGTAAGGTACGGATGCTTCGGCGAGCAGCACGTTCATGTGCCCCGGCATACGGCCCGCGACGGGATGGATGGCATACTTCACCTCCACGCCCTTTTCCTTGAGCTTGTCGCCCATTTCGCGCAGCGCGTGCTGGGCCTGGGCAACCGCCATCCCGTAGCCGGGGATGATGATCACCTTTTCAGCCTGCTCGAGCATATAGGCTGCGTCTTCCGCGCTGCCCTGCTTGTAGGGCCGCTGTTCGCGCGCGCCGCCTGCACCGCCCGCTTCGGGAGCCGCGCCGAACCCGCCAGCGATCACCGAAATGAAACTACGGTTCATCGCGCGGCACATAATGTAGCTAAGGATCGCGCCTGACGAGCCGACCAGCGCGCCGGTGATGATCATCGCGCTGTTGCCCAGCGTGAAGCCCATCGCCGCTGCGGCCCAGCCGGAATAGCTGTTCAGCATCGACACAACCACCGGCATGTCTGCCCCGCCGATCGGGATGATCAGAAGGAAGCCGATAATGAAGGCCAGCACAGCGACTGCAAGGATCATCCAGCCCTCGCCCGCGCCGCCTTCCGGCGAAATGGTGTAGAGCGCGATCAACCCGATAATTGCGGCGAGCGTGCCGAGGTTGATGACATGCCGCCCCGGCAGCATGATTGGAGAACCGCCCATCCGGCCCGAAAGCTTGAGGAAGGCGATGACCGAACCGGAGAAGGTGATCGCCCCGATGGCGATACCAAGGCCGAGTTCGACGCGGCTGACGGCGAGGATCTGCCCCGCCTCGTCCACGATCCCGAAGGAGAGCGGATCGAGCCACGCGCCGAAGCCCACGACCACGGCCGCAAGGCCGACGAGGGAGTGGAAGCCCGCGACCAGTTCCGGCATGGCGGTCATGGCGATCCGGCGGGCAATCACCACGCCGATCACACCGCCGATGGCGAGCGCAATCGCGATTTCGACGATATTGGCAATGTCGTGGGTCACCAGCGTTGTCACCAACGCGATCCCCATGCCGATCATGCCATTGCGGTTACCCGCCTGACTGGTGGCCGGGCTCGAAAGACCGCGCAGCGCGAGGATGAAAAACACGCCCGAAGCGAGATAGGCGAGCATCGCCCAGGCCGGCGTTCCGCCCCCTTGGGCAGCGCCCGCGGCAAGAATGGAGAAGCTCATCTCTTACTTGCCCTTCTTCTTGTACATCGCGAGCATGCGCTGCGTCACGGCAAACCCGCCGAAAATGTTGATGCTGGCAAGCACCACCCCGAATAGGCCGAGATACTTGGCAGCAGGGCTGTTCGCCTCTGCCGAAGCAATCAGCGCGCCGACGATGATCACCGAGGAGATCGCGTTGGTCACCGCCATCAGCGGCGTGTGAAGCGCCGGGGTCACCGACCAGACAACGTAATAGCCCACAAAGCAGGCGAGCACGAAAATGCTCAGGATCGATATGAAATCCATGTGTTAAGCCCCCAGAAGTCGTTCGTTGACGACCTTGCCGCCCTGCGTGAGCCGGATCGCGTTGCCGATTTCCTCATCGAGCACAGGCTTGCCCGTCTCCTTGTCCCAGAAGGCGCTGAGGAAGTTGTAGTGGTTGCGCGAGAACAGCGCTGAGGCGTCAGCGGGAAGCGCGGCAGGCGTGTTGGCGTAGCCGATGATCTTGACGCCGTGGCGCACCACGACCTCGTCGGCCACCGAGCCTTCGACATTCCCGCCCTGCGCGACCGCGAGATCGAAGATCACGCTGCCGGGCTTCATCGTCGCGATCTGCGCGTCGGTGATCAGGCGCGGCGCGGCGCGGCCCGGGATCAGCGCGGTGGTGATGACGATATCCTGCTTAGCGATGTGCGAGCTGACCAGTTCGGCCTGCGCCTTCTGGTATTCCTCGCTCATC
Source organism: Erythrobacter sp. (assembly GCA_044348875.1). GTDB lineage: Bacteria > Pseudomonadota > Alphaproteobacteria > Sphingomonadales > Sphingomonadaceae > Erythrobacter. The sequence goes on along the minus strand of JBIKSA010000021.1, from coordinate 19,961 downwards.
TCGGTGGCATAGCCGCCCGAACCTTCGCCTTCGATCCCGGCGACATTCTCGACGAAAATCGCCTTGGCGCCCAGCGACTGGATCTGTTCCTTGGTCGCGGAACGCACATCGGTCGCGGAAACCTGCGCGCCCAACCGGCGCGCGGTGGCAATCGCCTGAAGGCCTGCCACACCCACACCCATGATGAACGCGCGCGCGGCCTGCACCGTGCCAGCCGCCGTCATCATCATCGGAAAAGCGCGGCCGTAGGCATCGGCTGCGGCCAGCACTGCCTTATATCCGGCCAAATTGGACTGGGAGGACAGCACGTCCATGCTCTGGGCGCGGGTGATGCGCGGCATGAACTCCATGCTCAGCGCTTCATAACCGGCAGCAGCATAGGCATCCACTACATCGCGTTTCGTGAAGGGATCGAACAGCGCCGCCACCCATGCGCCGGGCTTTCCACCCGCCAGCAGCGCCGGATCGGGTGCCTGAATTCCGAGGATAATGTCGGCATCCTTTACCGTGGCCGCCGCATCCGCGACGGTAACGCCGGCCTCGACATAGGCATCATCGGTGATCGAAGCGATCACACCAGCCCCCGCCTCGACTGCGACGGTGCAACCAAGGCTTGCGAATTTCTTTGCCGTTTCCGGCGTGGCGGCGACGCGCGTCTCGCCAGAGGCGCGCTCTTTCAGGATGGCGATTTTCACGTGCGCGGGCGCTTAGCTGGCGATCGCGGCGACAACGGCGAAGGTGATCAATGCGATCACCGGGACAGCCCATTTGAGCGTGTCCATGAAGCCCGTGTAGGTGGCTTCGGCCTTTTCCATGTCGTGAACAGTCATGTTTTCCATTTCCCCTTGGGCACCGTAACGCGCCGGAGCGCAATTGGTTGCCGGATGGTTGTCTAAAAAAACCGGGCCGCAAAAGCCCCTGTCCGCTCCCGTATCGGAGCAAGGACGCTATCTCAAGTCACCTTTAATGAGAGTCGTGGTCCAGCAAGCTGCCGTTTGCCACTTCGCCGACCTGTCCCGCACCGGAACAGTCTTAATCCCGTTTTTACCTCCCCGTCTTATGCATGGGGTGTGATGTCGGATCGGGTCGTGGGCCCGGCGACTAGGAAAAGCGAGCGGCAGGACCAATGGCAGAGATGGATTGCCTCCCCCAGGCGCAAGACGATGCGCGGATCGTGATGCTGATCGATGATGAGCCCGCGCAAAGCCGCCTTATCACCGCAATTGCCGCGCGCGATGGCTGGCGCACGATCGTTGCCCCCGATGCCGAGACCGCAATCGCCATGCTCGGTACGCGCGAAGGGATGCAGCTTTCCGCGATCCTGCTCGACCAATGGGTGCCAGGTGATGATGCCTGCCAGCTTATTGCCGAACTCAAATCGCGCCGCCCTGCCCTGCCAATCCTGATGCTCACCACCAGCGCATCACCGTTGCTCGCTGTCGAGGCGATGCGGGCGGGCGCTTCTGATTATCTCGTCAAGCCGGTCTCTCCTGACCGGCTGATGGAGGCGCTGCGGTCTGTCACCACCCGCGAATCTCCGCGCGATGAACTCGCCCCGCTGACCGAGAAAATGTCCGCCAGCCTCGATTTCGATGCGATGATCGGCACCGCACCGGAATTCCGCGCTGCGCTGGCACAGGCTGCCAAGGCAGCGCGCGGGCACGGGCACGTCTTGATCGAGGGCGAGACCGGCACCGGCAAGGAAATGCTGATGCGCGCGATGCACGGTGCATCCCCGCGCGCCAAGGAAGCCTTGCGGATCATCAACCTGGCATCGGTTCCGCCCGGTTCGATCGATTCGGTGCTGTTCGGCCATGAACCCGGCAGCTTCCCCGGCGCCTTCGACCGCCAGATCGGTGCGTTTCAACATTGCGATGGCGGCACGCTGATCCTCGACGAGATCGACCGCCTGACGCCCGCGCTCCAGCAGCGGCTTGCCGAAGCTCTCGAAAGCGGAATTATCCGGCCTGTCGGTGCCAGCTATGGCTTCCGCGTCGATGTTCGCCTTCTGGTGACAAGCAATATCGGCCTCGAACGAATCGTCAAAGCCGGACAATTCGACGCCGCGCTTGCCGCACGCCTCAGCGCGACCCGCATTGTGTTGCCGCCCTTGCGTGACCGTGCTGGCGATATTCCCGCCCTCACCCGCCACTTTCTTGCTCGCATTGGCGAACAGCCGGGTCTGAACCACCTTTCAGTGTCCGACAGCGCCCTCGCGTTGCTTGCTGCCTATGATTGGCCGGGCAATGTCCGCCAGCTGCAATCAGTCCTGTTTCGCGCCGCAGTCTACTGCGAGAGTAATTCGCTCGGCGCCGACAGCTTCCCGCAGCTTTCCGAAATGCTCGGCGAACAAGGCAGCGTGACTGCCGCAAGCGCGCATGAAGGCGTGGGCGTCATGCTCTACACCCCCGACGGCAACCTGCGCCCGTTGGAGGACATTGAGGCTGACGTGATCCGCCTCGCCATCGGCCATTATCGCGGCCGTATGACGGAAGTGGCACGGCGACTGGGGATCGGGCGTTCGACGCTGTATCGCAAGCTCTCGGATCTCGGGATTGATAACGCCGCCTGATCGTCCTAGCCCCATCGACATGACGATCATTCAGGATTTTGCAGGGCGCACGGCACTAGTAACCGGAGCTGCATCGGGGATTGGCGCAGCCTGTGCTCGGGCTTTGGCGGAACGGGGCGCAGCGCGGCTGTTTCTTGTCGATGTCGATAGCCCGGGCCTTGATGCGCTCGACCTTCCGGGCGAGGTGCACCGCATCACCGGCAGCGTAGCAGATGAGGCACTTTGGCAGACATTAGAGCCCCGTTTGAGCGGCCTTGACCATGCTGTGGTCAATGCAGGTATCGGTTCGGGTGGCCCTATTTCGTCGATTTCGCTGGCGGAATGGCGGCGGGTGATGGCGGTGAACCTTGACGGTGCGTTCATGACGTTGGCCTCATCGCTGAGGGCAATGACCGGCAAAAGCGGTAGCGTGGTGGTGGTCGCCTCGACGACCGGGATCAAGCCTGTGCCGGGGATCGGCCCCTATGGCGTTTCCAAGGCTGCTGTCGCCCACATGGCGCGCATCGCTGCGGTCGAAAACGCCCGAAAAGGCATCCGTGTCAACGCGATTGCCCCCGGCGGCGTCGACACCGCGATCTGGGAAGGCGGCGCAGACTTTCAGGCATCGGTCGCCGCCATCGGGCGCGAGGCGACGTTGAAAGCTATGGCGAAAACGACTCCGCTGGGCCGCTTCGCCTCGTCCGAGGAAATGGCCGACAGCATCCTCTATCTTTTGAGCGATGCCGCTGCCAACATCACCGGCCATGTCATGGTATCGGACGGCGGCTTTACGCTTTGAGCGGGGGACGCAAAGCCCCCGCCCCCCGCATCACCAGCTGAAACCCTGCTCCGCAAGCGTGGCGCTGGTATTGCCCTTCAGCGTCATGGTCAGGCGCTTCGCCTTCCAGTCGATATCGAGCAGGCCGTAATTCTCCTCGGAGAAGAACTTCGTCACGCGATTAGCGTCAGGCTCGCGCGCGGTGCTGCGGTCATTATCGTTGCCAAATGCGAGGTTGAGCGAGGAGCTGGTCAGTTCCCACATCGTCTCACCCTTGTGATCAGCTTTGTAGATACCGGCCGCGTGCCGGTCACCCGAAAGCAGCACCATCCCGCTCGCCTCACGGCCCGCCAGCGCATCGAACAACTTCGTGCGTTCGGCCGGGAAGTTGGTCCAGCCTTCAAACTGGTGCGCAGTGGTGATGATCTGAGTCGAGGAAACCACGATCCTCAGATCCGCGGGTTTGGCCAGTTCCTGCTCCAGCCAGGCCCATTGCTCGGTGCCAAGCACGGTCTTGTCCGCGCTGTCATCGGGCAGATAGCCACCGAGCGGCGGGCGATCCTTGCTCCATTCGGCGCGCTTCAGATCAGAACGGAAGAAGCGCGTGTCGAGCAGGATCACCTGCACGCGCTTGCCTTCGGGGCCGGTGATGGAGCTTTCGTAAACGCCGGGACGGGCCCGGACGGCATCGGATGATCCCCAGAAGCTTTCAAACAGCGTTTCAGCCCAGCGGCGCATCGGGAAATTGCCCCCGGCATCATTGAGGCCGAAATCATGATCATCCCAAGTCGCCATCATCGGGAAGCGGGCGCGGAAGTCCCTGAATTCGGGATGTGATGCCTGCACGGCATAGGAATGGCGCAGGCTCTCAAGGCCGGCATCGGCATCCCAGCCGGCATCACCATAAACATTATCGCCGATCATCAGGAACATCTGCGGGTTCTGCGCGGCGATCTGCGCCCACATATGTTGCGGGGCGTTCTGGTGATTGCAGCTGCCAAAGGCGATTCGGGTGAGCGTCGTGTTGGCGGAAAGCGCCGGGTTCGGCCCTGCCACCGGCATCTGCACCTGACGGCGCAGCGCGGAATAATAGGGCTCAAGGAGCTGGTCCGGGGTGACACTGACAGGCACCGGGGTTTCGGCCATGACCGGTGCAGCGGCGGCAAGCAAGGTAGCAGCAAACAGCGAAAGGCGCATCGAAAGGCTCCTTGGTGGCAGAATGGTCAATGTTGTGGCCACGCTCCGTGACAGAATCGCGGCGCCTAGGAAAGCCCGGTCAAAGCGCCGGCAGCGTGCTGTAATCGGTCAGCGCCGAATCGCGCAGGCCGCGCCACACGTTGCGGGCCTGCACGGTCTCGGCAACATCGTGGACACGCAGCAGGTGCACGCCCGCTTCCATGCCTTTCACCGCCAACGCCATCGACCCGGCCAAGCGGTTGACAGCGTCCTCCTCAGCCGACAGCGCACCAATCATCCGCTTGCGGCTTACCCCCAGCATCAGCGGACGGCCGAGAGCGTGGAACAGCGGCAGCGCATTGAGCAGCGCGAGGTTCTCTGCCAGCGACTTGCCGAAGCCGATGCCGGGGTCGAGGATGATGCGCGTTTCCGCTATACCCGCTGCAATAGCGCGATCCCGGGCGGCTTTGAGGAAATCGAACACCTCGCTCACCACGTCTGCATAGGCACCACCCTTGTGCAGATCTTCGCCTGCGCCTGGGGCGTGCATTAGGATCACTGGACAACCGGCATCGGCCACCACTTCGATCGCACGCGGGTCATAGCGCAGGGCCGACACGTCGTTCGCAATATGCGCCCCCGCGCCAAGCCCAGCGGCAAGCACGCCTGCACGGCGGGTGTCGATGCTAATCGCGGCGCCCATGCTGGCGCAGTATTCGACCGCCGGGACAACCCGCCGGATCTCCTCATCCTCGAAGGTGGCAGCAGCGCCGGGGCGTGTGCTCTCCCCCCCGATGTCGATGATCGCCGCACCCGCTTCGAGCATCGCGGCGGCATGCGCCCGGCCTGCTTCGAGCCCATCGTGCTGCCCTCCATCGGAGAAGCTGTCGGGGGTCACGTTGAGGATCCCCATCACCTGCGGCTGATCCAACCTGATGGTTCGGGAACCCAAATCCAACGGGGGGTGTATCTTCGCCAAGTTCGCCCATTGGCGCGCTGCGTCTTCGGCGAGCTCTGTAGGAAGCCGCGCGATTTCAGCTGCGATGTCGCCCGGCGTTCCTACAAAACGGCGGCAAACTTCACTGCGGTTTCGCACCACCAGCGCAAACTCACGCGCATAGGCCATCGACCCGCCGAGCCGCACCGCATCGCCATCGACCACCTGCGGCCCGCCGACCAGTGTCAGCGGGTGAAGATAGACGCTTTCTCCGCCCAAAAGATCAATCCTCTGCCGCCAGCAGGTACAGCTGCCGCGCCGCGTCGATCGGCTGCACGTCGCCGCCGTCCTCGTAATGCCAGAACGACCAGCCATTGCACGACGGCGCGTCCTGCAAATCCTTGCCCAGCCCGTGGATCGAGCCGGTTTTGCCGCCACATTCCAACGATCCATCCGTTCGCACCGTCGCCATCCAACGGCGCTTTTTGTCGAACAGCGTGCTGCCCGGCGGGATCAGCCCCGCTTCCACCACCGCGCCGAAAGCCACCTTTGGCGCCGTGCGCGCGCTGTGCATGATGGTGAGCGCGCTTTCATCGAGGGGGAGTTCCTTGGCGATGCGCTTTTCTGCGACACCGCGGTAAAAATCTTCCCGCTCGCAGCCGATCCACTGCCGCCCCAAACGCTTGGCCACCGCCCCGGTCGTGCCGGTGCCGAAGAAGGGATCGAGCACCACGTCGCCTTTTTCCGTGGTTGCCAGCAACACGCGGTAAAGCAGCGCCTCGGGCTTCTGCGTGGGGTGCGCTTTCTTGCCACCTTCCTTCAGCCGCTCGCCGCCCGAACAGATCGGCAGCACCCAGTCAGACCGCATCTGGAGTTCATCGTTAAGGGTCTTCATCGCGCGGTAATTGAAGTGATACCGCGACTTTTCCCCCATGCTCGCCCAGATCAGCGTTTCATGCGCGTTGGTAAAACGCGTGCCGCGGAAATTGGGCATCGGGTTGGTCTTGCGCCAGACGATATCGTTCAAAATCCAGAAGCCCAGATCCTGCAGGATGCTGCCCACACGGAAGATGTTGTGGTAGCTGCCGATCACCCATAGCGCGCCATCGGGCTTCAGCACCCGGCGCGCTTCGGTCAGCCATTCGCGGGTGAATCTGTCATACACCGCCATGCTGTCGAACTGGTCCCAGTGATCGGTCACGGCATCGACATGGCTGCCATCCGGGCGGTTCAGATCGCCGCCAAGCTGCAGGTTGTAGGGCGGATCGGCAAACACCAGATCGACGCTGGCGGTGGGCAGCGAACGCATGGCTTCGATACAATCGCCGGCAAGGATGCGGCCCACGGGCAAATCGGCTGCGCGCACAACTTCTTGCGTTTTTACAACGCTTTTCGCACGCGTCTTCACCTTGTCTATTACACTTGCCACTTGGCCCTCGCCTGTCATGTCGGGATACTTATCCACAGGCATGAGTCTTTGAAGAGTCCGCGTCAAGCCTCTAATTTTCCGGTGCTTGTCCGATAGACTCAACCACAAAAGCGGAACGAAGCAAGACCGGCACAAGATGTTGAGTCCCCCGCACCCGGCAGGACTCGATATGCGGGGGTGTGGCGCAAAGGACTCAAAGATCCCCCCGCTTTCGAAACGCCTCTGCGGACCGCCCCGATCAGCGTGCGCCCGGCCAATCCAGCGTGGCGGCGAACAGCTGTTTGTGCCGCGCGAAGCCTTCATCGCCGATGCATAACTGCCCGACATAATGGGACATGGCGATGATGTTGGGGATCATTTCAAGGCGGGCCTGATCCCATGCCTCGATGGCATCGAAGGTAAGACTGGGCGCGGATTTTGCCTGCGCCATCTTGGCGTCCATTTCTTCGCGCAATTCGCCCAGCAATTGTTCAAGCTGGGGGATGAGGCCGGCGGGATAGCCGCCCGGATGTTCCGGCAGGCCGAGGATCGCACTGGACCGCTGGTCGGTAGCAAGCAGCATGGTGTTCCACGCCTGCTGCGGCCACATCCCGCAATTGACCGCGAGCATATGGCCATATGGCCCGTTCCACAGTTCCCACGGCAGCATCGCATAGGCGATGACCGATGTGCCCGAAGGCATCTGCGCATTGACCTTTGCCAGAAAACTGCGCTGCCATTCGATTTCCTCGCTTTGGCGGGCATCGGCATCGGCTTGTGTCATGCGATGGTTGGATGGCGAATCCGGTTCCATTCCCATGTCGCGCAGGACGTTCCCGGCGGGGCCATCCCACAATTCTTCGGGCAAAATGCGCTTCGCAGGCGCATCATTGGCGACAGCGTGCGGCACAATCTGGGCCGCGCTGCGCTGACTGAAACTGGCTTGCTTGCGTCCAAAGACCGGGCGGTGAATGGTCATGGCGGAAATCCCCTTCGCAATAATGCGTAGAGGAAAGTGGTGAAAATTCTGTTGATTGCCGCGGCTTGCCTGCTGGCGCACGGCTTGCGCACCGGGATGTCCGTTCAGATCAGCGGCAATTGCGCCACGGGGGCAAAGCTGCGGCGGTGCAGCGGGGTTGCCCCGTGCAGGCGCAGCGCCTCCATATGTTCGGCCGTGCCATACCCCTTGTTGCGTTCCCATCCGTACTGGGGATACGCGGCGGCGGCTTCGCACATCATCCGGTCGCGCCACTCCTTGGCGATGATTGATGCCGCGGAAATAGCCGGTTCGATCCCGTCGCCGCCGACAATGGCGCGCGCCGGCCAGCACCAATCGGCGCAGCGGCCATGCGGGGTCAGGTTGCCATCGATCAGCACTTCGCGGGTTTCGCACCCCAGCGCGGCGGTGAGGCTGGCGACCGCGCGGGTCATCGCCTGCATGGTCGCCATGAAGATGTTCACCCGGTCGATCTCGTCCGGATCAACCACCGCCACCGCCCAGCAGCAGCTTTCCCGGATCGCGATGTCCAAAACTGCGCGGCGCTGGGCGGAAAGACGCTTGGAATCGTCGAGCCCCGCAGGTATCGCCGCGCCCAGAACCACGGCCGCGGCGACCACCGGCCCGGCGAGCGGCCCTCGGCCAGCCTCGTCAACACCGATAATGACCGCCTCGTTTGCGTGCCTGAAACCCGGAGTGACCCCTAGCATGTCCCGTTCTGCCCGATTGCTCGCTGCTCTTTCCTTGCCCGCCATGATGCTGGCAAGCTGCGCCAACGCTGAAACCGGGGAAAGCGCGCAAACCGCGGCCGCCGCTGATGGTGCGCCCTATGCCGTTAGCGATGTCGCAGGCTTCGAAGAACCTTGGGCGATTGCCTTTGCGCCCGGCACGTCGATGCTGTTCGTCACCGAGAAAGCGGGCACGCTCAAGGTGCTGGATACCGCCAGCGGCAAGGGGGGAACCGTCGCGGGCGCGCCGCAGGTCGCCTATGCCGGGCAAGGCGGGCTGGGCGATGTCGCGTTCCTGCCCGCTCAGGCCGATGCGCCGTTGAACGGCCGCACCATCTACCTGAGCTGGGCCGAAGCGGGTGAAGGCGACACGCGCGGCGCGGCGGTCGGCAAGGGCACGCTTGCCTGCCCCGCTGTCGATTCCTGCGCTGTCGAAGGCTTGACCGTGATCTGGCGCCAGACCCCCAAGGTGGAAGGGCGCGGGCATTATTCCCACCGCCTCACCTTCTCGCCCGATGGCAAATATCTGTTTGTCGCCAGCGGTGAACGCCAGAAGATGCAGCCTGCGCAGGACACCTCGAACACGCTGGGCACGATTGTGCGGCTGAACCTTGATGGCACGCCTGCCGCTGGCAATCCGCTGGCCGACAAGGGCGGGGTAAGCGCGGAAATCTGGTCATGGGGCCACCGCAACATCCTGGGCATGGACTGGGATGCACAAGGGCGGTTGTGGGAAGTGGAGCATGGCCCGGCGGGCGGGGATGAACTCAACCTCGTCAAAGCGGGTGCGAATTATGGCTGGCCGGTGCGGTCGAACGGTGATCATTACAACGGCGATCCGATCCCCGATCATGCGGCCGATGATGGTTTTGCCCAGCCCGCAGCCAGCTGGACGCCGGTGATCGCGCCGGGCGATATGCTGATCTACACAGGCGATATGTTTGCCGCGTGGAAGGGGCAGGCGCTGATGCCGGGGCTTGGCTCCAAGGCGCTTGTCGCTGTCGGGATCGACGGCGAGACGGCTCGCGAGACAGCGCGCTACGGCTTCGAGAAGCGGCTGCGCGCGATCGCTCAGGGGCCGGACGGCGCGCTGTGGATCGCCGAGGATGGCAAGGGCGCCCGGCTGCTGAAGCTGACCGCGCGCTGATGGCATCCGCGACAGCCACCCTGATCCCGCTCGAAGCGGTCGATCCGGCGATGATCGAAGAAGTGCTCGACCGCGCGTTCGGGCCGGATCGTCATGCGCGCACCGCCTACCGGATCCGCGAAGGCATGGACTGGCTGCCGGGCCTGAGCCTTGCCGCGCTGGACGAGAATGACATGCTGGTGGCGACGATCCAGTGCTGGCCGATCGGGTTGCAGACCAAGGCCGGGCAGGTTCCGTTGGTGATGGTCGGCCCGGTCGCCGTGGTGCCCGAACGGCAGGGCGAAGGCTTCGGCGTGGGTTTGATGAGCGCGATGATCGCCGAAGACGCGCGGCTGGCTGCGGGCAGTGGGCCTGCTTTACCACAAGTGCTGATCGGGGATGCTGGCTATTACGGGCGCTGGGGCTTTTCCGCGGCGCTGACCGGTGGGTGGCGTTGTCCCGGGCCTTATGAAACGGACCGGCTGCTGGCGCGCGGCCACGGGCTTGCCGCGATGCCTGCCGAGGGGATGCTCGGGCCTTGGGACGGTTCGGGGAACTAAGCCCTTCACCTTGCGCGCTCCATCTGGCATCCCCCTGACGCTATGCCCTACGAACCGCCCCCTCACCTTGCCGGCCTGACGCTTGCGCAGATTGCGGAGCTGGTCGAGCAGCGCAAGCTCCCCCCGGTCGAAACCTGGTCGCCGGGCCAGGTCGGCGAAAGCCACATGGTGATCGCCGCTGACGGGACGTGGTTCCATGAAGGCGGCCCCATCCGGCGCGAGGCGATGGTGCGCACCTTTGCGAGCCTGCTAACCCGCGACGATACGGGGCAGCACTGGCTCGTCACCCCGTATGAAAAGCTGTCGATCGAAGTCGAGGATGCCGCCTTCATCGCCACCGATTGCGTGCGGGCGGACGGCGCGCTGGCGTTCCGGCTCAACACCGATGACCTGGTGATCGCCGGGCCGGACCACCCCTTGCGCGCAGCAGGCACGGCGGATGAACCCGCGCTCTACCTCCATGCCCGGCGCGGGTGCGCGGCGCGGCTGAACCGTTCGACCTGGGCGCAACTGGCAGAGATCGCGCTGGCCGAAGGGGCCGAGGACAACGGCTGGCAGGTCACCAGTCAGGGCGCGACCTTCAGCCTGCTGCCATGAGCATTTTCGCCCCCCTCGCCCGCGCTTTTGCCGAAGGGCACGCGCGCGATATCCCCGATCTGCTCAGCGATGCGCATTTCGCCCGGGATGGCCGCGCCACGCCTGCCGCAGTGCTGATTGCGGTCACCGATGATCCGCATGACCCGCAGGTGATCCTCACCCAGCGCCCCCGCGCGATGCGCGATCATCCGGGGCAGGTGGCCTTCCCCGGCGGCAAGATCGACCCGGGCGAAGACGCGATCACCGCCGCCCTGCGCGAAGCCGAGGAAGAACTCGCCTTGCCGCGCAAGGCCGTGCGCGTGATCGGCACCAGCGATATCTACCACACCGGCACCGGCTTTCTGGTGACTCCGGTGGTCGGCGTGGTGCCGCCCGGCCTGCCGCTCGTCCCCAGCCCCACCGAGGTCGAGGCGTGGTTCGAAGCCCCGCTTGCCCTGCTGCTCGATCCCGCCAGTTGGAGCGCGAACGAGGTGTTCTGGCGCGGCGCCAATCGCCGCTATCTCGAACTCGATTGGCAGGGTTTCCGCATCTGGGGCGTGACCGCCGCGATCATCGCCAACCTGTCACGCCGGATCACGCTGGAGGCTTTACGCGATGCTGCGTGACCTGTCCGAAGCGGAATGGACCCGCCGCCCCGGCCTTGCCGCGCTGACCAATGCGCTGGGGGCCGAGAATATCCGCTGGGTCGGCGGAGCGGTGCGCGACGGGCTGCTGGGCGTAGCGGCCCATGATGTCGATTGCGCCACGCTGCTGATGCCCGCCGAAGTCATCGCCCGTGCGGGCCGCGCCGGGATCCGCACCGTCCCCACGGGGATCGAACACGGCACTATCACCGCAATCCTGAAGGATGGCCCGGTCGAGGTTACCACCTTGCGCCGCGATGTTGCCACCGACGGCAGACGCGCCACGATCGCTTTTGCGCAGGATTGGCCGGAGGATGCCGCGCGCCGCGATTTCACCATCAACGCGCTCTATGCCCACCCCGAAACCCTCCACATCCAGGACTATTTCGGCGGGCGCGACGATCTGGCCGCTGGCCGGGTGCGCTTTATCGGGGATGCACGGCAGCGCATTGCCGAGGATCACCTGCGCATCCTGCGGTACTACCGCTTCCAGACCCGCTTCGGCGCCGATATTGATCCGGCAGCCGAAGACGCCTGCGCCGATCTGGCCCACACGCTGAAAGGCCTTAGCCGCGAACGCATCGCTGCCGAACTGCTCGCTCTGCTCGCCTTGCCCGATCCCCACGCCACAATCGTGCGGATGCGGCAGCGCGGCGTGCTGGGCGTGATCCTGCCGGAAGCCTGCCCCCCGCAAATCGTCGCCCTTGCCCATACCATTTCTGCCGAGCGTCAGCACGCCATTGCCCCTGATCCGGTGCGGCGGCTTGCCGCGCTGCTGCCGCCTTCGCCCGATGTGGCCGAAACGGTTGCCGCGCGCCTGCGCCTGTCGAAAGCCCAACGCACCCGCCTGGTCAGTGCGGCCGGGCGTAGCGCCGATGATGCGCACAGTCCGCGTATGCTGGCCTATCGCTTGTCCCTGCCGCTTGCCATGGACCGCCTGCTGCTGACCGGCGGCGATGCCAGCGCGCTGCACGACTGGACGGTGCCGCTCTTCCCGCTGAAAGGCGGCGCCATCGTGGCGCGTGGGATCACCGCCGGACCTTCGGTCGCGCGCATCCTTCAAACCGTTGAGGCGCGCTGGGTGGCAGAAGGCTTTCCGGACTCCACCCGGATCGAGACCATGCTGACCGAGGAACTTGCGCGCCCGATATCCTGAACAGCGTCCTGAACACCAGTCCAGCGCGAACTACGGGGCGAATGGGGCGAAAAGCGGGACGGAGGGGCCGCGGGGCGGTTCCCCCTTTCCCCCTCACAGGTTAGTATTGCCCCTCCCCACCCCGACAGCGAGTGACATGATGAATATCCTCAGGTTGGCCCTGCTGGCCGGCACATTGGCTGTTATCCCCGCAGGCGCCATGGCGCAGGATATCGGCAGCACCATCTACGGCACCGACGGCAAGCCTGTCGGCACAGTCACAGACACCAATGCGCAGGTGGTGATAATCGACACGGGCAAACACAAGGCGCCGGTGCCGGTGAACATGGTGTTCGATGGGAAAGCGGGCAAAAGCATCAATGCCACCCGCGATCAGGTTGACGTGATGATGGACGAACGGATCGCCGATGCCATTGCCAAACGCGATACTGCGCTGGTCGAAGGCGCGGCGGTGGTATCCGTGGGCGGCCGCGCGGTCGGCACGCTGGCGGCGGTGGATATGGAGGCCGACCGCATTGTTCTCACCAGCCCGAACGGCCCGCTGCGGTTCAGGAAAGAACACTTCGCAGTTGATCCGCAGGGCCAGTTGATGGTGCTGTATAACCGCGACCAGATCGCCGGTGCTGCTTCAGGCAGCCCAAGCGGCGGCCTGCGTTAATCGAAGCGGTTCGCCTTGGGGAAGCCCTGCGGCGGCATCCGCCCCGCAGCCCCCCGCGCAACCTTCCATAGGCGGATTTCCGTTTCGGTGCGGGTGCGTTCCCCCGATCCGCCCATCTGCCAGCTTAATCCGTCGGCCAGTACGAAGGTGGTCGCATCGGACATCCCGCCGTCGCGGTAACGCTGCAACTGCACGCCCTGCCCGCGCGTCATGATGGGCAATTCTTCCAGATTGAACACCACCAGCTTGCGGTTGTCGCCCACCACGGCAACGTGATCATGGGCGTCGGCAATCGGGCGGATCACGATCAGCCGTGCGCCGTCCTTCAGATTGACCACCTGCCGGCCTTTGCGCGTTTCGGCCAGCAGCTCGTTCATTTCCGCGACAAAGCCTTTGCCATGGCTGGAGCCGAGCAGCAGCTTGCCGCCCGGACGATGCACCATCATGGACGAGATCGACGCCTCGCTTTCCAGATCGACCATGGTCCGCAGCGGTTCACCAAAGCCGCGCGCGCCCGGCAGCTTGTCGCAGCCCAGCGTGTAAAACCGCCCGTCCGATGCGGCGAGCAGCAGTTTGTCAGTGGTCTGCGCGTGGGCGATGAAGGCCAGCGCGTCGCCTTCCTTGTATTTGAATTCCTGATCCAGCGGCACATGGCCGCTCGCCGCGCGGATCCAGCCCTTCTGGCTCAGGATCACGGTGACCGGCGCCTTTTCGATCATCGCGTCCATGCTGAACACGGCAGTGGGCGCGGCTTCGGCAATCAGCGTGCGGCGGCGGCCCAGCAGGGTATCCTCGGCGTAGTTCTTGCGCAGCGCCTTCAAATCGCGCTTCAGGCGGGTGCGCTGTTTGGCCGGGCTTTCGAGCAGGGCGTTAAGCTCGGCTTCCTCACCCAGCAATTCGTCCTGTTCCTTGCGAAGCTGCATTTCTTCCAGCTTGCGCAGGGACCGCAGCCGCATGTTGAGGATCGCTTCGGCCTGCCGGTCGGTCAGCTCGAACTCGGCGATCATCACCGGTTTCGGCTCGTCCTCGGTGCGGATGATTTCGATCACGCGGTCAAGGTTGAGGTAGGCGATGATGTAACCGCGCACCAGTTCCAGCCGGTTGGCGATCTGGTCCAGCCGGTGACGCGCGCGGCGTTGCAGGATGTCGATCTGCGCGAAGGTCCAGCTTTCCAGCAGTTCCTTCAGCCCCATCACCATCGGCGCGCGCCCGAAGCCGGGCTGGGTGTCGAGCACGTTGAGATTGAGGCTGAACCGCGTTTCCAGATCGGTCAGCTTGAACAAGCTTTCCTTCAGGAGATCGGGATCGACATTGCGGCTTTTGGGCACCAGCACGATGCGGATCGCGGTGTCGCTTTCATCGCGCACGTCTTCCAAAATCGGCAGTTTGCGGTCGGCAATGGCCTGCGCGATCTGTTCGATCAGCTTGCCCTTGGCCACCTGATAGGGGATTTCCGAGATGACGAGCTGCCACTGCCCGCTGCCCAGCCGTTCGATCCCGGCGGCGATGTCGTCCGCCTCCTTGGCCTCGGGCGCATGGAACCGGCCGCGCAGCCGGAACGCGCCGCGCCCGGTGCGATAGGCTTCGGTAATCGCGGCCTTGCTGTCGATGACATGGCCGCCCGTGGCGAAATCGGGGCCGTGGAACACGTCCATCAGGTCTTCATGGGTGACCGACGGATTGTCGATCAGGGCCAGCGTCGCATCGATGATTTCTGCGACATTGTGGCTGGGAATACTGGTCGCCATGCCGACCGCGATGCCGCTTGATCCATTGGCGAGCAGGTTGGGGAACAGGCCGGGGAAAATCTCCGGCTCAATCTCCTCGCCGTTGTACGTCGGGATGAAATCGATCGTGCCTTCATCCAGCCCCGACATCAGTTCCAGCGCGGTGCGGGTCAGGCGGGCTTCGGTGTAACGGTAGGCTGCGGCGTTATCGCCATCGACATTGCCGAAGTTCCCCTGCCCCTCGACCAGCGGATAGCGCAGGCTGAAATCCTGAGCGAGCCGGACCATCGCGTCATACACCGACTGGTCGCCATGCGGGTGGTACTTGCCGATCACGTCGCCCACAACGCGCGCCGATTTCTTGAAGGCATCGTTGGGGTTGAGCTTCAACTGCCGCATGGCCCACAGCAGGCGGCGGTGCACCGGCTTCAGCCCGTCCCGCAGATCAGGCAGGCTGCGCGCGGTGATCGTCGACAGGGCATAGACCAGATAACGTTCGGACAGCGCCGCATCGAAGGGCGCATCAACGATCGCATCGAAGCCGTCATCGGGCGCATCGGTAATTGTGGGATCAGACATGATCCCTGTCTAGCAACCCCGCGCGGCCTGAGGGAGAGGCATTTCCACAGGGAAAGCAGCCCGCCGCGCATCGCCGCTGATAGGGCCTCGGCAACCCGCCATCAGGAGAACTCCATGCAACGCGTCCTCATCATCGCCAGCCTCAAAGCGGGCGAAATCCGCGGCTGGGACACCAAGGATTGGGGTAACAGCGTGCCGGTCGATCTGGTCAACACCGGCGCGGGGATCTGGATGATGCCGTAAGCTGCCTACATCCGGCGCGCGTCGCTGCTTTCTGAGGGGATCGAAACGGTCAGCCCGTCCATCTGCGCCGTCAGTTCGATCTGGCACGACAGGCGCGAGGTGCGCCGCGCCCCTGCGGCGAAATCGAGCATGTCCTCCTCCTCCTCGGCCGCAGGCGGCAGGCGGTCGAACCATTCGGCGGCAACGATCACGTGGCAGGTCGAGCACGCCATCTGCCCCTCGCAGGTGCCCTCCAGCGGCACCCCGGCTGCCTGCCCGGCGCGCAGCAGATTGTCGCCCGGTTCGACAGTCACTTCGACCGGCTTTGCGCGCGGATCGAGGAAGGTGACGGTAATGCTCACAAGCCCTGCTCCTTCACGGCGGCGGCCACCATGGCGGCGGCGGATTCGATGTCGTCAGGGGTCGTATAGCGTCCGAAACCCAGCCGGATAGAGGACTTTGCCTCGGCGTCGGTCAGGCCGATGGCCCGCAGCACATGGCTTGGCCGCCCCGATCCGCTGGCGCAGGCGCTACCGGCCGAAAACATGATCGTGCGGCAGTCGCTCATCAACCGGGCCACATCCAGCCCAGCCTTGCGGATGTTAAGATTGCCATGCCACCGATCGACCGCGCTGCCGTTCAGCTCCCACCCGGCAAAGGCGTCGCGGGCGATGCTCCACAGGGTTTCGACATGGAGCATCTGTTCAGACAGGCCCTCCTGCGCCGCCTGCGCCGCCGCGCCAAAGCCTGCACACAAGGCCGGCGAGAGCGTGCCTGACCGGACACCGGCCTCCTGCCCGCCGCCAAACATCAGCGGCGCTGGCAACGGTGCGTCCGGCCCGGTCCACAACGCGCCAATCCCTTTGGGACCGTGGCATTTATGCGCGGAGATCGCGATGTAATCCGCCGCCACCTCGACCGGCACCTTGCCATAGGCCTGCACCGCATCGACCAACACCCGCGCGCCCGCCTGACGGGCGATATCGACCACGGGAGTGAGCGGATTGCGCACCCCGATTTCATTATTGATCGCCATCACGGCGACGAGGCCCGTTTGCGGCGTGATGGCGGCGTGCAGCGCGTCCAGATCGGCGCGGCCATCGGGCAGGACGGGCAGGATGGTGAAGCGCCGCCCCTGCGCTTCGACCGCGCGCTGGCAGTCCAAAACCGCGGCGTGTTCCGTCGCGAAGGTGATGACATCGCCGGGGGCGGCCTGAAGGACGGTGTTGATCGCTTCGGTCGCGCCCGAAGTGAAGATCACCGTGCCGCCTTCCGGCAGCAAAGCGCCAACGCGTTCACGCGCCGTTTCAACCGCGGCGGCGGCCATGCGGCCCATGCGGTGCGGAGAATGGGGGTTGCCGAAAGTATCGCTGTCCGGCCCGCCCAGCCAACGCAGCATCGCCTCGCGCGCTTCGGGGGCGAGGGGCGTTGTGGCCTGGTAGTCGAGGTAGATCATGGGTTCATGCCCCCTCCCCTCAACATAGCGAAGCCCAAGCCGCAGCAAACCGCTCCAGATCCGCAGGCGTGGTCGACCACCCCAAACTCACCCGGATCGTGCGCGCGGCCACATCGTCCGCCACGCCGAACGCATCCAGCACCCGGCTTTTCTTCAATGTCCCCGAAGAACACGCGCTTCCCGCCGACACCGCAAAGCCCATCGCGTCCAGCCGGATCAGCAGCGCCTGCGCACTGATACTGGGGTGCGCAACGGCGATGATGTGCGAAGCCTGCTCGCCCGGCGCGATCAACGCGCCCGCACCCGCCAGCGCATCCCGAAACGCCAGCCGTTCAGCCTCGGTGCTGGCCCAGCTTTCCGTCCCGCCCGCCGCGAGCGCTGCTGCCATGCCCAAGGCGCCGGGCAGATTTTCGGTGCCCTGCCGGTAGCCGCGTTCATGCCCGCCCGAAGGCTCCAGCAGATTGAAATCACGCACCAGCAACGCGCCGATGCCGATTGGCCCGCCAAACTTGTGTGCTGAGATCACCACCATGTCGGCTGCGGGCAGCGCCAACTTGCCTGCGCTCTGCGCGCAATCGGACAGCAATAGCGCGCCGGCCTCTTGCATGGCGGCGGCCATGTCGCTGACCGGATTGATCGTGCCGGTTTCCGAATTGCAATGCTGGATGGCGAGCAGCGTGTCCGGGCCAAGCGGTTCTTCGCCGGTGAAGATCGCGGCATCGGGCGCGGCGCGGAATACGGCGTCGTGCTCCACCGCGCTGACAATACGGCGCTTGGCCTTGGCGCGGTTCAGCGCGATCCCCAGCGCCTCGCTCGCCCCGCTGGTGAAGATGACCTCCCCGCTCCACCCCAGCGCCCGCTTGATCTGCTCACGCGCATCTTCCAGCGCGGACCTAGCCTTGCGGCCTTCCGCATGGGGGCTGGACGGGTTGGCCCATAGGCGAAACCCCTCCTCCATGGCCGCCTTCGCCTCAGGCCGCAAAGGCGAAGTTGCCGCATGGTCAAGATAGACCCGCTCAGCCATTTGCAGCCCCCCGCACCCCCGGCGCGACAAAAAATTGCGAAAAAACCATTGCGCCCTATATAGAGCCCGCTTTCGCGCGCGCCACCCGGCGTTGTGCGGCTCCTCGTTTACAAGGTTTGCCGATGCCCTCCGTCATCTTTCCCGGCCCCGAAGGCCGTCTTGAAGGCCGTTTCTCCCCCCCGCCGCGCCCGCGCGCTCCGGTGGCGATGATCCTGCATCCGCACCCCGAAGGCGGCGGCACGATGAATGACCGGATCGTGCAGCGGATGTACAAGACCTTTGCCGATCGCGGCTTTGCCACCTTGCGCTTCAACTTCCGCGGCGTGGGCCGTTCGCAAGGCAGCTTCGACAGCGGCATTGGTGAACTGTCCGATGCGGCATCCGCGCTCGACTGGGTGCAATCAATCCACCCCGAAGCGCAGAGCACGTGGATTGCGGGCTACAGCTTCGGCGCCCTGATCGGGATGCAATTGCTGATGCGCCGTCCCGAAGTGCGCGGCTTCATCTCGGTCGCGCCGCCCGCCAATATGTATGATTTCAGCTTCCTTGCGCCCTGCCCCGCCAGCGGCATCTTCGTGCAAGGCGCAGCCGATACCGTGGTGCAGCCCAATGCGGTGCAGAAGCTGGTCGACAAGCTGCGCACCCAAAAGCACATCACCATCCACCACGAAGAAATTCCCCGCGCCAACCATTTCTTCGAAAACGAGATGGATGATCTGATGCGGTCGGTGGACAATTATCTGGACTTCCGCCTCGCGCCCGATTGCCCGATCAAATAAAATGGTGCTGGCTGCACGCCGTGTGGGCTGCAGCCGGCGCTAATTTCCTCCGGCGGCCTTGATCTGCTGGATAGGCGCGTCGCCGCTGGTGGTGGGCACAGTCCAGATCAGCACGTTGACCACCGCGATCACGGCGAGCAGCACCATCAGCGCAGGGTTCTTCGCCTCACCCGTGCGCCGCCACAGGGCGAACGCCCCTGCGACCAAGGCAAGCGCGGCGAACATCACGATGGAAAGAACGATATCGGTCATGCCCCTGCCTTAGCGCGGGCAAGGCCGCCGGTGCAATTGACTTGGCGCAGGCGGCTCGGCACACCTTTCGGCATGAGAGAAAGAACCGCCGAAGTCACCCGCCGCCAGACCCTCGCCGGGCTTGCTGGCACGTCTGCCATCGCCCTGCTGCCAGCCTGCGCCGCCACAACGGCGCGCCCTGTCAGCGCCGGAGCCAGTGCTTCGATAGGCGGGCTTGATCCGGATGCCGCGCTGGAACGGGTCTCCTACCGGATGCTCGCGCATGAACCGGGCCGTGCCACCGGGCTGGGCGTGGACACGGGCGAATACGCCGCGTGGCGATCCACCTTCGGCACGCCGGGCGAAGCGGGCCGCAGCGACTATGCTGCGACGCTGAAAGACCTTGTCGCTGAGGTGCGCGCCTATCCCAAGACCGGCCTGACCAGCGACCAGCAGATCGGGTTCGAAGTTGTCGAAACGGCGTTCTCCAGCGCGCTCGAAGGCATGGCCATGCCGTATGGCGATGTCGCGGTCGGCAGCTGGCGCAACGCCCCCTATGTCGTGATCCAGAATGTCGGCGGCTACATCGATCTGCCGCGCTTCTTCTCGTCAACCCAGCCATTGAACGCGGTGGGCGATGACGGGCCC
>JBIKSA010000149.1:0-3112 GCA_044348875.1 Erythrobacter sp. | reverse complement strand
GGCGAAGTCGCTCTGAGATAAGCCGGTTCGTTGCCTGATCGCTGTCACGTCGACCGATGGTATGTTCCCATGGTGTCTGCGGGCGCTTGTGTTGTTTGCCCCCAGGAGGGTGACTGTGACACTCCGGTCTTTTCTGGGTTTTCTCTGGCGCTTCATCCCTGCCTGCCATTTTTCGATACGATCTACGCCATTGGCGTAGGTCGCGGCATGCAGCCAGATCAGCGTGCCGAGCAAACCTCTGCTTAAAAGGTTTAGTCGGTAAAAATAGCTGATTTCCAAGGCTTTAAGCTTCGGGATTCCGCTTGGAGTTTGTGATGCTCTCGGTGGCGGTCGATTTTGCCAACTCACGGCCGGCCAGCGGGTAGATGGCGGTGAAGAGCTGTTCCGCCCTTAACTGTCAGAAATTCAACAGTTTATAGGGGCAGTGTCTACCGACCAAGGTTGCGGGAGACAGTTTGTTTCGCAACTTGGTGCGTTGGCGGAGAGGGTGGGATTCGAACCCACGTTACCGTTGCCGGTAAACCGCATTTCGAGTGCGGCGCATTCGACCACTCTGCCACCTCTCCGCGAGGCCTGTCGCACGTTCTCAATGGCCGCAGGTCGATAGCGGCAGGCAACAGAGAGCGCGCCGGTAGCCGATGCCCGCGCGCTTGCCAAGACCTCACACCGCACAAAAATCGGGCATATCGGACGCCCCCTCATGCACCATGCTTGTTTTGCGCAGTCAAAGGTCCATATTGCCGGCATGGAACGTTCAGAGTTCTTTTCGAGCCAAGCAGGACGCACCATCATCGCGCCGCGCCAGACCCGTGCCAGATTCGGGATCGGTGATGTGGTCCGCCACCGCCTTTTCTCGTTCCGCGGCGTGGTGTTCGACATCGACCCGGTGTTCGCCAACTCGGAGGAATGGTACCAATCCATCCCCGAAGATTTGCGCCCGCGCCGGGACCAGCCGTTTTACCACCTGCTCGCTGAAAACGATGATTCGTCTTATGTGGCCTATGTCAGTCAGGGCAATCTGATTGCCGATTCCGAAGGCGGGCCAGTTGATCACCCCACGGTGCGTCAGCTGTTCGACAGCTTCAAGGACGGCCGGTACCGGATGCGGGCTTCACTCACACACTGACATCCTAGTTGTGTTGAAGCGGTGCGGATCAGCTCTTTAGCTTCCATCCGCTCCGCAGTAGTGCATAAACGACTGCCGCCAGCACCGCGTTAAGCACCAGCAGCCCCCCTCCAGCGGCAATTACAGTGGCCTCAGACCCCATGTCGCTGGCCCCCAGAAAGCCATAGCGGAAGCCAGAAATGACGTAGAAGAACGGGTTCGCCCGGCTGATCGCCTGAAAGGTGCCGTGCAGGTCCTCTATTACGTAAAACGTACCCGACAGCAGCGACAGCGGCGCAATGATGAAGTTGGTAATGGCGGCGTTGTGATCAAACTTCTCAGCCCAGATGGAAGTCGCAAGTCCCGCTGTCGCCAGCATCAAGGCTCCCATCAATCCGAACCACGCCACCGCCCAAGGGTGTGCAAAACCGAGCGAAACCCCCGGCCACAGCGCCATAGCCAGCGCGACCGACAAGCCAACCGCAATCGCCCTTGTAATCGCCGCGGCCAGAATGCCGCCCATCAGTTCACCCGGAGAAAGCGGCGGCATCAGCAAATCGATGATGGTCCCCTGCATCTTGCCCGACAGCAGGGAAAAGGACGAGTTGGCGAAGGCATTTTGCATCATCGCCATAACGATCAGTCCTGGAGCGACGAAGCTGGCGAAGGGCACGCCCAGCACTTCACGCCCTTCCCGCCCCAGCGCGACGGTAAAAATGACCAGAAACAGCAGCGTCGTGAAGGCCGGAGCCCAGATCGTTTGCGTCTGGACCTTGAGAAACCGGCGCACCTCCTTCATATAGAGCGCCAGAAGCCCAACGCGATTGATCCCGGTAATCACCGGAACACCGCGGGGGGAAAACCGGATGCTCCCGCCGGTCTTGTCATCAGCCGTAGTTTCGGTCACGGGAGCAACGTTGTTGATCGGGTTTGCAGGAGCGTTTTCGGCCATGGCATAGTTGCCTAGGCTGCGGCCACGCCTCTGACAAGCACCGCCACCGGCAATGATGTCGGACACAGGAAACAGGTAGAACATATGAGCTGGACGGACGAGCGCATCGGAACGCTCAGGAAGATGTGGGAAGGCGGCGCGACTGCCAGTGAAATCGCCACCGAACTGGGCGGGGTCAGCCGCAATGCTGTCATCGGCAAGGCGCACCGCCTTGGGTTGAAGGCACGCCCCTCGCCGGTCAAAGCCAGCGAGAAGAAAAAGGTCGCGGCTCCCGTTAAAAAGCCGGCAGCGCCTACGCCCGCACCCAACCGCGCGCCCGAGCCAGCCGAACGCAGCAGTGCACCGGTCGAAGCGGTCGAGCGTACGGCGCCGCGTCCTCCTGCACAGCCTGTCCGCAGCGAGGCTTCGGCCGACGGCGTAGTGCCTGCGCAGGCTACTCCCGTTCCGCAGGCCAACCTCCCCAAGATTGTGTCGGTCGGTCCCGGCGGCTTTCTTCGGCAGGGTCCCGGCGACCAACAGGCGCCCATCCCGCCCGCTCCGCCGCGCCGCCTTGTGCCCGCCAAGCCCAGCGCTGAAATTGCCGACAAGACCACGCTGCTCGACTTGTCTGACAAGGTGTGCCGCTGGCCGATGGGCCATCCGGGTGAGCCGGATTTCCACTTCTGCGGGGAGCAGGTGAACCCCGGCTTCCCTTACTGCGTCGATCATTGCGGCCGTGCCTATCAGGCCCAACTGCCGCGCGGCGTGCGCCGTCCTCCGCCGCCGCTGCCTTTCGGTGCACCGCGCGTCCGCTGATTTTGGTTGGGCCAGTGTGGCACCGGCTGTTCGCCTGGCCAGAGCTTTGCTTGCCGTCCGTCTGACGGCCTACCATGACACCGCGCGCGGGCGGAGCTGCCGTCGCCGGTGCGCGCCATCATCGGTGCCGCAATCGCCACCAGCGACGAAGGCAAAGTTCGCCCTATGGCGGAGCCAGCCCATGCTACCAATCCGTCTGACACCGGCGAAATAGACGCCTCCCGCGCCACCGGCAATTCCTCAAACTGCGGGATCACGAG
>JBIKSA010000066.1:0-11920 GCA_044348875.1 Erythrobacter sp. | reverse complement strand
ATGCTCTACATCGTCAACGACGATAAGCCGGGCTTCATTGGCCGCATCGGCACCCTGCTGGGCGCGCGCGGGATCAATATCGGCACCTTCAACCTTGGCCGCCGCGAAGCGGGCGGGGAAGCGGTGCTGCTTTTGAGCCTCGACGAAGCCCTGTCGCCCGACGTGGTGGCCGAGGCCGAGAAGCTGGAAGGCGTGAAGCTGGTCAAGGCGCTGGCGTTCTGATCTCTCGCGGGAGGCTGGCTGTGCCAGCCTCCCTGCCGAGGGGGCGGCCCTTCGGCCGGCGGGCGGTCGCCTTTGCGGTTCGCTGCGCGAACCGATGAAGGGAACGCTTGCAATTCATCGCCGGGATGGCGAACGAGCGCACATGACCCAACCCACCGATCTCCTTCCTGAAGGCCTCGAAGACCGTCTGCCCGCAGAAGCCGCGCGGATCACGGCGGCCATGCGGGCCTGTCTCGATGTGCTGGGCGCGCATGGTTATGACCGGGTGCGCCCGCCGCTGCTCGAATTCGAAGCTTCGCTGGTCGGACGCATGGCGGGGGTGAGTGTCGGCGAACGCAGCTCCATGTTTCGCTTTGTCGATCCGGCCTCCCTGCGCACGCTGGCGCTGCGGTCGGACATGACGCCGCAGATCGGGCGGATTGCCGCGACCGGCCTTGCCGCCGCGCCGCGCCCGCTCCGCCTTGCCTATTGCGGCGATACTGTGGTGATCAAAGCCAGCCAGCTCGACCCGGCGCGGGAACGCCTGCAACTGGGCGCGGAACTGATCGGATCAGACAGCGCCGCCGCTGCCGCCGAGGCAGTCATGCTGGCGGTCGAAGCTTTGCAAGCGGCGGGCCTGACCGGCATCTCGGTCGATTTCACGCTCCCCGATCTGGTCGATACGCTGGCCGAGAAGGCTTTCCCGCTCGCGCCCGAACAGGTTGAAGCGGTGCGGCGAGAACTGGATACCAAGGATGCGGGCGGGTTGAAGGTCGCGGGCGGTGCGGCCTATCTGCCGCTGCTGTATGCCACCGGGCCGTTTGCCGAGGCGCTGACGGCGCTTCGCGAGGTCGATGCTGGCGGCGCGCTGAAATCGCGGCTTGATGGGTTGGAGAGTATCGCAGCGCACATCGGTGACGCTGCGCGCATCACGCTCGACCCGACCGAACGGCACGGGTTTGAATACCAGTCATGGTTCGGCTTCACCTTGTATGCCGAAGGCCTGCGCCGCGCCGTGGGGCGGGGCGGGACCTACCGGATCGCAGGCAGCGATGAATCGGCAACGGGCTTCACCCTCTATCTGGATCGCCTTGCCGAAGCGGCCCCTCAACCCGAGGCAGCGCCGCTTGTCTGGTTGCCCTTCGGCCATGACCGCGAGGCCGCAGCCAACCTGCGCGCCGACGGAATGCGCACGCTTGCCCAACTGGCCGATGGCGAAGACCCGCGCGCGCATGGCTGCACGCATATTCTTGAAGCCGGCGGGCCTGCCCTGCTGGGAACGCAAGCATGACGCCGATCACGCTCTAAAACGATCCGCTTGCCCCCTCTTGCATTACGCCCGGCTGGCGGGTGGGCGATTTGTTGTTCCTGTCCGGTCGGGCGGCCATCGGTGCGGATGACGGCATCGTTGGCGCGGACGCTTGCCCGTAGCCCGATCCTTCACCCTTGCTCTCGCCCCGCCAACCGCCTAGGCCCGCCGCGATTTTCCCGACACCGGATAAGGATTGAAATGGCCAACGTCACCGTGATCGGCGCCCAGTGGGGCGATGAGGGCAAAGGCAAGATCGTCGACTGGCTCGCCAGCCGCGCGGATGTGGTGGTGCGCTTTCAGGGCGGGCACAATGCCGGCCACACCCTGGTGATTGACGGCAAGACCTATAAACTCAGCCTGCTGCCTTCGGGTATCGTGTCGGGCACGCTGTCGGTCATCGGCAACGGCGTGGTTCTGGACCCGTGGGCGCTGCGAGATGAAGTCGCCAAGGTTGAAGGGCAGGGCGTTTCGATCACCGACGAAAACCTCGCCGTGGCGGACAATTGCCCGCTGATCCTGCCGCTGCACCGTGATCTGGATGGCCTTCGCGAAACGGCAGCGGGCAAGGGCAAGATCGGGACCACCGGGCGCGGTATTGGCCCGGCTTACGAAGACAAGGTCGGCCGCCGCGCAATCCGCGTGTGCGATCTGGCGCATCTCGATACGCTTGAACCGCAGCTTGACCGCCTGTGCGCGCACCATGATGCGCTGCGGGCGGGGTTCGGCCAGCCGCCGGTGGACCGCGCCGCCTTGCTGGAAGAACTCAGGGAAATCGCACCCTTCGTGCTGAAATTCGCCCAGCCGGTGTGGAAGCGGCTGAAAAAGGTGCGCCGCGCGGGCGCCAAGATTCTGTTTGAAGGCGCACAGGGCGTGCTGCTCGATGTCGATCACGGCACCTATCCGTTCGTCACGTCCTCCAACACGGTCAGCGGCACGGCGGCCAGCGGCAGCGGTCTCGGCCCCAATTCGACCGGTTATGTGCTGGGCATCGTGAAGGCCTACACCACCCGCGTCGGTTCCGGCCCGTTCCCCACGGAACTGGAAGACGACATCGGCCAGCGTCTGGGCGAGCGTGGCCATGAATTCGGCACGGTTACCGGACGCAAACGCCGCGTCGGTTGGTTCGATGCCGTGCTGGTGCGCCAATCCTGCGCGATTTCCGGCGTGACTGGCATCGCGTTGACCAAAATCGACGTGTTGGACGGGCTGGAGAAGGTCGCGATCTGCACCGGATACCGCTTGGGCGGTAAGGTCTATGACTACCTCCCCAGCCACGCCGCCGATCAGGCCGCGTGTGAGGCGATCTACGAGGAAATGCCCGGCTGGACCGAAAGCACCGCAGGCGCGCGCTCCTATGCCGATCTGCCCGCCAACGCGATCAAGTATATCCAGCGCATTCAGGAATTGATCGAATGCCCGGTGGCGCTGGTTTCAACCTCGCCCGAACGCGACGACACGATCCTGATGCGCGATCCCTTTGTCGACTAGGCCGTTTGTCGATTGATTGACCGGGGTGAGGAAGGGTATCCTCACGCCTGTGAAACGCCTCGCCCTCCTGCCGCTACTCGCGGTCGCTGCCTGCACCGCGCCGCCGGCGCAGCAGGCACCGCACTTGCAGGGACCATCGCTGGCGCGTGATGCGGCGCGGGTCATTCCGGAGCGGCGCTTTACGCAGGTCGATTTCCTGATCGTCGACAAATCCGAACGGCTGATGGTTGCCTATGCGGGCGGGCAGCCGGTCAAAGCGTGGCGGGGGCTGCAATTCGGCGATCAGCCGCAGGGGCACAAACAGTTCGAAGGCGACGAACGCACGCCCGAAGGCCGCTACGTTATCGAAGGGCGCAATCCGGGCAGCGCGTATCACCTCAGCCTCAAAATATCCTACCCCAACACCGCAGACCGGGAGTTTGCACAGGCCTATGGCCGATCGCCGGGCGGCGATATCTTCCTGCACGGCCAGCCCAACGGCCTGCCTGCGGGCCGGATGCCGGGCGACTGGACGGACGGCTGCATTGCCTTTTCCAACGAGGAAATCCGGGAGCTGTGGCGGATTGTCCCGGATGGGGCAGTGATTGAAATCCGGTCCTGATACGCAGTTATACTTGACCGGATCTGTTTTTGTTCTAGTTTTGGTCCAACATTGTTGGAGTCGCGCCATGTTGAACGATGCTGCCGGACAAGCTGATTTTTCCTACGATTGCGCAAATGATGGGGCGGGCCTGCCGGCCCGTGTGGCGATTTTTGCCGAGGATGAAAGCCTGCGCCGCCAGATCGGCGCGGACCTTGGCGGGGCGGGGTTCCGCAGCATTGACGGCGGCGGATTGCGCGGCCTTCTCGAAGGGCCGATCGCGCTGCTGGGCGATGTGGTGGTGGTCGATTGCAGCGTCTCAGGCAGCCGGGGGATCGATGCGATGATGCTGGCGGGCCTCGCGCGGCTTGATATGCGGGTGGCGCGGTCCGGGGCGAAGCTGATCGTGGCGACCAATCTTGCGGGGCTGGATGATGTCTTCGCGGTGCTTGATCAGTCCAACCCGCAGATCCTCGTGTCGCCAAGCCGCGCGGAACGCGTGATCGCGGTGGGCCGCGTCATGGGCGAAGCGGGGGCGGCGCGGCTGCGTGAAATGAAGGAGGAAGATCGGGTGACCCTGCTGCGCCTGTCCCAGCAGGTCGAAGCGATTGCCCATTCGCTGGACCGCATGGGCCATCCACAGGCGAAGGGCATGGGATTGCTCGGCGAATGCGGGCACGATTTTCGGTCGGCTGCACCCGAAGGCGGGGTGATAAACAGCTTCGGTGGGCCCGGCCCAACGCCGCTGCCCGATCCGCAGGTGGTGCGGCAGATGATTGCCAATCGTCAGGCGCGCAGCCGCTTTTTCGATGCGGCGCTGTTTGGCGATCCGGTGTGGGATATGCTGCTCGATCTCACCGCCGCCCATGGCGAAGGCGCGCAGGTTTCGGTGACATCGCTGTGCATCGCGGCAGGCGTCCCGGCGACAACCGCGCTGCGCTGGCTGACGCAGATGGTGGAAAGCGGGATTTTCGTGCGGGTGCCCGATCCGGTGGACCGTCGCCGCGCTTTCATCGCCTTGAGCCAGAAAGGGCTTGCCGGCATGTCAGGCTATTTCGCCAGCCTGCGCACGACGGCTCTGCACGCGGCCTAGGGGCGGTCAGGTGGTGTGGCGGGGCGCCATCGCAGGATCAGCGTCAGACCGGTGTCAGGTACGGTTTGCCCAGCCTCAGACCCGGGTTTGACCACCTCTTGCCCCGCAACAGACCCCTCCTGCGCCGCCTGTTCCACGTGAAACAACCGTCTTTGCGCATCGGCCCGGGCTCTGGAAAGGATCGCAGGCGGTACCGCGCCGTCGATCAGCAGGATATCAGCCTCACCCAGCAGGCGGGCTTGGCGCAGGGTCAAGTCTTCAGGATCGGCGCTGGTGAGAGTGATGTCCTCGGCCATGCCAGATTGCGCCGGGGCGGCGCCCGCCGCCCAATCGGCAACGCGCTGAAAGGATGCGGAATCCAGCGGATCCAGCGCCCCGCCCTCGCGCAAGGCTGCATCCACCGCTCGCCGCCGGTCAGGGCCATCGGGGAACCGCAACCGTAAGGCAGGCCGCGCCGCTTCCAACCCCCGCGCCAACGCGCCGAGCGTTTCTGGCAAGACGCGTTCCAGCCGCAGCCGCACATGCTTGGCCAGCCCGGCTGAAGCGCCGCCCGTCCCGATCGCCATCAGAAGCGGGTCACGATCCAGGATCGAAGGTGTTGTAAAATCGCACAATTCCGGCCGGTCGACAACATTGACCAGCATCCCGGCACAGCGTGCGTTGATCGCCGCAACCTCGCAGGCGGACGCATCTTCGTAAGCGATGAAAGCGATCCGAACGCCTTCGTCCACCGCGCGGGCGAAATCATCGACGATCACGCCGCCAGCCCGTTCAACCAGCCGCCGTTTGGGCTCCGCTGCTGGGCCATCGCCCAGCACCAGCACCTGTTGGCCCGCGATCTGGTGGAACAGCGGCAGGCTGGCGATACGGCTCATGGGCGGCTCATCGGCGGCTCAGGCCAGCCATTCCGGCACACGTTCGGCATCCATGATCGCCCCCGCTTCGATCCGGTCGGCGACCACGGCGAACTTGTCCCCGTCGGCCAGCACTTCGGCGACAAACCCGCGTGAATTGTAGGACGAGGCCATCGTCGCGCCATAAGCGCCCGCGGTGCGAAACACGGCAAGATCGCCCGCTTCCAACGCATCGCACTCGCGGCCCATGGCAAAGGTATCGCCCGTTTCGCAGATCGGGCCGACGATATTGGCGGTCATCTGCGCGCCTTTCGGCTCCACCGCCTCGAAGTGGTGATAGGCGCCGTAAAGCGCAGGCCGCGCCAGATCGTTCATCGCCGCATCGACGATCACGAACGGGTCCTTGATGCCGCGCTTCACCCGCACCACGCGGGTCAGCAGCACGCCCGCATTGCCCGCGATTACGCGACCGGGCTCGAAGATCAGCTTGACCCCCCAGTCCTTTGTCACCCGCGCTACCATCGCGCCGTATTCCGCTGGGGCGGGCAACACTTCGCCGATGCGGTACGGCACGCCCAGTCCGCCGCCGAGATCGACATGGGTAATCTCGTGCCCCGCACCGCGCAGCGCCGCGACCAGCGCGCCGAGCTTCTCGAACGCGGCCTCCAACGGGGCCAGATCGGCCAGCTGGCTGCCGATATGGACCGCCACGCCCCGCAGGTTCACCCCGGGCAATCCTGCCAGCTTGCCGAAGATCTGCCCGGCCTCGCTGATCGGAACGCCGAACTTGTTATCGGCCTTGCCGGTCGAAATCTTGTCGTGGGTGCCGGCGTCGACATCGGGGTTGATGCGCAGCGTGCACTGCGCCGTCATTCCGCGCGCGGCAGCGATCTCGGCGAGTTCGATGCCCTCTTCCTCGCTCTCGATATTGAACTGGCCGATACCGGCATCCAGCGCGGCGACCATTTCGGCGGCGGTTTTTCCCACGCCCGAAAACACGATCATCGCGGGCGCGATCCCGGCAGCCAGTGCGCGGCGCATCTCGCCCACGGAAACCACATCGGCCCCCATGCCCTGCCGCCCCAGCACCTTGAGCACGGCGAGGTTGGGGTTGGATTTGACCGCAAACGCAATCAGCTTGTCAGGTACATCGGCCAAGGCTTCGCGGAACACCCGGGCGTGGCGTTCCAGCGTGGCTCGTGAATAGACATAGACGGGGGTGCCTACCTCATCCGCGATGCGCGGCAACGGCACGTTTTCGGCGTGCATCACGCCGCCCTGATAGGTGAAATGGTCCATCGGTATCGCTTCTATTCGGGCGGGAGATCGAAGGGGTCGTCCTGGCGTTCCTCCGAACGGCGGCGCAGTTCCACGCTGCGTTCGGGGGCGGCCAGGGCATCACGGCGCAGCAGTTCCCCGGGGGACGGTTTCTGCGTCGCGCCATAAGGCGCGGTCGGCAGGCTTGCGCCGTCAGGCGGCGTCAGCGGCGTGGTGGTGCCGCAACCGGCCGCCAGTGCGGCAAGGGCCAAAACAGCAAGATTGCGCATCATTTCTCCATCCCCAGCGTCCGGCGCGCGGCGGCAACCTGCAAACGGACCTGATCGGGTGCGGTTCCGCCGTAGGATGCGCGGGCCGCGACCGAGGCATCGACCGACAGCGCAGCATAGACGCTTTCATCGATCCGGGCATCAATTGCCTGAAGATCGGCAAGCGGGAGCCGGTCGAGCGCGATGCCGCGCGATTCCGCCAGTTTTACCGCGCTGCCGGTGATGTGATGCGCTTCACGGAAGGGAATGCCGCGCACCCGCACCAGCCAATCGGCAAGGTCAGTCGCGGTGGCATAGCCAAGCTCCGCCGCAGCCCGCATCCGCGCCGTGTTGAAGGTGGCGCCCGCGATCATCCCGGTCATCGCAGCAACCGACAGCGCCATCAGCGATGCCGCTTCGAACACCGGCGGTTTGTCGTCCTGCATATCCTTGGAATAGGCGAGCGGCAGGCCCTTCATGGTGATCATCAGGCTGGTCAGCGCGCCAATCACCCGTCCCGAATGACCGCGCACCAGCTCGGCAGCGTCCGGGTTCTTCTTTTGCGGCATGATGGACGAGCCGGTGGAGAGGCTGTCCGGCAGGCGGATGAAGCCGAAGGGCTGGCTGGCCCACAGAATCAGTTCTTCGGCCAGCCGCGACAGGTGCAGCGCAGTGGACGAGCAGCTCCACAGGAAATCCAGCGCGAAATCGCGGTCCGATACGGCGTCCAATGAATTGGCGGTCGGGCGGTCAAAGCCCAATGCGCGCGCGGTCGCATCGCGATCAATCGGGAAGCCGGTGCCGGCCAGCGCGGCAGAGCCCAGCGGGCATTCGTTCATCCGCACCAGCGCGTCCGAAATCCGCGCGCGGTCCCGGCGGAACATTTCGAAATAGGCCATCAGGTGGTGGCCCAAAGTCACCGGCTGCGCGGTCTGCAAATGGGTGAAGCCTGGCATGATATCGCCCGCGTGTTCGCCTGCGCGGGTGACCAGCGCGTGTTGCAACGCCGCCAGCCCTTCGTCCATCTGCCTGAAGGCATCGCGCACCCACAGGCGGAAATCGGTCGCCACCTGATCATTGCGGCTGCGCGCCGTGTGGAGCCTTCCGGCGACTGGCCCGATCAGTTCGGCAAGCCGGGCTTCGGTCGTCATGTGGATGTCTTCGCGGTCCCAATCCTCGGGCACGCCGTTCGCTTCATATTCTGCGGCGACTGCATCAAGACCGTTCGCAATCACCAGCGCATCGTCCGCCGGAATGATCCCCGCCGCGCCCAGCATCGCCACGTGCGCCTTGCTTGCGGCGATGTCTTGCCGCCACAGCGCCTTGTCGAATGGGATCGAGGCGTTGATTTCGCGCATGATCGCGCTAGGGCCGTCAGCGAAGCGCCCCCCCCACATCGCGTTGGTCGCCGCGCCCTGATTGGAGCCTGTCATGTCCCGCTCGTCGCTCATGCTTGCAATACCGCTCCTGCTGTTGGCCGGCTGCGATAGGGCGGGTGAGGCCCCGGCGCAACCGGTTGAGGCAGCGCCGCCAGCATCGGGTGCGGTGGAGCGCAAATTTGCCGGCACGCCGATCCCTGCGATCCGCCTGACCGATCCGGCGGGCAAGATGCTGGATCTGGCGGCGCAGGACGGGCCGGTGCTGGTCAATCTGTGGGCCACGTGGTGTGCGCCCTGCGTCAAGGAAATGCCGCAGCTTGATCGTCTTGCCGCCGATCTGGACGGCGAGGTGCGGGTCATCACCGTCAGCCAGGACATTCGCGGGGCCGAGGTGGTGGAGCCGTTTTTTGCCAAGGGCGGCTTTGCCCGGCTTGAACCCTGGCTCGATCCGGAAACATCGCTGTCTGCGCAGTTCACGCCCGAAGGTGTCTTGCCGCTGACGGTCCTGTTCGACGCGCGCGGCAAGGAAGTGTTGCGGGTGACGGGCGGTTACGAATGGGACAGCCCGGAAGCTGCCAAGCTGATCCGCGACAGCCTCGCCGCGAAATAACTTAGGCGGCCCGCCGCGCGATCGCCTGACCCATGCGCAGCGGATCGGCGGGTTTGAGGCTCTCCAGCCACTCCACCCGGCCGGGTTCGAACAGCATCACCACCGTCGATCCGAGGTAAAAGCGGCCCATTTCATCGCCGGCGGCAAAGGTGTGAGCCTGGCCTGCGAAATCCTCGTGAACGGGGGCAGAGACATGGGTGCGGAATGTGTTCGGCCACACGGTGTCAATCCCGGCGACGATCATCGCGCCCACCATCACGCTGGCGAAATGCCCGTCCGGCCCGTCAAAGCGGCAGGACAACCGCTCGTTGCGGGCGAACAGCCGGTCGACTCCGGCGGCGGTGGCGACATTGACGGAATAGAGATCGCCCGGGATGTAGCTCGTCGCCGCCAGCGTGCCAGCGGCGGGCATATGGACGCGGTGGTAATCTTTCGGGCTGAGATAGATGGTCATAAACCGCCCGCCTTCGAAGCGCGCGGCTTCATCTGCCCGGCAGCCGAGGATTTCCGCCACCGAGTAATCGCGCCCCTTGGCCTGAATGATCCGTCCGCCGCTGATCGGGCCAAGCTGGCTGACTGCGCCATCGGCAGGCGAGAGGATGAATTCTCCGGCGTCGGCAAGCGGCCGTGCTCCGGGCTTCAATTCGCGGGTGAAGAAGTCGTTGAAGCTGGTGAACTGCCCGATCCCGCGCGCGGCTTCGGTTAGGTCCACGCCGTAGGCTGCGACAAAGCGGCGGATCAAGCGGTCACGCAGCCACGGGCTCTCGCTGGCGGCAAGGCTCCCGGCAAAGCGCGAAAGGGCGTGTTGCGGCAGAACGTGCTGGAGCGCGATGAAGGCTGATGACATGGCACCCGCGCTACTGGCCCGCAGCGGGCGGCGCAAGTATGCGGGTTACAGCGTTGCGGTTTGCCCGCCGTCGACCTTTATTGCGCTGCCGTTGATGAAGCCTGCGCGCGGGGAGGCGAGGAAGGCGGCGATGTCGCCGAATTCCTCGGGCCGACCCAACCGCCCGGCAGGAACCGCGGCGATTGACCGGGCGGTGATCTGTTCGGGCGTCATGCCGCTTCCTGCCGCCATCATTCCGTGGAGGCTGGTTAGCCGGTCGGTGGCGATCTGACCGGGGAGCAGCAGATTAACGGTCACGCCGTCCGCCGCGACCTCGGCAGCCAGCGTCTTGCACCACGACGCCAGCATCGCGCGCACCGCATTGGATAAGACAAGTCCGGGAATAGGGGTGATGAGACTGGTCGATGCGACTGCCAGAAGCCGTCCGAACCCGCGTGTCCGCATGCCCGGAAGGAACGCCTGCGCCAGCGCAAGCTGGGCGTTGAACATCCGGCCCATCACCGCCGCGAAATCCTCCGGCGTCGTGGTCGCGGCTGCACCGGTCGGCGGGCCACCGGCGTTGAGGACGAGGATATCGGGTTCAAGCCCGGCATCGCGCACGGCGGCCATGATTTGCGCAGGCGCGGCGGGATCATCAAGATCGGCGTTGATGTGGAGCGTCCCCGCCTCCCCGCCGCCCGATCGCGCGACGGTGATGATCTTCGCGCCCTCGGCGGCGAGCGACAGAGCAATTGCCCGGCCCAATCCCTTGCTCGCGCCCAGCACCAGCGCGGTCTTCCCATCAAGTTGCAAATCCACGGCCATTCTCCCTGCGGGTGATCGCTGTCAGGCCGCAATCTGCCCGAACTTCCCGTTACGCGCGCCTGATCAATTGGGCTGGGCCGTTCGTCAATTGTCTTCGAATTCTGCCAGCGTCTCGACCTGCGAAAGCGGCAAGGCGGTAGGCCTCAACCGTTGGAAACGGGCCATCATCACCGAACCAATCCCGTCACGCAGCGGCGAGCAGCGCCCGCGGAGCACGAACCGAGGATGGGCCAGTGCGGTGAACAGCGTTTCGTTGAGGCATTCGTCACGCAGGCGACCGTTGAAGCTTTCCACCGCCCGTGCGTCAACCGGTAGTGGGTTACCCTTATATGGCCATATTACCAACCTTGAGCCACGCTTATATCCTTTGCTCCTGAAAATCGGGAGCCTGACAAGTTTCCCGTCCGTGTGGGGCCTTGTTTTTTGGAGGGGGCGATGTCCGTTTTTTCTTTAGCTCGGCCTTTTGAAAATATAGTTTCGCCTGCCGAAATGCAGGCAATGGCTCTCGCCAACCATCTTGGCACTGACCTTGCCGCATGGCGCGAAGGGCGGGATTTGGAGCAGCGCAAAAGTTCCAAAGAACAGCAACTAGAGGGTCTGCAGGATCAACTTTCCATCGTTGTTGAAGAATCTGACGGGTACGCACCTCAGATAGCGACAGCTGAGAACCTGGTTCGCTTGACTACCTTTGGTGCAGCGGGTGCTGGCGTGCTGCTACTTATCGGATTGGCCGCAAGCATTGGCGCATTGGCATTTTTGGCCTTTGTCGCAATCGCGGGCCTGCTGATCGTCCGCACTATACAAAAAAAAGCCGGCGAAGCGGCGGTGGCAAGGCTTGATCAATGCCGGGCTCATAAGGCCACACTGGAAAATGACATTGCGGGGAGCAAGAAAGAGCTCGGGAAGATCGATGATGAAATCGGTTCCCGCGCCGATGCATATCCAGAGGTTTCCTTGGCTCAAGTCCGACTTGGGATCGAAGTTGCAAAAATCGGTGAGCGAACCGTCATGTTGGATACTGCAGGCTTTCATGAGCCTGCGCGCCTGCAGATCCTCGATCCGCGCCCTGTGAAAAAGAAAATTAAAAAAATCAGACCGGAGATCGAAAAACTAAAAAATGTCCCTGCGATGCTTGCAGTTCAAGAAAGCAAAAAATATGATGATCCGGTCAATGCCCTGTATGGTGAAGAAGATCGCATCGCTGATCTAGTTGATGCGTTTTCTAC
>JBIKSA010000147.1:0-3270 GCA_044348875.1 Erythrobacter sp. | reverse complement strand
GTCCAGCTTGCCGCCTGTTCCTTCCCCCGTCTGGGGTTCGGAAATGATCAGGCGGCGGGCGTGCAGGTGCATTTTGCGGCTGACCGCGCCGGTCAGGAAGGAATCCGGCCCGCCATACTTGCCGTCACCCACAATCGGGTGGCCGATCGCCGCCATGTGGACACGCAGCTGGTGGGTGCGCCCGGTAAGCGGTTCCAGTTCAACCCATGCGGCGCGCTGTCCCGCCCGGTCGACGACGCGGTAGCGCGTCTTGGCCGCCGCTCCGTTTTCCTCGTCGATATGCATCTTCTCGCCGCCAGTGCCCGGCTGCTTGGCAAGCGGGGCGTCGATCACGCCTTCGGACAATTGCGGATTGCCGACCACCAGCGCCCAGTAGACCTTGCGCGCCGAACGGCTGGCGAAGCGTTTGGAGAAACTCGCCGCGCTGCCCGGCGTGCGCGCGATCAGCAGCACGCCCGAGGTGTCCTTGTCCAGCCGGTGAACCAGGCGCGGACGGGGGGTTTTCTCGGTCTCGACGAAGGCATCGAGTAACCCGTCGACGTGCTTGGTCGTTTTGCTGCCGCCTTGCGTGGCAAGTCCGGGGGGCTTGTTCAGCACGATGGCCGAAGCCGTTTCGCGGATCACCATACCCTTGGCTTCGGCGATCTGTTCGGGGGTGAGCGTGCGGATGCGCGGTGCGGCTTTCTTCGCCGAGGGCGCGTCCTCTCCGCCCGGCGGAACGCGCAGCATCTGGCCTTGCTCCAGCCGGTCTTCCGGCTTCACCCGCTTGCCATCGACGCGAATTTGCCCGGTGCGCGCCCAGCGCGACACGGTGGCAAAGCCGATCTGCGGCAGATTGCGCTTGAACCAGCGGTCAAGCCGGATGCCGTCATCATCCTCGGAAACGGTGAACTGGCGGACATTATCGGTGGGTGGGATTTCGGTCATGAAGCACTCTGCGCGGCAACAAGGCCGATGATAACAGCCGCCATACCCGCAACAAGCGAGGCGGCAGCATAGCCCAGCGCCAGCATCGTCTGCCCGCGGTGGAGCATGGTGATGAGTTCGGAACTAAAGGCACTGAAAGTGGTGAACCCGCCGAGCAGCCCGACGCCGATCAGCAGCCGCAGCGGTTCGGCGTTGGGGGCGGCGATCGTGCCGCGCGCCAGCCAGCCGACCAGCGCCCCCATGGCAAGACTGCCGATGATATTGACCGTCAGCGTACCCCACGGAAAGGCGTTGCTGGTTCCGGCCATTTGGCCGATCCAGCGCCCCACATGAAAGCGCAGCACGGACCCGACCGCGCCGCCGACAGCGACGTTCAGGGTTGCAACAAGAGGGGAAATTTCACCGGCCATCGACGGCCCTTAGCGAGGGGAGGCCGTTCTGACTAGCGCGGCTGGTGCACCAACTGCGCGCGATTGCATTCTGGCGGCTTGCCTTTCGGGGACTGTTGGACTATCGGGACCCCGTTTGAAGGGCGGCTCCCACGAGGAATCGCCCGCATTTCATTGGAAATTCATCGCGCAACCCCGCGCAGAATCACAGCGGGGCTCTGGGCGTTTGGACATGAGGTAGTCGTCGTTTATGCAAATCATGGTTCGCGATAACAATGTCGATCAGGCCCTGCGCGCGCTCAAGAAGAAGCTGCAGCGCGAGGGCGTTTATCGCGAAATGAAGCTGCGTCGCCACTACGAAAAGCCCAGCGAAAAGCGCGCCCGGGAAAAGGCCGCCGCCGTGCGCCGCGCCCGCAAGATGGAGCGCAAGCGGATGGAGCGTGACGGGAGCAAATAATCCCGTCGTCAGGCGTGTGTCCGTGTCCGGAACCGCTTGAATACCCCTTTGCGATCAGCCATCAGGGCGCGGCTTTAACCCGCGCCCTTTTGTCGTCGCGCCCACATGCTTAGCAGGACAAGACCATGACCGAGATTACCCGCGTTCCGATCCAGCCTGTCGCCAAAGGCTCTCTGACCAAGCTTTGGATCGGGGTGCTCCTCGCCGTGCTGGTGGGCGCAGGGCTTGCGTGGGCCGCCGTGCCGCGCGGGCTTAACGTCGATACTCAAGTGGCCGGCACCGGCCCGATGGCCAAGGTTGGCGAAGTTGTGTGGGTCAAGTACAAGGGCAAGCTGGCCGCCGATGGCACGGTGTTTGACGAATCGCGGGACATCCCGCTGCCGGTGCAGGGCCTGTTCCCTGAAGGCTCGCCCTTCCCGCTTGAAGAAGGTGCGACCGTTCCAGGTTTCTTCAAGGGCCTTCAGCAGATGCAGAAGGGCGGCAAATACACGCTCTTCATTCCCGCCGATCAGGCCTATGGTGCTACCCCGCCGCAGGGTTCGCCGATCCCGGCCAATGCCGATCTCGAATTTGAAATCGAAGTGATCGACATCATGAGCCGCACCACCTTCGATCGCAATCTCCAGATCCTGCAGCAGACGATGCAGCAGCAGATGGGCGGCGCCGCTGGCGGTCCGCAGGGCGCACCGCAAGGGGCTCCGCAGGGTGCGCCCCAGGCGGGTCCTCAGGGCCAGTAGGGAGCGCAGTTATGTCGGTCGACAAGGCAACCGTAGCCAAAATTGCCAGTCTGGCGCGTATCAGCATGGATGATGCCGCGCTCGAACGGATGGTGCCGGAACTGAACGGCATCCTCCAGTGGGTCGAGCAATTGGGTCAAGTGGACACGGCGGGCATCGAGCCGATGGCCGCGGTGATCCCCAACACGCTGCGCCTGCGCGATGACGTGGTCGATGCCGACCCCCTGACCGGCGGTGGCCGGCGCGACGACGTGCTGGCTAATGCGCCCGCAGCGGAACATGGGTTCTACGGTGTGCCGAAGGTGATCGAGTAAAGGCTGCAAGGCTTTGTGCGATCATCCTGAGCTTGCCGAAGGATTGCTTTTTCTTTTTTGACCCCGTGCCTAGCGAAGGCAAAAACTTCGGCAGGTGCAGGGCGAATGGTTGGAAACGATGACTGACCTTACCCAACTCGGTGTAAAAGACATCCGCGATGGCGTGCGCGCCGGGGACTTCACCGCGCGCGAGGTCGCGGAAACCTTCAATGCGGCCGTGGCCGGCGCCGCTGCCCTGAACGCCTTCATCGTTACCACGCCCGACCATGCGATGGCCGCCGCAGACAAGGTCGACGCGGCCCGCGCGGCTGGCGAAACGCTGGGCACAATGGCGGGCGTGCCGATCGGCATGAAGGACCTGTTCGCCACCCACGGCGTGCAGACCACCGCGGCCAGCCACATCCTTGAAGGCTTCACGCCGCGCTACGAATCCACCGTGTCGCAGA
>JBIKSA010000028.1:0-28584 GCA_044348875.1 Erythrobacter sp. | reverse complement strand
GCGCCTTTCTCGCTCATGTGATGTGAAGATCGCGTCGCTGCGGGCGGCCGGTCGTCCTTGCAGCCCTTGCAGCCCTTGCAGCCCTCGCGGGTCCGTTTGGCTCAGCAAAGCGAAACAGGGTCAGCCCAGATCGAAGACATACCCCAGCGACCGCACGGTGCGCAGCGGATTGCCGCCACCCGCCGCCTTGATCGCGCGGCGCAGGCGACCGATCCACACATCCACGGTGCGCTCGTCGATCGGCGGCTCGCGCTTGCCAAGGCCGGCGATCAGATCCTCGCGGGTCAGCACCCGGTTCGGGTTTTCGGCAAGGAAGCGCAGCAGCCGGAATTCGTTGGGCCGCAGCACAATCGGCGTCTCGTTCCAGCGTGCCTGAAGCGCCGCCATGTCGATCACCAGCACGCCCAGTTCCACGCGGCGTGTCGCCTGCCGTTCGGAAGAGCGTGATTGCAGCGCCAGCACCCGGTCAAGCACGGCGGTGCGTGTCAGCGGCCCGACCACGTAATCATCGGCCCCCGCCCGTAGCGCGCGGCGGCGGTCTTCGGGGTCATCCTCCTCCAGCACCATCGTCACATGAGCATCAGCGGTGCGCGGATCGGAGCGCAGGCGGCGGCACATTTCCAGTCCCGCCAGTTCCGGCATCACCCAGTCGACAAACGCCCACATCGGTCCTTCGACCAGGCGCCGCGGCCCTTCCGGCCCCATCCGGTCGAAGGTAAAGCGGCGGTCATTGTGGACGAAATCCTCAAGGCTTTCGCCAAACTCGTTGGTCAGGAAAATATTGACGACATCCATGCGCTGCCTGCCCCGCTTTCGCGTATGGATTGGCGCAAGCGTATGACGAGTTCGTGACTGGATTTCAGATGTGTGTCACAATTGCCGAGGCCTGCCTCAGGACAGCGTCAGCCCCCCGTCCACCACCAGCGTCTGCCCGGTGATGTACCCGGCCAGCGGCGAGGCGAGGAACAGCGCCGCGCCCGCCATATCTTCTGGCGTGCCCATGCGGCGCAAGGGGATGGACTTGATACTGGCCTCCAGCCGTTCGGGATGGTCGGTGGTCACACTCGTCAGCTTGGTCGGCACCAGCCCCGGCGCGATGCCGTTAACCCGGATGCCATCCCGCGCCCAGGCCTCGCCCAGTGTCTTGGTAAGGCTCGCCGCGCCTGCCTTGGACGCCGCATAGGCGGGCGTGCCGAGGGTCGATTTGAACGCGGCCACGCTGGAAACGATAATGATCGCGCCCTTCGCCTCAGCCAGCGCCGGATGGAAAGCACGCGCGGCATCCATCACCGAATTGAGGTTGATGTCCACCACCGCATCCCAGCCCTCGCGGGTGAACTCCTGCCGCCCATAGCGCACGGTGCCTTGCGAGAGCACCAGCACGTCGACAGCGCCGAGGTCCACCGCGAGACGCCCCGCCGCCTCGCGGTCGGTGAGGTCGAGCTGGCGGTAATCCAGCCCGGTGAAGTCGCTATCCTCAGCCTCAAGGTAATCGCCGAAGTCGGGCCGAGTGCCGGTGACAGTGACGCCCGCGCCGCGTGCGCGAAATCCATGCGCGATGCCGTTTCCGATCCCGCTCGATCCGCCGATGACCAGGACCCGCTTGCCGGTGAAGTCGAGGGGGTCGGTCATACTCAGATGCTCCGCGAGATCACTTCCTTCATGATCTCGTTCGTGCCGCCGAAGATCCGCGTCACGCGCGCGTCGCGCCACAGCCGGGCGATGGCGTATTCGTTCATGTAGCCTGCCCCGCCGTGGAGCTGCAGCGACGCGTCGCACATCTCCCATTGCAGGTCTGTGTGCCACAGCTTGGCGGCGCTCGCCTCGGAGGTGGTGAGTTCGCCGGCGAGGTGCTTGCGGATCGCCCAGTCGAGGTGCGCCCAGCCCACCTGCAACTTGGCCTTGAGGTCGGCGAGGGTGAATTTGGTGTTCTGGAATTCGAACACGGTCTTGCCGAAGGCCTTGCGATCCTTGGTGAAGTTCACCGCTTCATCGAACGCCCGCTGCGCCGCGGCCTGCGCGCCGACTGCGATGCCGAGGCGTTCCTGCGGCAGCTCCTCCATCAGGTGCACAAAGCCCATGCCCTCCGCGCCCAAGATATTGGTCATCGGCACGCGGCAATCGTTGAAGAACAGTTCCGAGGTGTCGGCAGCATGCTGGCCGATCTTGTCGAGATTGCGCCCGCGCTCGAAGCCCGGAGTGTCGGCGTCAACCAGCACCAGGCTGATGCCCTTGGAGCCAAGCTCGGGATCAGTCTTGGCGACCACGATCACGCAATCGGCGTTCTGGCCGTTTGTGATGTAGGTTTTCGACCCGTTGATGACGAGGTGGTTGCCATCCTTCTTGGCCGTGGTGCGGATGCCCTGAAGATCGGAGCCCGCGCCCGGTTCGGTCATGGCAATCGCGGTAATGATGTCGCCGCTGACCATGCCGGGCAGATACTTGGCGCGCTGTTCGGGGTTGCCGAGGCGCTCGAAGTAGTTGGCCGTGATGTCGTTCTGGAGCGTGAAGCCTGCGGACGAGCCAAGGTAGGACAGCTCTTCGGTCAGCACGCAGTTGAAGCCGAAATCGAGCCCGAGCCCGCCGTTCTCTTCCTTCACCGTCATGCACAGCATCCCGGCGTCGCCCATTGTCTTCCACACATCGCGAGGGACGATGCCGTTGGCTTCGTGGTCGTCCATGTGCGGGGTCAGGTGCTCGGCAAAAACCTTGCGCACGGTGTCGCGGAAGGCCTCGTGATCTTCGTTATAGGCGGTGCGATAGGATGATGCGAGCATGACGCGTGTCTCT
Organism: Erythrobacter sp.; assembly: GCA_044348875.1. GTDB lineage: Bacteria > Pseudomonadota > Alphaproteobacteria > Sphingomonadales > Sphingomonadaceae > Erythrobacter. The sequence goes on along the minus strand of JBIKSA010000028.1, from coordinate 25,794 downwards.
CCGGCAGAAGGGTTTTTCTTTGCCACGATTAAGCCGCGCGCGCGAGTGGGGGTCAAGCGCGAAAGTGCGGGTGACGCATAGAAGCGCCCTCACTCCAAGCTCTGTCCTCCCGGGTTTCACCTGGGATCACGCTTCTTTTTCGATATAGAAAGCAAGAGGCAGAGCGCCCCGGATCAAGTCCGGGGGAGACGATAACGCTATAAGCTTAACCCACAAACGCCCGTTCGATCACAAACTGCCCCGGCTTGTTGTTCGCGCCTTCCTCAAACCCACGCGCTTCCAGATCGGCGGCATGGTCCTTGATCATCGCCATGCTGCCGCACAGCATCACGCGGTCTTCGTCCGGCACGAAATGCTGCGGGCCGCTTGATTGTTCGAACAGGCGGCCGTCGTCGATCAGCGCCTGAATGCGGCCCTGCGTGCGGAACGATTCGCGCGTTACAGTGGGGACGTAGATCATCTTGGCGCGGTCTTCGTCTTCGAGCAGCGGGTCGCCTTCGAGCTTCGATTCCAGCAGCTCGCGATAGGCCAGCTCGTTCACGTTGCGCACGGAATGCACGACGATCACTTCCTCGAACATCCCGTAAACCTCGGGATCGCGCACAAGGCTCATGAACGGCGCAAGGCCGGTGCCAGTCGAGAGCATGAACAGCCGCTTGCCCGGTAGCAGCGCGTCGGTCACCAGCGTGCCGGTAGGCTTCTTGCCGAGGTAGATCGGATCGCCGACCTGAATGTGCTGAAGCCGCGAGGTCAGCGGGCCGTCCTGCACCTTGATCGACAGGAATTCGAGTTCCTCCTCATAGGAAGGCGAAGCGACCGAGTAGGCGCGCAGCAGCGGCTTGCCGTTGTCGCCCGGCAGCCCGATCATCACGAACTCACCCGAACGGAACCGGAAGCTTGGTGGGCGGGTCATCTTGAGCGTGAACAGCCCTTCGCACCAGTGGTGGACATAGGTGATCGTCTCGATGGAGAGCGCCGCGCTTTCGGGGAACTGGTCGCGGGTCATTGTGGGCTGGTTCAAAACGGGCCTCGGATACAAGTGTGCGCTTCCCGGAAGGGGCAGCAGGATCGGGGGCGCAAATGGACTAGACCTGCGCGCCCTTCAAGACAGTTTAGTGTTAAAGGGTGATAGCGGGCCTTGAGCCTGCACAAATCAATTCCACCCGGCACGGTCGAATATGGTCACCGCCTGAGCCTGTGCCTTGCCGATATCCGCCACGCTCAACGTATCCGCCTTGAAGCTGCCGAGCTGTTCCACCGCCGAATTGGCCTTCAGCCCAATGGCCGACGGATATTCGTTATTGCCGTCGGCTAAGTATCGCTGGGCGCTTTCGGACGTCAGATATTCGAGGAACTTCACCGCATTGTCGCGGTTAGGTGCGGTCTTGACCAGCCCTGCGCCGCTGACGTTGACATGGGTGCCCGTCCCGTCCTGATCGGGGAAGATCACACCAACCTTGTCGAACATCGCCTTTTCCTTGGCATCCCCCCCGGCATAGCGGGCGAGGTAGTAGGTGTTGACCAGCGAGATGCCGCACTGCCCGGTAGCAACCGCTTCAATCATGGCGGTATCATTGCCTTGGGGTGCCTGCTTGAAGTTGGCGACAACGCCCTTGGCCCACGCCTCCGACTCCGCCGCGCCCTTGTGGGCGATGATGCTGGACAGCAGCGAGATGTTATAGATGTTGGACGACGACCGCATGCAGATCTGCCCCTTGAAGGCGGGGTTGGCGAGATCGGCATAATTGGCGAGACCTTCGGGCGCGCCCTTGGCCTTGTCGTAGATGATGATCCGCGCCCGGGTCGACAGGCCGAACCACAGGCCCTGCGGATGGCGCAGGTTGGCGGGCAGGCGTTCGTTCAGCACCGGCGAATCGACCGGAGCAAGGATCCCCGCCTGCTCGGCTCGCCACAGCCGTCCGGCATCGACAGTGATGAGCAGATCGGCTGGACTGAATTCGCCTTCGGACTGGATGCGTTCAATCAGCGCATCGGCATCGGCTTCGATGCGGTTGATCTTGATGCCGGTTGCGCAGGTAAAATCCTCATACAGCGCCAGATCGGTGTCATAATGGCGGGACGAATAGATGTTTACATCCCCCGCACTTACCGCGCACTCGCCTGCAGGCTGCTCCTCGGCCGCGCAGGCAGAGAGCGCGGCAATGCTGACGCAGGCGAAGGTGGTAAGGGCGATTTTCTTCATCGAGAGAGGCTTTCTGTGGCTATTTGCGAATGACTTGCAATACAATCGCTGTCCACGCAAGCCCTATCCGCGTGCGAACGCCCGCACGCTTTCAGCATCGGGCATGACGCTATAGGTCTGTTCCGGATCGATGGGCAGCGCGGTTTCGACGGTTATCGCCGTGCCCTGCGCCCCTTCGAGTAGCACCCGGCTGCGCGCGCCCATCGGATGCACATCACGCACCCGCCCGCCGCGCACATCGGCCACCGGCACCAGCCGGTCGGCTTGCACCAGCAGATCAAGCAGGGGCGCGCTGGGCACTTGGCCAAGCACACTGGCGAGCGGCCACAGGCCGAAGGGCGTATCCAGCCCGCCTTCTGTGTGCGAGCCGGGGATCACCTGTGCGCCGCTGAAAATGGCGCCGACCGCAGCCGTGGCGGGGGCGTCATACAGTTCCGGGGGTGTGCCGAACTGGACGATCCGCCCGCCCTCCATCACGGCGATCCGATCTGCAATGTCGAGCGCTTCGGCGGGGTCATGCGTGACCAGCACCACGGTCGCCCCGGCCTCGCGCAGCAGGATGCGGCATTCACGGCGGAGCTTGCGGCGGAGCACGATATCGACGCTGGCGAAGGGCTCGTCCATCAACAGCACGCGCGGCCCCGGCGCCATCGCCCGGGCGAGTGCCGCGCGTTGTTGCTGACCGCCGGAAAGTTCATGCGGATAACGCGCGCCCATTCCGGCAAGACCCACCTTGGCGAGCCAGCTATCAGCCTCTCCGCGCTGCGACTTGGGCAGGCCGAAGGCGACATTGGCGGAAAGCGTCATGTGCGGGAACAGCGCGCCATCCTGAAACACCAGCCCCACGGGCCGCGCTTCGGGCGGAGGGCTCGCGCGCTCGTCCGCCAGCACGTCCTCTCCAATGGCAATGCTGCCGCGCTGCACCCTGAGCAGCCCGGCAGCGAGGCCCAAAAGCGTTGACTTCCCACAACCCGACGCGCCAAGCAGGCACGTGATCTCGCCAGTCGGCGCGGTGAAGGAGATGTCCTCCAGCGCTCGCACGGCACCGTAAGCATGGGCAATATGACGAAATTCGAGGCTCAATGGCGCTTTCCGCACGACTAAAGATGAACCGCCTTAGGCACTTTGCGCCCTCCGGTGCAAGCGGCGGTGATGGCGGCGGCAGATGGACGCTGGCGGCTGCGGCATTGGCGGCGCTGGCTGGCCTGCCGATTGCTGCGATCGCCTGGGCCGCGCTGGCGGGTGCCGGCGCCGGGCCGGCAGAGACGCTGGGCGATCTGGCTGCAACGGTGCTGCCGACCTACATCGCCAACACGCTGGCGTTGATGCTGCTGGCAGGCGGGATTGCGGCAGTGGTTGGGACAGGCTGCGCATGGCTGGTCGCAGCGACCCGCTTTCCCGGGCGCCGCGTGCTGGGCTGGGCGCTGGTCCTGCCGCTGGCGCTGCCCGCTTACCTGTCCGCCTATATCTATGCCGATATGCTGGATTATGCGGGACCGGTGCAAAGCGCGCTGCGACAAGCGACCGGTTGGGGGGCGGAGGATTACGCTGTTCCCGACATAAGGTCGCTGGGCGGCGGAGCATTCGTGCTCGGCTTCGTCCTTTACCCTTACGTCTATCTGCTGGCCCGCACCGCCTTTGCCACGCAAAGCATGACGCAGTTCCGCGCCGCCCGCAGCCTTGGTGCGGCGCCTTCGCGGGCGTTCTGGCGGGTTGCCCTGCCCGCGGCCCGTCCCGCCATTGCCGGGGGATTGGCGCTGGTATTGATGGAGGTGCTCGCAGATTTTGGCGTGGCCGAATATTTCGCCATCCCCACCTTTTCGACCGGCATTTTCCGCAGCTGGCTGGCGATGGGAGACAAAGACGCCGCGCTTAAACTCGCTGCGGTAATGCTGGTCTTCGTGATCGTGTTGGTGGCGTGGGAGGCACAGACGCGGGCCGGGCGCAGCGACAGCCGTGACGGGCTGGCCGCGCGCGGCGATGACGAACCGCTGGTCGCGCTGTCGCCGCTGGGCAAAGCGCTGGCGATGGCGGCCTGCGCTTTACCCGTCGTGCTCGGCTTTCTACTCCCCGCCGGATACCTCGCCAGCCTTGCCATGACCGACACGGCGCAGGCCGCCGCGGGGCAATTGGCGACTTATCTCAGCGGCAGCCTGTGGCTGGGCGCGGCAACGGCGCTGCTGTGCCTTGTCGCCGCGCTGGTGTTGGCTTTCGCCCGTGCGCGCACGCAATCGCGGATCACGGCAAGCGCGATCCGGCTGGCGACGCTCGGCTATGCCCTGCCCGGCGCTCTGCTGGCGGTAGGTTTGCTGGCTCCACTGGGCGCCTTCGATCAAAATCTGACCCGCTTTGCCCGTGACAGTTTCGGCTGGAGCGGCGGGCTCATGCTGACCGGGACGAGCGCCATCCTCGTCTATGCCCTGTCGGTACGGTTCCTGACGGTCGCCTATAACAGTGTCAGCGGCGGACTTGCGCGCATTCCCTCCGGCCTGGACTCCGCCGCCCGCAGCCTTGGCGCGCGGCCATCGCGGGTGCTGGCCCGGATCTATGCCCCGCTGCTCGCGCCCAGCCTTGCCGGCGCTGCCGCGCTCGTATTCATCGATACCTTGCGCGAACTACCCGCCACGCTGATCCTGCGGCCCTTCAACCTCGAAACGCTGGCCACCCGCACCTACCGCCTCGCCAGTGACGAACGGTTGGTAGAGGCCGCAATCCCTGCTCTGATCCTGCTGGCAGCGGGCTTGCTGCCGGTGCTGGTGCTCAACCGGCTGGGCAAGCGTTAGGCAGAAAGTGTAACGCCAGCCTGTCACTTCTGCTTGTCCAAAGCCGTCCAAGCGTTCACAAGGCAAGCCACATGGCACGCTTTCCCTTCTCCGCAATCGTCGCACAGGACGAAATGAAACAGGCACTGCTGATCGCAGCGGTGGACCCCAGTATCGGCGGGGTGATGGTGTTCGGCGACCGGGGCACGGGCAAGAGCACCGCCGCCCGCGCGCTCGCCGGATTACTCCCGCCGATCATGGCGGCAGATGGCTGCCCATACGGCGCTTCCAAGGAGGATCAGGCGCGGTATCCAGGCGTGTGCGGCCGCGGCAAGATGGTCAAACGCGCCGTCCCCTTCGTTGATATGCCGCTGGGCGCGACCGAGGATCGGGTCATCGGCTCACTTGATCTCGAACGCGCGCTGCGATCGGGTGAAAAGGCGTTTGAACCGGGCCTGCTGGCCAAGGCGCACCGCGGGTTCCTGTATATCGACGAGATCAACCTGCTCGAAGATCACCTTGTCGACCTGCTGCTGGATGTCGCGGCTTCGGGCGAGAACGTGGTCGAACGCGAAGGCCTGTCGGTGCGCCACCCGGCCAAATTCGTGCTGATCGGCAGCGGCAACCCCGAAGAAGGCGAGCTGCGCCCACAATTGCTCGACCGGTTCGGCCTGTCGGTGGAAGTGCGCACGCCCAAGGATATCGAAGTGCGCATCGCGATCATGAAACTGGTCGCCGAAAACGAGGCTGATCCGGAAGGCTTCGCCGCGCGCTGGGCGGGCGAGGATGAAGCGATCCTCAAACGCGTTGCCAAGGGCAAGGCGCGCCTGCCCAAGCTTTCCCCCGGCGACGATGTTCTGCGCGATGCCGCCAACCTGTGCCTTGCCGTCGGCGCGGATGGCCTGCGCGGCGAGCTTACCCTGATGCGCGCCGCCCGCGCGCTGGCCGCACTGGACGGCGCAAAAAGCGTCACGCGCAAGCACTTGATCGCCATCGCCCCTTCGGCGCTGCGTCACCGGCTGCGGCGTGATGTGCTGGACGAAACAGGCTCCACCGTGCGCATCACCCGGGCGATTGCCGAGCTGTTCGGATGACGTCCGCCGATCCGCCCGCCGATCCGCTGGAGGATGCGGTGCTGGCGGCGCGGCTGTTTGCTCTCGCCCCGGCGACCTTCAAAGGCATGGTTCTGCGCGGGTCCAGCCCTGCGCGAGAGGCACTGGTGGCCGCTTTGGGCGAACATATCGCGCTGCGCCGCCTGCCCGGCCATGTCGATGACGAACGCCTGCTGGGCGGGATCGATTTGGCCGCCAGCCTTTCCGCGGGAAAACCGATCCCTCAGACGGGTCTGATCGAGGAAGCGGCAGGCGGCGCGCTGATCGCCGGCATGGCCGAGCGCATGGACACGAGCATTGCCGGACGGTTGGCGCAGGCGTTGGACGATGGCGGCACGGCGCTCGTGCTGCTCGATGACGCGGTCGAGCCGGAGGACACCCCGCCCGCCAGCCTGACTGAACGCCTCGCCTTTATCTGCGATCTGTCGGCGTCACGGCGCTGGCAGGGGGTGGAGCTGGCCCCTGCAGCGGGATCGCTGGCGCAGGTTGCCGCGCTGGACGATGCAGCGCTGCGCGCGCTGGCCGCCACGGCGGATGCTTTGGGGGTGGATTCGTTGCGGGCGCTGAGTGTTGCGGGTGAGGCTGCGCGCGGACTGGCCGCGCTGGACAGGCGCGATGCTGCGACTGGCTCCGATCTGGCGGGCGCAGTGCGGCTGGTACTCGCCCCGCGCGCCACCCGCCTGCCGCCGCAGGAACAGGACGCCCCGCCCGAAGACCAAACACCGCCGCCACCCGACAGCCCGCAGGACAATCCCGAAGACAGCGACCGGCAGCAGCCCGAACCCGATCTGTCGGAAATCCTTGTCGAAGCGGCAAAGGCGGCAATCCCGGCAGGGCTGCTCGAAAGCCTCGCACAAGGCAAAGCTCCGCGCCGGTCGTCCAGCAGCGGCACCGGACAGAAACGCAAGGCCGCCACCCGCGGCAAGCCCTTGGGCGCACGCCCCGGCATGCCGCGCGGCGGCGCAAAGCTGGCGCTGATCGACAGCCTGCGCGCCGCAGTGCCGTGGCAAGCGGTCAGGCGGCGCGAGGCGGGCGTTGATCCTTCCGCCCCGCTGATCATGCGCAAGGAAGACCTGCGCATCCGCCGCTTTGAAGAACGCGCCGCGCGGGTCACGATCTTCGCCGTCGACGCCTCCGGTTCCGCCGCCGCCGCGCGGCTGGCCGAGGCCAAAGGCGCGGTCGAACTGATGCTGGGGCAGGCCTATGTCACGCGGTCGGAAGTGGCGCTGGTCGCATTTCGCGGGACGAGCGCCGAATTGCTGCTGCCCCCCACCCGCTCGCTCACCCGCGCGCGGCGCACACTGTCGGAACTGCCCGGCGGAGGCGGCACGCCGCTCGCCATGGGGCTCAACGCCGCGCGCGAAGTGGCCGAAGCCGTGATCGCGCGCGGGCGCAGTGCGGCGCTGGTGATCCTGACCGATGGCAGAGCCAACATCGCCGCCGACGGCTCCCCCGGCCGGCCGCAGGCCGCCGCCGATGCCGAAGCCGCGGCCAAGGCGATTTACACGCGCGGTATCGATGCGCTGGTGGTCGATATCTCGGCCCGCCCCGGCCCCGAAGGCGCTGCGCTGGCGCTGGCTTTGGGCGGCCGCTTCCTTGCCTTGCCCCGCGCTGACGCCCGGATGCTGCAAGCGGCCATCAACGCCGTGCAGCCCTCGGCCAAGGCGGCATGAGCAGCCTCGACTGGAACCGCGAAGGCCTGATCTGGCCACACCGTGAGACGAGCGCGTTTGTGCAGGTGGGCCGCGCCCGTTGGCACGTGCAGCGAATGGGTTCCGGGCCGCCGCTGCTGCTGCTCCACGGCACCGGCGCTTCGGTGCATTCATGGCGCGGGCTGATGCCGCTGCTGGCGCAGACCCACACCGTGATCGCTCCCGATCTTCCCCGTCATGCCTTTACCACCGGCCATGATGCCTATGCGATGAGCCTGCCTGCGATGGCGCGCGAAATGGCGGCGTTGATGAAGCAACTTGAGGTCGAACCCGCCGCTATCATCGGCCATTCCGCCGGCGCGGCGATCGCACTGCAACTGGCGCTGGACCACGGTTACACCGGGCCGATCATCGGCCTCAATTCCGCGCTGCGCCCCTTTCCCGGCGCGCTCGCGCAGATTTTCCCCGCGGTGGCCAAAGCGCTGTTCATCAATCCGCTGGTGCCGCGGTTCTTCGCCGGGAGCATCGACCTTGTCGGCGGAGCCAAGAAGTTCCTGTGGCGGTCCACCCATTCGCACATCGATGCAGAAGGCCTCGCCTGTTACCGGACCCTGCTGAAACACCCCGGCCACGCGGGCGGCGCGCTGGCGATGATGGCCAACTGGGACTTGCCCGGATTGCGTCTGCGGATGGGCGAGGTGCGCAATCCGGTGTTGCTGGTGCACGGCGCGAATGACCCCGCCATCCCGCTCGACTGGGCGCGCGACGCGCATGGCTGGCTCACCAACGCGCGGCTGGACGTGCTCCCCGGCCTCGGCCATCTTGCCCATGAGGAAGCGCCCGAAAAAGCGGTAGGCCGGATCACGGCGTTCCTCGAACAAGCACGGTAGGAGAGCGAGTGCCATGAATTACGGCTGGATCGAGATTGTGCTGTTCTACGGCATCGCGATCGGGTTCGGCGTGTGGCAATGGCTGAAAATGGACCGCATGCTGAAGAAAACCCGCGCCGAGCGTGAGGCGAAGAAAGCGGCAGAGCGCGAAAGCGGGGAGCCAGAGAGCAGCGCCGGAGAGTGAACGTCCGCTTTGCGTTTTGCGCAGAAGAAAGCTGCCGTTCGGGAAGTGATCCGAGGTGGTCATTGCGTTCGAATGAGCGTAGCATCGCACGATGGACGACAATGCGGTTCCAAACTCCGCCGATGCCTCAGACTACGCCAAGCGGCTGAACATCGTCCCAATCGCCTTATTCTGCCTGTGGCTCGGCGCTACGGTATCGTTCTGGCTGCAGGCATTCGGCCCCTTGCGCTCGTTCGACCGCGCATCACCAAACAGCGCGCCCTTCTGGTGGCTCGTCGGATCTTTGCTTGTCGGCTATGCAATCCGCTTCTTACCACCGTCTTGGTATCGCGTGCGCTCGTTCGAAGCGAACGGCCGGATCTATGAAAGGCTCGGAGTCAAGGCGATGCGGGCGGTGGTGAGCAACGGCGACCTAGTCAATCGCATCGTTCGCCGCCGCTTTCCCGGTTACCGGGTCCACGCCTTCGCGGACAGGATAGAAAAGGTGTCCGACGACGGGCGAACGAATGAGCGATCTCACCTCATATTCTTCGCTGGCGGAATGGTCGTCGCCCTTTACGCTTTGCGTATAGACTGGGTGGATTGGGCAGCGTGGCTGGCAATCACAAATCTGGCAGCCAACCTCTATCCGGCTTTAGTTCAACGCTACACCCGTGCCCGGCTGCAACCAATCGCCTTGCGCCGCCGAAAAGCAGCGAATCAAAGAAGTTAATGTCAGCTAACCACCCGGCTGAAGTCGTTATCGTGCCGTAACTCAATCCTCGAAAGCAGACCCTCTCCGCCCCCTACCCCTTTCGCCGCGGCATCCGGTAGGGCAACATGAACTGCACCAATCGTGACGAAAAGCGCTGCATGTCGAGGCTTTCCTGCACGGCCACCACTTCCTCGCCCAGAAACCGCGAGGCGAGTTCGGAGCGGGCGTAGAAGGGGGTGTCTTCCCATGTCCGGCGCACTTCGGCCACGCCGATGTCGGACCTTGTGCGGCGGGTAATGCCCCATTTGCTGTCTGGCAGCCCGGCGATGGGTGGCAGTTCAACCGGTTCGGGCACGCCCTTCCCGTCAAACCGCAAGGCGCTGGCGAACAGCGAACCATCGCCGCGCTCGCCTTCGTAGCACACCAGCGCGCCCCCTTTCAGATGCGCGCGCGACCAGTGCCAGGTGTTGAAACCTGTCTCCAGCGGCTCGGCCCCGCGGTTGTGATCGAGATAGGCCTTGCCGCTCCACGAAATGCCGGGCGAGGTCATCTCGACCTCGATCCGCGCGCAGGGGGCAAGGCAGTGCCAGATGTGGTTTTCCTGCGGATCAAGCGCAAAGGCTGTGCGGTTCAGAGCCTCGGGATAGACGCGCACACGGCCCACCACCGGGCGCTGCCACGGCACGAACAGCCGCGTGTCGCCTTCGACGATATCGATGGTGAGCGCGTCGTTCTCCCACCTGACATTGCTCGCCCCGATCATAAGGTTGCTGGCATCACGCTGCACCGCGCCGGATGCGCGCTCGGTCATCGCCCAGCGCGCCTGCGGGCCATAAAGCGCGACATTAAGCGAACAATGGTTGAGCGGGTCGCCCCGCCCGCTGCGCTTGTAATAGGGTGAAAAGACGCTGCCCAAAAAGGCGATGATCGTCAGCCCGTGCTGCCCGTCGTCGCTGATCGCGTCGACATACCACCAGCTGTAACCGCCGGCCGGGATGTCTTCATCGAAGCGAGGTCCCGTTCGATTACCCGCGCGGCCAGCTGCCCGGACAAGGCTGCCATGGGCACCCCAGCCGCCGGATGGGTCGCCCCACCCGTGCAATACAGACCCGGCACTCGGGTTTTCGGCCCCTGCCGCTGGAAAGAGGCCGCCCAGCCGTGCGACGCTCTGCCATATAGGGCGCCGCCCGTGGCCGGGAACAGGGCTTCCCAATCCTGCGGCGTCATGAGCTGATGCGGCAACGGGTCTTCCAGCTGAAGGCCGCAGCGCTTCAGCGTGGCCATCATGGCGTCGGTGCATTGGGCTCTCTCCTCGGGCGTATAGTCGTGGACGTCTCCGTTGGCGGGGGCGTTGACGATGATTTGCAGGCGTTCGCGCGTGCCGGGGGCCGGGGCCGGATCCGCCTCCCGCGCGCCGCGGTCGGTTGCGCAGACATAGACGGTCGGTTCACTGGGCGGCTTCCCGGCAGCGATCTCACGGAATTCGCGGGCGTAATCGCGCGAAAAAAAGACGTTGTGGTGGGAAAGGTCGAAGCCCTCTGTCGCGGCATGGGCGTACCACACCAGCGCCGAAAGCGATCGTTTGCCAGGCGGGATCGCAGGCACAGCGCGCGCGGCGCCCGCGCCCAGCCGCCCTGTCGCAAGCGCGCCCGGATCGCCATTGCAGATGACGATGTCAGCGGGGATCACCTCCCCGCTCGCCAGCTTTACACCGCTGGTGCGGCCATTGGTGGTGAGGATTTCTGCGACCGGCGCATCCGTCCGCAGCCGCGCGCCCTGTTTCTCAGCGAGTGCCGCCAGCGCCTTGGCCAGCGCATGGATTCCGCCATCGATCAGCCACACGCCCCGCGCCTCGACATGGGCGATCAACATCAGTGTGGCCGGCGCGGCGAAGGGCGATGACCCGCAATAGGTGGCATAACGCCCGAACAATTGCTGGAGGCGCGCGTCCTTGAAATGCTCCCCCAGCGCGCGCCACATCCCGTCGAAGGGGCGCATGGCGAGCATATCGCCCATCTTCCACGGCCCGATCCGCCACATCATTGGCAGAGGCGTTGAAGCCTTGTCGCCGCGTAGGAAGGGTTGTTCCAGCACCTCGAAAATGCGCCGTGCCTCGGCGGTGAAGGCGGCGTATCCCCGCGCAGCCTCAGCCCCGGCAAACTCGCCGACTGCGTCGACGCTGCGGCCGTGATCGGCATACAGGTCAAGGCTGCCGCTATCGTCCCACGCATGGCGAGCAATCACTTCGGCGCGGGCGATGGTGACGTGGTCTTCCAGCCGCGCACCGCAAGCCGCAAAAACCTCGTCGAAAACTTCACGGTAGGTGAAGACGGTCGGCCCGCCGTCAATCTCGGCCCCATCGACGTTCACGCGCCGTGCCTTGCCGCCAACCCAGGTTTCTTTTTCCAGCACGGTCACGTCCGCGCCGCGCGCAGCAAGAAGCGCAGCGGTGGTGAGGCCGCCTATTCCAGCTCCAATCACGGCGACTCGCGCGCTCACCCGTCCCTGCTCTCCGATCATCGGCGATTATCATTGACGTTACGCGCGTATCTGTCCAACTATTTAGACATATGGCCTGTCAAGTATTCCGATTATGAGCCGCTGGGCCGCCTTCCGGCTAGGCTATGCCAAACGCCGCAACCGCGTCTTCTCCAACGCGCAGTTCCAATATTGGGCCGCGCGTCTGCCGCTGATCCGCTGGATCGCGCGGAGCCGTGCCAACGGGGCGTTCAACCTGCTGGCGGGGTTCGCTTACTCGCAAGTGCTGCGCGCCTATGTCGAAGGCGGGCTGTTCGACATCTTGAAAGATGGCCCGCTGTCTGCCGCCGATGCCGGTGCGCGCATGGGGCTTTCGCACGGTGCCGCGCTTACCTTGCTGCGCGCCGGACGGCCGCTAATGTTGTCCGAGGAACCCGCCCCCGATCACTGGATGCTGGGCGAACAAGGCGCTGTATTTGCGACCAATCCGGGCGTCCAGGCGATGGTGCGCCACCACCGGTTGCTTTACGACGATCTCGCCGATCCCCTCGCGCTGCTGCGCGCCGATCGGTCAGAGCCGACCGCGCTGTCGCGCTTCTGGACCTATGCGGGCGCGCTCCACGGAGCAAGCGAGCGGGGCGAAGACACGGCGGAGTATTCCCGGTTGATGGCCGCATCGCAGCACTTCGTGGCAGACGAAGTGCTGGCATCTGTCACCTTCCGCAATGTGGAGCGGCTGCTGGATGTCGGCGGCGGGCATGGCGCGTTTTTGCGCCATATCGGCACGGCACACCCGCACCTGAAACTTGGCCTGTTCGATCTGCCGGAAGTCGCCAGCGCTGGCGCGCAGGTTCTTGGTGAAACGTTGGGGACGAGCCGCGTCACTGCCCACCCCGGCAATTTCTTCAGCGATTCCATTCCCGAAGGCTACGACATGGTGTCCTTGGTGCGGATTCTCCACGATCATGACGATGCGCCCGCGCAGGGATTGCTCGCCAATATCCGCACCAGCATGGCGCCTGGCGCACGCCTGCTCATCGCCGAACCGATGGCGCAGATCCCCGGTGCCGAGCCGATGGGGGAGGCATTTTTCGGCCTTTACCTGTGGGCGATGGGGTCAGGCCGCCCGCGCAGCCCTGCGGAAATCACCGCCATGCTGCGGGCTGCAGGCTTCACCCACACTCAGGTCATCGCAACGGCGCAACCGGTTAACGCAAGCGTCATCATGGCCACCGCCTGAGCATAATTTGTCCAAGTTGTTTGACAGTCTGGAATGTAAAGCGTAGCAAACACGTGGGAGAACGTTTTTTTCGGGCTTTCGAGTCGGCGTTCGCGCTGCGGAATCCGAAAAGATGGAGAGCGAAGCGATGAATACCCTGGCCGTCATTCTCGAAGCACCGGAGCGCTTGGCGCTTCGTGCGCTTGAGATGAAGCCAGTGGATGCCGCCGACGTTCTTGTCGAAATCGCCTACAGCGGAATTAGCACCGGCACCGAAAAGCTCCTGTTTTCAGGGCGAATGCCGCCCTTCCCCGGCCTCGGCTATCCTCTTGTGCCCGGTTACGAATCGGTTGGTCGCATCGTCGACGCCGGCTCCGAGGTTCGGGCGCGGATCGGCGACTGGGTCTTCGTTCCCGGCGCCAATTGCTACACCGACGCGCGCGGCCTCTTCGGTGGCACAGCGCAGCGTGTGATTGTTCCGTCGGCGCGGGCGCTGCCGATCCCTGAGCATCTCGGCGAATCCGGGGTACTCTGCGCGCTCGCGGCGACGGCACTTCACGCCATCAAGGGCGGTTTCGCCCATGGTGAGGCTCTGCCTGATCTCATCATCGGGCACGGCGTCTTGGGCCGCCTGCTTGCACGCCTGACCCTGGCCTTGGGCGGCCCCGCACCCACCGTTTGGGAAGCCAACCCTTCCCGCCGTGCTGGCGCCGCAGGTTACACCGTGATCGACCCGGCCGCCGATGAGCGCCGCGATTACAGCGCCATCTATGATGCCAGCGGCGATGCCGGCCTGATCGACGATCTGATCATGCGGCTCGCCAAAGGCGGCGGGATCGTGCTCGCCGGTTTCTATTCCGAACGCGTCAGCTTCGCCTTCCCGGCAGCCTTCATGCGTGAGGCGCATTTCCGCGTCGCCGCCGAATGGCAGCCCGGCGATCTGGCTGAAACCCGGTCGCTGATCGAATGCGGGAGGCTGGATCTCTCCGGCCTCGTCACCAATCGGCGTCCGGCAGGTGAGGCGCTCGACGCCTATCCACAGGCCTTCACCGACCCCGATTGTCTCAAGATGGTTCTCGATTGGAGCGAATGCTGATGTCTGTGCTCGATACCCGGACCCTGGAAGATCAAGTGGCTGCCCTGCGCGAGGAAGCCGCACATGAACCCGATCCGGTTCATACCGGCGAAGTGAAATCCGAAACGCAGGTCATCGCGATCTACGGCAAGGGCGGCAGCGGCAAGAGCTTCGCGCTGTCCAACCTCAGCTACATGATGGCCCAGCAGGGCAAGCGCGTGCTGCTGATCGGTTGCGATCCCAAGTCCGATACCACCAGCCTTCTGTTCGGCGGCAAGTCCTGCCCGACGATCATCGAAACATCATCGGCCAAGAAATTGGCGGGCGAGGAAGTCCGCATCGAAGACGTCTGCTTCCAGCGCGACGGCGTGTTCGCAATGGAACTGGGCGGCCCCGAAGTCGGACGCGGTTGCGGCGGGCGTGGGATCATCCATGGCTTCGAACTGCTCGAAAAGCTGGGCTTCCACGATTGGGGCTTCGATTACGTCCTGCTCGATTTCCTCGGCGACGTGGTGTGCGGCGGCTTCGGTCTGCCGATCGCCCGCGACATGTGCCAGAAGGTGATCGTGGTCGGATCGAACGATCTGCAATCGCTGTATGTGGCCAACAACGTCTGCCAGGCGGTCGAATATTTCCGCAAGATGGGCGGCAATGTCGGTGTGGCCGGCATGATCGTGAACAAGGATGACGGCACGGGTGAGGCCAAGGCCTTCGCCGAAGCCGTCGGCATCCCGGTGCTGACCGCGATCCCCGCGAATGAGGACATCCGCCGCAAGAGCGCCAATTACCAGATCATCGGCATCCCCGGCGGCGAATGGGCGGGCCTGTTTGAAGAACTCGCGATCAACGTCGCAGAAGCTCCGCCGCTGCGCCCCACCCCGTTGTCGCAGGACGGATTGCTCGGGTTGTTCAGCCCCGATCAGACCGGCGGCAATGTCGAGCTCGTCCCCGCGACCCAGGCCGACATGCGCGGCGGTGTGTATGAAACCCGCCCTACCCTCGAAGTGATCTACGACGAGGCCTGATGCGATGAGCGATGCCTTCCCCCCCAACGCGTCACGCGCCCCTGACCGGATCGATCTCGATGCTGGCGCCGTTGCTGGCGGCGGGGCTTGTGCGTCGAAAGACACGATGAACGAGGCCGCGCGGGCTGCGGGCAAGAGCGACATTCTCGATCAATATGCCGCTGATTATCCGGTGGGCCCGCATGACCAGCCACAATCAATGTGCCCGGCTTTCGGTTCGCTGCGCGTCGGCCTGAGAATGCGCCGCACCGCGACGGTGCTTTCCGGTTCGGCCTGCTGCGTGTACGGCCTGACCTTCACCTCGCACTTCTACGGCGCGCGCCGCACGGTCGGCTATGTGCCATTCTCCAGCGAAACGCTGGTGACGGGCAAGCTGTTCGAAGACATCAAGGAAGCGGTCGAAGGCCTCGCCGATCCTGAAAATTACGACGCTATCGTGGTTACCAACCTGTGCGTCCCCACAGCGAGCGGCGTGCCGCTGCGCCTGCTGGGCAAAGCGATCAATGGCGTGCGGATCATCGGCATTGATGTGCCGGGCTTCGGCATCCCGACCCACGCCGAAGCGAAGGATGTGCTGGCCGGCGCAATGCTTGCCTATGCCCGCGAAGAAGTGATGTCCGGGCCCGTTGCTGCGCCGCGTGAACGCTCCGACCTGCCCAGCGTTGCTTTGCTTGGCGAAATGTTCCCGGCTGATCCGGTGGTGATCGGGCAAATGCTCGCGCCCCTCGGGCTGGCCGCCGGCCCTGTGGTGCCGACCCGCGAATGGCGCGAGCTTTATGCCGCGCTCGATTGCTCGGTCGTCGCTGCGATCCACCCCTTCTACACCGCCAGCATCCGCGAATTCGAAGCTGCTGGCCGTCCGGTGATCGGCTCCGCTCCCGTCGGCGCTGACGGCACGGCCGCCTGGCTGCAAGCCATCGGCGACACGATGGGCCTGCCGCAAGCCAAGGTCGATGGCGTCAAGGACGCGATGATCGCCGCCTGCCGCGGTGCAATCGCCAAGATGCCCATCAAGGGCCGGATCACGGTTTCGGGCTATGAAGGCTCCGAACTGCTGGTCGCCCGCCTGCTGATCGAAAGCGGCGCGGATGTGCCCTATGTCGGCTCTGCCTGCCCGCGCACCAAGTGGTCGGATGCTGACCGCGAATGGCTCGAAGCGCGCGGCGTGCAGGTGCAGTTCCGCGCCAGCCTTGAGCAAGACATTGCTGCGGTCGAAGAATACCGCCCCGATCTCGCCATCGGCACCACCCCGGTTGTGCAATATGCGAAATCGCGCGCGATTCCTTCGCTCTACTTCACCAACCTCATTTCCGCCCGCCCGTTGATGGGCCCGGCAGGGGCTGGCAGCCTCGCCACGGTCATCAACGCCGCGATGGGCAACAAGGCGCGCTTCGATGCGATGCGCGATTTCTTCGAAGGCGTCGGAACAGAGCACGCTGCCGGTGTGTGGGAAGAACTGCCCGTCGACCGGCCCAAGTTCCGCAAGAAGTACGCGGCCCTTAACGAAGCAGCGCGCAAAGCGGCTGAGGCGGTGGGATCATGACCCTCGTCCTCGACCACGATCGTGCGGGCGGATACTGGGGCGCGACCTACGTCTTCACCGCTGTAAAGGGCTTGCAGGTCATCATCGACGGCCCTGTCGGCTGCGAAAATCTGCCCGTTACCAGCGTGCTGCATTACACCGACGCCCTGCCCCCGCATGAACTTCCCATTGTCGTCACCGGCTTGGGCGAGGAGGAGCTGGGCAAGACCGGCACCGAAGGCGCGATGAAACGCGCTTGGAAGACGCTGGACCCCGAACTTCCTGCTGTGGTCGTCACCGGCTCAATCGCTGAAATGATCGGCGGAGGCGTCACGCCGGAAGGCACCAATATCAAGCGCTTCCTGCCGCGCACCATCGATGAAGATCAGTGGCAATCGGCTGACCGTGCGCTGACCTGGCTGTGGACCGAGTTCGGCCCGAAGAAGATGCCCGCCCCGCGCGAGCGCCGCGAAGGCGAAAAGCCGCGCGTCAACATCATCGGCCCGTCCTACGGCATGTTCAACATGCCTTCCGACGTTGCTGAAATCCGCCGCCTGATCGAAGGCATCGGCGCGGAAGTGGGCGTGGTCTTCCCGCTCGGCACGCACCTTGCCGACATTTCCAAGCTCGCCACAGCGGACGCGAACGTGTGCCTCTACCGCGAGTTCGGCCGCAACCTGTGCGAAACGCTGGAGCGGCCCTATTTTCAGGCGCCCATCGGCCTCAGCCAGACCACCAAGTTCCTGCGCGCGCTGGCCGCCGAACTGGGCCTCGACCCTGAGCCCTTCATCGAGCGCGAAAAGCACACCACCATCAAGCCGCTGTGGGATCTGTGGCGTTCGGTCACGCAGGATTTCTTCGGCACGGCCAGCTTCGGCATCGTCGCCAACGACACCTATGCGCGCGGCATCCGCCACTTCCTCGAAGACGATATGGGCCTGCCGTGCAGCTTTGCCTTTTCGCGCTGCGCCGGCGTGAAGCCTGTCAACGAAGACGTGCGCGCCGCGATCCGCGCCAACCCGCCGCTGGTGGTGTTCGGCAGCTATAACGAACGCATGTACATGGCCGAGTGCGGTGCGCGCGGGATGTATATCCCGGCGAGCTTCCCCGGCGCGGCGATCCGCCGCCATACCGGCACGCCTTTCATGGGCTATTCGGGCGCGACCTACCTTGTGCAGGAAGTCTGCAATGCGCTGTTCGATGCGCTGTTCCATATCCTGCCGCTGGGCACCGACATGGACAAGGTCGAAGCCACGCCCACGCGCAATGAAGCGCAATTAAGCTGGGACAATGACGCCAAGGCAAAGCTCGACGATCTTGTCGAAGCCCAGCCGGTGTTGATCCGGATTTCCGCCGCCAAGCGCCTGCGCGACGCGGCAGAGCGGACCGCGCGCCAGCGCGGCTCCGACACAGTTTCAGCAGACTGCCTCGCAGAGGCGCTGCTTGAAGGTGCGGGAGCATGATCATGATGCTCACCTGCCCCAACCCTTTGTCGCTGCTGCGGAACGTTTCCGCGACGGCACAATCCCATGCCCCCTTCGAGGGGGCTCTCCAATCCACGTGGGGGATCACGCGGGGACGCCGAAGGGAGCTTTCGGGCTCTCAATCATACCCAACTGAACGGAGAAAACCCGATGAACGAACGTATCGGAACTCACCTGACGCCTGAAGAGGCACAGGAAATCCACAAGGGCTTTATGGGCACCTTCACCCTTTACGTGGTGATCGCTGTCGTGGCTCATGCGCTGCTGTGGGCTTACAAGCCCTGGTTTGGCGGCGGTTTCGGCCAGTAATCGGCCGACCCCGGCTCAGGCCGGACTGCCTTGCTAAACATTACCTAACGAAAGGAATTTTCCCATGTGGAGAGTTTGGTTCTATTTTGACATCCGTCGCGCACTCGTAGCGCTGCATGTTGGTCTCGCTGTTCTGGCGTTCACCATCCACTTCATCCTGCTCAGCACGGATCGTTACAACTGGCTCGAACGCGCTCCTGGCGTGGCCGCGCCGGCACAGGCCGCTATCGAATCGTCGGAAGCTCCGGCGGCAGGATAGTTCCTGGTCGAATGTGAGGGGGCAGGTTCGCCTGCCTGCCTCCTAACACTCTTTCGATCAATTCAAGCGCCCGCCGCGAAGGCGGGGAGGATGGACCTATGGCGCTCCTTAGTTTCGAGCGGAAATACCGCGTCCGCGGTGGCACATTAATCGGTGGCGACCTTTTCGACTTCTGGGTCGGGCCGTTTTATGTTGGATTCTTCGGAGTGACGACGGCAATCAGCGCACTGCTTGGCACTGCACTGATCTTCGCCGCCGCTACACAGGGTCCGACCCTCAACCCCTGGCTGATTTCCATCAACCCACCGCCGGTTGAATACGGCCTTTCGCTGGCACCGCTCAAGCAGGGCGGGTACTGGCAAATCATCACCTGCTGCGCTGTGGTAGCATTTTGCTCCTGGGTGCTGCGGCAGGCGGAAATCTCGCGCAAGCTTGGCATGGCATATCATGTGCCCATCGCCTTTAGCGTCGCGGTCTTCGCCTATGTCACGCTCAACGTGATCCGTCCGCTGTGGATGGGCGCATGGGGCAATGGCTTCCCTTACGGCATTTGGACCCACCTCGAATGGGTTTCGAACGTCGGTTATGCCTTCGGCAACTTCCACTACAACCCCGTGCACATGCTCGCGATCACGTTCTTCTTCACGAACTGTCTCGCGCTTGCTCTGCACGGCGGCCTGGTGCTGTCGGCGGTCAACACCACGGGGGGCACCGACGTCAAGACGCCCGAATACGAAGACACCTACTTTCGTGACTTCATCGGCTATTCGGTCGGCACGCTCGGCATTCACCGGGTGGGGCTGTTCCTGGCGCTGAGCGCCGGGTTCTGGAGCGCCATCTGCATCGTCATTTCCGGCACTCTGTATGTCGGCAGCTGGATCGAATTCTGGGATTTCTGGAAAAAGATCCCGATCTGGTCGTGAGGAGCACCTGAACCATGGCGACATATCAAAACATCTTTACCCAGGTGCAAGTACAAGGGCCGCCCGAAATGGGCGTCCCGCACCTCGACGGTAGCGAAGGGCGCATCGCGCTCGTCGGACACAGTTACTGGATGGGCAAGCTGGGCCAGGCCCAGATCGGCCCTGTCTACCTGGGCCTGCTCGGCACGATTGCACTGGCTTTCGGGTCAGCTGCCTTCCTGATCATCGGGTTCAACTTCTGGATGCAGGCCGGCTGGAGCCCGCAGACCTTCATGCGCGAGCTGTTCTGGCTTTCGCTTAATCCTCCGGGCCCGGAATATGGGTTCAGCATGTTCGTGCCGCTGAAAGAAGGCGGCTGGTTCATCCTGACCGGCGCATTCCTCACCATCTCGGTGATGTGCTGGTGGACCCGCACCTATATGCGGGCCAAGGCGCTGGGCATGGGAATGCATATTCCCTGGGCCTTTGCCTCGGCGATCTGGCTGTTCCTGGTGTTGGGCTTTATCCGCCCGATGCTGCTGGGCGACTGGTCGCAGGCTGTGCCTTACGGCATCTTCAGCCACCTTGATTGGACCAACAATTTCTCGCTGGTCTATGGCAACCTGTTCTACAACCCGTTCCACGCGCTCTCGATTGTCTTCCTTTACGGGTCGGCGGTTCTGTTCGCGATGCACGGTGCGACGATCCTGGCGCTCGGCCGTTATGGCGGGGAACGCGAGATCGAACAGATTACCGATCGCGGTACGGCTGCCGAACGCGGCGCATTGTTCTGGCGCTGGGTGATGGGCTTCAATGCCACGTTTGAATCGATCCACCGCTGGGCATGGTGGTTTGCAGTGCTGACGACCCTTACGGGCGGCATCGGCATCCTGCTGACCGGCACCGTCGTCGATAACTGGTACCTGTGGGCGCAAGAGCATTACTACGCTCCGGATACGATCAACTACAATCCGAGCGGGGCCGCACAGGCGTCACAAGGTCAGTAACCTAGAGTGTGCCGGGCTTCGCGGCCCGGCACCTCCTCTCTCAGAGACAACAGAAAACCCGGTCGGACCCATGGTCCGGCCGGGTTTTGCTTGTGGCGATGACAGAGCGTCAGCGTTGGGGCGGCTCAGCCAGTCGCGCGCGTAAGTCCATCAGGTGGAGCGGCAGCGAAGCGGCCAGCGGCAGCGCTATCCACCACCACTGCGCCCCGACCAGCGCCGCGCGCAGGCCCAGCACAATCAGCACTGCCGGCCCGATCAGTCCAAACACCGCGCCCCAGCGCCAGCCCTTGGCCGCGCGCAGCCACGCAGCCTCGATCCCCAGAACGGCAAGGATGACGTCGGCGGCATGGCCGCTCGCAAACAGGCTTTCGATCATCGGCGTCCCCTTCCCCCAGCGCCGGAGGCCTTTCAGCCGAAGGGCGCGTTCAGTTCGACAATCGCGCGGTTGAGCGCGCCGGCAAAGCCGACCCACACAAGGTAAGGCGCAAGCAGCAGCGCCGAAGCCTTCGAAAACCGCCCGCAATAAACGATCAGCACAAGGATCGAGATCCACAACGCGATGACCTCGTAAAACGCCCAATCGGGACGTTCGAAACGGAAGAACAGGATCGACCAGCTTATATTGAGAAAGCCGTTGAGCGCGAAAAGCCCCAGCACCCATTCCGCCTGCGCCGATGTGGGCGCGGCCCGCCATGCGGTGATCCCTGCGACCGTGATGAACGCGTAAATCAGCGTCCAGCCGATCGGAAAGACGACATCGGGCGGGTTCCAGTCCGGCTTGGCAAGTGCCTGATACCACGGCCCCAGATCGGTCACGGTCGCGCCGAGGGCCGCGACGCACAGCGCCGCAACGCTCGCCACGGCTACCGGAATGATCATCATTCTGTTCATCCGCCCAGCCTAGAGTTGCGCCGGGCAACCTGCAATGGCTGCATTGGCGGCAATCAGGTAGCGGGCCTCAGCCCAAGCAGGTGCGCGGTGTCTTTCAGGAAGATTTTCAAGTGCGCCATCGGTTTGGCGCGCACCAGCTTCTTGTGCATATAGGCCTGCCAGGTCAGTTCCTGCACGTCCTTGTCGTCGCACATGGTGACGAAGCGTTCACGGCGTTTGTCGGACGAATACCAGAAATACTGCATCATCCCCAACACCCAGAACACAGTGCCGTGTTCCTTCATGAACCGTTTGCGCGCGCTGCGCAGCTGCTTGGCATCGCCGGTTTTGAGGAATGCGACGCAAGCCTCACCCACCAGCCGTCCGCCGACCATCGCGTAATAGATCCCCTCACCCGAAGCAGGCGCAACGATCCCTGCGGCATCGCCGGCAACGATTACGTCCGCGCCGTTATCCCAGCGCTTCAGCGGCTTCAGGGGGATCGGCGCACCTTCGCGGCGTAGCGTTTCACACCGTTCCAGCCCCAGATCGTCCCGGATCGAGGCGATTGCGCCGCGCAAGGAAAAGCCCTTGTTTGCGCTGCCCACCCCGATGCTTGCCGTGTCGCCATGGGGGAAGACCCACGCATAAAAATCGGGCGACAAGCGGCCCTGATAATAGACATCGCAGCGTGAGGCATCGAATTGTTCGGTGTTGCGCGGCGGGGATTTGATGATTTCGTGATAGGCGAAGACGCACGGGATGCGTTCCGCGCCAGGCAGGCATTGCTTGGCCACGGCTGACCGCGCGCCGTCCGCACCGATCACCACGCGGGCGCGCACGCTTTCAAGCGGGCCTCCGCGGGCGCGCCGGAACGTGACGATCGGGTGGCGCTTGCCATCGCGCTCGATTTTTTCGAAGGTCGCGGTCAGGCGTTCGGCACCCGAATAGCGGGCCCGTTCACGCAGGGCTTCGTCGAATTCTTCACGGTCTACCATGCCGACATAGCCGATCTCGCCCACCGGCATATCGACCGCGCGGCCCGACGGGGCGATCATACGGGCCGAACGCGCCTTGGCGACCAGCAGAGATTGCGGAACGTCGAAATCGGCAAGCAGCCGCGGAGGGATCGCCCCGCCACATGGCTTGATCCGCCCTCCCCGTTCGATCAGCAGCACCGAATGACCGGCAAGCGCAAGGTCCGTCGCAGCCGTCGCTCCCGAAGGGCCGCCGCCGATGATGACCGCATCATAGATTGTCTGGTTCATGCGAAGACCTCCCTGTCCTCAGTGTTCATGCTCGCCCGGATTGCCGCCGCACCGGTCGCTTTGACCGCCAGCAGTGCGGCAAGGACGAAAGCTGCCGCTTCGATTACGAAAACCAGTTGAAACGCCGCGCCGTCATCGCCCAGCGCCGACCGCGCCAGATCGACGCCGACCGCGCCGGTCAGCCCGCCAAGACCAAAAGCAATCGCCTGGCTGGCCCCCCACACGCCCATACGCACGCCTTCCCGCGTGGTGGCGCCTGCGCCCGCCAACGCCATCATTGCGCCAATCGCGGCGACCGCGAAAACCCCATTGCCGAAGCCGAGCACAAAGACATTTGCCCCCAGAGGCCACGGCGGACCATTGACCGCAGCCAGCGCCAGCGCGCCCAGCCCGATGGCCGAAAGCAAGCACCCGCCCACCACCCAGACGCGCAGACCCTCGGGCCGATTGCCGGTAAAGGCGCTCCCCCCGATGCCGGTGACAATCATGCCGAGCAGAATGCCGCCCTGATGCTGCCCGCCCAATTGCGTGGATTCGCCTGGCGTCAGGCCGAATAACAACCCGGCGAAGGGTTCAAGGATCAGATCTTGCATCGAAAATGCGATCATCGAAACGAAGATGAAAACGGTAAAGCGCCGCGCCGCGGGTTCATGCCAGATCTCTGCCAACGCCGCGCGGAACTCCGGTGTTGCCGCGTCGCGTGCGGCATGACCGAACCGGCCTGCCTGCCGTTCCAGCCGCCATGTCGCCAGCACCGTCAACGTCACCATTGTCAGCGCCAGCCCGCCTGCCACAAGAAGCAGCCGGTCATAACTGAACGGCTTCAGCAGCGCGCCGACCGTGATCGCTGATGCGACAATTCCGGCAACCATCATTGTCCAGGTTACCGCCGCCGCTGCCGCCCGCCGCTGCGGCGCCACGCCGGATGCGAGCAGCGCCAGCGCCGAAGTTCCGCCCGCGCCCACGCCCGCGCCGATCAGCGCATAGGCAAAAACAGCCAACGCCAACGCCCAGCCAAAAGACCTTTCCAACATCAGCGTTGCCTGCGTCGCCAGCAGCGCGCCCGCCGCCAGCACCGCGAGGCCGCCGATAATCCACACGGTCCGGTTATTGCCCTTGTCCGAGGCATGGCCCCACAAAGGACGGCCCAGCTGCACCGCATAATGCCATGCCACCAGCCCTGCAGGCAGCGCAGCGGCAAGACTAAGTTCAACCACCATCACCCGGTTCAGAACCGTTGTCGCCAGCATCACCAGCGCGCCGATCGCCGCCTGCACCAGCCCGATGCGGATGATTGCCAGCCAGCCGAACCCGGCTTCATCAGCAGTTGCGGTGGGCGAAGCCAGTGGCGCGTGCATCAGATGTAGCCCCCCAGCCCAAGCGCCGCAGCCAGCATACCCAGCACATACAGCGTCACGCCGACGCCATTGTACCACGGCGCATATCTCGCCGGATTGCGCATCAGTTTGGGCATAGCAGCGATCTGCGCGGCGAGCACCGCGGCGACAATCGCCGCCGAAAGCACGTAACCCTGCGCCGCCAACAGCGCGATTACCACCACCTGCGCGGCCGCCATCGTAACACAGGCAAGCCGCGCCGCCGCGCTGACCCCCATGACCACGGGAAGCGAAGTCAGCCCGGTCTGGCGGTCACCTTCGACCGCCTTGAAATCATTGAGCACCATGATCCCATGCGCGCCGAGCGAATAGAGCACCAGCACGCCTATCACCTCGGCACGCGGCATCGCGCCCAGCATCACGGTCGCCCCGGTGAACCAGCTCAGCCCTTCATAGGTCAGCCCGCAGACCAGCGGGCCAAGCCATCCGTTCGCTTTGAAACGCAGCGGCGGCGCGGAATAGGCCCAGGCAAAGGCAAGGCCCACCAGTCCGGCGACAAACACCAGCGGGCCAAGCAGCCAGGCCACGCCTGCCGAAATCAGCGTGGCGATAACCGCAATATAAAGGCCCCAGCGCCCGGGAATCCGCCCGGACGGGATCGGGCGATGCGGTTCGTTGATGGCATCGACATGACGATCAAACCAGTCGTTCACCGCCTGACTAGTGCCACACACCAGCGGCCCAGCAAGCAAAACGCCGCCCGCGACGAACCACAAGCGCCCATCCAGCCCAGCGCCCGAAGACACAGCACCACACATGAACGCCCACATTGGCGGAAACCAGGTAATCGGTTTGAGCAGTTCCAGCACGTCTCGCGGCTTGAGGCGCGGCGCGGGGGTGGGCCCGGTGCGAGTCGAGGGTACCGAATGCTCCATATCGCGAGGCTATGCCTGACAGGCATAAGCGTCAAATTGTTTTGACACTATGCTTCGATCAAAACCCGATTTTTGCGTTTAAAACCGCATAAGGTGTGTCGGATATGTCAATTCGGGAGTGTCAGGGTGATTGGCCTGTTGGACAAATCCGACGTTTTCAAATGACGATCCCAGCCTGCTTCCCACGCGCTTTTGACCCGGGTTAGATCCCGGTTAGACCCCCGCCAAGGTCGCCGAGGCGGCGATAAGTCTGCCTTTGAAAGGGGGGCGATGCAAAACGCCAAAACCCAACAGGCGGGGCGAATTACTCGCCGTCACCCGCCAGATTGCCGAGCCCGTAGCGGTGCAGCTTTGAATAAAGGCTTTGGCGCGAAAGGCCGAGAATCTCCGCTGCCGATGCGCGGTTATCCGAAGTATAGGACAGCGCTGCCTCGATACACAAACGCTCGATCAAGTCGGAGCTTTCGCGCACGATATCCTTGAGGCTCATCCGGCCAACCAGATCGGTGAGCTGTTCGACCGAGCGTGGCAGATCCTGCGCACCCGGCGGCAAATCGCGCAGACGGCGGCCAATCGGGCGGATCACGAAGGCGTAATAGCCATCATC
>JBIKSA010000086.1:0-8351 GCA_044348875.1 Erythrobacter sp. | reverse complement strand
ATCCCCAGACGTGCGGACCGCCGATAATTCAACCGGTTCGCCTTCAAGCTCATGGCCCACACGCAGGACCGTGGCGACATTGCGAGCCGCGCCGTGTTGATCGATCTGGCCCTCGATCAGGTCGAGATCAATACCCGGACGACCGATCGATTCCGACAGGTGCCGTCCGCGCAATTGATCGACGCTGGCGGCCTGAAGCAGCTCAACGAAAGCGGCATTGGCGGTCACGATTTCGAGATTGCTATCGGCCACCACAAACGCATCGGGCATCTGGTCAACCAGCGCCAGAACCGGGGAAAATTCGCCCACCGGACGGTCAGTTGCGGGGACCAGCCGGACCAGCAGGAACTGCCCGCGATCCTGCGTGAAACCATTCACCGAAGCCATCACCTCGCGCGCGCCGCGAGCAATGCGAACGCGCGCCGGACTGACCGTGTCCGATACAAGCGCCGCGCCGACCAGTGACTGCACCGCATCATGGGAGCTTTTGTCGATGAAGGTGACAAGCTTTTTGCCAGCAAGGCTGACCGGTCTGGCGCCAAACAACGTGTGCGCGGCCGGGTTGGCTTCGCGGATACGCAACGTGCCGGCCTCGACAATCAAGACAGGCTCGGTCGAACGCTCGAACAGCATCCGGTAACGCGCTTCAAGCTGGCGCATCCTGAGATAGTCGCGTTCCAGTGATTGTTGCACCTGCAACAGGCGCTGCTGAAGCTTGCCCGCTTCGCGCAGATCGCGGCCAAAGGCGATGCGATGCTCGCCCCCGTTCACGCTGAGCACGGCATAGCGGATCGGCACATCGCCATCGCGTGACGGGTGGTTGACCTGCCGCCAATGCTGCACTTCGCCCCGGCGCGCGGCCGCCAGCATCTCCATGATTTTCGGACGACTTTCGTCGGTTACCGTTTCGATCCAGTTGGTGCCGACCATCCCTGCAAAGGCAGGAAATTCGCGCGGATCGAACGCGGCATCAAGGATGGTGCCGGTATCATCGAGCACAAGCGTGACATCACCAGCGACCATCGCAAGCTTCATCGCCGCGTCGGCGTCGAGCGTGTTGAAAAGCTCGGCGGCCTTCCCGAACGGGTGCTTACCTTCAATGCTGTGTTTGCGAGTTAGCATAATGGCTCGAACCTACCGGACGTTCAGATCACGGGCAGCAACACTGTTAACCATGGTGTTGGCAAATTCCAGCGCCGCGAGCGCATCTGCCCCTGTGCCATCGGCCCCCACCTCAACCGCAATTCCGGGATTCTCGTTGATCATTCGTCCGCCGACAAGCACGATGATATGGGGATTGGCGGAGACATTACGCACCGCCTTGATGAGGTTACTGAGCGCGGCGCTAGGGCAATCACGACCAAGCGTCAATCCTACGAGGTCGAAGGGCTGACGTGCCAGCCTGTCGAGCAATTCGCGGCGTTCCGGTTTCACCAGCGCCTCGCTTTTCCACCCGCCTCGAGCGAAAACCTCATCGATCATCAGGGTGCCGAAATTATGGTGATCCCCCGGCATGGGGGAAAACAGCGCGCTGTGGGGCACAGCAAGGCCGGCAAGATCGGCAGGAGAACGCGCCGCAACTTCGCGCATCACTTCTTGAAGACGCCACAAACCCATTGTTACATCCAGAAAATCGCACTCGTCATTGTCCCACATCTCGCCCAGCTTGCGGGCGGCGGGGGCAAGCAGATCGAGGCAGATCGTCTCGACACTGGCACCTTTGGCGATGAAGCCGTCGACCTCCTCCAGCAGGCTCGCAGCCTCAAGCCGGATAGGGAGGAGCGCAAAGCGCGAGGCTTCGTCCGGGGTGATGGTGCGGAACATGCGCGATCGAGCTTGGCCTGCGCTCGTGGTGTGAGCCATCAGCAGGCGCGGGATGATCTCGCTTTCGATGATGGAATTGACCGATTCGGGCTGATCGGGACTGGGAACGGCGCGCCGCCTGACCCGATCAAGCGGTGCTGCGATAACACCCCGTAGCGCAGCTGTTCCTGCGCCGAACATGCCCGAAGCTTTGAACTCTCCCATTCGTCAGACCCTCCCAGGTCATGCGGACGAACCTTCCGCAGGAGGTAGTGACCATTCCGAAAAACGGCCTTGGCTCTGATCCCGAACAAGCCAGCGACTCCAATCTACGCTTTTTTCGGGGATAGCGCAAACAAGCTTACCTAGGTTACGTCAGGCGTCAACAAAACAGAACGTCCAATTCATTTGACACTCAAGTTGGAAAGCGTAATGATCCGAGTCTGAGAGAAAAGGCTAACGCAAGTATGACTCGGACGGATCAGGCATCCCCGGTCGAACCCGGCACCAAGGTGAAGGGGGCGGGCCACGAGAGGGACAATTTCCGCGCACTTTACACTGCGGTCGAACGGCAGCGGCGCGACGAGTCGATCTGGACGATCGTGCAGGGCGTCCTCGCCCCTGTGCAGTTTGTTGTGTTCCTGGTCAGCCTTGGCCTGGTCATCCGCACGCTTACCACTGGCGACGGCGCATGGGCTGCCGATGTCTCCATCGTGATCAAGACGCTCGTTCTTTACACCATCATGGTCACCGGCTCGATCTGGGAAAAGGTGGTGTTCGGCAAATGGCTGTTCGCCCCCGCCTTCTTCTGGGAAGATGTGTTCTCTATGTTGGTGCTGGCACTGCACAGCCTTTACCTGGTCATGCTGCTGGGTGCGATCGGGACCACCGAACAACGCTTGCTGGTCGCGCTCGCGGGTTATTCCGCCTATGTAATCAACGCCGGTCAGTTCCTGTGGAAGTTGCGCATGGCGCGGCTTGAAGGCGCCAGCACGCATCAGGCGGTGTCCGCATGAGCGCGCTCGACATCCTCGATGGCTGCGCAGCCGAAATCGCCCGCGACGACAGTCCTGCTGCTGCCCCCGCGCGCCCTGTGCTGCGCGAACGCGGTCAGCGTGAAGTGTTCTGCGGCCTTACCGGAATCATCTGGCTGCATCGCAAGATGCAGGATGCCTTCTTCCTGGTGGTCGGCTCGCGCACTTGCGCTCACCTGCTGCAATCGGCAGCTGGCGTGATGATCTTTGCCGAGCCGCGTTTTGCCACGGCGATCATGGAAGAGCGCGATCTGGCCGGCATGGTCGACGCCCAGGACGAGCTTGACCGGGTGGTAAACCGCCTGCTCGAACGCCGCCCCGACATCAAGACGCTGTTTCTTGTCGGATCCTGCCCGTCGGAAGTCATCAAGCTCGATCTGGCCAAGGCCGCCCAGCGCCTCGGCGCGGTGCATATGCCGCGGGTTCGGATTCTCAATTACTCGGGCAGCGGGATCGAAACCACCTTCACGCAAGGCGAAGATGCCTGCCTGTCGGCGCTGGTGCCGGTGATGCCTGCCCTTCCCGCAGATGCACCGAAGGAGCTGCTGATCGTCGGCAGCCTCCCCGACATTGTCGAAGACCAGTTCCTGAGGCTGTTTGCCGAGATGGGCATCGCCAAGGTTGGCTGCCTGCCCGCGCGCAATGCCCGCGAATTGCCGAGCGTCGGCGCCGGCACACGCTATCTGCTGGCCCAGCCTTTCCTTGGCGAAACCGCAATGGCGCTCGAGGGTCGGGGCGCGCAGCGGATCGAAGCGCTGTTCCCGTTCGGTGTCGACGGCACGACCGATTGGCTACGTGCAGCCGCACAGGCGTTTGGGATTGATCCCGCGCTGGCCGAACAGGTGATTGCACCCGGCCGCGCCCGCGCTGCCCGGGCGCTCGCCAATCTGCGCCCGCAGCTCGAAGGCAAGCGCATTACCTTCCTCCCCGATTCGCAGCTTGAAGTGCCGCTTGCGCGCTTCCTGCAGGACGAACTCGGCATGGAGCTGGTCGAAGTCGGCACGCCTTATCTGCACCGCGCACATCTGGCGCTTGAGCTTGACCGGTTCGGCCCGAATGTCCGTATCAGCGAAGGCCAGCATCTCGAACGGCAGCTTGATCGGGTGCGCGCTGACCGGCCGGACATCACCGTCTGCGGGCTCGGCCTTGCCAACCCGCTCGAAGGCGAAGGCCTCACCACCAAGTGGGCGATCGAACTGGTCTTCTCGCCGATCCACGGTTTCGACCAGGCCGCCGATCTTGCCGAACTCTTTGCCCGGCCGCTGCGGCGCCGCGACATGCTGGAGGTATAGGCGATGCAACTGGCTGTCTGGACATACGAAGGCCCGCCCCACGTTGGTGCGATGCGCGTAGCCACCGCGATGGAGAAGCTGCATTACGTGCTGCACGCCCCGCAGGGCGATACATATGCCGACCTGCTGTTCACGATGATCGAACGGCGCGGCAAGCGTCCGCCGGTCACCTACACGACCTTCGAAGCCCGCGATCTGGGCAAGGATACCGCGCAGATTTTCCAGGATGCCGCGCGCGAAGCTGTGGCTCGGTTCAACCCGCAGGCCATCATCGTCGGCGCGTCCTGCACCGCCGAACTGATCCAGGACGATCCAGCCGGCCTGTCCGAGGCGATGGGGCTGCCCTGCCCGGTCATCCCGCTCGAACTGCCGAGCTATCAGCGGAAAGAAAACTGGGGCGCGGCCGAAACCTTCTACCAGATTGTCCGCACCCTTGCCGACAAGTCGGTTGTTCGCGAGCCCCGTGAAGGACGACCTGCTCGCGCCAATATCCTCGGCCCCACGGCCCTGGGCTTCCGCCACCGCGATGATCTCGTCGAGATCCGCAAGATTTTGGCCCTTCTGGGTGTCGAGGTAAACCTCGTCGCTCCGCTGGGCGCCACCCCGGAGGACATCACCCGGATCGGCCAAGCCGATTTCAACATCGTCCTCTATCCCGAAATCGCAGATGAGGCCGCCCGCTGGCTCGAAAAGACTTTCGACCAGCCCGCAGTGCGGACCGTCCCTATCGGCGTGGGAGCAACCCGCTCCTTCATCGCCGACGTCGCCGAGCTGGCAGGTGCAGATCCCACGCCTGCCCTCGGCGACACCTCTTCCCGGATGCCGTGGTGGTCCCGGTCGGTCGATTCGACCTACCTGACCTCCAAGCGCGTCTTCATCTTCGGCGATGCGACCCATGCTGTCGCCGCCGCCCGGATCGCCCGTGAGGAACTGGGCTTCGAAGTCTGCGGGCTCGGCTGCTACAGCCGCGAATTCGCCCGCGAAGTCCGCGCTGAAGCCGCGCGCTGCGGGGTTGAGGCGCTGATCACCGATGACCACCTCGCCGTCGAAGACGCCATCGCCGCCGCCGCGCCCGAACTGGTGCTGGGCACGCAGATGGAACGCCACATCGCCAAGCGATTGGGCATCCCCTGCGCGGTAATTAGCGCGCCGGTGCACGTGCAGGATTTCCCCGCCCGTCACTCGCCCCAGATGGGCTTCGAAGGCGCCAACGTGATCTTCGACACCTGGGTGCACCCGCTGGTGATGGGACTGGAAGAACACCTGCTCACCATGTTCCGCGAAGATTTCGAATTTTCAGACGATGCAGGCGCGTCGCACCACGCAGCGCACAGCCCGCGCAAAGCAGTTGGGCCGGCGGTTTCCGAAGCGCCCGTCGAAGATATACCAGCGCCCGCGATGGCGGCAGAAGATGGTTCACTCTGGACCGACGAAGCCGAGCGAGAGTTGAAAAAAATCCCGTTCTTCGTGCGCGGCAAGGCCCGCCGGAACACCGAAAACTTCGCTGCTGCCGAAGGCCGCCGCCACATCGATCTCGAAACACTTTACGACGCCAAGGCGCATTATGCACGGTAGTGTCGCCTCAGTCTCCTCGGTGGACCCGCGCGCGCCTGTCCGCGTGGTGATCGTCACGCTCGACAATCACCTGAAGGGCGCGGTTGACCGGGCAGAGGAAGCCTTGGCAGCTGAAGGCATCGCCCTCAGCCTGCACGCCGCCTCGGAATGGGGCAGCGATGCGCGCGACCTTAAAGCCGTGCAATCCGCCATCGCCGAAGCCGATATTGTCATCGCGACGATGCTGTTCCTTGACGATCACATTCGCGCAATCCTGCCCTCACTCGAAGCGCGGCGTGAAGATTGCGATGCGATGGTGTGCCTGATGTCGGCCGGCGAAGTCGTCCGGCTGACGAAGATGGGTAATTACCGGATGGACGCCCCGGCGAAGGGTCCACTGGCTCTGCTCAAGAAGCTGCGCGGCAACGCGGGCAAGAATGGCAAGCCCAATTCTGGCGCGGGGCAGATGAAGATGCTGCGCCGCCTGCCCAAACTGCTGAAGTTCATCCCCGGCACCGCGCAGGATGTGCGCGCCTATTTCCTGACGTTGCAATATTGGCTGGCCGGATCGGACGAAAACGTCGTTGCGATGGTGCGCGCCCTGATTGATCGCTATGCAGCCGGGGAACGCCTGTACCGCCGCGGCATCACCAAAGCCGAAGCCCCGCTCGAATATCCCGAAACCGGGGTTTATCATCCGCGTACGCAACAACGCATCTCGGAAAGCCTGCGCCTATTGCCGCCCGAGAAGGGGGCGCAAGGCACGGTCGGGCTAATCCTGCTGCGGTCTTACCTCCTGGGCCGCGACTGCGCGCACTATGACGGCGCGATTGCCGCTTTCGAAGCCGCCGGCCTCAAGGTCGTTCCCGTGTTCGCCAGCGGGCTGGATGCCCGCCCCGCGATTGAACAGTTCTTTATCGGTCCTGACGGCAAGCCGACGGTTGATGCCATCGTCAATCTGACCGGTTTCTCGCTGGTCGGCGGTCCAGCTTATAGCGACGCAGCTGCCGCGCGCGAAATACTAGGCCAGCTTGATCTGCCTTACCTTGCCGCTCACGCCATCGAATTCCAGACCATCGAAGATTGGGCGCACCGGCCACAGGGTCTCCTGCCGCTAGAATCCACAATGATGGTCGCCCTTCCCGAGCTTGACGGCTCGACTGTCCCGCACGTGTTCGGCGGACGTGCGGGACAATCGGGCGAGGGCTGCACGGGCTGCGACCGCAAGTGCGGCCGTCCGGCATCGCACAAGGCGCGGCCCATGCAGGCCTGCCCTGAACGTGCCGAGGCTCTGGCGGCCAAAACGCTCAAGCTTATTCAGCTGCGCCGTGCCGCACGTGCTACGCGCAAGCTTGCCATCGTGGTGTTCAACTTCCCACCCAATGCCGGCGCAACCGGCACCGCTGCCTTCATGGGTGTGCACGAATCCCTTTACGCAACGCTCCAGCGCCTCAATGCCGAAGGCTACAGCGTCGAAGTTCCCGAAAGCATTGATGCGATGCGCGACGCGCTGCTCAAGGGCAATGCGGAACGCTTCGGCAGCGATGCCAACGTCGCCCACCGCATTCCAGCCGATGAACACGTGCGCCGCGAAACGCACCTCGCCGAAATCGAAGCCGCCTGGGGCCCTGCGCCCGGCAAGCAGCTTTCGGATGGCGGGCATATCCTCGTTCAGGGCGCGCAGTTCGGCAATGTCTTTGTCGGGGTGCAACCCAGCTTCGGTTATGAAGGTGACCCGATGCGGTTGCTGTTCGAAGGCAGCTTTGCGCCCACCCACGCCTTCAGCGCGTTCTACCGCTGGATCCGCGAAGATTTCGGCGCCCATGCCATCCTGCATTTCGGCACGCACGGCGCGCTCGAATTCATGCCGGGCAAGCAAGCCGGGATGTCGGGCAAGTGCTGGCCGGACCGCCTCATTGGCGATGCACCCAATTTCTACCTTTATGCCGCCAACAACCCCTCCGAAGGGATGCTTGCCAAGCGCCGTTCGGGCGCCACGCTGATCAGCTATCTCACGCCGCCGCTGGCGCAGGCCGGGCTCTACAAGGGACTGTCGGAACTGAAGGCGAGCGTTGATCGGTGGCGCGCCACCATGGACGACGCGGACCACGCGGACGAACGCGCCGATCTGGCCGCGCTGATTGCCGACCAGTGCGAAGCGCTCGACATCACCTATGCCGACATCGGCGAACTGCCTGCGCGTCTGTACGAGATGGAGCAGTCACTAATCCCGCACGGCCTCCACATTTTCGGCCGCAATCCGCAAGGCGCCGAGCGTGAGGACATGCTCGATGCGATGATGGAAGCCGGCAGCCATGACGGCCCCACTCCTGACCGCGCGCGCCTGGCGGCGCTGCTCGATTCGTCGGACGAAATGGGCGCGTTGATCCACGCGCTGGATGGCGGTTACATCCAGCCTGCTCCCGGCGGCGATGTCGTGGTGAACCCCGATGTGCTGCCCACGGGCCGCAATGTCCATGGGTTCGATCCCTTCCTGATGCCGTCTGCCTACGCCTGCCGCTTGGGCAGTGAACAGGCCGAACAGCTGATCGCCCGCCACGTCAACGGCGGCGAGCCCTTCCCCGAAAGCATCGCCATGGTGCTGTGGGGCACGGACAACATGAAATCCGAAGGCGTCCAGATCGCGCAAGCAATGACGTTGATGGGT
>JBIKSA010000065.1:0-12009 GCA_044348875.1 Erythrobacter sp. | reverse complement strand
GTGACGGGGAGAGCGGGTGGTACACCTGGGACTTGGTGGACCGCACCCGGTTCAATACGGCGGTGCTGGGCGAAATGCGCGTGCGCCGTGAAGGTGCACATTGCCGCCTGCGGATGTTTCCGGAACGGCGCCACACCAACCTTAGCGAAAATATCCACGGCGCGGTGACGCTGGGCCTTATCGACATTGCCCTGTTTGCCGCCATGCATATCAACGGGGGCGGTGAGGCTGGCCCGTCGGTGACGGTCGAGCTTTCGACCCAATTTGTGCGCGGCGGCGATCCGGCCCGCCCGCTCGACGCGGTGAGCGAGATCGTGCGCGAAACCGGGCGGATGATCTTCCTGCGCGGTTTTGCGACCCAACCCCGCGATGATGGCGAGGAAGATATCATCGCCAGCTATTCGGGCATCGTGCGCAAAATGCGCTCGCGCGGGTGATGCGCAGGTGCCGGGGATGCTTGCCCGCTATGATGCGCTGATCGCCAGCGGAGAGCTGCGCGCCGATCCCGATCAACGGGCCGCTGCAGAACGGCTCGACCGGTTACAGCAGGAACTTGAAGCCCCCTCCCCAGAACCGGGCCTTTTCGGCAAGATCTTCGGCAGCAAGCCCGCACCTCCCCCGCGCGGGCTTTACATTTGGGGCGGCGTCGGACGCGGCAAATCCATGCTGATGGACTTGTTCCACGACTCGCTGGCCGTGCCGGCCAAGCGCCGTGTCCATTTCCATGCCTTCATGCTTGAAGTTGATCGGCGCATCGCTGCGGCCCGCAAGGCGGAAGTGAAAGATCCGCTGATCGCGGTCGCCATGCATCTGGCCGAGGAGGTTCGCTGCCTCGCCTTTGACGAAATGGTGGTCACCAACACCGCCGATGCGGCGATCATGGGGCGGTTCTTTGCTGCCTTGATCGAGGCCGGGACGGTGATCGTGACCACCAGCAACCGGCCCCCGCGCGATCTTTACAAGGACGGGCTGAACCGGTCGCTCTTCCTGCCCTTCATCGATCTGGTCGAAAGGCGCATGGACGTATTATCACTGAACGGCCCGACCGATTACCGGCTAGACCGGATCGGGGGGCTGGCCATGTGGCACGCGCCAATGGGGGACCCGGCGACAGCGCAGGTGCGCGAAGCGTTCTTTCGGCTTACCGATTTCGAACCCGAAGATGCCGCCCACGTGCCTGGCGGCACGCTCGATCTGGGCGGCGGGCGGACCTTGCGCGTGCCCAAAAGCCTCAAGGGCGTGGGCGTATTCAGCTTCAAGAAGCTGTGCGGCGAAAATCGGGGCGCTGCGGATTATCTCGCGATTGCACAGGCATTTCACACTGTCATCCTTGTCGGCATCCCGATGATGGGCCCGGAAAACCGCAATGAGGCGCTTCGTTTCACCAAACTGATAGACGCGCTTTACGAACACCGGGTGAAGCTGTTCGTGACCGCGGCTGCGGCGCCGGAAGACCTCTACCGCGCAGGCGACGGCGCCTTTGAATTTGAACGCACCGTCAGCCGGTTGAACGAGATGCAGAGCGCCGATTACATGGCGCTGGGGCACGGCACCGAAGATTAACCGCTAACCCCCAATTGCGTCAGCGACTTTTCAAGCATCAGCAACTGCCACAGGCTGCGCGAATGATCCGCACGGCCAGCGATATGCGCTTCGGCCATGGTGCTGATCGCCTGCGGATCGAAAAACCCGCTTTGCGCAATACCCCCACTGGTCGCGATGCCCCGCGCTGCGTGTGAGAGCGGGCCTCTCAGCCAGTCGGCAATCGGCGTGACGAAGCCCTGCTTGGGCCGGTAAAGGATGTCGTGCGGCAGGTAGCGTTCAAGCGTTTTCTTGAGCAGATGTTTGCCCACAGACCCCTTGACCCGCATCCCTTCCGGCAGCCGAGCGGCAAATTCTACAAGGCGGTGATCCAGCAGCGGTTCTCGCGCTTCAAGGCTGACCGCCATGCTGGTGCGATCGACCTTGGTGAGGATATCGCCGGGCATCCAGAACATCAGATCGGCATATTGCGCCCGGTCCAGACCCGACCGCCCCGGAGCGCCGCGCATCAGAGCAATCAGCTCGTCTTCCGCGCGGAAACCGTCAAGGCTAGCGGCAAAGCTATCGGAATAGAGCGCCCGCCGCGCATCCGGCAAAGTCACCGAAAGGCCGCGCGCATAGCCCTCCTCCCCCGACTCCGCGAGGGCAAGCAGCGTCGTTTTCGCGCGTAAGGGGCGCGGTGCCCAATCGGCCTTTGGCCACGCCCGCCCCAGCGCACCGAACAGCGGCGCGCGAAGGCCGGCGGGCAGGATCGAACGCGCCCGTTCCTCATGGTGATGGAACACCTGCCGACGATATCCCGCAAACGCCTCGTCCGCGCCGTCACCCGATAGTGCGACGGTCACCCGTTCGCGCGCAAGCTGGCAAACCCGCCACGTAGGCAGGGCGGAGGCATCGGCAAACGGCTCGTCAAACATTGCCGCCAGCTGGTCGATGGCATTGAAATCATCCGTGGCGACGATGCGTTCGGCATGATCCGCGCCGAATTTTTCAGCGACCTGACGGGCATAGCGTGTCTCGTCATAAGCGGCGACATCGAAGCCGATTGAACAGGTCTGGACGGGATGACTGCTCGCCTCGCTCATCAAGGCGACCACGCCAGAAGAATCCACGCCGCCCGAAAGGAACGCGCCCAGTGGCACATCGGCGACCATGCGCGACTGCACGCCTTGGCGCAGCAAGTGGACGAGCTGGGCCGAAAAATCGGCTTCGCTGCCGCGTTCGCGGTAGGTGAAATCGATATCCCACCACCGCTGCGGCCGTACCGGCGTCCGGCCCTGCTCCATCAGCCAGAAATGCCCCGCCGGCAGCTTTTCTACCCCCGCAAGGATCGAATGGGTATCGGGGACATAGCCCCAGGTCATATACGCCTCGATCGCCTGTGGACTGACCCGGCGGCGCAGCAGTGGATGCACCAACAGACCCTTCAATTCCGAAGCAAAGGCGATGCTGCCGTCCGACAGGTGAGCCAGAAACAGCGGCTTCACCCCGAACCGGTCACGGGCCAGGAACAGTTGCCGCTTGTCCAGATCGAACAACGCAAAGGCGAACATCCCGTCAAGCCGGGCAAGACAGTCCGGCCCCCAGCGTTGCCATGCGGCGAGGATCACCTCGGTATCACCCGACGTGCGGAAGGTGAAACCCGCCTGCTCCAGCTCGCGGCGCAATTCGCGAAAATTGTAGATTTCGCCATTGAACACGATCACTGCCCGGCCATTGCTGGCGTGCATCGGCTGGGGCGAACCAGCCAGATCGATGATCGACAGCCGCCGGTGACCCAATCCTACACCGTGATCGGTCCACACGCCCGAACCGTCCGGCCCGCGGTGGGCTAGCGCGTCGCACATCCGCACAACCCGTGCTGGGTCGACAGGCTTGGGCGTTTCGGTATGAAATATCCCGGCAATTCCGCACATCGCCCGGATCGCCTAAACCAGCACGGCTATAGCGGCAATCGCTGCCAGGGCAGTGATCGCAAAGGCGGCGCTTCTAGGCGCAAAGGCGAAAGCTTCGGCGCTGGCGACCACCGGACGGCAGGCGATTTCTGCCGCCGTCCAGCCATAGGCTTCGGGCTCACGCTCGACAAAGCGCCATGCTGCGCCCAACAGTACTGCGGTGATGACTGCGAAGAACACCCAGCCATAGACGATGTGGTCGAAACCGGTGGCTCTCTCCGCTCCGATGAACTGCGCGACATAGATCGTCGCCCATGCGCGCACCCCATTGGCGAGGATGGGCACGATCACGCACGCGATGAGCAACGCTGCGCGGCGCGACCAGCGGGTAAAGCGGGTGAAGGCCACCAATACGCCCAAGGTAACCATCGCAATCAGGAACTTCACGCCCGAACAGGCCTCGGCGACGATGAACAGCCCCGCCGGGGTGTGGATATGAATGCCCTCAATCCGCGCGGGAATGCCGCTGGCATGGGTAAGCGCGATCGCCATATCGGCGGTGAGAAATTGTAGCGGCGCGATGATCTCGTCACCAAACGGCACCATGAAAGCGACAAACGCAATCGGCAGCGCGAGTAGCAGGCTGACCCGCAGGCCCAGAATCGTCACGGCTGCCGCTTGCAACGCGCCAACCGCCCCTGCCTGGGCCAGCAGATTGATCCCCATAACCTGCCCTGCCCACCACAGCCCGAGCGCTGCGGCCACCGGGATCAGGCCGGGGGCAAACGGCTGCGGGTGCAGCGCGGCAAGCTCGCGTTCCTTCAATGCCACCAGCCATGCGGTGATGAACGGCACAAGCAGGAGGTGATTGTAGGTGTCGATGTTCCACCACTGGTGAAACATATCCCCCCACGCCTCAGCGGTAACACTCACCAGCACCAGCGCCGCTGCCGCCAATGCGACCAGCGGCGCGCGCCATGCCTCCGGAAGACGTGCAGCAGCGGACGGCGCAGGCATCACGGCAGTTTCAGGCGGCATGGCGATGCCCTTCCCCCGCCATTCCGAGCAGGCCGGCGAGCGGCGCCATCATCGCTTCCCAACCGTGATGATCCAGCACGAACCTGCGGGCCGCGCCGCCGATGCGGGCAGGCGCCTCAGCGTCGGAGAGAAACGCTGCGATGCGCGCAGCCATTGCTTGCGGGTCGGGCGGGCAGGCCAGCCAATGGGTGCCGTCCTCCGCCGCAATCCCGGTCGCAGCTTCCAGGGTCAGCACCACAGGCCTTGCCATCGCCATTGCTTCCAGCACCTTGTTCTGCACCCCGCGCGCAATCAGCAGCGGGGCGAGCACGACGTCTGCTGCGGCGATGAAGGGGCGCACATCGGGCACCACGCCCCAGACATGAACACCCGGACTGGCGTGATGCGCCATCAGGGCGCGGGTTGGATTGCGGCCCACGATATGAAACATCGCACCGGGAAAGCGGGCGCGAAGCTGCGGCATCAGCGCCTCGATAACCCACAGCGTGGCCTGTTCGTTTGGGCGGTAATCCATCTGTCCGGTGAAAACGAAATGCGGGCCAGCTTGGCCAACCAATTCCAGATGCGGCGCGCTGGCAGCGGGATCGAAGAACGCCGCATCGATGCCGTTGCCGATAACCTGAACATTGACCTTTTCGGGCGCGGCCATCCGGCTGCGATAGAGCGCGGCTTCGGCGCTGGAAATCAGGATCGCTGCGTCGGCCCGCTGGCCAAGCCGTTCTTCCTCGATTGCCAGCAGGCGGGCTTCCCGAGCGTTAAGCCACACCCGCTCGCCCGCATCGGCGTAGCTGGCAAATTTGGCGCTATCGACATCGCACAGGTCTACCACCACCCGGCCAGCGAAATCATCGGGCACATATTGCCCCATGTGCCCGGAGAAGACGACGATGGCGCCGATCTGGTGACGGGCGATGGTATTCCGCACCCAGCGCTCCAGCTTGCCCGAATGGAACGCTGTGAGACTGACCGGCTTGCCAGACAGCACCGCCTCAACCCCCGCCAGCGGCAGCGGCTTGGTGCGCGGCATCACGCAGCATGACGCTGTGATGGCCTCGAGCGCCTCATCGGCGGCCCTGTCACCCTCGCCAAAACAGCCGACATGTACCGGCCCCAATCGTGCCAGCGCTTTCAGCAGGTGATGGGTGCGGATGCGGTCACCCCGGTCCGGTGGAAAAGGCACGCGGTGCGTGAGAAAAAGAATGCCCCCCATCATGCCAAACCGCGCGCGATCCACGGCCCCACTGTGTTGGCAATCGGCAGCGGCAGCTTCTTCCACATTTCAATTTTGCGGCTGTAGCTGGCGTCGGTGGGATCAATGTTGCGCGGCTGTTCCCCCGGCGCCGTCCATCCCGCGTAGGTTAGCGGCTGCGGATCGAAGCCCCAGTTCTTCTTGAAGGCAAACGGACCACTGCCGGTTTTCGACCGGCCGAAATCGAAGCGTGCCATGCCAACAGCGCGGGCGTGGAGCATCAGCGCGTAATACATCAATTCGTTTGCGCGCGCGGCGCGAGCGGCCACCACGCCGCCACCCCAGAACGGCAGCACAGCGTTACCGTGATAGAAGCTCAGCACGCTCGCCAGCGGGGTATCGCCCTGCCAGACGGTGAGGATGTCACTATTGTCCGCAAATGCCTCAAGCATCGCGGCGAACAACGCGCGCGGAAATACCGGGGTGCCCAGATTGCGGACGCTTTCGCTATAACAGGCGTAATGCGCGGCCAGATCATGGCGGCTCCGGCCGACGGTGATGCGATGATTAAAGCCCAGCCCCTTGCGCACTTCAGCGCGGGCCTTGCGCGGAATGGCAAGCAGTTCCGCCTCGTCATCCCGCGCCAGCGCGCGTTCGAAACCGCAATGCTTGCCAGACCAAGCCTCCCAACCATCAGGCGCAGGCCCACCGCGCAGTTCGATCCCGGCAAAGCCGCCGCGCATTGCGTGACTCTGCGCGGCATCGGCCAGCGCCTGTGCGCCCGTGTCGCTGTCAGCCATAATGCCACCGCCGACCCCGAACCCGCTCGATACCAGCGCCTTGCCGAACAATGGCGATCGCACTTCGGTCAGCGGTAGCCAGCCCGTTACCGTGCCGAGCTTCTCGGCAAGCAGACCGGCGGCGCGCTGGCCGGTTCCGGTCTGGACCGCCTGCAACCATGCAGGGCGGTGGAACAGGCTCGCGCCCGCTTCCGCCAGAAAGCCATCGACGCGGCGCACATCCTGCGCGTCACCAAAGTCGAGCAGGCGGACAGTTGTTGCGGACTTTACCGGCGCGTTCATGCGGCAACGTCCTCTGTCGCAGGCTCAGGCAGGAACAGGTCACCGGCCAGCGCGGCTTCACGGTGGGCGACCAGATCCATCCGGCCCCAGCGAAATTCGTGAACCAGCTCCCGCAACTTGCCCGCCATGCGCGCAAGGCCGGTATAATGCCGGAAGCGCGAGCGCAGCGGCGCGTGGCCGACGCGCGGCTGATCGGGATCGACTTCCCAGGGGTGGAAATAGAACACCGCAGGGCGGCCTTCCTGTCGGTTGACCTGCCGGATCGCCCAACGTGAAAAGCCATAGGGCAGCACCCGGAAGAACCCGCCCCCGCCTGCCGCAACGCGCCGCCCACCCAGGATTGCGGTGGTTACCGGGATCTCGATCATGGACGACCACGGCAACGGCCGGAACGCAAAGCGCGGCGCATCGGGCCAGCCATAATGGTCATGCGCCAACGGTG
This sequence comes from Erythrobacter sp., assembly GCA_044348875.1. Lineage (GTDB taxonomy): Bacteria > Pseudomonadota > Alphaproteobacteria > Sphingomonadales > Sphingomonadaceae > Erythrobacter. The sequence continues at coordinate 4,821 of JBIKSA010000065.1, read as the reverse complement.
CGACGCTGGACGAATAGGCGTAACCCTGCTCGGCCAGTTCGGCAAAGGCCCAAGGCGTTCGCTGGTCGATCGAGAAGCTGGGCGCGCGGTAGCCCGTCACCCGGACGCCGCTGCAATCCTCGATGATTTCGCGGGCTTTACGAATATCCTCGGCGAATTGACGGCGTTCAAACGTGAACACCCGCGCATGGTCATACCCGTGGCTGGCAATTTCGTGGCCGGCATCGACGATCCGGCGGATCATGTTGGGATGGCGCTTTGCAACCCAGCCCAGCGTGAAGAATGTTGCGCTGACATCGGCTTCTGCGAACAGATCAATGACGCGGTAAACATTGTCTTCCACGCGGGTCTTGATGCTGTCCCATTCACCGCGGGCGATCACATTTTCGAATGCGCCGACCTGAAACCAGTCCTCAACATCGACGGACAGACCGTTGATAATGCGGGACTCGACAGGTGAGCCGGACGAAGCGGAGAAAGGTGCGTTCATGATTACGCGGCCCTGCGCGACGGATCTTCCTCAAGCCATTCGATCAGCATCGTCAGCACATGGCGAAAGGATTGCTCCTGCTCTTCAAGCCGGGCTTCGATGCGTTCAAGTGCGGCGGCAAGCCGGGCTTCGGCAACGGGTGCCTCTTCAGACGAGAGCACCTCGCCGTCCGCACCCGGATGCGCGACCCCAGCGGCCTGCAATTCGCTGATGGCGGCCTCCAGTTCGGCGGTGCGGGCATCCCGCTGGGCAAGCAGCGCCGCCACTTCGGTGGCGGGCAGACTGCCCTGCGGAGCAGATGACGCCGCAGCAGCCGTAGCCGGCCTTGGCGCCGTACGCAGATCACTGTTGCTGCGGGAACCACGGCTCTGATCCGCCGTCATTTCGGCAATCACATCTCCCAGCATCACCTTGGTCAGCCGCTCCCGCTCCTCGATCACGCCGAGCAGCAGAAGACGGTTCATCACCTGATTGACCCGGCGCGGAATGCCGCCTGTGTGGCGGTAAAGCGCATCGAGCAGCCCGTCCTCGAAGGCGGGGCGACCATTCCAACCAACGTGGGCGAGGCGGTGGCGCACGTAGTGTTCAACCTCGTCGCTATCAAGCGCTTCGAGATGGTGGGACGCGATGATCCGCTGGCGCAATTGTTCGAGGCCCGGATGTTCTACCAGCGTGCGGCGGAATTCCGGCTGACCCAGCAGCAGGCTTTGCAGCAGCGGGTGCGAGCCGAGCTGGAAGTTCGACAGCATCCGCAGTTCCTCAAGCGCGGTCAAATCAAGGCTCTGGCATTCGTCCACCACCAACAGGCAGCGCCGCCCTGCGCGGGCTTCGTCCTGAAGGAAGCGTTCGATAGCGCCCAGTGCGCCCGCCTTGTCGTGCCCTTCCACCGCCAGACCGAAAGCCTGCGCGACGACGTGCACGATCTCCTCCCCGTCCAGCGCCGATGTCACCACCTGCGCTACCGTCAGCGCCGCCGGGTCGATGCGCTGCATCAGGTGCGCAACCAGCGTCGATTTGCCCGCCCCCACCTCGCCCGTGATGACGATGAAGCCTTCACCCTGCGCAAGACCGTAGCCAAGATAGCTCATCGCCTTCTTGTGGCTGACGCTTTCAAAGTAGAATTGCGGATCGGGCGTCAACTGGAAGGGGCGTCCGCTGAAGCCGTAGAATTGCTCGTACATGAGGTCGTATACTCCCCTCAGAAATTGTAGCGCAGGCCGACCAGCGCCGTAGCGAAGGCGACATCCTGCGCGGTAAATTCACTGTCGATATGATCGACGGCGATAGCGGTACGGGCCACAAGGCGTTGTGTGATCGCATGGTTGTAAGCAGCCGACGCGCCCATCGCGGTCACGTCACCCAGATTGCCCGCCGCATCCAGCCAGTTGGCATAGACGTTGGTGGTGATGTCGGCGTTCTGCCCGATCCGGCGCGAAAGGCCGGCGATCACGTAATAGCTTTCATCTGTCAGGCCGTTGGCCGGGGCCAGCGCCGTACCGGCCGCCGCGATGAAGGTGCGCCGGTCATAGCCTGCGCCGATCGCCGCCGTGGTGCGGCCCATTTCGCGCTGGTATGACGCGTTCACCCCGCGCCCGCGGAACGCTGCCGACCGGACAGATCCGACACCGCCAATCAGCGCTTGGCCCTCGGTCCCGCTGACCAGACCGCCGAAATCACCGGTCACCGGGTTGCGAACCGCTTGGAAATCGTTGTCGAGCCGGGCAAGCGAATTGTTCAGCACCCCGCCAAACCCGCTCACCCCGTCATAGGCGGACACCGCAAAGGCGCTGCGTTCGCTGGGGGCATAGGTGAAGGTGCCGTAATAGGTGGTCGAATCGTAACGTCGTCCGACCGCCGCCTGAAGGCTGGTGCGCGACGAAGGACGCCACAACACGCCCACATCCCACAGCAAGCCATCAACAGCAAAGGCGATCTGGCTCGGTGCGGATGCATCGGTGACAAAGCGGCCGTCGGCGCCGATCACCGGAGCGCCCGCGCTATCGCGCAGCGCATCCCGGCTGGAAATCTCGACATCTTCGTAACCCGCCCCCGCGACCAGCGCGAGGTTGTTGTTGAGCGGGATGGTCACATCGCCACGCACGTAAAGATCGCGCACCCGCTGGTCGAGATTGCCGATGTTTTCCTGAAAGCCCCCGGCTGTGACCGCAAGGCCAACCGGCAGCACCGTATCGGGACGCACCCCGGCGCGCAGCTGGCCAACATAGGTCACACTGTCATCAAACACGTCGATGGCATTGCCCTGCTGGGTCACAAGCGCATCATCGGCTTCGAACCAGTTGTAGCCGACCCGCGCAAGCCCTTGCACATCGACAGCGCCGACGCGGGTTTCCAGGCTCGGCCCGGCATAGGCGCTGTAGATTCGGCTTTCAGCGTCTTCACGCACCAGCGGGTTGGCGGTGGCGCCGCCGCCTGCGTCAATGCGCGTGCGGGCGGCAAGCGCGCCCGTTTCAAACGTCAGCGCCCCCGGCACCACGGCCAGCGCGGCGCTTGCCACGCCGCTGACCGTATTGGTGTCGATGCTGTCGTCGCCGTAGCCGATATTGCGGTCATAGCGCAGCGACACGGACGCGCCGCTGTTGCGACCCTGAATGTTCATGTCGACCCCGACGGCGACCTGCGTGAAGGTCACCACCTCATCACCGGGGCTCAATTCGGCCGAAACAACCTGACCGATTTCGATATAGGGCTGAACAATGCGATTACCGCGCTGCTGGCCGGGGGCTTCGCCGCCCTGCCCCTGACCTTGGCCCTGACCCATCTGGCCCTGACCCATCTGACCCATCTGACCCTGCGCCTGTGCGAAAGTCGGTGCGCTGCCTGCCGCCGCGGCCGCGGCCAGCAGCAAAGCGGGCGTAGTTATGCGGACACGCATCGTCAGTTTCCTTTCGTGCCGTATGAGCCAAAGCGCCGCCCCGAAGGGCTGTAACGCGCGGCGTTGAGTAGAAGTTTGATGTCGCCGCAGGCCGAAAGCAGCTGCTGCGCATCTTCCAGCGCAGCGCGGCTCGTCTCGTCAGCGCGCACGACCAGCAGCGCCTGCCCAACATGCTGGGCAAGTTCAGCAGCCGGCGATGCGGCAAGCGCGGGCGGCGTGTCGAAAATGACGATCCGGTCAGGCGCGCCCTGGGTCAGCCGGTCGAGGACTTCGCCCGTCCGGGTGCTGGCAAGGTATTCGGCGTCCAGCGCGTTGGCCGTGCCGGCAGGCAGGACGAACAGGCCATCGATATCCGTGCGGATCACCAGATTTTCCGGAAGGATCGCCGGGTTGGCGAGTGCATCCATCAAGCCTTGTTCGGCATCGATCCCAAGCCGGGCCGTCACGCTCGGCCGGACGACATCGGCATCCACCAGCAACACCTCCAGCCCCCGTTCGGCGGCCAGCGCGATGGCGAGGTTGGTGGCGCAATATGTCTTGCCTTCGCCCGGATGGGGCGAACACACCAGAATGCGGCGAGCCAGCGCGCTTCCACCGGATCGGGCATCGGCAAGCAGCTCCCGCTTGACGATCCGAAACTCTTCGAGAAGCCCGGTTACCGGATCTTCGGGCACGATCAGCCCACCATCGCGCAGATGTTCGCGATCGACCCGCGCGAAGGGGCCGTTGAATGCGACCGTACGCGGGGCTTCCTGTTCCGCAGCAGCGTGCTGCGGCTGCGCAGATTCGGGCGCGTGCCGGGGCGCGCTTTGCTGTTGCGGTGCAGGACGGCGCAGCGCCGTCGGCACAGGCGGCATTTCCGGCAGCTTGACCCCGGCGCTGCCGGGATCAAGGCCGAAGGCGGCATCGGCGCGTTCAAGCAGCGATGCGGGCCGTGCGCCCGCGCGGTTGATCTTGCCCTGATCGGTCATCGCGATTTCTCCGCCTTCATGCCATCGACCCGAGTGTGACGAACTCGATCGCAAGCAGGATCACCAACATCCCGCCAAGGCCTGCGCAGGCCCCGGCAAATTGCTTCAGCCGCCGCTTTTCAATCGCCCGCGCCGCGTCAGACACCGTCAGCGAAACGGAACCGATCACCGGCAAATTAAACGCGCGCTCCAGCTTCTGCGGCGTGGCGAAGCTCGATTTAAGCTGGCTCAGCGCATAGGCAGCGGCCACCCCTGCCCCCAGCCCGACAATCAGCACACCCAGCAGCAACAGCGGACGATTGGGCGCGGCTGGTTGCTGCGGAACGCTGGGTTGCTGGATCACGTCGAACCGGAACTGGCTGGCCTTGTCTTCAACCTTGCCGCGCGTGCGCAGCGCCTCGCGGTCTTCCAGCAGCTTTTCATAATTCTTGCGCAGCACATCGTAATCACGGCTGATGCGGTTGGCT
>JBIKSA010000064.1:0-12067 GCA_044348875.1 Erythrobacter sp. | reverse complement strand
GGTGCTTACCACCTCGAAGTTTCATCGCCCGGCATTGACCGTCCGCTGACCCGTGAAAAGGATTTTACAAACTGGTCTGGACACGAAGTCCGCATCGTTATGGACAAAAGCTATGACGGGCAGCGCGTCAACAAGGGCGTGCTTGGCGGGCTGGAGGATGGTATGATCCTCGTTGCAGAGGTCAAGGCGGGCGATGTGCGCCTGCCGCTTGCAGAAATTCACTCCGCGAAGCTCGTCCTTACCGACGCGCTGATCGCCGCCACCCGCCCGCTGGATATCAGCGGTGCTGACGAACTCATCGAAGATACAGAGAAGGCAGACGACTGATGAGTGCCATTTCCGCCAACAAGGCCGAACTCCTCGCAATCGCCAATGCGGTTGCCTCGGAAAAGATGATCGACAAGTCGATCGTCATCGAGGCGATGGAAGAAGCGATCCAGAAATCCGCGCGTAACCGTTACGGTGCGGAAAACGACATCCGCGCCAAGCTCGATCCGCTGACCGGCGATCTGACGCTGTGGCGCGTGGTCGAGGTGGTCGAAGAGGTCGAGGACTACTTCAAGCAGGTCGATCTGAAGCAGGGCGAAAAGCTCCAGCCGGGTGCCAAGGTCGGCGATTTCATCGTCGATCCGCTGCCCCCGGTCGATCTTGGCCGTATTGACGCGCAGTCCGCCAAGCAGGTGATCTTCCAGAAGGTCCGCGATGCCGAGCGCGAGCGTCAGTTCGAAGAGTTCAAGGACCGTCAGGGCGAAGTCATTACCGGCGTGATCAAGTCGGTCGAATTCGGTCACGTGATCGTTAACCTCGGCCGTGCCGAAGGCGTGATCCGCCGCGACCAGCAAATCCCCCGCGAAGCCGCCCGTACCGGTGAGCGCGTTCGTGCGCTGATCACCAAGGTGGAGCGCAACAACCGCGGCCCGCAGATCTTCCTCAGCCGCGCACACCCTGACTTCATGAAGAAGCTGTTCGCGCAGGAAGTCCCCGAAATCTACGACAACATCATCGAGATCAAGGCCGCCGCCCGTGACCCGGGCAGCCGCGCCAAGATCGGCGTGATCAGCCGCGATTCGAGCATCGACCCCGTCGGCGCCTGCGTCGGGATGAAGGGCAGCCGCGTGCAGGCCGTCGTGCAGGAATTGCAGGGCGAGAAGATCGACATCATCCCCTGGTCGGAAGACACCGCGACCTTCGTGGTGAACGCGCTGCAGCCGGCCACTGTCAGCCGCGTGGTGCTCGACGAGGATGATGGCCGCATCGAAGTGGTGGTGCCTGACGATCAGCTTTCGCTGGCGATCGGTCGCCGCGGCCAGAACGTGCGTCTGGCCAGCCAGCTCACCGGCCACCAGATTGATATCATGACCGAGGAAGAAGCCTCGGAAAAGCGGTCGAAGGAATTTGCCGAGCGTTCGAAGATGTTCGAGGAAGAGCTCGACGTCGACGAAACCCTGTCGCAGCTTCTGGTCGCTGAAGGCTTCGCCGAACTGGAAGAAGTCGCTTATGTCGATCTGGCCGAACTCGCCAGCATCGAAGGCTTCGACGATGATCTGGCCGAAGAACTCCAAAGCCGCGCTCTCGAAGCGCTCGAACGCCAGGAAGGTGCGCACCGCGAAGTGCGCCGCGGACTGGGCGTGGAAGATGCACTCGCCGAAATTCCGCACCTGAATGAAGCGATGCTGGTCACGCTCGGAAAGGCCGGGATCAAGACGCTTGATGATCTGGCCGATCTGGCAACCGACGAACTGATCGCCAAGAAGCGTGAAGCTCCGCGCCGCCGCAATAACGACGCCAGCGGCCCGCCGCAGCGCCGTCCGCAGCGCGAAACCGACAAGGGTGGTGTGCTCGGCGAATACGGCCTCTCGGAAGAGCAGGGCAACGAAATCATCATGGCCGCGCGTGCGCACTGGTTCGAAGACGACGTGGTCTCCGGGCCGACTGAGGAGGCCGCCCATGCGGACTCCAACCAATGAACGCCTGACGTCCGACATCGCCGGGCCTGCGCTTTCGGTCGCTTCCGTCGGGGAGCCCGGAAGCGAGAGGCGCTGTATCCTCTCCGGGGACACCTCGGCGCGGGAAGGGCTGCTGCGTCTGGCCATTTCGCCTGACGGGGTGGTCTTGCCCGATGTCGCCGCGAAGGCTCCGGGGCGCGGTGCCTGGATTGGCGTCACGCGCGCAGAGCTTGAAACAGCTCTGGTCGAGGGCCATCTCAAGAGAGCACTAATGCGTTCTTTCAAGGGCGCAACGCTGACCATTCCCGATGACCTGCCTGCCCGCACAGCAGCTGCGCTGATGCGTCATCTTGGCGACAGGTTGGGGTTGGAACTGCGTTCGGGCAACATCGTGATGGGCTCGGCACGGATCGAGGAACAGGCCCGCAGCGGGCGCATCGCCATCTTGCTGCACGCCAGTGACAGCAGCGAAGACGGGCGGCGCAAGCTCGATCAGGCATGGCGTGTCGGCAGCGATGCCGAAGGCACCGGCTTGCGCGGGCAGGTGTTGGCTCTGGACCGCACGGCTTTGTCTGTGGCATTGGGCCGCGACAATGTTGTCCACTTGGGCGTCGCGGGGCATCCCGGCGATATGCGCGCGGCGAACCGCGTTCTTCAGGCGGTTTCCCGGCTTATGGATTACACCGGCAACGACCGGGCGATTGAAACCAACGCGACGGGCCGGGATACTTCCGGCCACGTCGGTCTGCCGCAAGCTGGGCCGACGACTATTGATGAATACGTGAAGGACTGACGAGCGATAATGAGCGACGACAACGACAACCAGCGCATCCGCAAACCCCTGGGCCTCAAGCGCTCGGTGGATGCGGGCGAGGTCAAGCAGACCTTCAGCCACGGCCGCACCAACAAGGTGGTGGTCGAGGTGAAGCGTCGCCGCATGCTCGGCAAGCCGGGTGAGGCTGCTCCGCCGCCGCCGCCCGCTCCGGAACCCGTGGTCGAAGCGCCGCGCCCGGCTCCGCCGCCGCCGCCAGCGCCCAAGCCTGCGCGCCCGGCACCTGCCAGCGAGACGCCGCAGGAACGCGTGAAGCGCCTCCAGCTCGAAGCTGAGGAAGAGCGGCTGCGGATGGCCGAGGAAGGCCGCAAGCGCGAAGAAGCTCAGGCCCGCGAGCGTGAGGAAGAAGAGCGTCGCCGCGCCGAAGAAAATCGCCGCGCCGAGGAAGAAGCCGAAAAGCAGCGCACGGCCGTCGCCTCCGCTCCCCCGGTCGAGGAAGTCGCTACCGCTGCGGTGGAGACACCAGAGCCTGCAGAAAGCGAAGACGCGCCTGCTGCCAAGTCCGACGCCGTGCCCGCAGCTCGCCGCTTTACGCCCGTGGAGCGACCCGAACCGAAACGGCCGGCCGAGGTAAAGGGCAAGAAGAAGGAAGAAAAGCGCGCCGCGCCGAGCGACGAAGGTAAGGACAACCGCCGTTCGGGCAAGCTTACCGTCACCCGCGCTCTCAACGAAGACGAAGGCCGCCGTGCGCGCAGTCTCGCGGCGTTGAAGCGTGCGCGCGAAAAGGAACGTCGCGGTCAGGGTGGCCCGTCCAAGCCACGCGAAAAGCAGGTCCGCGATGTTGTGGTGCCTGAGGCGATCACCGTCAGCGAACTCGCCAACCGCATGGCTGAAAAGGGTGCAGACCTCGTCAAGGCGCTGTTCAATCTGGGCATGATGGTCACCGTCAACCAGACGATTGATCAGGACACAGCCGAACTGCTGGTCGAGGAGTTCGGCCACAACATCACCCGCGTTTCTGCGAGCGATGTCGACATCGTCTCCAGCGAGGACATGGACCCTGAAGAAACGCTGGTGGCCCGTCCGCCGGTGGTCACGATCATGGGCCACGTCGATCACGGCAAGACCAGTCTGCTGGATGCTCTGCGCGGAACCGACGTTGTGAAGGGCGAAGCCGGCGGCATCACCCAGCACATCGGTGCCTACCAGATCACCACCAAGGACAAGCAGAAGATCACCTTCCTCGATACGCCTGGCCACGCCGCTTTCACCGAAATGCGGATGCGCGGTGCGAATGTCACCGACATCGTCATTCTTGTAGTCGCTGGCGATGATGGGCTGATGCCGCAGACGATCGAGGCGATCAACCACACCAAGGCGGCCGGGGTGCCGATGATCGTGGCCATCACCAAGTCGGACAAGCCGGAGTTCAATCCGCAGAAGATCCGCGAACGTCTGCTCGAACACGAAATCGTGGTCGAAGCCATGTCGGGCGAAGTGCAGGACGTGGAAGTCTCGGCCAAGACCGGCGCGGGGCTTGATAAGCTGATCGAAGCTATTGGCCTCCAGGCCGAACTGCTCGAACTGCGCGCGCGGCCTGACCGTGATGCCGAGGCGACCGTTATCGAAGCCCAGCTCGACAAGGGCCGCGGGCCGGTGGCGACTGTGCTGGTGACGCGCGGAACGCTGAAGCGGGGCGATACCTTCGTGGTTGGCACGCAAAGCGGCAAGGTGCGCGCGATTGTCGATGACAAGGGCAATCAGCTCAAGGAAGCTGGCCCCTCGATGCCCGTGGAAGTGCTCGGCCTTGGCGGCGTGCCGTCTGCTGGTGACAGCCTTACAGTGGTCGAGAACGAACAGCGCGCCCGCGAAGTTGCTAAATATCGCCTTGAAATGGCAACGGAAAAGCGCACAGCGCTGGCCCCGACCAATTTCGACACGATGTTTAGTAGCCTGTCTTCCAGCGTTATCGAATTCCCGGTGGTGGTGAAGGCCGACGTTCAGGGCTCTGTCGAAGCGATCGTCAACGCGCTCCACAACCTCTCGAACGACGAGATCAAGGTGCGTGTCCTCAATGGCGGCGTCGGTGCGATCACGGAAAGCGACGTCATGCTGGCGGGCGGATCGAAGGCGCCGATCATCGGCTTCAACGTGCGTCCCAATGCCAAGGCTCGTGAACTCCTGAAGCGCGATAATGTGCGGATGATGTATTACGACGTCATCTACCACCTTACCGATGCCATCGCTAAGGAGATGGCGGGCGAGCTTGGGCCGGAACGGATCGAAACCGTTGTCGGCCGTGCCGAGGTCAAGCAGGTCTTCCCCGCGGGCAAGCGCGACAAGGCAGCCGGTCTGCTGGTGCTCGAAGGTGCGATCCGCAAGGGGCTCTTTGCTCGTCTTACGCGCGCCGATGTCATCGTTTCGGCGACGAAGATCCACTCGCTGCGGCGCTTCAAGGACGATGTCGACGAAGTGCGCACCGGACTGGAATGCGGCGTGGTGCTGGAAGACACGAACGACATCAAGGCAGGCGACATGCTCGAAGTCTTCTCGGTCGAGGAGCGTGAGCGAACACTGTGAGCCTGACGGACACGCACTACCCAGACGATGCCGGGCAGTCGCCGCATACGGCGCTGCTCGGCTCGCAATTCGTGAGTTGGGATGAACAGTCCCAGACCGCGACCATGCGCTTCACTGTGAAGCGCGAAATGACCACTTGGCGCGGCGGCGTGCAGGGCGGTCTGGTCGCGGGCTATCTCGACGACGTGATGGGTTATGCCTATGTCGCCGCCACGGGAGGCGAGATGGCGCCGCTCAACCTCGACATTTCCATGAGCCTGATCCGCTTGATCCCGGAAGGTGCCACGATCATTGGCAAAGGGCGGGTGGTGAAGGGCGGCAGACGCGTGATCTTCCTTGAAGGCGAATTGTTGGCCGAGGACGGGACGCTTTATGCACGCTCTACTTCTACTGCCCTGCCAACCCCGCGGCCGACCCCGACCAGCAACGGGATGGGCTGATGGCGAAGGCTCCTTTTACCGCCGAGCAGCAATCGGTCCGCGTTCTCAAGGTGGGAGAGCGGGTGCGGCATATCCTGTCTGAGCTGCTCGCCCGCGGCGAGGTGCACGACGACGTGGTACGCGCGGCGCATATCTCTGTCACCGAGGTGCGCATGACTCCTGATCTGCGCAACGCCACGGCTTATGTGAAGCCGCTGATGGGTGCGGGCGATGATGAAGTCGTCCAGTCGCTGCGTCAGAACACTGCCTTCCTGCAACGCGAGGTGGCCCAGCGGCTCGGGCTGAAATTCGCGCCGAAGCTCAGGTTCCGCAAAGACGAAAGTTTCGCCGAGGCTGACCGGATCGAAGCCCTGCTGCGCGATCCGAAGGTGGCCAGAGACCTGAGCGACGATGAGGAAGACGAGAACGAGTAGCTTCCTACCTCGGCAGCATTCGCGCTTTCAGCGTGATGTTGACCTTGTTGCCGACGATCAGCTGATAAGAGTTCATCCCGAACTGCCTCCGGTCGATAGTGGTGGTGCCGGTAAAGCTGACCGGCTTTCCGGCTTGTGCAATCGGATCAGCGGTGAAGGTCACATCCAGCGTTGCCGGACGGGTGATACCGCGCGCGGTCAGATCGCCCGCCACCGTCCCTCGGGTCGGGCTCGACAGCTTCAGCGACCGGCCGGCAAAGCGGATCGACGGGTATTTCTCCACCCAGAAGAACTTCTCGCCCCGCAGCCGCGCAAGAGTGACCGAGTCAGGTGCTTCGATCGCGGTCGCATCGAAGGTCACGTCGACCACTGCGCGTTCGGGGGCGCCGGGGACAATCGTGACTGCGCCCTCCATCCGGGGGAAGCGCGCGGTTTTGCTGGCGAGACCGAAAAATGGAACCTGCGCGGAGACATTGCTGGCGTCGGCGTCGAGGGTATAGCGCTGTGGCACGCCCGCGGTGTTCGCCAGCGCCAAGGCCGCCAGCAATGGCAGCAGGGTCATCCGGAAGCGGGCAGCAGGCTTGAACATGATTATCCTTGAACGCTTCAACCGGGCAAAAGGTTCTGTCCCACCTCGCCCGGCGTGCTGTGAATGGGTAGGGAGGCGCGATGGCCAAGCTCTATTTCTACTATGCCAGCATGAACGCAGGCAAAAGCGCACACCTGTTGCAAGCGGATTTCAACTACCGTGAGCGTGGTATGGCGACGATGCTGTGGACCGCTGCGCTCGACAGCCGTTCCGGCGGGCAGGTGAAAAGCCGCATCGGGCTGGAGAGCGAGGCGCACAAATTTACGCCTGACACCGATCTGTGGGCAGCGGTCAGCGCGACCCACAATGTGAAGCCGCTCAATTGCGTGCTGGTGGATGAGGCGCAGTTTTTGAGCCCTGCCCAGGTGTGGCAGTTGGCGCGTTTGGCGGACGAGGGCGGGATTCCCGTGCTGTGCTATGGCCTGCGCACGGACTTTCAGGGTCAGCTGTTCCCCGGATCGGCGGTGCTATTGGGCATTGCGGACGCGTTGGTGGAACTCAAGGCGGTGTGTCACTGCGGGCGTAAGGCGACAATGAACCTGCGGGTCGATGACAGCGGCGCGGCAGTGCAGCAGGGCCAACAGACCGAAATCGGCGGGGACGACCGCTATGTCGCGCTGTGCCGCAAGCACTTCTCCGAGGCTCTGGGGCGGTGAGCGTTCCCCTCTCAGGCTGGCTGATCCTCGATAAGCCGCGCGGGATGGGCAGCACTCAAGGCGTGAGCGCGGTCAAGCGCGTGCTGCGCCAGAACGGCTATGCCAAGACCAAAGTTGGGCACGGCGGAACGCTTGATCCTCTTGCCGAAGGCGTGCTGCCGATCGCGCTCGGCGAGGCGACCAAGCTGGCCGGGCGGATGCTGGATGCCAGCAAGATCTACGAGTTCACCGTGAAGTTTGGGGCGGAGACGAGCACGCTCGACACCGAGGGCGAAGTGGTAGCGACCAGTGATGTCCGAGCGACGCTGGCGGACGTGGAAGCGGTGCTCGCGCGCTTCACTGGCCCCATTGAACAGGTGCCGCCAGCCTACTCCGCGCTTAAGGTCGGAGGGCAACGCGCCTATGATTTGGCGCGGGCGGGGGAGGTGGTGGAGCTGAAGGCGCGCAGTGTGACCATCCACGCACTGACGGTCCTACCTGAAACGGTGGGTGCGGACCACGTCACCCTTATCGCTCACGTTTCCAAAGGCACCTATATCCGCAGCCTCGCACGGGACATCGCATACGCCCTTGGCACCTGCGGCCATGTCACCTATCTGAGGCGCACCAAGGCGGGGCCGTTCACGCAAGATCAGGCGATTTCGCTGGACAATCTGGAGCAAGCGGCTAAGGGCGCAGGCCTTGAATGCCTACTCCTGCCGCTTGAGGCGGGGCTGGACGACATCCCGGCCCTTCACCTCGATCAGACAAGCGCGCAGGCGGTTCGACAGGGCCGGGCGCTGTCTGACATGCCCCAATCATCTGGGCTTTATCTGGCGAAACTGGGCTGTGTCCCGGTCGCGCTGATGGAAATTTCGGATGGGACGGCCACGGTCGTCCGGGGGTTCAACCTTCCCGATGTCGCTGAGTAAGAGAGAAAAATTATGTCGGTGACCCCCGAAGTTAAGCAGACCATCATTGCTGACAATGCCCGTGATCCCAAGGATACCGGCAGCCCCGAAGTGCAGGTTGCGATCCTCACGCAGCGCATCCGCAACCTGACCGAGCACTTCAAGGATCACCACAAGGACAACCATTCGCGTCGTGGCCTGCTGATGATGGTCAACAAGCGTCGCACGCTGCTGGCCTATCTCAAGAAGAAGGATGTGGAGCGGTACAACGCCCTGATCCAGAAGCTGGGTCTGCGTAAGTAAGAGTTTAGCGAAAGGGGCGGCTCGGATGGGCCGCCTTTTTTGCATTGGGGCAAACAGACATCCGGTCTGCCAGCCCAGGGGCCAAACCAGCGCCCTGCACCGGACCGGGACGGTTCTTTCCCCGGCACATGAGGCCCCGCCCGGCAATATGGCCGCGCGGGTCAAAAGGAAAATAAATGTTCGACACGAAAACCGTATCGCTGGAGTGGGGCGGCAAGACCCTCACTCTGGAAACCGGGCGTATTGCCCGTCAGGCCGATGGCGCCGTTTTGGCCACCTATGGCGAAACCGTTGTGCTGTGCGCCGTGACCGCCGCCAAGTCGGTCAAGGAAGGGCAGGATTTCTTCCCGCTCACCGTCCACTATCAGGAAAAGTTCTCGGCCGCCGGGCGCATCCCGGGCGGCTTCTTCAAGCGTGAACGCGGCGCGACCGAAAAGGAAACGCTCACCAGCCGCCTGATCGACCGTCCGATCCGTCCGCTGTTCCCTGAAGGCTTCTACAACGAGATCAACGTGATCTGCCAGGTGCTGTCGTTCGACGGCGAGACCGAGGCCGATATCGTTGCCATGATCGCCGCTTCGGCTGCGCTCACCATCTCGGGCGTGCCCTTCATGGGCCCGATTGGCGCTGCGCGCGTTGGTTACATTGATGGCGAATATGTCCTCAACCCGAAGCAGGACAAGGCGCTTGCCGAAGGCCAACTCGATCTCGTTGTTGCCGCCACGCAAGGCGCAGTGATGATGGTCGAATCCGAAGCCAAGGAACTCACCGAGGAAGTGATGCTCGGCGCGGTGATGTTTGCGCACAACGAAATCCGCAATGTCATTGGTGCGATCATCGATCTGGCCGAGAAGGCTGCCAAGGATCCGTGGGCCGTCGACCTCAGCGACAACACCGCTGACATGAAGGCCAAGCTCAAGGATCTGATCGGCGGCGATATCGCGGCGGCCTACAAGGTAACCGACAAGTCGCAGCGGTCCAACCTGCTCAACGAAGCCCGGGCCAAGGCCAAGGCGGCGTTTGCTGACGAAGGTGGCCAGACCCAGATGGTTGCTGGCAAGCTGATGAAGAAGCTTGAAGCCGAAATCGTGCGCGGAGCGATCCTGAAGGATGGCCAGCGTATCGATGGCCGCAAGCTCGATCAGGTGCGCCCGATCGAAGCGATCGTCGGCTTCCTGCCGCGCACGCACGGTTCGTCGCTGTTCACCCGCGGCGAAACCCAGGCGATCTGCACCACCACGCTCGGCACCAAGGATTCCGAGCAGATGATCGATGGGTTGGAAGGCCTGAGCTACACCAGCTTCATGCTGCACTACAACTTCCCGCCCTATTCGGTCGGTGAAGTGGGCCGCTTCGGCGCGCCGGGTCGCCGCGAAGTCGGCCACGGCAAGCTCGCCTGGCGCGCGCTGAACCCCGTTCTGCCGAGCAAGGAAGACTTCCCCTATACCATCCGCGTTCTCAGCGACATCACCGAATCCAACGGCTCGTCCTCGATGGCGACGGTGTGCGGCGGCTGTCTGTCGATGATGGATGCCGGCGTTCCGGTGAAGGCTCCGGTTTCGGGCATCGCGATGGGCCTGATCCTCGAAGGCAGCGAATTTGCGGTTCTGTCGGACATTCTGGGTGATGAAGATCACTTGGGCGACATGGACTTCAAGGTTGCCGGCACCGAAAACGGCATCACCACGATGCAGATGGACATCAAGATTGCCGGCATCACGCAGGAAATCATGGCCAAGGCGCTGGAACAGGCCAAGGCTGGCCGGATGCACATCCTCGGTGAAATGGCCAAGGCCCTGACCGGTGCGCGCACCGAAGTCAGCAAGCACGCGCCGCGCATCGAGACGATCCAGATCGACAAGTCGAAGATCCGTGACGTCATCGGCACCGGCGGTAAGGTAATCCGCGAGATCGTCGCCGAAACCGGCGCCAAGGTCGACATCGATGATGAAGGCGTGATCAAGATCTCGTCCAGCAATATCGACGAAATCGAAGCGGCGAAGAAGTGGATCCTTGGCATCGTCGAGGAAGCCGAAGTCGGCAAGATCTACAACGGCAAGGTCGTGAACATCGTCGATTTCGGCGCGTTCGTGAACTTCATGGGCGGCAAGGACGGGCTCGTCCACGTCAGCGAAATGAAGAACGAGCGCGTTGAGAAGCCGACCGATGTCGTCTCCGAAGGCATGGAAGTGAAGGTCAAGGTTCTCGAAATCGATCAGCGCGGCAAGGTCCGGCTGTCGATGCGCGTCGTTGACCAGGAGACCGGCGAAGAGCTCGAAGACACCCGTCCGGCGCGCGAACCGCGTGAGCCGCGCGAAGGTGGTCGTGGCGGCGACCGCGGCGGTGACCGTCGTGGACCCAAGGGTGGCGGCGGTGGCCGTGGCGGCGACCGTGGTGGCCGTGGCGGCGATCGCGGCGGTGACCGAGGTCCGCGCGACAGCGGTCCGGCTGGTCTGCCCGACTTCCTGAAGGACTAATCACCTCGCCAGAGGTTTGAATATCGGCCGCCCGGAGCGATCCGGGCGGCCTTGTTTTTGGATTTGCACCAATGCTTAAACGCGAACTGATCGACACCGCCCAGATTGAGGATGGTGTGCTTCTCGAACTTTACAGCCATGCTGGCCATTTCATGATCGTGCTCGGCCGTAACGAGTTGATGAGCACCCGGATGCGGTTCTCTGAAGAACAGCTCGCCGAACTGACCATCGACCGGCTTGGCCAGGATAATCCCCGTATCCTGATCGGCGGCTATGGCATGGGCTTTACCTACCGTGCGGCTGCCGCCCGGCTGGGCAGTAAGGCGCAGATCGTCATCGCCGAAATCTCCGATGCAATCATCGATTGGGCAAAGGGGCCAATGGCGGCTCTTACTGGTGATGGCCTATCGGACCCCAGGCTCGATCTCAAGATTTGTGATGTCGCCGCGCTCATAGATGATGCCAATGACGGCACCTGCGCAAAATTCGATGCTATTCTGCTGGATGTCGATAACGGCCCCGACGGGATCGTGCGCGATGCGAATAACCGTATCTACTCTCGCACAGGCCTCGCCAAGGCGCGCGATGCGTTGAAGCCCGGCGGGATCCTTGCTGTATGGTCAGCGGGGCCGGATCCGGCGTTCCGCAAGCGGCTTTACGACACCGGCCTGATAGTCACCGAATGGAACGTCCGCTCACGGCCGAACAACAAGGGCGCGCATCACATCATCTGGTTTGCTCAGAAGTCGTAGATCAGCGTTACGCGACTGAGCGTGTCGGTTTACACTGCGCCCGGCGGCGGGTTGCTGCTATATTCGACCGCATAAGAAAACTGCGCCTTCAAAGTACGATAGATTGTCGCATCTAACCCGTTGACGAGGTCAATCGAGGCTTTGCGCGGATCAATGATTGCGATGGCTGACCTGTTGGTCAGATTGTGCCGCCAGTTGATCCCCTGCCGAGCAATTGTCAGGCCGCTCGTGATCCCGCAGTTTGAGGAA
>JBIKSA010000146.1:0-3316 GCA_044348875.1 Erythrobacter sp. | reverse complement strand
AGTATCGCCCGAAGACGTTTTTACCGATGGTTTTCGCGCCGCAATTGCCGATGCGCAGATCAAGGCGCTGGCCGCAAACCTGACCGTGCAGTTCGGGCGCGCGGTTGACGTCAGCCTGCTGACCCCACGCGAAGGCACCCGCGCTGCGCTGGAAATTCGCTTCGAACGCGGGGTGGCCAAGGGTGGAATCGCGATCAGTCCGTCCGAAGACAACCGGATCAATGAGTTGCGTTTTACATCGGTCGATGCGTTGGCTGTGGCCGGTGACACACCGCAGAAGATCGCTGCCGATCTGGCTGCGCTGCCCGGTACGGTCAACGCTTGGTTCGGCCCACTGGATGGCGGCGTGCCGCTCATCAGTCTGAATTCGGAAAAGCCGCTCGCACTGGGATCGGCCTTCAAGCTGTATGTGCTGGCCGCGTTGGCGCAGGATGTGAAGGCGGGACGGCGAAAATGGTCTGACGTCGTGCCGCTCAGGGAGAAAAGCTACCCAAGCGGGCAGATGCAGAACTGGCCCAAGGGTTCCCCGGTGACGCTGCACACGCTTGCCAACCTGATGATTTCTATCAGCGACAACACTGCGACCGATGAACTGATCATGGTGCTGAGCCGCAAGCGCATTCTCAAACTTATGCATGACGCCGGCCACGCCAACCCTGCCGCCAACAACCCCTTCCTGACGACGCGCGAACTGTTCATGCTCAAAGCCAATCCGGCGCTTACGGCACAGTGGCGCAGTGGCGACGATGCTGTGCGGGCGGCGGTCATCGGCGCGTTAGCTGCACAGACCGACCCGCCGCTTGATGACATTAACGCCGCCTTCGCGAACGGTCCCAGGGCGCTCGATGTCGAATGGTTCGCCTCTTCTGCCGACCTCACTAAGCTGTTCAACCATATGCGTCGCACCGCCGACCCCAAGGCGTTCGAGATCATGGCCATCAACCCGTCAGCAACCGACGCGATCAAGGCCAACTGGGCTTATATCGGCTACAAGGGCGGATCGGAGCCCGGGGTGATCAATCTCACCTGGCTACTCACCGACAAGACCGGGCGCGACTGGGTGCTCACCGCAGGCTGGAACAATCCGGCGGCGGTGGTCGACGAAGGCAAGTTCCTCGCCCTTGCCCAGCGCATCTTGCTGCTGCCTCGCTGATTTGCGAGGGGGCCCCCTCTTGCGCCGCGCCATGCCGCCGCTTATCGCTGACCCAACAAATTCAGTCTTACAGGAAAACCCATGACCGATCAGCCGCAGCGTTTCCAAGGCACCAAATCCTACATCGCGACCGAAGATCTGAAAGTCGCGGTCAACGCCGCCGTTACTCTGCGCCGTCCGCTGTTGGTGAAGGGTGAGCCCGGCACCGGCAAAACCGTGCTGGCGCATGAAATTTCGAAGGCGCTGAATGCCCCGCTGATCGAATGGAACATCAAGTCCACCACCAAGGCGCACCAGGGGCTTTATGAATACGACGCCGTGGCGCGTTTGCGCGATGGTCAGCTGGGCGACGAGCGCGTCCATGACATCAAGAACTATATCAAGAAGGGCAAGCTGTGGGACGCCTTCACCGCGCCGCAGCTGCCCGTCTTGCTGATCGACGAGATCGACAAGGCCGACATCGAATTCCCGAACGACCTGTTGCAGGAACTCGACCGCATGAGCTTCGACGTTTACGAAACGCAGGAGCGGATCGAGGCCAAGGAACGCCCGATCGTGGTCATCACCTCGAACAATGAAAAGGAACTGCCGGACGCGTTTCTGCGCCGCTGTTTCTTCCACTACATCAAGTTCCCTGACCGCGACACGATGCAAGAAATCATCGACGTCCACTTCCCCGGTATCCAGAAGGTGCTGGTGAAGAAGGCGATGGATATTTTCTACGACCTGCGCGAAGTCCCGGGGCTGAAGAAAAAGCCCTCGACCAGCGAATTGCTCGACTGGCTGAAGCTGCTGCTGAACGAGGATATGCCGCTCGACGTATTGCAGAACAGCAATCCGGCCAGCGCGATCCCGCCGTTGCACGGCGCACTGCTGAAGAACGAACAGGATATCATGCTGTTCGAACGCCTCGCCTTCATGGCCCGGCGCAACCCGAGCTAGATCAGTCTACCGGAAAGCAATCAATGCCGGCGCGGTTTAGCGCTCGGCATCTGGCATGAGCATCCGCAGCGGACGCACGCAGGCGATAGTACTGCGTGCCGTCCACCACAGCCGGGATGACCTCCATCTGCATCCCTTGCAGTTCGGGTCTCCGCGCCGAGAATTCGGCCCATTGCGCTGCCGCAAGCCGAGGGGTTAGCGCCGCGGCGAGCTGGATCGTCTGACCTGTGACGGCATTGGCCACAGGTGGGTGCGCGTTTTTCGCCGCCATTGGCAGTTCTATTGCCCTTGTCGCTGGTAGTCTGTCCGCAGGTTTTCCGGTCGACCGGGTCAAGGCAGCGCGAGGCCGCTGCAACAGTGCCGGATCGATCGGAACAATTGCATCCGTTCGCCGCGCCAGCGCCAGAGCCTCGGCCTCGCCCGCCCGCGCTTCATCGACGATAATGACCGCGGTCGTGGTCGATCCCGTGATCTGGAACAGTTCGCTCGCGAAGGCTCTGGGGATTCTGACGCAGCCGTGCGAGGCCGGGTAACCCGGTAGGCGCCCTGCATGGATAGCAATACCGTCCCACGTAAGGCGCTGCATGAACGGCATCGGCGCATTGCTGTAGAGATTGGACCGATGGAATTTCTTCTTCTGCAGAATTGCGAACACTCCCACCGGCGTTTCTTTGCCACGCTTGCCCGTGGAAACAGGGCTTGAACGCCACAAAACGCCGTTGCGGAACACGTGCATCTGCTGCGTGGCGAGGCTGATCGTGATGAGGATGCCGCTTTCCAACACCTCGCTGACCTTCTTGCTGGGTGGCGGTTCTTCGATCAAAGCCGGCACAGGGACACGTGGCTGCATCTGCGACGCGCCGTTATCAGACGAATCCGACCCCGCCTTCTTCGCATTGGGGGTGCAGGCCAACATCAGCAACGCCGATGCCATTAGCCAGATAAACGCCGCCCCTGAACGCTGCACCGACCATCTTCCCTAACCTCAAAGGGTTATGGTTAGTCTCTGGCAACTAACTCGGCAAGTGTTAGCGGCCGGGTCAATCTTCAAGCGCACGGACAGTTTGGGCCAGCGCCTGGTGTTTAAATCGCAAAGACTTCGATGAGGCAATAACCGCTTCGACCACGCCCGCCACATCGGTGCACCATACCGTCACCGCGCCGCAGCTTTCAGGGATCATCCCGAGCGCATGCGCATTGGCGGTGTCGATGGCGAGCTGA
>JBIKSA010000145.1:0-3374 GCA_044348875.1 Erythrobacter sp. | reverse complement strand
TCAGCACCGGCACGCCATCACGCAGCAGCGGATAGCCCGCAGGTCCGGTAAATTGCGGCGGAATGACAAGGCCGAAATCGGCCAGCAGGCTGACCACATAACCCGACCAGCCAACCGCCACCACCGAAGCAGCCAGACCATATTCGAGCAGCAGCAGAGCGCCCATGATCCACGCCACGAACTCGCCGAGTGTAGTGTAGCCATAGGTATAGGCCGACCCCGACACCGGTAATGTCGAAGACAGTTCAGCGTAACAAAGCCCTGCAAAGGCGCAGACAATCCCCGCCACCACAAAGCTCAGCAGCACCGCCGGGCCGGCATGAAGCGCCGCTGCACTGCCAGTCCGGACAAAGATGCCCGCCCCGATGATGCAGCCGACGCCCAGCAGCAAAAGGTTCCACTTGCCAAGCGAACGCTTCAGCTCGCTGGTCTGGGTCTCACGCTGAACCTGCGCGATGGATTTGCGCGCGAACATCCGGGCGATGACGGATGGTTTGGGCTTGCTTGCCATTACAATTTCCCCCTGCACACCTGCGCGGCGCGCGGCTTGATCCTGTCAAGAAACATCTGGATTAGGTCTCCCTTAGATCGCGGCAGATCCCCCGCGCGATCGACTGGCGGTAACGCTAGCGCAACACAGCCGCAACACAAGCGACAAAGCGCAGGCTTTCCCCTGACGCGCACAGCCGCTACAGCTCGATCATGTCAACGACCTTTCAGCTCGACACTAGCACCAGCCGCGCCAACCCCACCCCGCAGGTGATGAAGCGGCTCACCGTGCCTTCAATCCGCACGCGCAAGACTGACGGCGTGACCGGCGAACCGCTGGTGATGCTCACCGCCTATACGGCCCGTCAGGCGCAACTGCTTGACGCGCATTGCGACCTGCTGCTGGTCGGCGATTCCTTGGGGCAGGTAATCTATGGCCTGCCCTCGACCGTTCCGGTGACGCTGGAAATGATGGCAAACCACGGCGCGGCAGTTGTGCGGGGGTCTTATCATTCGGTGGTCGTGATCGATATGCCGTTCGGCAGCTACGAAGCATCGCCGCAGCAGGCTTTTGAGAGCGCCGCGTTCCTCATGAAGCAGACCGGCGCTGCAGCGGTTAAGCTGGAAGGCGGGGCGGCGATGGCGCCGACAGTGGCCTTTCTATCGCAACGCGGCATTCCGGTGATGGGCCATGTCGGCCTTACCCCGCAGGCCGTTAACGTGCTGGGCGGATATGGCGCGCGCGGGCGTTCAGAAGCTGAGGCGGAGAAGATCGTCTCCGATGCCAAGGCGCTGGACGACGCCGGCGCTTTTGCAATTGTGCTCGAAGGTGTCGTCGAACCGATCGCGATTGCCGCGACCAAGGCTATCGCCTGCCCCTCCATCGGCATCGGCGCATCGGCGCAGTGTGACGGACAGGTGCTTGTGACCGAAGATATGCTCGGCATGTTCGAACGGGTTCCGCGCTTTGTGAAGCGGTATGAAGACATCGCCGGGGTGATTGACAAAACCGTCGCCCGCTATGCCGAAGAAGTGCGCACCCGCGCCTTCCCGGGCGAAGAACAAACTTACCAGCCCAAAGCCTAAGCTTCGGCATCCTTCGCCAAGCGCAGAGCAAGCGGTGCGGCCAGCACCAGCTGCGCAAGGTGATAAAGCAACAGCGGCGCGATCACGAATCCGGCGCTCGCGGGTGGGAACAGGATCGCGGCGAGCGGAGCGCCAGTCGCGACACTTTTCTGTGATCCGGCAAACAGAAATGCGATCCGGTCAGCCCGTGGCAAGCCAAGCAGGCTCGCTGTGCCCCAAGCCGCCACCAGCGCCAACGCGAGCATGACCAGCACCAGCGCGATCAGCACGGCCCAATCGCCTGCCGCAAACATCGTCGCAAGCCCTTGTTCAACCGCGCCCGAAAAAGCCACATAGACGGCAATCCCGATCACCGCCCGGTCGAGCCAGGCAATCCGCCCGCGATGCCTTGCGATCCGGTCTATCACCCGGTCTTGCACGACCTGTCCGATCACGAAGGGCAGCACCAGTATCAGGCCGATGCGGATGATCGCCTCGGTTCCGATGTCGCCCGCTGCGCCCCCGCCCAGCAGCGCGAACAGCGGCGCGCTGATGAATACGCCTGCAATATTGATCAGGGCCGCACCGACCACCGCCAGCCCCACATTGCCTTGCGCCAAACTGGTATAGCTGGTGGCGGATTGCACCGTGGAAGGCAGGCAGCCAAGATAGACAAAGCCAAGCGCCACCAGCGGCGGCAAGACTGGTCCGGCAGCGCTCGCAAAACCCATTCCGGCCAGCGCCATGGCGCCGAACACGAACAGCATTAACGGCCCGAAATAACGCCAATTGGCCAGCCCCCGCGCAATCTCCGCCCGGCGAATTCGCATTCCATTGACGAGGAACAGCGCGAAGATGCCGGCGTTCGAGATATCCGTCGCCACCGCCCGCGCCTCCCCCGCAGCGGGCAAGACCAGCGCCAGCGCAGTGGAAATCACCAGCACAGCGATCATCGGGTCGGTCAGGAACGGCAAACGCGACGGCGCGGCGGGGGCGAAAGTCTGGGGCATCGGATCACGCCCCTGCCCTGCCGAGGCGCGCTTGTCGAGCAGGTGCCGCTATCGCGCGGCCAGGCTGCGCGGGCGGACATCGGCTAGCAATCCTGCGAAGCGGCGCATGTCGTGATGCTGACCCAACGCCTGCGCCGCGCGCAGCCTCTGGCCAAGCAAGGCGGGATCGTGCCCTGCACCAAGCCTTACCGCATGATCCAGCAACAGCGCGGCGCCTGTCCAATCGTTGCGCATGGCCTTGTGATTGGCGAGCGCCGCGACCGCGCTTGCCGTCTCGGTCTCGCCTGCGACATGGCGCATAAGGTGCGCCTCGGCCGCTTGGCTGTTGCCGAGGCGTGCCTGAGCCCACACGGCCTTGCGGGTCAGCAGCCATGTGCGCCGCGCTTCGGCCGCGCGCGCATAGGCTACCATCGCGCCGCGCGGATCACCGGCACCCAGCATGGTGTCTCCCACCAGATTGGCGACATCGGCCGATGCGGGAAGCTTCGCGTGCAACCGCGCGGCCCTGTCGCGCGCATCGTCAGACCTGCCGGCAAGAAGCGCGCCGCGCGCCTCGGCAGTCGGCGAAGGCAGTCCATCGCGCAACGCCAGTAGCACCGGACCACCGCTTTTCCCTGCATAAGCCCGATCCAGCAAACGGGCTGCCTGCGTCCGATCGCCGCCCCGTTCGTAAGCCCGCGCGACCACCATCATCAGATAGGGGGAAGCTTCCGGCAACATCGCCTCCGCCCCAAAGCGGGCGACCAGTTCGCCATCACGTCCTTCGGCGAGCATGGCTCGGGCTAGCAGTTCGCGCAGACGGGTGTTGGC
>JBIKSA010000063.1:0-12388 GCA_044348875.1 Erythrobacter sp. | reverse complement strand
AAGCCGTGACTGGCTTCACCGTCACCAATCCCCTGCCCGCGGCCGTCCGGCTGGCGCCCGATGCCGATCCGGCGCTGGATGTGTCGGTGGACGGGGGCACGACCTGGGGCACGATTGGCACGCTTACGCTGACCAATGCCGACGGCACCACCCGCCCCGCCAACCATGCCGACGTGACCCACGTCCGCTGGGTGCTGGCCAGCATCGCGCCCGGCGCGTCGGGCAGGCTCACCTATCCAGCCATCATCCGCTGACCAGCGGGAGATAACCGCCAAGTCCTGCGGGCGGCAACAATGACGCAGGACCAACACTCGGGACCAGACCAATGAAAACCACCAAGCAGTTGCTGGGTGCGGTGAGCGCGCTTGCGCTCGTCGCGATGTCCAGCACCCCTGCGATGGCCCAAGGGACCACAGCAGGTTCAACCATCACCAACAATGTCTCCGTCAGCTTCAACGTCAACGGAGTGACCCAGAACGCGCAGGCGGCAAGCAACAGCTTCACCGTCGACCAGCGTGTGAACGTCAACGTCACCTACGTCGGTGATGCGACCGTTGGCACCAGCGTCGGCCCAGGGCAGACTAACCGGGCGATTGCGTTTGACGTCACCAACCTGTCCAACAGCACCATCGACCTTGCACTGGGCGCGGCGTTGACCGGCGGCACAGCCAGCAATATCAGCAACTTCCGGATCTTCCGCGACACCGACGGCGACGGTGCGTTGAGCGCTGCCGAATTCGGTGCCGGACCAATCACTTACCTTGACGAAGTCGGGTCGTCTGCCATTGGCGTGACCGTTAGGGTGATCGTGCTGGCCGATATCGGCATCAACGCGGTCAACGGGAACACCTTCGATGTGGCCCTCACCGCCAATGCCCATCGTGGCGGCGGCGCTGCTGCGCTAGGGGCCGAACTGGTCGAATCCGCGACAAACTCGGCCGGTGAAGACACCGTGCTGGGCGACGGCCAGGGCGACACCGATGGCCTGCGTGACGGGGCGTTCTCCGATACCGGACGCTTCAGCGTGTCAGGTGCGGTCGTGACAGTTGCCAAGTCGAGCACCGTGGTCAGCGATCCGGTCAACGGGGTCAACAATCCCAAGGCGATCCCGGGCGCGACCGTCCAGTATTGTATCACCGTGGCCAACGCCTCGGGTGCGGCAACCGCGACGAACATCGCCGTGACCGACAACCTGCCGGGCGACGTGACCTTCGTGACCAACTCGATCCGCATCAACGGCAACGCCACCTGCACCAGCGGCACGGCAGGCGGCACCTATGCCCCTGGCGCCGGTCCAGCCGGTGAGAACCGCGTTTCGGGCAGCCTCAGCGATCTCGCTGCGGGCGTGACGAGCTCGCTCTACTTCCAAGTCGTGATCGACTAAACGATCAGGAACCTGGTCTTGTGTGTTTCCCCCTCCTTGCGGCGCGTGACAGCGGCACTGCTTGCAGTGCTGCTGCCGTTTGGCGCGTTGCAAGAGGGGGTTCACGCCCAGACCTCAGGCGGTGAATCACTGCGCACCGTCACAAATATTGCCGAAGCCAGCTGGGATGCCAACGGTTCACGCCAGCGGGTTGCCAGCAATCCGGTGCGCTTCGATGTCCGCACGCTTCCGCCGACACCGCCCTCCATAAGCGTGTTCCGCCGCGCGCCCGGCACAGGATCGGATTTGGTCTATCGCACGCCGCGATGCGGGGCTGCGACCGGAACTGTCCAAAGCATATCGAGCACCGGCACCGCCAGCACAACGCCCGGCGGCCCTGCCCTGTCATCGCTCGCCACCGCCCGCGTGCAGCCGACCGATCAGATACAGGGCGGCGAGCCGCTGTTCTTCCAGATCACCGCTCTGGCGGCAAACCGCAGCCCCACTGCCGTCGAGAGCCTGACCGTGGTGCTGACCACCGTCGAAGGCGACCGAGAAACGATGACGGTGTTCGAAACCGCCCCCGACAGTGGCATATTCGGCGGAGTAATCGATACCCAGCGCTTACCCCCGCCGCTGGTGCAGGCGGATTGCCGTCTGAGCGTGGGGCCAGAGTCGCGCATCACCATCGCCGGGATGACGCCGGGCAGCGATGCCATTATGATCTCTGCCGACGTGATCGTGCTGGTCGATCCGTTCGGCGTGGTGTTCGACAGCGAAACCGGTGCCGCCGTGGATGGCGCGCGGGTCAGCCTGGTCGATGCCGATACCGGCGCTGCTGCAACCGTGTTTGCAGAAGACGGCGTCACGCCATGGCCTTCCAACGTCATTTCAGGTCAGCCAATTGTCGACGGCGCAGGCCGCAGCGTGCCGATGGGCCCGGGGGAATTCTGGTTTCCGCTGACCACACAAGGCCGTTTCCGCCTGCTGGTCGAACCGCC
Organism: Erythrobacter sp.; assembly: GCA_044348875.1. Classification (GTDB taxonomy): domain Bacteria; phylum Pseudomonadota; class Alphaproteobacteria; order Sphingomonadales; family Sphingomonadaceae; genus Erythrobacter. Next base: position 10,024 of record JBIKSA010000063.1, on the reverse strand, counting down.
TGCACCTTACACCGCGCCGTCAGCCGCCCCGCGCGATCTTCTGGCCCGGGTCACCCGCGCCAATGGCCGCCCCTATGTGATCCGCGAAGGATCGTTCGGCGATGTCTTCGTTCTCGACAATCCGATACCGTTCGAAGTCGACCTGCCAGTCGACCTTCCGGCGCAGGATTTGGTGATCGCCAAGGCGGCTTCACGCGCGCAGGCTGCGCCCGGCGACGTGGTGTTCTACACCGTTACCATCGGCAACACCGATGCAGGCCGCGTGCGCCGCACCGTGACGCTAACCGACACCCCTTCCCCCTGGTTGCGGCTACGGGCGGATTCGCTCCGCGTGAACGGCGCTCCCGCACCGCAAGGGACGACGACCATTTCGCCCGATGGCCGCGTGCTGACCATCGCGATCGGCGATCTGGCCGCAGGCGCAACCGCCCGCGTCACCTATGCGATGAGCGTGCGCCCCGATGCACCTGCGGGCCGGGTGGTCAATGATGCGCTGGTCGGCGACGCGCTGGGCCGGACTTCGCGGGCCAGCGCGGCAGTCGACCTGCTGCGCGAAGGGATTGCCGACCGCATGACCATCATCGGCCGCATCACTGCCGGCGACTGCACCCTGCCTGAAGCCAAACGCCGCGGGATCGCTGGCGTACGAATGATGCTGGAAGACGGCAGCTTCGCGGTCACCGATTCCGATGGCCGCTACCACTTCGAAGGCGTCGTGCCTGGCACCCATGTAGTGCAGGTCGCCCGCATGACCCTGCCCGAAGGCGCGCGCATGGCCGATTGCACCGCCTCCACCCGCAGCGCTGGCAGCGATTTTTCGCGCTTTGCAGTGGGCCAAGGCGGCAGCCTGGTGGTCGCAGATTTCCATGCCCTCGTGCCGGAAGGCGCAATGCCCGCCATGACCGCCGAGAACGCTGGTGAAACTGCCGCGCCCGAAGCCGCGCCCACGGATGCGCCCGCCGATGCCGGCGCAGCGGTCGCCGATGTCCTGTCGGTTGGCGATGGTGAGGACGGCTTTCTTTCGCCTACCATCGACGCCAACCCGCGCGCCCCTGCCATTCGAGTCGCCATCCGCCATCGCCGCGGTCAGACAGTTGAACTGCTGGTCGATGGCAAGCCGGTCGATCCGCTCGCCTTCGATGGGGTGGAAACGCCGGAGCGCGGCAAGTGGGCCGTCAGCCAGTGGCGCGGCGTGCACTTGCCGACCGACCGCACCATGCTTGAAGCGCGGATCATCAACTCCTTTGGCGAAGTGTCCAAGACTTTCACTCGGGAAGTGTTTTTCACCCGCGCGCCCGCCAAGGTCGAATTCCTGCCCCAGCAATCGCAGCTGGTCGCCGATGGCCGCACCCGCCCGGTGGTGGCAATTCGCGTGCTGGACCGCAATGGCCGCCCCTTGCGCGAAGGCATCTCGGGCAACTTTACTCTCAACGCTCCTTACCAAAGCGCCGAGCAGATGGATCGTCAGCAGTTGAACCAGCTGACTGGCACCACCCCGATGGCCGCGCGCTGGGTGGTTGAAGGCACCGAAGGCATCGCCAAGATCGCCCTCGCCCCGACCATGGTCAGCGGCTCACTGCGGCTCGCCTTCGCCTTCGATGATGGCGAGATTACCCGCCGTCAGGAACTGGAAGCATGGGTCGAACCGGGCGACATCGAATGGACTGTGATCGGTCTGGCCGAGGGCACCGTCGGTGCCCGTTCTGTTGCGGACAATATGGAGCGCGCGGGTCAGTTCGACAGCGATCTGGGCGATGATGCGCGCGTCGCGCTGTATGCCAAAGGCCGCGTGCTGGGCAAATATCTGCTCACCCTCGCTTATGACAGCGCCAAGCAGCGCGAAGACCAGCGCGCATTGGGAGCGATCGATCCGGCAGCCTATTACACCGTGTTCGGCGATGCCTCGGCGCGGCAGTTCGATGCCGCCAGCCGTGAAAAGCTGTATGTCCGCATCGAAACCGCGACATTCTACGCGCTGTATGGCGACTTCCAGACCGCCTTCAACCAGACCCGGCTTGCCAATTACAACCGCACCGCAACCGGCGTGATGGCCGAAGCGCGCGTCGGCCGGGTCAAGGCGCAGGGCTTTGCCGCAGATATCGCCAGCCGGTTCCAACGTCAGGAAATCCAGGGTCAGGGCATTTCCGGCCCTTACAGCCTGTCCAGCCGCCGCATCCTTGCCAATTCGGAACGCGTCACCATCGAAGTGCGCGACCGCTTCCGCTCCGAACTGATCGTGTCCAGCCGTGTGCTGACCCGCTTCACCGATTACGATATTGACCTGTTGTCGGGCACGATCAGCTTTGCCGCACCAGTCCTGAGCCGCGATGAAAACCTCAACCCGCAATTCATCGTCATCGAATTTGAAACCGACGGCGCGGGCGAGGCTGAACTAAACGCTGGCGCGCGCGCCGACTGGACCAGCGAAGATGGCCGCGTCCGCATTGGCGCCACCGCGATCACAGATGCAGGTGTGGAGGGCCGCAACGGCCAGACCCAGCGCATCCATATCGGCGCTGTCGATCTGCTCGCCCAGGTCAGCCCCAACACCGAAATCCGCGCTGAAGTCGGCGTTAGCGGCAACGACGGTGACCAATCCACCGGATGGATTGCCGAAGTGCAGCACCAGACCGGCACGGTCGATTTGGTCGCCTATGCCCGCGAAATCGATGCCGACTACGGCATCGGCCAACAGAACGCAGCCGAACGTGGCCGCCGCAAGGTGGGTGTGGACGGTCGCGTGCTGATCAACACCGATCTCAGCTTCATGACCAGCCTGTGGCAGGACGAAAGCCTGTCCGATCCCAGCCGCCGCCGCGCCGCACAAGGGCAGTTGGTGCTCACCAGGCAGAAGGGCGATCTGCGCCTTGGCGTGACCCATTTCAACGACCGGCTGGCCGATGGCACCACCGCGGCCTCGACCGTGCTGGAAGTGGGCGCGATGCAGCGCCTAATGGGCAACAAGCTTGAAGTATCGGCCAGCACCGCAATCGCGTTGGCCAAGGCTGAAAGCCTCGATCTACCCGCGCGCCACCGGCTGGGGCTGCGTTACGCCGTGACGCAGGACATCCGGCTGGTCGGCAGCTATGAATTGGCCGATGGCAGCACCTTGGACGCGCGCCAATTGCGCGGCGGGATCGAAGTCGCGCCTTGGCAGGGCGGACAAGTCACCACCACGCTAGGTCAGGAAACCATCGGCGAAAACGGCGAACGCAGCTTCGCCGCCTTCGGGGTCTCACAGACCTTGCAGGTCAGCCCTGAGCTGACCGTAGATGCGACCGTCGATGGCAACCGCACGCTGGGCGGAATTCCGCGCACGGCCGGCCTCATCAACCCCGCTCAGCCTGCTGCCAGCGGCGGCCAGATCACCGGCGGCCAGCAGTTTGAAGATTTCACGGCTGTTACCTTAGGCGCTGCTTGGCGCAAGAACCGCTGGAGCGTCACCGCCCGCGGCGAAATGCGGGATGGCGAAACCGCCGACCGCAAGGGCGCGCTGTTTGGCGCGATCCGCCAGCTTGGCGAAGGCAGCCTGGTCGGATCGGGCCTGACCTGGACCCATTCCGAAACCGTCGGCGGCGCAACCGCCGAAATCATCGACGCCAGCATCGCCTTTGCTCACCGCCCAGATAACTCCCCGCTGGCGATGCTCGGCCGGCTCGAATATCGCAGCGACGCTATCACCGGCGCGGTTGCGGGCGAAATCGGCGGAGCGGGCGGCGCAGGGCGCACCGCGCTGACCGTCGATGGCGACGCCACCGCCCGCCGGGTGGTCGCCAGCCTGTCGAGCAATCTTAGTCCGCGCGGCAAGGTGGACGGGGCCGAAGTGCGCCGTGACGAATTCGCGCTGTTCCTTGGCGCGCGCCACAATCTCGATGCCTTTGAAGGCACCGAATTTACCGGCACATCAGTGCTGCTCGGCGGCGACGCACGCATCGGGATCGGAGAACGCATCGAGATCGGCGCCAGCAGCACGGTGCGCGGCAATATCGACGATGAAACCGTCAACTTCTCCTACGGCCCGACGGTCGGCGTGGTGCCGGTCAAAGGGATGCTGCTGACCGTCGGCTACAATATCGAAGGCTTCCGCGACGGCGATTTCGGGCCGGCCCGCAACACCAATCAGGGCGCGTTCGCTGCCATTCGCATGATGATCGACGCCGACAGCTTCGGCTTTCTCGGGCTGGGGCGGTGATGATGGCCGCAGTCTTTCAAAACCGTATTGCTAACCGCATGTTTACCATGATTTCCTATGCCCGCAGCATGATGGGAAGCGGGACGATGGTGCGCAAATTTTTTGCGTTGATGCTGTTGGTCGGCGGGCTGATGTGGAGCCCGGCGGCGCAGGCCCAGAACTGTGCCCAGGCGACCACGCAAGGCACCGCCCCCGCCAGCTGGCAAACCTATTGCTGGCTTAACCTTGGTAATTACAACGATACCACCGCGCGCAGCACAACGGGTCAGAACATGACCTTCACCCTGCCCGATGGATCCGTGCTGAGTTTCAACGCCCGGGTCACCGGCACCGCCCCGGCCTATAACGCGGTGATCGCACCATCGTGGAGCGGCGCTGCAGTCGGCAACAGCGCCTTCATCGGCATTCCCGGGCGGCCCGTGCTTTATTCGGCGCAGTCCGGCACCAGCCGCATCGCGATCTCCAATATCACCGTGAGCCCGCCGGCAGGCGGCGGCGTGACCGTCTATTCCTTTGTCGTGGCCGACGCCGAATCCAGCAATGATAGCGAGGCGCTGCGGATGTCGACCAACGGCGGGGCGTGGCAATTGCTGGATTCCGTCCCGCCGATCAGCGGATCCGTCTTCCCGCCGATTGCTGGCGTGGGCACCAGCAACGTCACGGTCAGCGGCACGCCGGGGACGGTGGGCGCCTATATCATCGGCAGCAACAGCCCGACCAGCGTGACGGTGGAAACCCAGTCCGGCGGCCTCCAAGGGGTGATGTTCGCGATCCGTTTTGCGACGATCCGGCTTCAGACGCAGATCCTTGGACTTCGCGCCAATGCCGCCGACCAGTTCCAGTTCCAGGTCGCCTCAACTGCCACCAACGCCGCGATCAGCAGCGGCGTGACCAGCGGCACCACCAACGGTCCGTTCAGCACCGCGCCGCTCAGCATGTCGGCGGGCGTCCCCTTGACCCTGCGAGTGGTGATGGCGGGAGGCAGCGTCAGCACCCTCCCCACCTATCCGGCTAGCCTGAGTTGCGTGAACACATCCGGCCCGACCCGCAGCACCCTACCGAACAACCTGGTAACGACGAACACCAGCATCGGGCAGCTGCAATTCGGGGAATCGCTGCTGTGCACCTACACGCTAGGCGCGCTGCCGCGGCTCAGGGTGAGCAAGGCGATGGGAACGTTGCGCAGGTTCGCTACCGACCAGTTCACCACGCGGATCATGAACGGCACCACAGTGGTCGCATCTTCGACGACGACCGGCAGCGGCAACACGGTGACGGCGGGCGACACCAACCTTGTCCAAGTGGTGACCGGGCAGGCGTATACGGTGGACGAAGTGGCCGCAGGCACCACAGTGCTTGGAAATTACACCGCGACAATGGTCTGCACCAACGCCGCCCCCGGATCAACCACGGCGCTGCCATCGGCCGTCGGCGGAGCGATTACGCTGAGCCTTGGCGATGCTGTCACCTGCGTCATCACCAACTCCCGCCAAGCAACAGCGGCGCTGGTGATCGACAAGACCAGCATGGTCATTTCCGATCCGGTCAACGGCACCACCAATCCCAAGCTCATCCCAGGCGCGATCGTTGAATATGCGATCACAGTGCGCAACGCCGGAACCGTGGCGGTGGAAGCAGGTACGCTGGCCATTCTCGACGTCATGCCGCCGAACATGGCCTTCGCTGTGGGAACGCCGGTGACCTTTACCAACGGAACGCCAAGCAGCGGACTGACCGCCTTCAATGCGGCCACAATGGTGCGGTTCTCATCGGCAGCGGGTGGGGTGGCACCCTACACTTATGTGCCGGTCGGCAGCTTTGATCCCAACGTGCGGGGCATCCGCATCACACCGGCCGGCAGCCTGGCCGGCACCACCAGCGCCACCGCCCAACCAAACTTCACAATTCGCTTCCGCGCGCAGGTGCAATAGGCAGCAGCAGAGGCTGCTTTTATTACTGGTGCAGCGTTCTTGTTCGGGTGATGAAAATGGAGCGGGTAGCGGGAATCGAACCCGCATAGCCAGCTTGGAAGGCTGGAGCTTTACCACTAAGCTATACCCGCGTGGCTCCTGAAACGGCCCCATGCCACCGATGGCGCGGGCAGGTCAACGCCGTTTTGGCAGTTCAGGCAACCGCACGGGTCACGGCCATGTTGTCGATCAGCCGCGTGCCACCGATGCGGGCAGCGACCAGCAGCCGGGCTGGCGCATCGCCGAGCTCGGCAAGCGGCGCGAGCGTGATGGTATCGGCCAGCACCACATAATCGGCGCTGGCAAAACCGGCCGCGATAATCCCTGCCTGCAATCCCGCCAGCGAAGCCGCCACATCAGCGCCGCCTTCAATTGCTGCAATTGCGGCGCGCATCGCGCGGGGCAAGGCCGCGGCGGCGGCGCGCTGATCGGGGGAGAGGTAGCGGTTGCGGCTGCTCATCGCCAAACCGTCCGTCTCGCGCACGGTCGGCACGCCGATGATGTTGTCAGCATGGGGCCGGATCAAATCAAGATCGCGCGCCATTGCCCGGATCACGGCGAGCTGCTGGAAGTCCTTCTCCCCGAAGAACGCCAAATCGGGCGCAACCTGATTGAACAGCTTGCAGACAACCGTCGCCACCCCGTCGAAATGGCCGGGGCGCGCCGCACCGCACAGGCCGGCGCTCACACCGGCCACACTGATATTGGTCACGAAGCCCGGCGGATACATCGCCTCCACCCCTGGCGCCCACAACAATGCGGTGCCTTCGGCCTCCAGCATCGCCGCATCATCGGCCAGCTGGCGCGGATAGGCGTCCAGATCCTCGTTCGCGCCGAACTGTTTGGGGTTCACGAAGATCGACGCGACCACGTGATCGGCTTCGGCCCGCGCACGGCGCACCAGCGTCAGATGCCCTTCGTGCAGCGCGCCCATAGTCGGCACCAGCGCAATGGTTGCGCCATCTGCCCGCAGCTGCGCCAAAGCGGTTCTCAACATTTGCAGCGTTTTGACCGTTTGCACCGCCGGGCCTCCAAGGATAGACGCAATACCACGCCCTAGCGGCGCTTACTGTCCTATTTCAAGCCGCCCGCGCCGCCGTTTTTGCATCGGCGCGACTGGCTGCCGCGAAAGAACCGCCATGCCGTCCGCCCCGCCCCCCAAACCCGTGATGGCCCCCCGCGCCTTGCGTAAGGGGCAGGCCCACCGGATCGTGTTCGCCAACGAGAAAGGCGGCACCGGCAAATCGACCACAGCCGTCCATGTTGCAGTAGCGCTGTCTTATCTCGGCGCGCGGGTCGCCTCGATCGACCTCGATCCGCGCCAACGCACCATGCACCGCTACGTGGAGAACCGGCAGACAACGTTGGAGAAACGTGGCCTGACACTGCCGACGCCGGATTGCGAAGTGTTCTATGGCAACAGCACCGGTGATCTGATGGGCATGATCCGGCGGCTGGAGGCTGCTTGCGATTTCCTGATCATCGACAATCCGGGCCGCGACGATCCCTTTGCCCGCACCGCGATCGAGCACGCTGATACGCTGGTCACCCCAATGAACGACAGCTTCGTTGATTTCGACCTCATCGGTCAGGTTGATGCCGAAACCTTCAAGGTCCGGAAGCTGTCCTTCTTTGCCGAACTGATCTGGGAAGCGCGGCTGAAACGTAGCCGCATGACCATCGAACAGCAGCGCCCGGAAATGGACTGGTTAGTGGTGCGCAACCGCACCGGCCACGTAGAAGCGCGCAACCAGGCTCGCTTGCAAAAGGCCTTGACCGAGATGGCCAAGCGGGTCGGTTTCCGGGTAACGCAGGGGCTGTCCGAACGCGTGATTTACCGCGAACTGTTCCCGTCCGGACTGACGCTGCTGGACAAGGGGCATCTGGGCGAACTGGGCACCAGCCATCTGGTAGCCCGGCAGGAACTGCGCGCGCTGATCAAGGCGCTGGGCCTGCCTGCCTTTGGCCGTGGGCAGGGCGAGATGGAACTGGCCTGATGATCAGGGCGCTCATCCTGATCACGGTGCTCTGCGCGGTCTGCCGTTGGGCTTTCGGCAAGTGGCCGTGGGAATTCCTGCGGCTCGCGTCTACCCGCTCGCAGGCGGCAGCGCGTGCGCGCAAGTTGCTAGGGATCGAGACAGGCGCCGGGCGCGACGAAATCATCGCCGCGCATCGCCGCCTGACGGCGCTGGTCCATCCGGATCGGGGCGGTACCAACGCCGCGATGCAGGAGGCGAATGCGGCGCGTGACTTGCTTCTCGACGAACTGCCTTCGCCGCGCGACGGGGCGGACGGTTGAAACCTGAACGGGCCTCTCGCGGGATTGACACAATCGCGCGGCACGGGTTTGTCAAACGGGTAAAAACTTCGTGAAGCCATAGGCATGGGCTGTGCAGCCGAATGCTCCAGCGGCTTCCCGATGGCCCATATAATGCACCAGTCCGCTGCCACCCGAAGCGGCAAGGAAAGCCTTTTGTCATGCAACACCAGTTCCACTCCACCGTCCTGCGCGAATATGACATCCGCGGCATCATCGGCGAGACTCTGGGTGCGGACGATGCACGCGCAATTGGCCGGGCGTTCGGCACGCTTCTGCGCGAAGCGGGGGGCAAGACCGTGGCGGTGGGTTACGACGGGCGCGTCAGTTCGCCCATGCTCGAACACGCGCTGGTCGAAGGGTTAACGGCGAGCGGGTGCGATGTCGTGCGGATCGGCATGAGCGCGACCCCGATGCTGTATTACGCCGAAGCCTCAGCCGAACAGGTTGATGGCGGCATTCAGATAACTGGCAGCCACAATCCCCCCAATTACAATGGCTTCAAGATGGTATTTCTTGGACGCCCGTTCTTCGGCGCCGATATCCAGAAGCTTGGGAAGCTGGCAGCAGATGGGGCGTTCGCCAGCGGCACGGGTGAAGTCACCACGCGCGATGTCATGGGCGAGTATATCGAGCGCCTGCTCGAGGGATTGGCCGGTATCGACCTTAGCAAGCTTGAAGGTCTGCGCGTCGGCTGGGATGCGGGTAACGGCGCTGCTGGCCCCGCTCTCGAAGCCCTTGCTGCCCGCCTGCCGGGGGAACACCATCTTCTGTTTACCGAAGTTGACGGACATTTTCCCAACCATCATCCTGACCCGACTGTCGAGGCCAACCTGGCTGACTTGCGCAAGCTCGTCGCCGACAAGAACCTCGACTTCGGAGTAGCTTTTGACGGCGACGGTGACAGGATCGGTGCGATCGACGGCCAAGGCCGGGTGATCTGGGGCGATCAGCTGCTGATGATCTACGCCGAAGATGTGCTGAAAACCCACCCCGGCGCAACGGTTATCGCCGATGTGAAGGCCAGCCGCGCGCTGTTTGACCGGGTGACGGAACTCGGCGGGACGCCGCTGATGTGGAAGACCGGCCACTCGCTCATCAAGTCCAAAATGAAGGAAACTGGCGCGCCGCTGGCCGGCGAGATGAGCGGCCACGTGTTCTTCGCCGATGATTACTACGGCTTCGATGATGCGCTTTACGCCGGCGTCCGCCTGCTTGCTGCCTCGGCGCGGCTTGGCAAATCGGTGACAGAATTGCGCGGCGCGATCCCGGCGATGCTTAACACCCCGGAAATGCGCTTCCAGGTGGACGAGGCACGCAAATTCGCTGCAATGAATGAAATCGCCGGGCGGCTCACCAATAGCCCCGGCCCCGATGTCGAAAGCGTCGATGCGACCGATGGCGTGCGGGTCAACACCGCCGACGGATGGTGGCTGCTGCGCGCATCGAACACGCAGGACGTACTGGTCGCCCGCGCCGAGAGCGACAGCGAAGCGGGCCTCGAACGGCTGCTTGCGCAGATCGATGCGCAGCTTGGCGCCTCGG
>JBIKSA010000144.1:0-3415 GCA_044348875.1 Erythrobacter sp. | reverse complement strand
CAGCAGGTCCTTGTACGAATGCATGATATCGCCGTTGGAAGCGACCGCATCGAAACGCTGGCGGAAGCCGCTTTTCGTTTCGACCTCGGTTGCCTTGGTGCCAAGGGTATGCACCTGCACCACCGGATCGCCGACGATCATTGTCCCGCCGAGCCGTTCAAAGTGGCGCACCATCCCGGCGATCAGGCGGTTGGTGCCGCCGCGCGCCCACCAGACGCCGCCGTCCTTTTCCAGCTTGTGGATCAGGGCGTAGATCGATGAGGTGTTCATCGGATTGCCGCCCACCAGCAGCGAGTGGAAGCTGAAGGCTTCGCGCAGCTTGGGGTGCTGGATGTAGCTCGACACCATCGAGTACACGGAACGCCACGCCTGTTCCTTGATCAGCGCCGGGGCAGCCTTCAGCATCGACTTGAAATCGAGGAACGGCTTGGTGCCGAGCTTCAGGTAGCCTTCGTTATACACCCGCTCGGAGTATTCGAGGAAGCGCGCATAACCGGCCACGTCCGCCGGGTTCAGCTTGGCGATTTCGGCGTTCAATTCCTGTTCGTCATTCGAATATTCGAAGTTGGTGCCGTCCGGCCAGTTGAGGCGGTAGAACGGCATGACCTTCATCAATTCGACATCTTCGGCGATGTCGTGGCCGGTCAGTTGCCACAATTCCTCAAGGCAGGGCGGATCGGTGATGACGGTCGGCCCGCCATCGAAGGTGAAGCCATCGCGCTCCCAGAAATAGGCACGCCCGCCCGGCTTGTCGCGCGCTTCGATCACGGTGGTGCTGATCCCGGCCGATTGCAGCCGCAGCGCCAGCGCCATGCCGCCAAAGCCCGATCCGATCACGCAGGCGGTGCGCCCGGCATAGCGTTCGGCGAGAGCGGGGTTTACGCCTTTGGCGCCCGAGAGGTTGAGCTTCGCATCGGCGTTCATGCCGGGGTCTCCATATTTGAAGGCTTGGTATCCAAGGGTTTGACGTCCAAAGGCTTGCCTGAGGAAAACAGCGCACGTATCGCACGCGGAATAGCTACGGGCGGTTTGCCCGTCAGGATGCGCAACCGGTCAGGCCAGGTAGATCGGCCTGCATAGAAACGTTCCACCAGCGCGCCGCGCAGGGCGTAGAAATGTTCGAACACAACCACGCGCTTGTCCGGCTCGGCCGCTTCGAACAGCATCCGGCTGAGCATCCGGTAATAGGCGGTGGCGCGCCAGTGGCGTTTGGAACGACGCTGGCAAAACGCGGCAAGTTCCGCCCCCGACAGATCGGGCCGTTTGGCAATCAGATGCGCGATGGCGAGCGCGTTATCGACGGCAAAGGGCAGGGTATAACTGGTGAGCGGATGCGAAAATCCGCCCCGCGCGCCTGCCAGCGCGACGCCGGGGATTGCGACTTCGGCCAGCGCGGCATTGAAGTCTCCGCCGGAAATCACCGGCAGAATGCCAGCCTCCTGATCAACCACTTCGCCCTTCCAGCCATTGCGGTGGGCGTATTCGCCGACCCGGCCTTTCAGCACCTCGGCGTCCATCTTGGGCTGATCGGCGTAATAGGTGTCCTCGATGAACACATCGGTCGGAGACAGCGGCAGGACATAGACGAAACGATACGCCGCGCCGTTGCCGTACGGGGCGATCTGGTCGACGCTCGCATCCATGATGACGGGGCGGGTCAGGCCGTGGGGCGTTTCGCAGCGGAATTGCTGGCCGAGGAACACCTGCCAGCCGCCGTTCAACGCCTTGGACGGTTTGAACGGGCGGCAGTCGATCACGCGTTTCGCCGCCAAGCGCGTGCCATCCACCAGCGTCACGCCGCCGGCATCAAGGCTGGCGGCTTTGGTGTCCAGCATCACGCGTTCCGGCGGCAGTTCGGCGGTCAGCGCACGGTGGAACTCTGCACTGGCGAGAGAACGGTAGGATGTCGGCAAGGTGCGGCCAAGGCGCGGGAAGGTGATGTCATAGCCTTCGTCCCAGCCGTTCAAGGCAAAGCCTGACATCAGCGCCCGGGCGTTGGGGCGGATGTCGGTTTCGAACCAGCTCCAGCGGTGGTGACCGCCCAAACTGCGCCCGGCTTCTACCACAACGAACCGGCAATCAGGCGCATGGCGGTGCAATGCCAAGGCGATCAGCCCGCCTGCCAGACCGCCGCCGACGATGGCGACGTCGTGGCGCGCGCCTTGCGCCAAGGGTTGATTGTGGGTTGAGTCGGCCATTCATCCTTGGCCCTAGGGCAGGGCGACAAGAACGGCAATCACTCGCGCAGGCGCGCCGCCAATTCTAATGTTGCAACATTACGTGGAAACAATATGGGGTGCGGGAGTTCAGACCCCAGACCTGCCCTAAGGCCGCCCCAAGGCCTGCATAAGGATCGCCCCCATGACATTTCGCACCGCCCTAGGCTCCCTTGTCCCCGCTCTTCTGTGCACCGCCTTCGCTGCCGCGCCTGCGTTTGCCTCGGAAGGCGAAGTGGACAGCGATGCTGCCGCAACCAACATTGAGGCGGAGGCGGAGGCTGAGGCTGAGGCTGAGGCTGAGGCTGAGGCTGAGGCTGAGGCTGTCACCATCTCGGCCCAGGCCGCACCCGGAGGCGCGCCGCCGTTTGCCTTTGCCAAGCCGGTTTTCGACAAGACCTGGGCGACCATCGGCCTCGGCGTCGGGATGGTGCCGAGCTATGCGGGATCCAACGATTACATCGCCTTCCCTTTGCCGCTGATCGTGGGACGTGTGGGCGGGGTGGGGATCAGCCCGAATGGCGCGGGCTTCGTGCTGGACCTGAACCCCGGCAAGCCCGGCCTTGCCCCGCGCAAAGGTCCGCGTGTTGCCTTTGGCCCGGCCTTCCGCTTCCGCAATGACCGCAACAACCGCATCAGCGACGACGTGGTGGCGCGCGCGGGCAAGCTGGATGCCGCGCTGGAAGTGGGCGGCAATGTCGCGGTGACCTTTCCGGGCGTGTTCAAGCCGTTCGACCAGCTCAGTGTCGGCGTGCAGGCGCGCTGGGACGTGCTGGGTGCGCATGAAGGCATGATCATCGAACCGCAGATCGGGTACCGCGCGCTGGTGGGCAAGGCGATCACCTTGCAGGCGCAGGTCAGTGCGGAGTTCGTCGATAACAATTTCGCCAATTACTACTTCACCGTCAGCCCTGCCCAATCGGCGGCCACGGGTCTTGCACGCTTCCGCGCCGACGGCGGGCTGAACCGGATCGGCACGCTCGCGATCCTTGCCTACGATCTGGACCGCAATCCCTTGAACGGCGGGTGGAGCCTGACCGGCGTGGGCGGTTATTCGCGAATGGTGGGCGACAGCGCAGACACGCCCTACACATCGGTCAGGGGCGATGCGAACCAGTTCATCACCGGCCTGGGGGTTGCTTACACCTTCTGATCTCCTGCGCCTGTTTTTAAGGGCGCTTGCCTTGATCGTGCGCCCG
>JBIKSA010000018.1:0-39115 GCA_044348875.1 Erythrobacter sp. | reverse complement strand
CCAAGGAGCATCTGGGCCTGCCGGACCGCGACGATGTGAAGGTCGGCGTGATCACCTACAAGCTGGCCGCCCACGCCGCCGACTTGGCCAAGGGCCACCCCGCATCACAGGTGCGCGACAATGCGCTGTCCAAGGCCCGCTTCGAGTTCCGCTGGCGTGACCAGTTCAACCTCAGCCTCGACCCCGAAACCGCCGAGCAATACCACGACCAGACCCTGCCCGCCGAAGGCGCGAAGTCGGCGCATTTCTGCTCGATGTGCGGGCCCAAGTTCTGCTCGATGCAGATCAGCCAGGACGTCCGCGATTTCGCCGCCAAGCAGAACAGCAGCCCCGAAAGCTTCCTCGCCTCCGAAAAGCTGGGCGCCGACACCGCCGAGGCCAGCCGTCAGGCCGCGCTGAAAGGCATGGAGGAAATGAGCCGCAAGTATAACGAAGGCGGCCGCGAACTCTATGTGGGCGCCGGAGGCCGCGAACACGACTAGACGCAAAGCGGGGAGCGGCGCGCCGGAGACAGGGCGCGCCGCTCTCTCCTGCGTTCAGGCGGGGCGGATCACCAGCCCCACGGTGCCGGCGGCGGGGCGACAGGGCGGGTCAGATCGAACGTCACCCGGAACAACCGCCCCTTGCGGCTGAGCTGATAGGTATAGGCCGCCGCGTCCACCTCCACCCGCCACACATTCGTGACCGAGGCCGTCATGCCGCCCGCCCGGAACATCGCGATGCTTTCCCCGTCCACCGGAAAGTCCTGCGCGCCCGCGCTGCCGCTGCCCAAACTGCCCGGCGCCGTGTCCCCGCCATACATGGTGACCGCATCATGCGATCCATCCGCGTGGCGGTGATCGTGCTTCAGGCGCAGGCCGGTGGCGGTGCGGGTGATGAGCCATGTGCGTGACCGGTCCCACGTCCCGTCTTCTGCCTGCACATGGAACGGGATCGCCATGCGATCGGGCGCACATTCGCGGAAATGCACCACCATCGCCCGGCCCGCCATATCGGCATCAGCGGCATCGGTGGAGACAAGGCGCCCCGCATAGGCTTTCCCGCAATGGCCCGCCAGCAACGCCATGAAGTCGCCCTGCGGATCGCTCCGGCTCGTCGCGGGAGAGACGCAGGCCGTCAGCGCCAGCAGCGGAGCGAGCAGGACGGCAGGGCCAAAGGCGGCGCGGCGAATGGCGCAGGGGCGAAGCGCGAGGGCCCAAAAGGCAGGGGTGACAGGCATCATGCCGCCCGTCCTGAAGGCTGACGCCCCAAATGGCAAATCCGCACCGTCTTCCCCCCACCCCACGGGGAGGGGAGAGCCCCGTCAGGCGTTCTTCATGTTCTCCAAACCCTTGATCCCGCCGGGCTTGAGGCTGGGCTGACTGGCGTTGGTCTTCGGCGCGTCCTTGTTGGCCTTGGGCTTACGCGCTTCGCGGCTCTTCTTCTGTTGGCCCTTGGCCATAGGATGTTCCGATCACGGGCGAGATGCCCAGCACCGGAGGTGGGGTCGATGGGGGGCGGTTTCAATGTGGGGGATTCAGATGGAGTGCCATCTTGTCGCTTGTGGGGGTTGTGGAAATAGGTTTGATTTAATGAGATAAATTGACTATCGTTCCGCATCTGTTCGTAGGAGTGGGGCATGGTCGCGCAATCATTCGGTGATAAATATACCAAGCAGAAGCTTGACACAGTTGAGCGTTACCTTCGGCCCTATTCAACAGCGCTGAATGGAAAATTCAAACTGCTTTATGTTGACGCATGCGCTGGCTCGGGGGCGTCCATTCCTAAGGCTGCCACCAAATCAGAGGCCGAGGATGCGCAGCAAGCTCTTGACGGCTTTGCGAGGCCCGTTGTCGATAGTGATCAGATTGTGATCGGGTCGGCGCTTAGAGCCCTATCGATTAATCCTCCGTTTCATCAGTATCTTTTTAATGACTTGGACAGCAAGAATGTTGAATCACTAAAAACTGCGATAAACGGTAAATTCTCTTATCTCGGTGATCGTGTTTTGACAACAAACCTCGATGCTAACGAGATGTTGCGGAATATGGCTGCATCGTATGATTGGAGAGAGACTCGCGCGGTTGTTTTTCTCGATCCATTCGGTCTCCAGATTAAGTTCGAAACACTGGAGATTCTGGCTCGCACGCGCGCAGTGGATCTTTGGTATTTGGTTCCAGTCTTCGCGATGTACCGTCAGGTGTCCGGGGATGGTGAGATAAATCTAGACGGCGGGCCTCGCGTCGACGCGGCGCTGGGAACAATGGCTTGGCGAAACATGGCAGTTAAAACAGAAACGGTGCCGGAGGATCTATTCGAAGATGCTGGTACAAAAACAAAACGCGCGATGGACATCGAAGGATTTGAAGCCATTGCGAAGGATAGGCTGGCCAGCGCATTCGGTGGCCGCGTATTGGACAAGACACTTCCTTTAGGCAAAAATGGAGTTCATTATTTTTCTTTGATGTTCGCTTGGGCGAACCCCACTCCGAAAGCTGAAGAATTGGCAAAAAAGTTTGCTGCGGCGGTTCTGAAATAATGGCCGGAACCTCCGAGATTGAATGGACTGATGTGACTTGGAATCCCGTCGCTGGGTGCAGCGTTGCATCGAGCGGTTGCACCAACTGCTACGCCATGCGCATGGCGGCGCGTCTCGAAGCAATGAGCCACCCGAAGTACCTTGGAACGACCAGGAAGAGCGGTGGTCGCTATGTCTGGACTGGCAAGGTGAACTTGGACGAAGGCAGCCTGTCTGCACCGCTTGAATGGCGCAAACCGAAGCGCATTTTCGTCAATTCAATGTCGGACTTGTTCCATTCAGATGTGCCTGACGCGTTCATCAAACGTGTTTGGGAAGTGATGGTCGCTTGCCCTCAGCATCACTTTCAAGTTCTGACGAAGCGACCGGATCGAATGGCTGATCTGTTCGAGCTTGGTCTCATCGTGCCTCAAACTCACATCTGGGTTGGAACGTCAGTCGAGAGCGAAGAGGTTGTGGACCGGATCGCGCATCTCAGGGCGATTAAGCGCGCCACGCTATTCATTTCGTTCGAACCGTTGATTGGGCCGATAACTGAAGTCGACCTGCGAGGCATTCACTGGGCTATTGTTGGCGGCGAGTCCGGGCCTCGCGCTCGACCGATGGAAGAGCAATGGGTTGAACGGCTCTACGAAATCTGTCGGCGTGATGATGTCGCGTTCTTCTTCAAGCAGTGGGGCGGTCGCAACAAGAAGGCGACCGGCAGGGAACTGCATGGGAAGACGTATGACGAGTACCCGTTAGAACTTGAACCCTAACCCCGCCCCATCCCCACCAGCACCCGGTCCAGCGCCTGCAAGAACCGCGAGCGGTCCGCCTTGCTGAACGGCGCAGGCCCGCCGCCCACCCCGTCCATCCCCGCTCGCAAATCCGCCATGATCGCGCGGGTCGCTATCGCGCCGCCGATGCTGGCGGCGGTAAACGCCTCGCCGTTGTGTTTCAGCACGCGGGCGCCGGCTTTCAGGCAGCGGTCGGCCAGCAGGATGTCGGCGGTGATGACCACGCATCGCGCATCCGCCGCCTCGGCAATCCAATCGTCCGCCGCATCGAAGCTGTCGGACACCACCACGCGCTTGATCCGCGGGCTATCGGGGATGCGGAAAGGGGCGTTGCTGACCACGCGGACTTCGGCGCGGAACCGGTCGGCGACGCGGTAGATTTCGTCCTTCACCGGGCAGGCGTCGGCGTCGATCAGGATGGTGATGGATGACATGGCGCCCGCCTACCCACCATGGCGGGCGGCGTAAATGGCGTTACCCTTTCAGGCCAGCGCGCCCTCTTTCCTACTGGGTACCGGCGCGCCATCCTGCCGCGATGACCCGCGCCCAGACCCCCCGCTCGCCCCGCGCTGCCGCCCGGCGGCGCTCCGCCCCGCCCCCTCACGCTGGTGTGCCGACCGCGGCCACCCGCGACACATCCGCCCGCCATGATGGCTGGAGCCTCGACAGGCAGGCGGCATTTTTGCGCGCGCTGTCCGCGACACATTCGGTTGCCGAGGCCGCAAAGTCGGTGGGGATGAGCCGGACGGCGGCCTACCGGCTCCGGTCGCGGTTGAAAGGGCAGCCGTTCGATCTGGCGTGGGAGGTGGCGTTTCACCATTCCTTCGACGTGCTGGCCCACGCCGCGTTGGACCGGGCCTTGAACGGGGTGGAACGGCCGGTGTTCTACAAGGGCGAACAGGTCGGTTCCTATCGCCATTTCGATGAAAGCCTGACCGTGGCGCTGCTGCGCAGTTCGACCATGGGCGGCAACCCGGCCTTCGGGCGATTGGGTCCCATGGCCGAACGCCACGCCCGTGATTTCGAAAGCCTGCTGGCCAGAGTCGAAAACGGCGATCCGGTCACCACCGGGGCGTTGTCGCCGCATGATCCGGGCGAATTTGATGGCCTTGGCGGCCCCGCGTTTTTTCCCGGCCCCCCGTGTTCGTCCCAGCCATCGGATGACGAATTAATCAAGGCATTACAAGATGCTGGGTGGAAAGAGTGAAGTTTACACGGTGTAAACTTTGTAAACTTCGCGCGGTGTTTTGGCGCGCGCGTGCGGGCGGCGCGGGGCGGGGTGATTAGGTGATCGGGCAAAGCTGTGCTAAGTAGCTTGTGCTGACGTCGAAATTTGCGACGGACTTCGAAATTTGCGCTCCGCCGCTTGCCATCGGTTTCTACCTCCGGCCCCGGCGTAAACCAGACGACGACTTCCTTTCATCGGACGATAACGCACTATCCTGTCGGCATGTTGCGGGCAGGCAAATAATTGTTCTTGAAAGGAACATCCCATGAGCAAGACCGGAACCGTAAAGTTCTTCAACACCGACAAGGGCTATGGCTTCATTCAGCCCGACGATGGTTCGCCGGACAGCTTCGTGCACATCACTGCCGTGCAGGCAGCGGGCATGAACACCCTCGAAAAGGACCAGCGTCTGAGCTTCGAACTCGAGCGCGGCCGCAATGGCAAGGAAAGCGCCGTCAACCTGTCGGCTGCCTGATTGCATACCGGGGGGCGGGACGCATCGCTGCGTTCCGCCCGCTACCCAGACGACCGAATCCCGCCTACCGCCCCCTCTCACGGCAGGACACACGATGGCTCAGACCTACGAATTCTATTGCGAGCGTGCCGATGAAGCCGCCGCACTCGCCATGAAGGCGACGCTGGAGAACGTGCGAGAGCGCGAACTGCGGTCCGAGAAAACCTGGCGGGGGCTCGCCGAACAGGCGCGCAAGACGATCGAGGAACGCGGGAAAGCCGACGTGGCCCGGGCCGAACGGCGCGCGGCAGAGAGCCTGCTCTCCTGAACACCATGCCGTTCCCGTTCAGTACCGACGCGCGGTGATGGGGACGGGCGATGGCGCCGCCCGGATCGAAGCGCAGGTGTGACGCGGCTGGAAGCCCACCTATCGAACGTCACCGGGCGCAACCATGGCGCCGATGACACGCATTGCCCCACCATTGGCGTCAGCGGCGTTACAGCCCCTTGCGCCCGAACACCCGGGCAGGCAGCCCGCGGCCACTGGCGCCGGGCGCACTGACCGTGACGGGCGGCGGCGGCGCGGGCGGGGGTGACGGCGGAGCCTCGCCCACCTTGCGCACTTCGAAGCGGCCCCCGATCCCTTCGGCCAGTTTGCGCTTCTCACTCCATGCGTTGGCCAGCGCCATCCGCTCCTCCTGCCCGCTTGGCATAACGCCAGCGGGGAAAGCGCGGTCGTTGAAGACGTTCGCTTCGGAAACATGATCGGGCGCGGCAAAGCCGTGGGCGAGGTGCTTTAGCGGGACAAGTTCGTAAAGCGGCATGTCAGCGGTTTCGCCGCCCTTGCGGTCATAGCTGATATCCGCGCCGATATCGTGATGCAGCACCCGATAGGACAGGCTGTGGTCCTCCGGCCCGAAGGTGTCGCCGTCCGGGATGACATAGCCATTGGCCATCGTTGCGATGCGCAGAAAAGCGAAGATCGTCTCGTAATTGGCAGCCCAGGGCAGCACGCTCGGCTGGATCAGGATCTCGCGCCCTAACCAGTGGCGTACGCCGAAGGTGCGGATGCCGACAAGCGCGCCGTCGCCCGCCGCGGTTCTGGGGCCGAACAGGTAGGGGTGGATGTGCACAGGCCCGGGGGCTTCGCTGCTCGTTGCAAGGCCGTCGAAAGCTTCGCCGTGCAGCAACATGTCGGACTGCGTCCAGTGCACTGCCAGCGGCATAGCGTGCTCAGATGCAATCCGGGCCATCAGTGCAAGCACGGCAAGCCGGCGTTCGAACTGCGCCTGCGTCGCGCCGGAGCGGGGGCGGCCAATCGCATCGAACATGGCTGCGATCTTCGGGTTTTCCTCGACCCCGCCCAGCACGCCGTGTGACACTTCTAGCAGGATGTGGCTGTGGCTGCGGGCGATCCGGTCGCGGATGTCGGGCGTGGCGATGCCCGTGAAGGGCGATGACAGCGCGGGCTGGAACACCTCGGCAGCCGGCGGCTTCGCGATGTATTCCATGGTCACCATCAGCTCCTCGGCCCCGCCATAAAGGCGATAGAAATGGCCGGGGTTGATTTCGGGAGCGTTGAACTGCGCCCCGCTGCGCATGCCTTCGATCCGTATGTAGTCGCGCATGATCGCGTCGAGATCGGTAACGGGCCGGTCGAACATCAGCACGGCCTGAATACGATTGGGGTAAAGCATGGCGCGTGAGGGTCTCGGGCGGGGAATGACAGCGGCCGACCCTAATGCCCCGCGGTTAATACCCTATTGAGAGCGTCACGCGCCGGCCCCGATGCCGCATTCTGCCAGCAGGCCGTCGATGGCCTTGGCCACGCCGAAGAAGCCGGCCTTCGCATGGGGCCAGGTCGCGCGGTCAAGATCGCCGAGCAGTGTGGTCACTCGCCCCTCGGCAGCAAGCGGGGCGAGATCGGGCCAGAGCGCGTCGCGGGTCCACCCGGCAGGCAGGTAGGGGACAGCAATCCGCTCAACACCCGCATCGGTTAGCAACCGTGCGAGCGGCTCGCCTGCGCCCCACTCCACTGCGCGGCAATCGTATGCGGCGGCGGCTTCGTCCATCCCGCTGGCGATCGCCCCTTGGGCAAAGCCGCGGGCATGGAGACCGAGTGCGCCGGGTGAACGGGCTTCGGCGCGGCCCGCTCCGATCACCAGCGCAGGGCGAGCGGGTAGGGTGAGCGGCGCGTGATGCGCGGCTTCATCGTGCAGCAGCAGCGCAAAGGGCGCGGCAACGTCTGACGCGTTGATGGGGGCGGGCAGATCAAGCCTCTGCCGTCCGTACTCCTGCTGCTCAACAAGAGGCTCGGCGTTATCGGCAAGCCCGTCTGCGGCAAGCGGGCCTTGTGGGCGGCCTGCCGTATACCGGGCGATGTTATCCGTGCGGGCAAGATAGTGCTTGCCCCTGGTGTGCAGCCCCGCAACCCAGCGCCATGACAGCGTGTTCGAAGCCGCATCGCCGTCCATCAGGTGCCGCAGGAACACGTCCGCCCCAAGTCGCCAATCGAGCTTCAGGGTGAAGATCCAGATGCTCGCGAACCACATCCGCGCATGGTTGTGGAGGTAGCCGGTGTCGGCCAACTCGCGCGTCCACACGTCGAAGGCCTCGATCCCGGTTCGGCCTTCGACCGCTCGGCCATAGGCGCATCGCAGCCCCGCATTGCTATCGAGCGCGGCCAGCGCAGTATCGCGGCCCGTGCGGTAATCGTCCCAGATTGCCGGACGCTGTTCGAGATAGCCCTTGAAGTAGATCCGCCAGAACACTTCGGCGATGAACTTGTCCGCCGCCCGCGGGCTGTGCTGGGACAGCACCGCTTCCAGCACCTCGGCCTCGCCGATCAGCCCGGCATGAAGCCAGGGCGAAAGCTGTGACACATTGCGTCGCCCGTCCGGCGCCGGCCCATCATCAGCATTGCGGGTTTCAGCATAGTGACGACCGGCAGCCGGCAGAAACCGCTCGAGGCGGGCCAATGCAGCCGCGCGGGTTGGGGAGAGGTGCATGGGTGGGCAATGCCTTGGCGCAGGTCTGGTTCCGTTCTATCCTTTAGGCGATGGACAGAAGAACCTGCACGACCCGCCGCATTCCCGTGATCGCCGCGATGCTGCTTGCCGCCTCCTGTACGCCCGGTCAGCAGGACGGCATCGACACCGAGGGCAAGATCTTCGATGCCATCGCTCCGCAAGAGGTTGTCACGCTGACCGGGACCGAGCCATTCTGGAACCTGCGGATTGAAGGTGCGCAGGGCATCTGGACGATCCCCGATAATCCCGGCGGCGAACGCTTTGTCGTCACCCGCTTTGCCGGGAACAACGGCCTTGGCTATTCCGGCACGATTGGCGGCGCCCAATTCACCGCCACGGTCACACCGGGGACATGCAGCGACGGGATGAGCAATCGCAGCTTCCCCTATGTCGCCACTATCGCTTTGGGCGGTGAGATTTTGCGCGGTTGCGGCTATACTTCGGGCCAGCCATTTACCGGCGACGCGGCACCGTAAGCTGCGCGCAATCAAGGGGGAGAAAGGCCATGACAACGACCACCGGAGGCTGCCTGTGCGGCAAGGTACGTTACACCTTCGAAGGCGATCCGCTGCTATGCGTGACCTGCCATTGCAAGAATTGCCAGCGGCAGGCGGGCAGCGCGCTATCCATCATCATCGGCGTGCCTGAGGCATCCGTGGCATTCGAAGGCGAGCTGACCACCTATAATGACACCGGCGATACCGGCGCGACGGTGCGCCGCCAGTTCTGCGGCACTTGTGGCTCGCCTGTATTCACACGCGTGGAAACCCCGCCGGGCATGATGTTCATCAAGGCCGGTACGCTGGATGATACCAGCAGCCTGAACCCGGCGTTCCACTGCTATACCAAAAGCAAGCAGGACTGGGTTGATCTGGGCGAGATCCCCGCCTTTGAGACTGTTCCCCAAGGCCTTTGAACGCGGCTTTAGAACAGGCCGGGCAATTCATGCTGCGCGGCATTGGGCCGTTCGGGCTGGAGCATTTCGCGCTCCGGCAGATCAAGTCCGATGCGCGTTCGCTGGCCTTGATCCATGCCGCTGCCAGCGATCTGGTTCTGCCCGCTGCTTGTGATCGGCGTGCAGGTGCGGCCGCCAAGGAAATCGAGCGCGGCGGCAATCGACGCCTCGCGCGGGTCGCCAAGCGGACGGGCAATATCATCGCCAGCCCGGCAGGTATTGCGCACCACGCTGGCAAGGCCCGTGTAATATTCGCCCTGATTGTTGGCATTGACCGTCTGGAACGTCACCGCGCGAACTCTTAAATCGCAGTCTGCAAGGTTAAACCCGAACTGGCCTACGGGCTTGCCAGAGGAATTGCTCCCGACCAGAGCCATATTGTTGCCAAGGTACGGGATCATCGCATTGGTCACAAGCTCGCTGGCCGAAGCGCTGGCGCTAGTGGTGATGAAGGCAATTCGGCTGGGCGCAATGGCGTTGGCCTCGCTGCGGAACAATCGGGTTTCGTTTTCGGATGCCTTGGATGCCCGCAGCACCGTGCGGCTCCACACCTGACCGACGCGGCCTGCGCCCATCAGATCGCCCATCGTGTCCGCCACGCTGACCAGCCCGCCGCCATTATAACGCAAATCGATAATCAGCTCGGTCACACCCTGGGCTGCGAACTGGCCATAGGCTGTGCGCAACTGATTGGCAGCATCGGCGACGATGAAGGTGCGCAGGTTCAGATAACCGACCCGCTTTCCGCCATCATTGAGGATGACCGCGCCATAGCGATCCGATACCGGATCAAGTGCGAAATCGGTCTTGGTGATGCTGCGTTCAATCACCGCACCGTTCGGCTGTACAAAGCGCAGCACCCGCGCTGTGCCTGCCGTAGATGGGCCGAGCGCATTGACCACCGCTTGCGTGCCGCCGCTGGCAAATAGGTTGGTGACGGTTTGAAGATCGGCGCTGGTGGTGCCAATTGCGATGATCTCGCTTCCCCGGTCCAGCCCGGCGGCAAAACCGTTCGCGTTTTCGAAGGCTTCCATGACGAACACACGGCGTGCGGCCGTGTCATAAGACAGGCGAATGCCGAAGCCCGCGCTGGAGCCGGAATTGATGAGCGCGTTTTCCTCCGCGATTGATGTGGCAAAAGTGAAGCCGCGGTCCCGGTTTTGCGCCCGCGCCGGGGCGACCCGCGCATCAAGATAGGCCTGAAGGTTATTGAAGGAAGCAGGGTTTGCCGCCGCCAGCAAATCGGGGAACAGATACCATTCATTCAGCACCTGATCGGCGAAGTCTTGCTGCGCGCGAAGGGAGCAGGCTGAAGATGGCGGGGTGGGGCTGGGCGTCGGCGTACCGCCACCGCCGCCAGTCGGGGGCGGGGTTGAAGGCGAATCTCCGCCGCCACAAGCGGCAAGCTGAACGGCCAGAACAAGACTCAAAGCGGTGCGGGCAAGCTTCATTGGGCGGGTGCAACTCCGACGGATCGCGGGCGATTCACATGCGCGCCCCACAAGGCTTGGATGCAATGGCCCGCGGGCAAGAGCAAGGATGCTGGGGCCAAATGCACCCGAATTTTCGCGAAAAGCGTGTTGTTTTGGCCAGAATTTGCAAGGTTTTCCTCAGAAACCGCAAAAAACTGGCTCGCCGACTCTCGTCTAGGCCATCCGAAGGGACTAGCACGGGGTCGATGAAGCGACAGAATCATGGCTGATTTTCCCTCTTGGCTTGCACCTTCTGTGCCCGCGCCCGCGTGTCATGCCGGCCTCGCCATTGCGAAGCTGGGCTCGGCGCAAGCCTTGGCGCGCGGAGGATTTGCGCTCACCAGCCCGGCGTTCCGGAACGGGGATGAGCTTGATCCAAGCTTCACTGCGGAAGAAGAAGATGCCGTCGCCCCGCCGCTTGAATGGAGTGCGCCGCCGCCCGGATCGCAGGAACTGGTGTTGGTGGTTGAAGATGCCTCGGCATCAGGGGCTGAGCCGGCTTGCCATTGGCTCGTATGGGGCCTTGCCGGTCAGCGCGGCAAACTGCTGGAAGGCGAAGTGCCGCCGCGCACCGGCAAGAACGCTGTCGGTAATTCCGAATGGCTGCTACCCGCCCCGCCCGAGGGTGAGACGCGCCATTATGTGTTTCAACTGTTCGCGACCGACCTGCCGCTGGTGCTTATGCCCGGCGCAGGACGAGCGGAACTGCTCGCATCATTGCAAGGGACTATTACAGCCTGCGCAGTACTCCACGCCACCTTCACGGGCGGTGGGGAGGATGATGCGGACTTTGACGATGTTGATTTTTGATCAACCTGCCACAGACAAAAGGGAGTAGATGATGGCTGGCACGACCAACGCATTGCAGAAGCCGGTGACGCTTTCGGGTGACCTCGAAGCCGTGATTGGCAAAGGCCCGATGACCCGCGCACAGGTAACTTCGAAGGTGTGGGAATACATCAAGGCGAACAGCCTGCAGGACACCAAAGACAAGCGTCAGATCAATCCCGATGCCAAGCTTGGCGCGGTGATCGGCAAGGACCAGATCTCGATGTTCAAGATGACCGCTGCGGTCTCGAAGCACCTCAAGTAAGTCTGGCGGTCGCCTGCTGGCGGCCTTCAGCCTTGAAACATTTGCGGCGCGTGATCCGAAAGGATCCGCGCCGCTTTTGCGTCATGGTGCGGAGCGGCGCAGAGGCAGGCATTCCCCCACCCACAGTGCCAACCAGATGACCGCCGGTTGGGCGAACATCCGCGGGATGTGGTAGGCAAGGCCCAGACCGCCTCCTCCGGCGCGCGCCATGTCCAGCGCGAAGTGGTTGATGTTGGCGGGCCAGACGCAAAACGCATAGGCGGCTAATCCCCACCCTGCCGCTTGGCGAAGCTTCAGCGAGACAGGTTGCACCAACGCTATAGCGCCAAGGATTTCTGCCAGGCCCGTCCACAGCACCACCGCTTCCGGCGCTGGAACCCATGCGGGCATAATCGACAAGAACGGTGCGGGATTCAAAAGGTGGATCACTCCGGCCGCCAAGTAGAATAACGCGAGCGCCCATCTGAGCACGGGGCGCAGCACTGATCGGATCAAGCGCCTGGTTCCCATCCGGGCTGGGCCAGCGTGAATCCGGCGAAATCGAACCCCGGCACGACCACACACGAAACAAGGCTGTAGCCGTGGCGCGCCTCCCCGAAGCTCCGCGCCGCCTGCCACTCGCCCCGGGCGACAAGCCCCTGCAATTGCTGACCCCCGCCAATATCGCTTCCAAGGATCACTGATCGCGCCGGACTTGCATCATTTTCGGCAAGGCGTAGTTCCACCGGGTCGCCCGCCTGCCAGAGCCACAGCTCGGCGGCATCGACGGTGTGCCAGTGCGAAGCTTCGCCCGCGCGCAGCAGGAAGATGATCGCGGTGCCGCTGGCCCGTCCATCCGGCCCGGCTTCACCTCTCCACGTTTCTTTGTACCACCCGCCTTCGGGATGAGCGGAAAGGCCCAATTGTTCGATCAGTGCTGCCGCGCTATCCATACCCTGTGTCCTTGCCCGCCGATCCGGGCGCTCTAGTCTCGGGAGCCTACCCCATGCAACGTTTTGCGCCCTCTCGCCTCGCTGTCGCCGTCGTGCTGATGCTCACGGCCCCGCTCGCCGCGCAGCAGGTCGATCCGGCAACTGCCACTGCCACTGCCAATGCAGCGCTGGAGGCCGCGCCTGTGTTTGACGGGCACAATGACGTCCCAAACCAGCTGCGCGACCGGACGCAGAATCAGATTAACGCCTTCGATTTCGAGGATACGACCGATACCGGGGAGGGGCACCCCGAAGGCCGTGCGCTCCACACCGATCTGGGCCGTCTCAAGCAGGGCAAGGTGGGCGCGCAGTTCTGGTCTGTCTATGTCCCCTCCAACCCTGACGAGTCTGAGGCCGTGCAGGAGGTGATCGAACAGATCGATGTGACCAAGCGCCTGATCGCGCGCTATCCTGAAGGCCTGCGCTTCGCCACCACCGCCGATCAGGTTGAACGCGCGGTGGCTGATGGGCGGGTTGCGTCGTTGCTCGGCATGGAGGGCGGTCATTCGATCGGGTCGAGCCTTGCCGTGCTGCGCCAGCTTCATGCGCTGGGCGCGCGCTATATGACGCTCACGCATAACAGCAACACGCCCTGGGCTGATGCCGCAACCGACAATCCCCGCCATGACGGGCTGTCGGCCTTTGGCATGGACGTGGTGCGCGAGATGAACCGGCTGGGAATGCTGGTCGATCTCAGCCATGTCAGCGAAGCGACGATGATGGACGCGCTCGATGTCGCAAAGGCTCCGGTGATCTTCAGCCATTCAGGCGCGCGGGCTGTCACCGGACATCCGCGCAATGTGCCCGACGCCGTGCTCGCGCGCCTGCCCGAAAATGGCGGTGTGGTGATGGTGGTGGCACTCCCACGCTTTATCAACGAGACCCTGCGCCAGTGGGGCGCAAAGCGCGCGGCGGAGGAAGCGCGGCTGAAGGCGCTATGGCTGGGCCAGCCCGCCATGGTGACCGAGGGCCTCGCTGCATGGGACAAGGCCAATCCCGAACCTTCAGCCACGATCAAGGACATGGCCGACCACATCGACCACATCCGCAAAGTCGCGGGCGTGGAGCATATCGGCATCGGCGGAGATTTTGACGGAATGCCGTCCGGCCCGGTCGGCTTCGAGGATGTGCGCGGCTACCCGTTGCTGTTCGCGGAACTCGCGAAGCGCGGCTATTCGCAGGCGGAGCTGGAGATGATCGCAAGCCGCAATGTGCTGCGGGTGATGCGCGCTACCGAGGCCTATTCGGCCAGTGTGACGGGTGCCCCGCCAATCGAAACGCTGATCAATCCGTCCGCCAAGGCGGAGTGATCAATGGCTTGTGTTGAAGAGGGCCGGGATGATCCAAACAAGGCTCATCGCGATAACCGCGAGACCGAGGCTGAAGCCGAGCACGTAGCGTAAGCCGGTGTTGGTCACCGCCCCGCGCGCATCTTCATCGGTGATGTGGATTGTCTCGTTCAGGTCAGCCATCCGCTTCACTCCCGCTCTGGTTTGACGTTACGGAAAGACCTTCCGTTACGTCAACTAATCCCGGGCGGAGCGAAAGGTTCCTTGATCACTTGACGCCGGGGGTCATTTCTGGGGCGGCGGAGCAGGGCTCTGCGTGCTTTCCTGAGTGCCGGGGGAGACCAATCCGCTCTCTTCGGCGAGGTCTTGCCGGTTGTTGGCGGCCTCCGCCTGCACCTTCGCGCGGCCGGTTGCCGTGCCCTGACTTTCGTCGGCGTTCTGGGTGAGCGCGCCTGTCACCCAGATGATCGTCATGGCAATGATTGCAAGGCCGAGGCTGAACAGCAGCACCCAGCGCACCACGCCCTCGTTGCTGCCGCCCTTGGCATCTGTTTCATCGATGCGGTTACTCTGATCGGGCCGGGGCATAGGCGTATCCTGCTATGGTAGGCAGGGTACTATGCCGTAGCCGCGCGATTGTTCGCGGGCGATGGGCGGGGTGGCGCTAAAACGGGGCAGGTCGAGCCGCTGGCGCGTCCGCTCGATCAGTCGCGCAGCAGCTCGTTGATGCCGGTTTTGGAGCGCGTCTGCGCGTCTACTGTCTTGACGATTACAGCGCAGTAAAGGCTCGGTCCCATGGTCCCGTCGGGCAGGGGCTTGCCAGGCATCGATCCGGGCACGACGACGGCATAGGGAGGGACCGCGCCTATGTGAACTTCGCCGGTGGCACGGTCGACTATCTTGGTCGATGCGCCCAAATAGACGCCCATCGAAAGCACCGCGCCCTCGCCCACACGCACGCCCTCAGCGACCTCCGCGCGTGCACCGATGAAAGCATTGTCACCAATGATCACGGGTTCGGCCTGAAGCGGTTCCAGCACGCCGCCGATCCCCGCACCGCCTGAAATGTGGACGTTGGCGCCGATCTGCGCACACGAGCCGACAGTCGCCCAAGTGTCGATCATGCTGTTTTCACCAACGTAAGCGCCGATGTTGACGAAGCTCGGCATCAGCACGACGCCCTTTGAAATATGCGCGCCGCGCCGAACGACCGCGCCGGGGACGACACGGAAGCCGGCATCGCGGAAGCGCCCTTCGTCCCAGCCATTGAACTTCAGCGGCACCTTGTCATAGGCAGGCGCGCTCGCCGCGCCGCCATCGACCACGGCGTTGTCGTTAAGGCGGAAGGACAGGAGTACCGCCTTCTTGAGCCACTGGTTGACTGTCCAGCCGCCATTGCCGTCAGGCTGGGCGACGCGCGCCGCGCCGCTGTCGAGCAGGGCAAGCGCCGCGTCGACGGATTCGCCTACCGGGTGGCCGGGGGTGACAGACGCGCGGTCGTCCCAAGCGGCTTCGATGGCGGCGATCAAGGCGTCATGCATGGGCGTTCTCCGGCGGACTGTTGCGCCAGCGCGCCTAGCCGCGCCGGAGAGGCTCGGCAAGGGCTACGAGGGCATCCCGGCTTCGAGGGCGAAGTGATAAGCCCGTTCTGCCAACGGTCGCACGCGATCGCTCATCGCCTGCGCGTGGGCGGACGAGGCGGTGCCGTCGATCACGCGCTTCTTGATCCCCTGCATGATCCCGGCAAGGCGGAACAGGTTGTAGGAGAAGTACCAGTCCATCGGCGGCACGGGGAACCCGGTGCGCGCGACATAGCGTTCGACCGCTTCTTCCTGCGAAGGGATGCCAAGGGCTTCGATATCCAGTCCCAGCAGGCCAGCGCGCCCATCGGCGGGGTTATGCCAGTTGAGCATCAGATAGCTGAAGTCGGCAATCGGATCGCCCAGCGTCGACAGCTCCCAATCGAGTACGGCGATGATGCGGGGCTCGGTCTTGTGGAAGATCACGTTATCGAGCCGGTAGTCGCCATGCACCACCGATGATCCATGCTGCGGCGGGATGGTCTGCGGCAGCCATTCGATCAGCCGCTCCATTTCCGGCATCAGCTCGGTTTCGGACAGCTTGTATTGCTTGGTCCAGCGGGCGATCTGACGCGCGCAGTAATCGGTCGGCTTGCCGTAATCGCCCATCCCGATCCGGTCCGGCTGGTTCAAGTGGAGGTCGGCCATGGTGTCGATCAGCGCGTGGTAATGCGCGCGTCGTTCTTCCGGGGTGAGGCCGGGCAGCGCGCCATTCCACAGACTGCGGCCATCAGCCATGCTCATCACGAAGAACTTCGATCCGATCACGTCGGGGTCTTCGCACAGGCCATAGGTGCGCGGGACGGGGAAGCCGGTGGGGTAAAGCCCGGTCATTGCCGCATATTCGCGGTCAACCGCGTGGGCGCTGGGGAGCAAATTGCCGAAGGGCTGGCGGCGCAGCACATAGGAGGCACCGGGCGTGTCGATCCGGTAAGTCGGGTTCGACTGGCCGCCCTTGAACTTGGTGTAGCTGATCGGGCCGGTGAAGCCTTCGACATTGGCTTCGAACCATGCGGTCAGCGCGGCCAGATCGAGCGCGTCCTTCTCGGTCACTTCGACCGTGCCGACCATTTCCGTGTCGAAATCAATATCCATCAGTCGAACACCACAACGGTGCGTGCCGAATGGCCGGTGCGCATTGTGTTAAAGCCTTCGTTCACCTGATCGAGCGTGATGCGCTCTGCGATGATCGTGTCGAGATCGAGCAGCCCGCGCAGGTAGAAATCCACCAGACGCGGCAAATCGACGGGGAAGTGGTTCATCCCCATCAACGCCCCCATCAGCTTCTTGCCGCCGAGCAGGTCGAAGGCGGACAGGCCGACCTTGCAATCCAGCGGCATCATGCCGAGGATCACTGCCGTCCCGCCGCGCCGCAGCGATGCGACCGCCAGGTCAGCCGAGGCCTGACGTCCGACCGCCTCGATCCCCCAATCGACCCCGCCGTTCGAAATGGCGATGATCTGCTTTGCCGCGTCGGGCGCAAGCGCATCGACGGTGTGAGTAGCACCCAGCACCTTGGCAAGCTCGCGCTTTTCGGGGAGCGGATCGGCGGCAATGATCTTGCCCGCACCGGCGATTCTAGCGGCGTTGATCGCGGCAAGGCCCACGCCCCCGCAGCCGACCACCAGCACGGTTTCACCCGGGGTCACCTTGCAGGCGTTGAAGATCGTCCCCGCGCCGGTCGTCACCGCGCAGCCGAGGATGGCCGCGCGGTCGAAGGGCATGTCCTTGTCGATGGAAACGCAGGCGTGTTCGTGGATCAGCATCTGTTCGGACAGGGCCGACAGATTGAGCATTTGGTTGACCGGCGTCCCGTCACTAAAGGCGATGCGCGAGGCATCGCCTTTGGCGCGGCGGGTATCGCCGCCGAGGCACAGCGCCATGCGGCCCGTGACGCAAAACTCGCAGTGGCCGCAGAAGGCCGAGAGGCACGACACGACATGATCGCCCGGCTTCACGGTGCGGACTTCGCTGCCCACCGCGCGCACGATCCCGGCCGCTTCGTGCCCCGGAATGCAGGGCAGGGCGTGCGGGTAATGCCCGTCGATGAAGTGCAGGTCTGAATGGCACAGCCCGCAGGCCTTGGTGTCGATCAGGACTTCATGCGGGCCGGGAGCGGCATAGGTGACTTCGGCAATACGAAGACCTTGGCCGGGTGCCTCAAGGATGGCGGCTTTTGCCATGAGAAAAATCTTTCCGTTCGGTTCGAGCGAAATTGAGAACCGTCCGTGCGAGCGTGTCTCGGCCACGCCCGGCACGAACGGTTTTAGTTATGATGTCAGCGCGCCACGCCCATGTCGCCAGAGCTGAAGCTCTGCGACTGGGTCGCACGGCCATGATCGCCGCGCAGGGCGTTGGCGGTGGGGCCGGGGACCGGCGCGTGCTTGGCGAACTCCATGTGCGCGATCGAGCGGGCGTGGACTTCGTCCGGCCCGTCGGCGAGCCGCAGGGTGCGCTGGTGGGCATAGGCCGAGGCGAGGCCGTAATCTTCCGACACACCGCCGCCGCCATGGGCCTGGATGGCATCGTCGATGATCTTCAGCGCCATGTTGGGCGCCTGCACCTTGATCATCGCGATTTCCTGCTTGGCCGCCTTGTTGCCGACCTTGTCCATCATGTCGGCCGCCTTGAGGCACAGCAGGCGGGTCATGTCGATATCGATGCGGGCCCGCGCCACGCGCTCTTCCCAGACCGAATGCTTGTAGACCGGCTTGCCGAAGGCTTCACGCTCCTGAAGGCGGCGGCACATCTTGGCGAGCGCTTCCTCTGCGACGCCGATGGTGCGCATGCAGTGGTGGATGCGGCCCGGCCCGAGGCGGCCTTGCGCGATCTCGAACCCGCGGCCCTCACCCAGCAGCACGTTGGAGGCGGGGACGCGCACGTCCTTCATCTCGACTTCCATGTGGCCATGGGGCGCATCGTCATAGCCGAACACCGGCAGGTGCCTGAGGATGTTCACGCCGGGCGTGTCGATCGGCATCAGGACTTGCGATTGCTGCGCGTGGCGCTGCGATTCGGGATTGGTCTTGCCCATCACGATGGCGATCTTGCAGCGCGGATCGCCAAGGCCGCTCGACCACCACTTGCGCCCGTTGATCACGTAATGATCGCCGTCACGCTCGATGCGGGTCTCGATGTTCGTGGCGTCCGAGGAGGCGGTGTAGGGCTCGGTCATCAGGAAGGCCGAACGGATCTCGCCGTTCATCAGCGGGCGCAGCCACTGTTCTTTCTGTTCGCGCGTGCCGTAGCGGTGGAACACCTCCATGTTGCCGGTATCGGGCGCCGAGCAGTTGAACACCTCCGAGGCCCAGCCGATGCGGCCCATTTCCTCGGCGCACAGGGCATATTCGAGGTTGGTGAGGCCGGGGCCTTCGAATTCGAAACTATCGTCCACGTGATGGTGGCTGTCATTGCGCGGGGGCATGAACAGGTTCCAGATGCCGGCATCCTTGGCCAGCTTCTTCTTGTCCTCGATGATCTGGATTACCTTCCAGCGATCACCGGCGGCGTCCTGCGCCTTGTAGACGTCCATGTTGGGGCGCACGTGCTGTTCGATGAAATCGCGCACGCGGTCACGCCAATAGGCCTGCCGTTCGGTGGGTTCGAAATCCATGGGGGTTCCTCTCGTCCTTAATTGCAACCAAATCTTTGGCGAATCTGCGTTGACCGTGGCAGAGCCCGCGGCCAGCGCCAAGCTCTCATTTGTGGTGCGCGGCACCTGCCGTAACGGCACGTTGATTTGCGATCCGCGCAGCCAGCCGGGCCTCGTGATCGGCCTGCGAAATTGGGAAGCGGGCAAGCCAATAGGCGGCTATCAGCGTCAGCCCGGCCGAGACAACCAGGTAGGCAATCGCAAGGTTCGCGACCACGTCCGGGGTCACAGCGTCCTGCGCGGTGCCCGGTGCCAGCCCGATCGCTTCGATGATGAGGCTGGTGAACAGGATCCCGCCGCCAGTCGCTGATTTCTGGATCAGCCAGTTGCCCGCATAGAAGGTGCCCTCGGCCCGTTTGCCGGTGCGTTCCTCGAAGGCCTCCACGATCTCTGCTACCATTGACGTGGCCGAGATGATTGCGATCACTCCGGCTGTGTTGGCCGTGACAGTGAAGGCGATGAACAGCACGGTCGAAAGCGCGGTCCCGGTTTGCGGCCACAGGCCAGCGAGGAACAATACATAGGGCGTTCCGGCGATGGCGAGGGTGGCCAGCGATGCGCGGGCGCCTGTCACCGGCTTGCCGAAACGGCGGTGCAGCGGACCGACCAGAAAGAACATCGCCATCACCGACACGCCGAGCGCAACCGGGTAAATCTTGAAAGCCAGCTCGCTGAATTGCCAGACATAGCGGATCACATAAAGCGTGATTGAAAGCGACACGCCTTGGCCGATATAAGCCGCGAGCGCACCGATAGCGAAGATCATGAAGGCGCGTTCACGGAAGGCATCCAAGATGTCAGCGAACGCGAGCCGCAACGAGAAAGGCGGCGGCGCGCTGTCCGGCCAACGCGCGATGTAGCGGTGCTGGCCAAGTGCCGAGCCAACCACCGACACGAGCATAACCACAGCGCCCACAAGCCCAAATACGGCATAGCCATCAGGCTGCATCTGCGCTTCGGGCGTCGGCAGAAAAACGGTGAAAGCTAGGATCGACATAGTTAGCCCGCCGACCCAGCCTGACAGGAAACGGTATCGGAACAACGTTGTGCGCTCGACATAGTCGCCCGTCATTTCGGGTACCAAGCTGATCGACGGCACCTCGCAGGCGGACAGCAGCAGGCGCACGCCGACTGCCAGCGCGACGATTTCCCAATAGGTCGGAACCCCAGTAAAGGGCGGCGACCACAAAATCGTCCACGCCAGCGCCAGTGGCACAGGCGCTATGTAAAGCCACGGCAAACGGCGACCCCAACGGGTGTAGGTGCGGTCGGAAAGGTGCCCGATCAGCGGATCGGCGAAGGCATCGATAATCAATGCCGTCGCCAGCGCCGCGCCGACGATCCCCGCATCTACCCCCAAAACAAGATTGTAAAACGGCAGCAGGAAGAACGAAAAGCCGCCGTCCTTGACCCCGAAGGCTACCGATCCGAAGCCGTGCATCAGTTTGAGCCTGCCCGGAAGCGGCCCTGACATCATGTTCATCCGCGCCTGCCTTTGCAGCATGGCGATCCGCCGAATCCGGCCAATTTCTCTCTCCCGTATTGGGTTTCGAACCTAGACCGATTGCGCCACTCGTCAATCGCGCTGCGCGTGACGCTACGGCATCGCTTGGCCGACGATGAACCCTTGCAGCCTTGGTTCAAATGCCACTAACGTAAGCGTCAAGTCAGAGCTTGAGAGAGGAGAATCGGCTGATGGCTGATCTGGACACATTCCGCAGCGAAACCCGCGCATGGCTGGAGGCGAATTGCCCTGCCGAAATGCGCGAACCCGTGCGTGACGAAAGCGACATCTATTGGGGCGGCCGCCGCGCGACGTTCAAGAATGACGCGCAAAAGGCATGGCTCGAAGCCTGCGTCGCCAAGGGTTACACCGTGCCGAGCTGGCCCAAAGCCTACGGCGGGGCGGGTCTTGCCCCGGCCGAGGCGAAGGTGCTTCGCGAAGAAATGGGCCGGATCAATGCTCGCCCGCCCTTGTCGTCCTTCGGCATCTGGATGCTTGGCCCCGCGCTGCTGCACTTTGGTACGGAAGGCCAGAAGCAGCGCTTCCTGAATGAAATCGCTCGCGGCGAAATCCGCTGGTGCCAGGGCTATTCCGAACCGGGTTCAGGCAGCGATCTGGTGTCCTTGCAGACCTTCGGTGAGGACAAAGGCGATAGCTGGACGGTCAACGGCCAGAAAGTCTGGACCTCCTACGCCGATCACGCCGATTGGATCTTCTGCCTTGTCCGCACCGACAAGGACAACAAGTACGGCGGCATCACCTTCATGCTGTTCGACATGGCGAGCGAAGGGGCAACCACCAAGCCGATCCTGCTGATCAGCGGCAACTCGCCCTTCTGCGAAACGTTCTTTGACGATGTGAACGTGCCCAAGTCTTATGGCGATGATTGCCCGGCTTACGTCGGCCAGATCAACCGCGGCTGGGACGTTGCCAAGTATCTGCTCGGCCACGAACGCGAGATGATTTCGGGCGCGGACGGCGGGGACCGGACCGCCGGGATGGGGGCAGCGATGAAGCGCCATGCCGCAAAGCTGGGCGATGATCTCGACCCGGTGCTGCGCGCGGAACTCGCCATGTTCGATGTCGATGCGCTGGCTTACACCGCGATGGGCGAGAAGTTCCTCGACGAAATCAAGGTCGGCAAAGCGCATCCTGCGCAGCCGAACATGATGAAATATGCCGGGACCGAACTGAACAAGCGCCGCCACGAATTGATGATGGCGGTCGGCGGTTCGCGGTCGCTGGAATGGGACAGTGAGGAAACAGAAGGTGGTAAGCCTTCGCGTACCTGGCTCAGGACCAAGGCGAATTCGATCGAGGGCGGCACGTCCGAGGTGATGCTCAACGTCATCGCCAAGCGCATCCTCGATCTGCCCGGGGCCTAAGGCAGAGCGTCGCCCAGGACTTGGTCCGGGGCCGCTTGCCATTGTCACGAGGATCATGACGATCCCGGATCAAGTCCGGGATGACGGTTAGAATTACGGGAGAGGACCCCAATGCCCCTGTATCACAACGAAGATCAGGCGATGCTCGCCGATACCGCGCGCGGTTTCATCGCGGAAGAAGGCAACATCGCCAAGCAGCTGCGCCACTGGCGCGATCGCAATTGCAAGGATGGTTTCGGCCACGGCCTGTGGAAGCAGATGGCCGAAATGGGCTTCACCGGAATGTTGGTGGAGGAAGCCGACGGCGGGCTTGGCATGGGTCATGTCGAAGCCGGGATCGTGCTGGAGGAAATCGGCCGCAACCTCACGCCATCGCCGTTCCTGACGTCTTCGGTATTGGCGGCGACCGCTCTGAAGCATGGCTCGGATGACCTTAAGGGTCGTTATCTGCCGGGTCTGATCGCGGGCGATTCCGTGTTCGCGGTCGCCATTGATGAAACCGCGAAGCACCGCCCCTCGCGCATCACCACCCGCGCCGAAAAGTCGGGCAACGGCTTCCGCCTGACCGGGGCCAAGAGCTTTGTCATTCAGGGCGCCAGTTCGGACATGATCGTGGTCGCCGCCCGCACATCGGGGAGCGACGAGGACGCCGACGGGATCACCCTGTTCGCCGTACCCAGGGACGCCAGCGGCATGAGCCATGATGTCGTCCGGCTGGTCGATTCTTCGATGGCAACCCACACCCGCTTCGACGGCGTCGAGCTGGATGGCGACGCGGTAATCGGTGAGATCGATGGCGGGCGCGCTGTGCTCGATGCCATGCTGCTGGCGGGCCGGGTTGGCGCAGCGGCTGAAGGCGTGGGCGTCGCCCGCGGCGCGATGGACATGACCGTCGATTACCTCAAGCAGCGCAAGCAATTCGGCAAGCTGATCGGGGAGTTTCAGGCATTGCAGCACCGCGCCAGCCACCTCTATTCGGAGGTCGAGATTGCCCGCGCGGCGACCATCAAGGCGCAGCAATTGCTCGACGGCGGCAGCCAGCACGCCGATCTGATGATCAGCGTCGCCAAGGCCAAGGTCGCCAAAACCGCGCGACTGGCGGTGCAGGAAGGCGTGCAGATGCACGGCGGCATCGGCATGACCGACGAATACGATATCGGCCTGTATATGAAGCGTGACCGGGCGCTGGCTGAATTCCTGGGCGATGCCAACTTTCACGCCAACCGCGTGGCAACCTTGAGCGGATACTGACACATGGACATTCAATCACTTTTCAACCTCGAAGGGCGCATTGCGCTGGTCACCGGGGGCAGCCGCGGGATCGGCAAGATGTTCGTCGAAGGCCTTCTCGCCGCAGGGTGTGCGAGGGTCTATATCTCGGCGCGCAAACGCGATCAGATGCAGGCGACGATTGACGAATTCGGCGCGGATCGCGTGATCGGCATCCCGGCCGATCTTTCGCAGATGGACGGCATGGTGTCGCTTGCCGAGGAACTGAAGTCGCGCGAAAGCCGCCTCGATATCCTCATCAACAATGCAGGCGCCGCATGGGGCCAGCCCTACCTCGAATTCTCCGAAGCCGGCTGGCACCGGACGATGGACCTGAACGTGAAGACACCGTTCTTCCTGACGCAGAAGCTCCATGATTTGCTGGTCGCGGGCGGCAAGGCCGGGCATCCTGCCAAGGTGATCCATGTCTCGTCCATCGATGGCCAGCGGATCAATCCGTGGGAAACCTACGCCTATCAGGCGTCCAAAGCGGCGGTGATCCAACTGACCCGGCGCATGGCCGCACGGCTGATCCAGGACAATATCGTCGTGTCATCGATCGCGCCGGGGGCCTTCCCGTCGGAAATGAACAAGGCCGCCAAGGACGCGCCTGACACCAGCGCTTCGGGCATTCCGGCCAAGCGCATCGGCACCGCTGAAGACATGGCGGCCGCCGCGATCTACTTGTGCAGCCGCGCGGGCGATTATGTCGTGGGCGAGACCCTCACGGTCGACGGCGGCGTGGTCAATGCCCACCTGCCGAGCCACTTTGCCGATCCCGGCGGCGGTCACTGAGCCGCCAGATTGCGGATATGATAAGGGCCGCCGGAGCAATCCGGCGGCCCTTTGCTTTGACGCAATGGCCAAAGCGGCGTTCCCTTGGGACGAACAGCGCAAAGGCGTGGCACAAACAGCGGCGGGGATGGGTTGAACTCTGCGAAGAACCCAACCTTGGAAGGCAGCCAATGGCCACAATCCCAACGCCTGAACCGGATATCATCGAGCCTGACCAGCAGCCCGTCGAAGCGCCGCCGCATCCGGCCGAGCCAGCTGAACCCACGCCGCCCGAAACCGAACCGACCCCGCCCGATATTGACGAGCCCGGGCGCGGGCCGGACGAATTGCCTCCGGAGTGATCCGACAGCCGCCTATGTTATCAATAATTCCACTGGGCCTGAATGCGGACAATCTGACCTTGGGCTTGGCCTAAGCGGCGTTCATCGGCTTCCTTGCGCGACGCCCAGCCATAGGTGGTGGTGATTTCCAGAGCGGGATCAAGCTGGAATTCGAAGCCGAGTTCCAGTTCCTCCGTCTCAAGCCGCGGCGCGTTGACAGCCGCCTTGAAGCCGCCGCGGTAATACTGCCAGCGGGCGAAGGGATAGAACGGGCCGATGGGCGAATCGTCGATCTTGCCCATCAGTTGAACGTAACCGCCATCGACCGGGCGTTCCTCGATCCGGCCGCTGGCAGGGACGAATTCAGGCCCGGTGCCCCAGTTCCATTCGGCCTGCACGCCGATGGGCTGAGGGTAGAGGATGGCGTGGACGTTCACTCGGTTGTCCTTGAACCCGGCGGCGCTCACCCCGCCGGTGCGGATTTCCGGGCGGACCTTGTTGCGCATCACCGATCCGCCGATTTCGAAAACCTGACCGTCAAGGCCAAGACCGTCGAGTTCGAAGGGCCAGGTGGCGAGGCCCACCAGCATCACGTTATCGTCTGTCTCGCTGCGGTTCAGGCCCTGCCCGTTGAATGCGCCGAAGCCGAACGCCCCGTAATTGCCGAAAAGCTTCTGGCCATCCTTGGTCAACCGGTCCCAGATCGCCTGCACTTTAGGGGGAGTGTAATAGGCGACGATTCCCATGTCGCGCTCGCCCGCGGCGGCGGTGTTGATGGCGTCGGTCCGGTCCAGCGCAAGGCGGTTGGACGAGGACTGCATATTCTCCCAGCCATAGGGCACCTTTGACTGGCCGAGCCGGATGCGGAAGGACTTGTCATCGAAGGGGAAGACATCGGCATACATGTCGCGCAGGGAAACGCTGTTCTCGCGCCGCTCGCCGACCGACTGGTTGGCGACGGAGGCCGCGAAATCGGGCTGGAAATAGAGCGAGACGTGATCGTTGAGGTCGCCCTGCAGGATCATGCGCATCCGGCGGAAGGTGAAGTTGCTGTCGCCGTTCACGCCGCTATCGTGGATGGTGCGCAGCCGCGAAAGCCCGGCAGGTGCGCTGGCATCGCCCGACACGATCTGGTTGAAGCGCATCTGGGTGTAGCCACGCAGCCGCAGCTTTTCGTACCACGCCTTGGGCTTGGCAGGGGCAGGCGCGGGCGCGGGCGCGGCCGCCAACTGGGTGGAGGTGATCGGACCGGTGGCGAGGGTGGTACCCGGGGCCTGAGCGGAGGGCTGAGCCGGCGTGCCGTGGGCGATCATCGGCGCAGCAGGCGCCGGCAGCGAGGCAGGCGGCGTGGCCTGTGCCGTCTGAAGCGCCGATACCACGGCCTTTAATTCATCGATCTGCCGCTGAAGATCGGCAATCGTGCGCGCCTGATCCGATCCGGCTGGTGTTGCGGTGTCGGTGCTCTGGGCAAGAGCGGGCAGATGAGTCCCCAGCAGCAAGGCGGCGGTCATCGCGGCGATGGCGGGGCGGCCGGACGGGCGTGGCATAGATCGGTGTTCCTGCAGTTTCGCCCCTTCCCGATGAACAGGCTGGGGGCGCACTATGTCACTTTCATTTCACTCATGTGACAATTGCGACC
Source organism: Erythrobacter sp. (assembly GCA_044348875.1). Taxonomy (GTDB): domain Bacteria; phylum Pseudomonadota; class Alphaproteobacteria; order Sphingomonadales; family Sphingomonadaceae; genus Erythrobacter. Next base: position 13,183 of record JBIKSA010000018.1, on the reverse strand, counting down.
ACAATCTGACTTATGTGCGACAGGCGTTGCAGCGGTGGCCGGAAAGGTGGCAGGGCGGGATTAGGCCGCGCCCGCGCCAGACCCTCAGCAGATAGGCTCCAGACCCCCGTTTGCTCCCCTTCAACGGGGTCCAAAAGGCACATTGAGGGGCGCTAAGCAGGGCATTCTGGCATCTGGCCCCCATGTTTCACGTGGAACACGGTGCCGGGTAATGGCAGGCAGGGGTTAACTCATCAGCCCGCGAACGAACGGGATCAGGCCGGTCTGGCGGGCGCGCTTCATGCGTTCCGCTTCAAGGATCGCGCGCACCTTGTCGAAGCAGACATCCACATCATCATTGATGATGACATAATCATAGCCATCCCAGTGGCTGATTTCGGCGCGGGCCCGTTCCATGCGGGCAGCGATCACTTCGGCGCTGTCGGTAGCGCGGCCCTGAAGGCGGCGCTGCAATTCGTCGATAGAAGGGGGCAGAATGAACACCCGCACCACGTCCTGCTGATCTTTCTGGTAAAGCTGCTGGGTGCCCTGCCAATCGATATCGAACAGGAAGTCCTGCCCCTGCTTCAGGGCCGCGCGGATGATCCCCTTTGGCGTGCCATATCGGTGGCCGAACACTTCGGCCCATTCGTAGAAATCATCCTCTTCGATCATCGCATCGAAGCGTTCAGGCGAGACAAAGTGGTAATGCACGCCGTCAACTTCGCCGGTACGGGGAGGGCGGGTGGTGGCGGAGACCGAAAGCTTGATCTCTGGGTCCTTGGCCAGCAGCATCCGCGACAGCGTGGTTTTCCCCGCGCCCGACGGCGAGGAGAGGATGAACATCAGCCCACGGCGGTGGAGCTGGTCTGCCAGATCATGTGATGTTTCGCCCATAGCGCCCGTTGCACCAAAGGTGGCGGCGAAATCAAGGGGCGGTCAGGATTCGCTGTTCGGTGTCTTGCGCGGGCCACGCTTCTTTTCGAGCCGCTTGCCACGGTCATAGAACACCTTTGCCGCCAATCCGCCTGCAACCACGGCCAGTCCCATCGGCGAACGGCGCGCAAGGTGGCTGGCGCCCCACAGGGCAACACTGGCGGCAAGCCCGCGGCCGTCGACCAGCTTTTCAGCCTTGGCCGCATCATAGCTTTTTACGATCAGCCCCTTTTCCATCCGGTCGCGCAGCAGTCCTCCGGCCGCGCGGAACAGGATGTCGGCGATGACCAGATTGGTCGAAGCGACGGGGCTGGGCAGCGGCAGGCCGCCAAGTCCGGTCGGTTCAGGCGGTGCTGCGGAGCCGGTCGCCATTGGCTCCGTGTCATTGCCCCTGCCCGGCCTCTTGCCCCGCGCCATTTGCGCCTATTTCTTGCGCCCGAAATCGACCGAGACGACATTCGAGCCATCGGGATCGGTGTCGGGGCCGTCATTTTCGGCGTCATCATGGGCCTCGGGCTCCAGTTCCTCGACCGCGGCCTGGAATTGCAGTCCGAAATCGACCGCCGGATCGACGAAAGCGGTGATCGCCGCAAAGGGGATCGTCAGCTTGGCCGCCACCTGATTGAAGGTGAGGCTTACTGAAAAGCTGTGCGGCAGAACCTCAAGATCCCAGAACTTGTTCTGGAGCACGATCGTCATTTCATCAGGGAAACGTTCGCGCAGATGCGGCGGGATCGAAACGCCGGGGGCACCGGTTTTGAAGGTGATGTAGAAGTGGTGTGTGCCCGGCAGAGTGCTACCGCCACTGACGATAGAGCCAAGCACCCGGCCGACCACGGCGCGCAGGGCTTCCTGCACAATCTCGTCATAGGGGATCAGGCTGTCGGGTGTGTCGCTGGTCATCACGGCGGATTGGTGAAGGGACACGCGGCCTTGGTCAAGCCCCTTGGCACAACACCGCACCGCTTTCGAGGGTCTCGCAAGAGCATGCGGCGGATGCTTGTCATGGCGGCCCAGCGGACTATAGCGCGAGGCTATGGCCAGCACCCTCGACCAGACACCCGCCCGCACCGGATCGGTGACCCGCAACACCACCGAAACCGGCATTTCCATTGCCGTCAACCTCGACGGGACGGGAGCCTATGACGTATCGACCGGGATCGGCTTTCTCGATCACATGGTCGAACAGTTCAGCCGCCATTCGCTGATCGACATCCGCATGAAGGTAGACGGCGATCTGCACGTCGACCAGCATCACACGACCGAGGATTCGGCGATTGCGCTGGGGCAGGCGATCGCAGAGGCGTTGGGCGATAAGGCCGGGATCGGGCGGTACGGCGCCGCCTATTCGCCCATGGACGAAACCCTTAGCCGTGTGGCGCTGGATATTTCGGGACGGCCCTATCTGGTTTGGAAGGCGAAGTTCACGCAGGAACGGCTGGGTGAATGGGATACCGAGCTGATCGAGCACTGGTTCCACTCCGTCAGCCAAAGCGCGGGGATCACGCTGCACATGGAATTGCTCTACGGCACCAATAACCACCACATCTGCGAAAGCCTGTACAAAGGTTTCGCGCGCGCGATGCGGCAGGCGGTCGAACGCGACCCGCGAAAAGGCGGCGCGATCCCCAGCACCAAGGGGCAATTGGGTGGCTAGCATCTTTATCGCCTCGCTCACCTATACCGTTCCGATCGAACGGATCGATGCTGCGCTGGCGGATCATCTCGCATGGCTCGCGGCCGGGCACGAGGCAGGGCATTTCATTGCCTGGGGCCCGCGCGAACCGCGCGATGGCGGGCTTGTCTTTGTGAAAGCCGCCAGCCGCGCCGAGGCCGAGAGCCTGCTGGCTGCCGACCCGTTCATGACGCAGCAGTTGGCGGATTGCACCATCATCGAATGGACGCCGCGCTATGCCTTCCCGGGGCTTGAGGCGTTCAATGCCTGAAGTCGTTGCCTTGGTCGATTATGGCGCGGGCAACCTCCACTCGGTCCACAATGCGCTGAGAGCCGCCGGGGCCACGGTGACCGTTACCGCCGATCCCTATGTCGTGCGCGCCGCTGACCGGATCGTGCTGCCGGGTGTCGGCAGCTTCAAATCCTGCGCCGAAGGGCTGCACGCGATCCCGCACATGATCGAAGCCATGACCGAGCGGGTGCACGTGGGCGGCGCTCCGTTCATGGGGATCTGCGTGGGGATGCAACTCCTTGCGACCTGCGGGCTGGAGCATGGCGAAACCCCCGGTCTTGGGTGGGTCCCGGGCGAGGTGCGGCTGATCGCGCCGTCCGATCCCGCCATCAAGGTACCGCATATGGGCTGGAACGATGTGGCGATGTTGCCCCATGCGCAAGGCCATGCTGTCATCGAGGAGGGTGAGGCCTATTTCCTCCATTCCTACCACTTCGCGGCGACCGAACCGCACATGATCGCAAGCATGACCGATCATGGCGAGGGGTTGGTCGCCGCCGTCGCGCGCGACAATATCATCGGCGTGCAGTTTCACCCGGAAAAGAGCCAAGGCTACGGTTTGGCGACACTCCGGCGCTTTCTGGAGTGGTATCCTTGATCGTCTTTCCCGCCATCGACCTCAAAGGTGGTCAGGTCGTACGCCTGGCCGAAGGCGACATGGATCGCGCCACGATCTATGGTGATGATCCAGCCGCGCAGGCGCTGATTTTTGCCGATGCGGGGGCGGAATATCTCCATGTGGTCGATCTCGACGGCAGCTTTGCCGGCGAAAGCCGCAACCGCGCGGCGGTCGAAGCGATCGTCGCAGCCTTTCCCGGCTACGTGCAGCTGGGCGGCGGCATCCGCGATGCGGCCGCGGTCGAGGGGTGGTTCAACCTTGGCGTCGCCCGTGTGGTTATGGGTTCGGCGGCCTTGAAGAACCCCGACTTCGTCAAGGACATGGCACGCGAGTGGGAAAACGGCATCGTCGTCGCCGTTGACGCGAAGGACGGCATGGTCGCGACCGAGGGTTGGGCCGAAGTCTCCGACGTCCCCGTTACCGACCTCGCTCGGCGGTTCGAGGATGCGGGCGTTGCCTCGTTATTGTTCACCGACATTGGCCGCGATGGTTTGCTGAAGGGCGTGAACATCGAAGCGACCGTCGATCTTGCCCGCCGCGTCGATATCCCGGTGATCGCCAGTGGCGGCGTGAAGGGCCTGGACGACATCCATATCCTGTCGCTCTACGCGCACGAAGGGATTGAGGGCGTGATCACCGGGCGGGCGCTGTATGAAGGGCGGCTCGATCTGGCGGCAGCGATTGCGATGGGCCAAAGGGCCGAGACCGGGGCGGCATGACTGTTCGCATCCGAGTCATCCCCTGCCTCGACGTCGCCGATGGCCGCGTGGTCAAGGGCGTCAATTTCGTCGACCTGAAGGACGCGGGCGATCCGGTCGAACAGGCGCGCGCCTATGATGCGGCCGGCGCAGACGAGCTGTGCTTCCTCGACATTTCCGCCAGCCACGAAGGGCGCGGGACGCTGCTCGACATGGTGCGGCGCACGGCGGAGGTGTGTTTCATGCCGCTGACCGTCGGCGGCGGGGTGCGCAGCGCCGACGATGCCCGGGCGCTGCTGTTGGCCGGGGCGGACAAGGTCGCGGTCAATTCCGCCGCCGTCGCCCGGCCCGAACTGGTGGGCGAGATCGCCGCCAAGTTCGGCAGCCAATGCGTTGTCGCCAGTGTGGACGCGCGCCGCACGCCGCGCGGGAACTGGGAAATCTTCACCCATGGCGGCCGCAAGCCGACCGGCATCGACGCGGTGGAATATGCCTTGAAGGTCGCCGGACTTGGCGCGGGCGAATTGCTGGTCACTTCGATGGACGGGGACGGAACCCAGCGCGGTTACGACCTCGACCTGACCCGCGAAATCGCCGATGCCGTCAGCGTGCCGGTGATCGCCAGCGGCGGGGTAGGGAGCCTCGATCATCTGGTTGATGGAGTGGTAAAGGGCCACGCCAGCGCGGTGCTGGCGGCCAGTATCTTCCATTTCGACCAGCACACCATCGCCGAAGCGCATGCGGCGCTTCGTGCCGCAGGCTTGCCCGCACGCGGGGTTTGACCGAAAGAAGCGTTATGGACACCCTGACCCGCCTCGAAGCGACCATCGCCCAGCGCCTTCTTGCCTCGCCTGATGAAAGCTATGTAGCGAAACTCCATGCCAAGGGCGTGAAGAAAATTGCCCAGAAGCTCGGCGAAGAAGCGACCGAAGCCGTAATCGCCGCTCTCTCCGGGGACGAGGCCGAGTTGGTGGGTGAGGCGGCGGACCTGTTGTTCCACCTGCTGTTGCTACTTGCCGAAAAGGGAGTGCCGCTGGGCAAAGTGCTCGCCGAACTCGACCGGCGCGAGGGGCTGTCGGGTCTCGTGGAAAAAGCATCACGGAGCGAATAATGCCGATCGACCCAACCTTGCCCTATGATGATAACAACATTTTCGCGAAGATCCTGCGCGGAGAAATCCCTTCGCGGAAAGTCTACGAAGATGATTGGGCCTTCGCCTTTGAAGACATCAATCCGCAGGCCGAAGTCCACACGCTGGTGATCCCCAAGGGGCGCTATGTCAGCTGGGATGATTTCAGCGCGAAGGCGTCAGACGTCGAAATTGCCGGCTTCATCCGCGCCGTAGGAGAAGTGGCGCGTGCCAAGGGGCTGGTTGAACCCGGCTACCGCCTGCTGGCCAATATCGGCGCGCATGGCGGACAGGAAGTGCCGCATCTGCACGTCCACATTTTTGGCGGAGAGCCTTTAGGGCTGATGATCTCGCGCCGTTGACGGCGCTCGGCCCCATTCGGTTACGATTCATCGACAATTCCCGAACAGCGGGCTTTGCAGAGATTCTCTGCTAGGCTAGGCGGTGCGTGATGACCTCTCCTTCTCCCCCCGGCGGCATCCTTGATGGTACGCGGCATTTGTATGCCGTTCGCGTGTATTACGAGGATACCGACCTGTCGGGGATCACCTACCACGCCAACTACCTGCGCTGGTTTGAACGGGCACGTTCCGACCTTTTGCGGCTGCTCGGCATCGATCAGCGCGCGGCGATCGAAACGGGCGAGGGCGCCTATGCGCTGTCGGAGGTCAATCTGAAATACCTGCGGCCTGCCCGGCTCGATGATGATGTGCTGATCGAAACCCGCTGCACCGAACTGGGTGCGGCGTCGTGCCGTATGCACCAGATCGCGAGCCGGGGCGGGGACTTGCTGTGCGAAGCCAACTTGCGGGTCGGCTTCATCACTCTTGATGGCCGCCCGCGCCGCCAGCCCGCCGCATGGCGGGACGCTTTCCAAGCTTTTATGACCAAGGATCTTTGAACCCGTGACGCTTGATCTGCTCGCTGCCACCGTTCCTGCTGCTGCTCCGACCCGTCTCGATCCGGTCGAGCTGTTCTTGCAGGCCGATATCATCGTCCAAGCCGTGATGGTCGGCCTGCTGTTGGCGAGCATCTGGGTGTGGATGATCATCGTCTCGTTCAGTCTGCGGATCGGCGGCCTGTCCAAAAAATCGCGCGAATACGAGGCGGAGTTCTGGGAGCAGCGCGACCGCGAGGCGCTGCTGACGAAGCAGGTGAGGAAGGAAGTGCCTGCCGCGCGTGTCGCTGCTGCGGGGCTGGATGAATGGCGAAAGTCCACCGCCAAGCAGCCGGTCGACCGCGACGCCAGCCGCCAGCGCATCGCCGCCGCCATGGATAGCCAGATTGCCGAGGAAGCGGACGAGCTGGCCGGGCGGCTGAACTTCCTTGCCACGGTCGGCTCGGTCGCGCCCTTCGTGGGCCTATTCGGCACGGTGTGGGGTATCATGAACAGCTTTTTCCAAATCGGCGCACAGCAAAGCGCCAGCCTGACCGTTGTTGCCCCCGGTATTGCCGAAGCCCTGTTTGCGACCGCCATCGGGCTGTTTGCCGCGATACCGGCTGTGATCGCCTATAACCGGTTCGGCGGAGCGGTGGACCGTTACGAGGCGCTGCTGCAGCGGTTCGCCGACAAGCTCCACTCCGGCCTCAGCCGCGAATTGGACCGGGCGTAATGGGGGCGAACCTTTCATCCTCTCGGGGCCGCAAAGGCTCCAAGCGCTCGCGCCGCGCGGCGATGGCCGAAATCAACGTCACGCCGCTGGTAGACGTGATGCTGGTGCTGCTGATCATCTTTATGGTCACCGTGACGCTGCCCGCTGTCGGCGTGCCGGTGGAACTACCCGAAAGCCGCGCCGCGCCGGTCGAGGAGAAGCCCGACCAGATCACGATCTCGATCGACCGGGCCGGCACCATCTATGTCGAGGATGAAGCCGTGCCGGCCGGCGGTCTGCCAAGCGCGCTTGAAGCGCTCGACCGCGGGGGCGAGCAGCCGCTGGTTGTGCTGCGCGGTGATCGCAGCCTTGATTACGGACGGGTGATGGCGGTGATGGGCGAGCTGGGCCGCGCAGGCTTCACCTCGATCTCGCTGGTCACCGATGGTTCAGTTTCGGCCCCATAGTCCGAGCGGTAGAGATGGGTGAAATCGCGCTCCGTAACGAAGAGAAGATCGGCCTTGCCGCCGCGCTTGCGCTGCACGGCGCGCTTGTGGCCGTGCTGCTAACGCAGGCGGTGCGCAGCGACGTTACGGTGTTTCCGGAGCGGATGACTGTGAGCCTTGCTACCGAGGTGGGGCTTGAAGCGGCTGCGCCTGATCCCGTCTCTGAAAGCCGGGCTGCGATTGCGCCCACCCTGTCGGACGAACCGGCCCCTGCGCCCGAACCGACCAGGCCTGAACCTGCTCCGCGCACCGACCCGGTTCTTCCCAAACCCAAGCCTGCGGCGAAGACTGCGACGCAGCCGCCGGCGCCCACGCGCGACCGATCGCGCCCAGACCGCACCGCGCCCAAGCAGGCGACCGCCGCCCCGGCCAAGCCCGCCCCGAAAAGCGGGGGTGGCAGCCGGATCGGTGACGATTTCCTTGAAGGCAGGGGCAGTTCGACCACTACCACTGAAACCCGTGCGCCTGCCGCGGCCTTCGGCGCTAAGGAAGCCGCCGATCTGCGCTCGACCATATCGCGTCAAATCAAGAAAAACTGGACGGCACCCAGCGGTGTCGATGCCGAACGGCTCGTTTCGGTGGTCAGTTGGAAGCTCAATTCTGACGGCACCCTGAAGGGCCGCCCGTCGTGTCGAACCAACCCGAACAGCATCACCGAGAGCAACCGCCCGCAATCCGGCCTGCACTGCGAGCGGGCGATCCGCGCTGTCCAGCTTGCCGCCCCTTTCAAGCTGCCCGAGCAGTTCTATAGTCGCTGGGACGATCTCGAATGGCAATTCGACCGAAGGCTCTGACATGACCAATAAGCTTATTCTCCTCCTCTCCGCTGCACTTGTTGTTGCGCCCGCCGCAGCGCAGGACCTCGGCGCGCCGACCGGAGAAGATCAGCAAGTCGAAAGCGTCGCGATCGAAGGCGAGGGTGATGGTCCGCTGCGCGGCACCGTCACCGACGAATCCGCTTGGTCCGATATCGGCATCGCCATTCCCGCCTTCGCCACTGACCGCGAGCGGGCCACGCCTGCCAACGAAGCCGGCACCGGGGCGCTGGGCCGCGAAGTTGCGCGGGTGATTACCGCCAACCTGCGCAACAACGGCTTGTTCAAGCCGGTGGGCCCCGACAGCCTGCCGCAGCCCGCCTTCGCCCAGATTCGCACGCCTTCCTATGGCACGTGGAGCGGGCAGGGGGCCGAGATGCTCGTGCAGGGCTATGTTACCGCGCGCGATGATGGGCGGCTGGTGGTCGGCTGCTACCTCTATGACGTCCAGCTCCGGCAGCAGCTGGTGCGTGAAGGCTGGGTGGTCGCGCCGGGCGATTGGCGGCGTGCGGCGCACAAGTGCAGCGACCTGATCTTCAGCCGCCTGACCGGCGAAAGCCCGTTCTTCGACAGCCGCATCGCCTATATCGCTGAAACCGGGCCCAAGGACCGCCGTGTGAAGCGTCTTGCCGTGATGGACAGCGATGGGGCGAACCACCGTTTCCTGACGCTGGGCAGCGCCACCGCGCTCACCCCGCGCTATTCACCCGACTATTCGAAGATCCTGTATCTCAGCTATGTCGATGGCAATCCGCGCATCTATGTCTACGACATCGGTACCGGCAAGCAGACGCTGGTGACCGAAAATCGTGCGCCCACCATCGCGCCGCGCTGGTCGCCCGATGGCAAGCATATCCTCTATTCGATGGCGGTGGCGGGCAATACCGACATTTACCGCGTCCCCGCGACCGGCGGCGCAAGTGTCAAGCTGACCGACAATCCTGGCATCGACGTTGGCGGTTCCTACTCGCCCGATGGCAGCAAGATCGTGTTCGAAAGCGACCGTTCGGGCAGCCAGCAATGCTATGTGATGGACGCCGACGGCAAGAACCAGAAGCGCATCAGCTTTTTCGGTGGGCGCTGCGCCACGCCGGAATGGAGCCCCCGCGGGGACCAGATCGCCTTCACGCGTATTGCGGGCGACTTCAACGTCGCGGTGATGAACACCGGCGGCGGCGGGATGCGGGTGCTGACCAAGGGCTGGCAGGACGAAGCGCCCACGTGGGCGCCTAACGGCCGCATCATCCAGTTCTTCCGCACGGAACGAAATTCCGGACGTTCGGGCATCTGGCAGGTCGATCTGACCGGTCAGAATGAACGCCGCCTGCCTACCCCAGTTGACGCATCGGACCCCGCCTGGGGGCCGATCCGCCCGTAACCGGGGCACCTTGATTTGATCCATAACTGAGTACAGGTTTTCGACCTTCCCTACCCCTGCGACCCTTTGAAAGGAAAACGACGATGAACAGGAAGATTGCAACGCTTCTCCTGCTGGCATCTGCCACCGGCCTTGCGGCTTGCTCGAAGAAGGCACCCGAAACGCTGCCCCCCACTCCGGTGGAAACCCCGCGTCCCACCCCGACTGCCCCGCAAGTTCAGCCGACGGGCCCGCAGGCCGGCAGCCAGGCGCACTTCGCCGCCGCTGTGGGTTCATCGACCACGATCTATTTCGAAACTGACCGTTACAATGTCGATTCGCAGGATGCCGCTGCACTTCAGGCGCAGGCTCAGTATTTCGCTCGCTTTCCGCAGGTCACCTTCACGATCGAAGGCCATGCCGACGAGCGCGGCACGCGGGAATACAACCTAGCGCTGGGCGAGCGTCGGGCCAGTGCTGCCAAAGCTTACCTTGTCAGCCTTGGGGTGGATGCGAACCGTATTTCGGTACTGAGCTACGGCAAGGAGCGTCCGTTGGCGCTGGCGTCGAATGAAGCGGCGTGGGCGCAGAACCGACGTGCCGCATCGGTGATCGTCAACTAGGCCGGATCGTCAGCCTTGTAGCAGGCCGGGTGAAAGCTCGGCCTGCATGGCGATCACGGGTGCATCAAAGCCCGCCAATTCGCGTGCGCCGGTGACCACGCACAACCCGGCAAGCGCGAGGACGCAGAACAGGCTGGAAAGGGTCAGTTGCGGGCTCATTAGCGGATCTTTCGCGCGCAGCCGATCATCAGCTGCAAAATATGGTATTGCAATGCAACATTTCACATTGCAACTGGTTCCCGTGTTCTCACGCCTTCCCATTTGAGGCCACTGCGCCTAGATCGAACGGGTGAGACAATCGACCAATGACATGACCCCCTTGCCCTGCGGATTGCGCAGGTGAGCCGCGCCCGGCGATCAATGGATTGGGGCTTTCCGCGTTGGCGGCCTTATGGCTCCTCGCAAGAGGCGGTGAATGTCCGCATCTGTGATCGTCACGGTTGCGACGAACCGGGCAATTGCCCTGCGCCCAAGGCGCCCAACAGCCCGGACCGGTGGTATTTCTGCCAGAAGCACGCGGCTGAATACAACGCCAAGTGGGATTACTTCGAAGGGCTTGAGCAGTCCGAGAAGGACGAACGCGCCAAGGCGGAGCGGCAGGAAAGCGCAGGCTACGCCGAATCTGCGCATTACGGCTGGGCTGGATCAGGTGACGGATCGCGATCGGCCGATGAGATGCGCGCGCTGGACGTGCTGGGGCTGGAAGCGGATGCCGATTTCAACGCGGTGAAGAAAGCTTATCGTGCCCGCGCCAAGGAAGTTCACCCGGACGTGAAGCCTGGCGATGCCGAGGCCGCCAAGCAGTTCCAGTTGATCCAGACCAGTTACGAAGTCCTGCGCGCCGCCGAGGAACGCCGCGAATGGCGCGGCTGACGCGGCGGATCAGTACCCGCTGATCACCGCCTTCACCCGGTCGAACCGCCGCGCGGCGAGATCGTCGGGCGCGATAAGATATTGCAGCACCCCTTCTCCGATTTCGAGGCCGGGTGCACCGTGGCTTGGTAGCTCGAGCAGCAGGAGATGTTCGTCCATCAGCTCCTCCACATAGCCTTGCACATAGCTCGGCGGGCCAAACATGTGGGCAGGGGTGGGGGCATGCACCTTGCGCACCTGGGGAACTTCGCCTGCGGCCTTGAGGCGGTCATATTCCGCCCAGTCGCCATGTTTGGCATTATCGAAGTATTCAGATGCTAGGTATTCGGAAGCGATGGCGTGACCGTGCATTGCCTTGTCGATCCACTCCCGCGGTATCCGGTCAAGCGCCGCACTGCTGACCCCGAGGCTGAGATCGACCGCCGCTGTGACGGTGCGATCGAAATTGAGGCTCAAGGCCGCCTGTCGGCTATCGAGCCATGCCCAGATGTCGTCGGCAATGGCTTGATCAAGGGGCGTTCGCATGGGGCGCTGGCAGCCGAACAGGTAAAGCTGCTTTGCCTCGTCCAGCCAAGTCGCCAACATTGCTTCGCGCTCTGCGTCCGACATGTCCGGGAAGCGGCGTTTCGCCGATTGCGCGCCGGTCCATTCGAGGGCCTTGATCAACTCTGCCGCCATGTGCCGGACCTCCGCAAAATCGTGCGGGTAGGCGGGAAATGGCCGTGCGAAGACGCTGGCATGGGTTGGCAATTCGCGGAGCGGCTCTTCCGGACGTCCTTGCTTGGCGATCGCCAGCATGGCCTCACCCGTCGGCCCTTCGTCCCAGAACAGCCGGTCGCCCTCCTCCGGGGCACTTTCGGGGCGAGGATGTTCAAACACGACCGGTTGGAAGGAAAAGCGCGGCATGACGCGCGGGACGTGATCGGCGGGGTTATCGACCTTGTCGGTGCACCCGGCGGCACTGTGCGGGCCTTCCTCGCCGAAGATCGCCGGCGCATCGGCCGGCAGGGGGATTTCGGCCCAATCGTCAGTCGGCCCGGGGTGGTGCAGAAACGCCTCGAGCCGCGCCTGCTTGTCGTCCTTGCCCCATTCCAGATCGATGAAGCAGTACAGCGCCCCGTCTTTCGGCAGCAGACCGGTCGCGTCGAGTTCCGCAAGCTGCGCGCAGTCCCACTGCATGATGAAGGTGAGCGGCAGTCCCTGCAGCCCGTGGCTGCGCGGCCACTGGAAGTCGGCCGGGCCGATCGGTTGCCCGCCATAGAAGGACAGCCCGTCCTGGCCCGGCCCCACGGGCGTAAACTGGCGAAACACAATCGGCCGCAAGCGTGCGGCCTCGATGGCTTCGGGCAGGGGGCCTTCGTGCGGGGGCGGCGGCGCGTTGTCATCGATCATTTTCTGGAGCAAGGCGTCGGCGTCCATCTCGCCAAACACGGGGTGGTTCAGCACCGGTTCGCCAGCGTCAGCGCCGTCGCTGACAGCCGGAACCACGCCCCGGCGCCGGGTACGCATGGTGGTGCTTTCTTGCGCCATGGCTTCCTCGGCTGCTCCACCCGTCACGCCTTGCCCGCCCGCCTTGCGCCGCGCCCGCAGCGCGCGGCTGGCCTTGCCCGCCAGCTGCCATGCAAATCGGATCGCCACGAAGGCGAACACAACGCCGAGCAGCCCCGCGGCAAAGACCAGCTTGTCCGACACCTTGTCGATGAGCATATTCAAACCCCGTGCGATCAAGCGCGGGATGCGTCCGACCGTTCGGCCAGTTTAGTCCGATAGGGTCAATTTCGCGTTAACACGGGCACTTAGCGCGGGCCCTGGAAACCCTTGCCGGTCGAATTGATCTGCGGGTCGGGATTGTCGTTCCACCACGCCACATCCGTCCAAGGGCGCACGTCCACTTCGTGGCTCCAGCAGTTGCGCGGCTGGTGGGCGAGATGCCAATAGGTGTCGGCCAGCGCGGCGGGGTCGATCACGCCGTCCGCGCCCTTGCCCTGCTTGAACGCATCAAACTTGTCGCCCAGCAGCTTGCCGAGCGTGTCGGGCGCATCTACCGGCCCGTCGACCACCACGTGCGCGACATGGATGCCCCTGGATG
>JBIKSA010000084.1:0-8476 GCA_044348875.1 Erythrobacter sp. | reverse complement strand
GATGGTGGATCACAAGGTCGATCTGTCGAAGGTCAAATCAGACCTGTTCATTCTTGGCGGTGTGACCGATCACATCACCCCGTGGAAGGCCACCTATCGTTCGACCCAGCTATTCGGATCGAAGCACGTTACCTACGTGCTCAGTCAGTCGGGTCATATGCAAGCTATCCTCAACCCACCCACCAATCCGAAGGCCAAGTATTTCGTGCAGAGCAAGGCCGGTAAACTGCCTGCGACCGCCGACGAGTGGCTGGGCGGCGTCGAGGAAGTCAAGGGCAGCTGGTGGCCACTATGGATGGATTGGGTGCAACAGCGCTCGGGTAAGAAGAAGGCTGCACCTGCAGCTCTCGGTAATGACGCATTCCAACCCACTGACCCGGCACCGGGACTCTACGTCGTCGAAGAAGTCTGATATTGCGGTGCAACGCAAGCGCGGCCCCGGGGGCTAAGTTTGCGCGGAAAAGCTTGTGGGCGCGCGCACTAAGGGATCGGTGTGCGCGCCCAACCCGCGCCGACATAGGCGCACAGAAAGGACCGGTTTTTCGTGGCCAATGCAATGGACGGCGCAGTCGTCACTATGGAACAGGTAGGCGGACGGACGCTACGGACTGCGACATGGCGGCTTGATATGCCATCCGATCACCTCCCCATTCTATTCTTCAATGGCATCGGCGCGAATATCGAAGCTGTCGCCCCGCTCGCCGCTGCTCTGCCGGAGCGCGGGTTCATCATGTTCGATATGCCCGGCACCGGCGAATCGCCCGATCCGCTAATCCCCTACAACCCCTTCACCATGGCTTGGACTGCTGCGCAGCTGCTGGCAAAATATGGCCTGGACGAGGTTGACGTGATGGGCGTTTCATGGGGCGGTGCGATGGCGCAGCACTTCGCGCTTCAACATCCCGCGCGCACCCGCCGACTGACTCTGATCGCCACGACACCCGGCATGCTTATGGTACCGGGTAACCCCGCAGCCTTCACCAAGATGGCCGATCCGCGCCGTTATGTCGATCCAGAGTTCATGAACGAACACTTCGCAACACTGTACGGCGGCGTCGACAAGGACGGGGCAAAGCACCAGAAGGACAGCCACATCGGGCGCCTGAAGCCGCCTAGCCCACGCGGTTACATGTACCAACTGATGTGCATGATGGGCTGGACCAGCCTGCCGGCACTGCCCTTCATGAAGAAGGAAACGCTGATCATGATGGGCGAGGACGACCAGATCGTCCCGGTCATCAACGGCAAGATCCTAAAGGCGATGATCCCGAATTCGCGCCTAGAAACCTTTGCGGGCGGCGGGCACCTGTTTCTCCTCACCCACGCCGATGAGAGCGTCGCTGCGATTCGCGAATTCCTTGACGCACCAGACAGTCAAAAGGAAGTCCAGCGCGCGGCAGCCTGAGCGCCGCTTACGGCCACACTGCCTAGGGCTCGATCACGATGCCCTTGGCAGGGTCAATCTGGCCCGCGACCATGGCCGTAAAGATGTCCCGCGCGGCGCTTAGGGCTTTGTGCCGTTCGATTGCCACTGCGCCATCCGAGGCCTTCAAGAACTGATGCCAAGCGGCTGCAACCAGCTTCCCACCTTCTTCGGGGCCGTTTGCCTTGAAGAAGGCCACCGCATGATCAGGGGCAAAGAACAGCGCAGGCTTGACCCCGGGCAGAGGATCACCCCCGCCAAAGGTAGAACGCGCTTCAATATGCGTGACGCCGACCAGCGCGGAGTGCGCCAGATCATCACCGAAATGCCGGTGCACCCGGGCGAGAAGGTCGGCATTGCCGGCGAAATCGACGCTGACTGACGGTGCAGCCGGCAGGCCTTCAAGATCGTCATACGCGACAACCCGATCATAAAGTCCGGTCGCTTCCACGAAAGCCAGATTGCCACGCGATGTCAGTCCGATTCGTTTTATCTGCGGGGAGGACTGCCGCGCCACGCTCACCAAACCCATCGCCGTTTTCGACGATGCGCTGGTCACAATAAGCTGTGCGGCACCGAACCAGTTCTGCGCGCGCAGGAAATATTCAATCAGGAAGCCGGTGCGGAACAGCGGGCCGAAGATCATCCGTTCGGCTTCCCGCGCCGGATCATGCTCCGGGTCGGCGGCGAGGCGCGTGTAGCTGTTGTAGACCGGGCTCATCGGCTGGCGATAATCGGTCGTGTCGAGGAAGCCCCCCGCGCTTAGCCGCCCGGGCAGCACATCGAGGTGGCTCGCCATGGGAAGGTAGCCATAGACCCGCTCACCCGCCACGATATCGGGGTGATTGGTCTCGATCACCCGAGCATGGCCCCACATTGGCACAATGCCCATGCCATCGGGGGCGGGGAAGAAGTCCCAATACTTGAACCCGTCACCCACCACCGCATAGGTGACATTGTTGGCCGTGACCGAGAAACTCTCGATCGCGAGCCTGACCGCGCCCTCTGCCAACGGGCCAAGCGGCACATCCACCAGCGCGGCATCAGCCAATACGCCCTTGCGGACGTGGACCTGAACGGCATTCATCGGCATTCCCCTCCTAATAGGCGGAGATCACACCCGCATCGGCATCAACACATACAGCGCGCGGGCCTGATCATTTTCTCGGATCAGGGTCGGGGCGCCTGCGTCGGCAAGGTGCAATTCTACCGTGTCGCTATCAATCTGACCAAGGATGTCCTTGAGATAATTGGCGTTGAAACCGATCTCCAGGCTCTCGGCACGGTATTCGGCAGCCAGTTCTTCAGCCGCGGTGCCATTGTCGGGCGACGTGACAGACAGCGTGACCCGGTCATTGTCGAGCCCGATCTTCACCGCGCGGGTTTTTTCGGTGGCGATGGTCGCAACGCGGTCAACGCCCGAGAAGAACAGCTTGGGATCAACCTTCAGCAGTTTGTCATTGGCGGTGGGGATCACCCGGCTGTAATCTGGGAAGGTGCCATCGATCAGCTTGGAGGTGAGCACGACCCCGCCCTCTCCGCCCATGGTGAAGCGGATCTTGCTGGCGCTGAGGTCGATCAAAACGTTGCTGTCGATCGCCTCGTCCAGCAGCTTGCGCAGTTCGCCCACGGCCTTTCGAGGCACGATCACGTCGGGCATTCCCGCCGCGCCTTCAGGGCGGCTGATGGTGAAGCGCGCAAGACGGTGGCCGTCCGTCGCAGCGGCCTTTAGCAGCGGCTCGTCCTCGTCTGTCACGTGCAGGAAAATGCCGTTGAGGTAGTAGCGCGTTTCTTCGGTCGAGATTGCAAAACGGGTGCGGTCGATCAGCTCCGCCAGTAGCCGTGCGGGCAGTTCGAAGCTCGTCGGCAAGTCACCTTCGACGATCACCGGGAAATCGTCGCGCGGCAGTGTCGGCAGCTTGAAGTTTGCACGGCCTGCCTTGACTTCCAGACGGTTGTCGCTGGTGGTCAGGCTGACCTGGCTGCCATCAGGCAACTTGCGGGCGATGTCGAACAGCAGGTGCGCCGAAACGGTGATCGCGCCCGGTTGATCCACCGAGGAGGCAGACATCGTCTCGACCACTTGCAGATCGAGGTCGGTCGCCATGACACGCACTGAGCCGCCGTCACTGGCATCAATCAGCACATTGGACAGGATTGGAATGGTATTACGCCGCTCGACCACCGACTGCACGTGGGAGAGGCATCGCAGCAGCGTCGCGCGTTCGATCGTGGCCTTCATCGCTTGTCCCTTATCGGTCATGTGTCTCGCAGAGGACGGAATGGAATCGCCCCCAAGCGCCGGAAAGTGCATAAAACCTTAGCGCAGGTGTGAATACGGGCAAGTTGGCGGCTTTGTGAGGCGTGTTTCCGCTGGGGATAAGGGTTGGTAATGCTGGCCCTTCTACCCCAGCATCGCCATTCCGCCGTTTACGTGCAAAGTCTCGCCTGTGACATAGGCAGCCTCACGGCTGGCCAGGAACGCGACTGCCGCTCCGATTTCCGCACCCTCCCCCATCCGGCCCATCGGGATACGCCCGTTGATCGCGGCCTGCTGCTTTTCGTCAAGCGCGGCAGTCATCGCGGTGCGGATGAAGCCCGGAGCGACGCAATTGGCGGTGATCCCGCGGCTGGCAACTTCCTGCGCAAACGCCTTGGTCATGCCGGTCAGGCCGGCCTTGGCGGCGCAGTAGTTCATCTGCCCCGGATTGCCGGTTGCGCCGACCACACTGGTGATGTTGATAATCCGGCCGAACCGCGCCTTCATCATCGGCTTGGCAGCCGCGCGCATCAAGCGGAAGCTGGCTTCAAGGTTAATGCGGATCACCTGATCCCATTCATCATCCTTCATCCGCATGCCCAGATTGTCACGGGTAATGCCCGCATTGTTCACAAGCACATCGACCGTGCCCAGCGTGTCCAGCATGGCAGGGATCAGCTCCTCCACCTGCTTTTGGTCACCCAGATCGCAGGTAATTTCGACATGGCCATCATGATCGTGGTGCGGATAGGTCTCGTTGAGTTCGTCGCGGAAGGCGCGCAGCTTGGCCGGGTTCGATCCCGACAGCGCCAGCCTTGCACCCTGGCTGGCGAGCGCGTGGGCGATCGACGATCCGATGCCGCCCGATGCGCCGGTCACCAGCGCGTTCATGCCCATGAGTGAAAACATCATGCGATCTCCTTCGCGAAGGCTTCAAGGTCGGCCATAGTGACAAGGCTCGTCACCTGCGCTTCCTTGTCGGTGCGACTGACCATCGGCCCGACCACCTTGCCGCCCAGTTCGACGAAGCTTTCCACGCCATCGGCCCGCATGGCAAGCACGCTTTCACGCCACCGCACCCGACCAGTCACTTGCTCGACCAGCAAGCCGCGCTCTTCATCGGGGTCCGTGACAGGCGCGGCGGTGACATTGGCGTAGAGCGGCAGCGTGAGTGCACCGGGCGGCGTTTCGCCCAGTGCATCGGCCATTCGCACCGCGGCGGGCGCCATCAGCGAGGAATGGAACGGGGCTGAAACATTGAGGATCATGCCGCGCTTGATCCCGTGTTCCTTGACCAGCGCAACCGCCCGCTCGATAGCGGCGGTGTGGCCCGACAGCACGACCTGCGAGGGATCATTGTCATTGGCCACCTCGCAAACCTCGCCTTGTGCGGCCGCTTGCGCAAGCGCCCTCGCCTGATCGAGATCGGCGCCGAGCAGCACCGCCATCGTGCCTTCGCCAAGCGGCACGGCAGCCTGCATGGCCTGTCCACGCAATTTCAAAAGCCAAGCGGTATCAGTCAGGGTGAAGGCGCCTACTGCAGCCAGCGCGGTGTACTCGCCCAGCGAGTGCCCCGCGACGCAGTGGCCTTTTTCGGCCAGCATCACGCCGAATTCACGCTCCAGCACCCGCAGCGTCGCTATGGCATTGGCCATGATCGCGGGCTGGGCATTCTCGGTCAGCGTCAGTTCGTCCTCAGGGCCTTCACGCATCATGACGGAAAGCTTCTGCTTCAGAGCCTCGTCAACTTCGCCGAACACGTCGCGAGCGGCCGCACTCGCCGCGGCCAGATCAGCCCCCATCCCGACTTTCTGGCTACCCTGCCCCGGAAAAATGAATGCGCGCATCATCGACCCTATCGGTTGTTATTTTGGGGCGCGCCGTTACGTCTACGCGGGCGGGCTGGCAAGGCCGAAGGGCACAACTCTGTTGGCAGAACTATGTCCAATCAGCGCCCGGCCCAGATAGGGAATACCGGCCCGTGCACACCAGAAGCGAGCGATATCTTCCTCGTCCTGGCCGAATTCAACGTAGTTTTCCGGCACATCGGTCACCGAACCGAGCCGAAGGCCCGCAAGCCGCGGGAGCGTTCCGGCCAGATGGAAGAACAACCGATCGACTGAATAGAGATGCTCACTCACCTCCTCGACCATCACCACATGGCCAGTCAGGTCCGGCATCATCGGGGTGCCGGTCAGCATCGCCAGAGTCATGAGGTTGAAGGCTGCGGCGGGCGTGGTGCCGTCAAGGGTAGGCTCGAGGCCGCTGGTATCGCCCTGCAGCCAGTTCAGCACACGCCGGATCGCCTCGCGACCGCCTTCCGATCTTGCGCTAACGGGCATATGACCGTGGACGCTCTGCCCGATCCCCGCGCGATACAACGCCGCCAGCATGTACCCGCAATCAGAAAAGCCGACATACGTCTTGGCCCGCGCCGACAAATTCATCTGCGCAACAGCGGCTTCGGCAATGCGGTTCGATCCATAACCACCCTTGGCAAACCACACCACATCGAAGGCGGGATCATTGGCGCATTCGAGCAGCGCCGTCAGCCGCCGCAGATCATCGCCGGCAAAATGCCCGGCGCGTTCGAAGCATTGGTCATGGAAGGTCACGCGGTGGCCGGGAAACTCCGCCGCGACCATTTCTTCAAGCGCAGCTTGATGCTCGCGGGTAATCGGTGTCGCAGGTGCACAGATGGCGATATTCGTCATGGTTGTTAGCCTATGGCGCTTGTCAGGGGGCGCGCAAGCCAATAACCGAACGCGATATGGATAACAGGGTCGACACCGCATCGCTTTCAGGGCGGCCACTCTTTTTCTGCGGGATCGGCGGTTCCGGAATGCTGCCGCTAGCCCTGATCGCACTCGGCGCCGGCCATGCGGTGGCAGGCTCTGACCGCAGCCGCGATTCCGGCCGCAGCGCTGATAAATTTGCATGGCTCGAAGCCAACGGCGTGACCCTGTTCCCGCAGGACGGGAGCGGCGTGACATCCTCCGACCAAGTGTTAATCGCATCGGCCGCGATCGAGGACACTGTTCCCGAAGTTGCCCGTGCCGCCGCGCTCGGTTGCCACCGCCTCAGCCGGGCAGAGCTGTTATCGCAGTTGTTCAACGCTGCCAATTTCTCGGTCGCGGTGGGCGGCACCTCGGGCAAATCAACCGTGACAGGCATGATCGCGTGGATACTTACTGGCGCAGGCCATGACCCGACGGTGATGAACGGCGCAGTGATGAAGAACTTCGTCTCGCCCGCCAATCCCTTCGCCAGCGCGCGAATCGGAGCAGGCGATCTGTTCGTCAGCGAAGTTGACGAAAGCGACGGCTCGATCGCGCTTTACCGCCCGACTGTGGGCGTGCTGCTGAATGTCAGCCTTGATCACAAAAGTATCGAGGAACTGCGCGTTCTATTCGGCAATTATGTTGCCACGGCAGGCACGGCGGTGATCAATCTCGACAGCGAGGAGGCCCGCCACCTTGCTGTGTTAGCGGATGACAAAGTGACGTTCGGGATCTCCGCGCACGATGCCGACATTACCGTGGACGCGGCATCGATCGCGCACAGCGGCAAAGGCATCCGTGCCACCGTCACCGACAATCGTAAGCGGGAAACCTTCCCGCTGATCTTGCCGATGCCGGGTTTGCACAACCTTTCGAACGCGCTGGCTGCGATCGCTGCGGCCAGCGCAGCGGGAATTCAAGTTGAGCAAGCCGTCCATGCGCTGCACAGTTTTGCAGGGCTTGCGCGCCGTTTCGATGTGATCGGAACGACGCCCGGCGGGGTGACGGTGATCGATGACTTCGGCCACAACCCCGAAAAATGCGCCGCCACACTGCGCACACTGAGGGCGACGCCCGGGCGGGTGATCGCCTTCTTCCAGCCGCACGGCTTTGGACCATTGCGCCAGATGGGCACGGAGCTTGCCCACACATTCGCCAACGAGCTGGGGCCGGATGATGTGACGATCTTTTGCGACCCAGTCTATTTTGGCGGAACGGTCGACCGCAGCGAGGGCAGCGAGCGGATCGTCAGTCTCATCAATAACGCTGGCGGCCACGCGGAACACATCCCGGATCGCGATGATTGCGGTGACCGGATCATCGCTCTGGCCCGGCCTGGAGACCGCATCGCGGTAATGGGCGCACGGGACGACACGCTGACGGAGTTCGCTCGATCGATCATCGCACGCCTGCCTTGAGCCTTTTTGCGAGTGCCGCGCGCCATGCGTGGAGGATGCTGGGTGTGCTCACTATGGCGGTGCTGCTGGTATTTACGGTCGACCGCCTTTACGGCCACTCCACGTTCGCCCTTGCTGCGGCGATTGTACTACTGCTGGTGGCCAATGCGCCAATGCTGCGCTTCAACTGCTCCCGGTGCGGCAAGAACGCCTTTTTCCGAGGGCCGTTCGTGCTGCCCTGGCCGAACCGCACCTGCACCCGCTGCGGGCTCGACCTGGCCGAACCCACTTCCCAAAATCGCTGATGGCTGAGTGGCCAGTGCTTGGTTAGTTTGAGCGCCATGCACACCCGCGACTTCTCGCTCGACACGCTGCTGGCGAACTGCTCCGCACGCCATGCCCACCGCCTTGCCACGGTCGATGGGGCAGAGCGCCTCACTTGGGCGGAGCTTGATGCCCGCGTGACCAACCTCGCCCACTGGATGCTAACCCGCGGCATTGCGCCGGGTGACAGGATCGCGCTGCTTCTCACCGACGGCACGCCGTTCCTGATCACCCTGCTCGCTTGCGGTCGGATCGGAGCCATCGCGGTGCTGCTCAACTGGCGATTGGCCCC
>JBIKSA010000024.1:0-30639 GCA_044348875.1 Erythrobacter sp. | reverse complement strand
AGCTGGCTTGGATCTGCGGGAATGCCGAGCCGGCGATGACCTTTGTCAATCCGCGCTTTGCTGCTCTGTTGGATCATGCTGCGGCGGGGGAAGTGCTTCATCTTCAGGAACTGCGCCCGTGTGACGATTGGTTTGAGGGCGTTGTTGCGAGTCCTTCGCACAAAATCCAACAGCACTGGCCTGACCTAGCCCCCGACCGCCCGCTGTACATGATGTACACAAGCGGCACGACGGGACGGCCCAAGGGCTGTCTGCAGGCCGGTAGCGCCGTCGCCGCCAGCGCGCTCGGTTTTGCGCAGCACCGGGCCTTCACTCCCAACGAGGTGCTCCTCTCGGTCAACCCGCTGTTCCATGTCGTTGGCATGCAGCAGGTCGCCGCGATGCTCGCCTGCGGCGGCACCTCGGTCTTCGCGGGCCGCGATGATGACAGTGCCGCGATCCTTGACCTCCTCCACCGCGAAGGATGCACCACCACCAGCGCCTTCCCCACGATCAGCTTCCCATGGCAAGCCATGCAGCCCGTCCGCAATGGCGTAATGCCGCTCACCAACTACACTGGCGGCGCCGGGATGGGCCGCCCGCAGATGTACGAATTCATCGAGACCGGCTGGGATGCCCGCGTCGTCGGGGGTTACGGCCAGACCGAGATTTGCGGCTTTGCGACCTTCATCGACTATCCCGACATGCTCGATCATCCCCGCTCCATCGGGTGGACCCTGCCGCATGTGACGATGACCGTGCTCGATCCGGAGGGCAATCGGCTCCCGCCCGGCGAAGAGGGCGAATTGTGCCTGCGCGGTCCATCGGTGATGCTCGGCTACTGGCGCAACCCGGAGGCATCTGAGGCCGCATTGGGCCACGGCTGGCTGCGCACGGGCGACCTTGGCACGATGGACGAACGCGGCCTTGGCTACCTGCTCGGCCGCGCCAAGGAGCTGATCAAGACCGGCGGCGAGAATGTCTATCCGGCCGAAGTCGATGCCGTGTTTGCTGCCATGCCCGAAGTCGCGGACGCAGGCTGCTGCGGCGTGCCGGACCGGCAATGGGGCGAAGCGGTCAAGGCTTTCGTGGTGCTCAAACCCGGTCACACCCTCACCCGCGCGGACATTTCCGCGCGCTTCAAAGACCAGATCGCCGGTTACAAACGCCCGCGCTACATCGAATTCGTCGACCAGCTGCCGCGCGATCCGATTGGCAAGCTGCTGCGGCGCGAACTTTCCGCCCGGCCCGTTTCGCCCGATCAGGCAGCGTAAGCGTCAGTCCGGCAGCGCAGTCACCGCCACGCTTTGGCGGTTCAGCATCAGCGGGCCGAACGCGGTGAGGAAGGCAACATCGCCGCTGTCGCGCCCGATGCCGATCTTGGCCATCTCGGCCTCCTTGGCCATGCCGGTCGCATCGACCAGATGCCATTCGCCGTCCAGAAACACCTCCGCCACGGCGCGGAAATCGGGCGGGGTCACGCCGGGGGCATAGACACTGGCAAAGCGCGCGGGGATTTCGCCCGCGCGGGCCAGCGTGATCAGCAGGTGCGCATAATCGCGGCACACGCCCGCACGCCCGTGGAAGGTGTCGGCCGCATTGGTTTCGGAATGGCTGGAGCCGGGCACATAGGACAGATGCGCGGCAACCCAATCGCGCATCTTCGCCAGCTTTGCCCCGCCGGCCAGTGTGCCGAATTGGCTGTCCACGAAATCGGTGAACTGGTGCGACGGGCAATAGCGCGACGGCAGCAGATATTGCACCGTTTCACCCGGCAGCCGGTGCGGCGGCAGCGCAGGCAGTGTCGCCACGTCACGCACGATCCGGTCAATGCCGATAGTGGCGCTGTAATCGACCAGGAACGGGCCCTCGGTGCGCAGCCATATCCGTTCCCCGATGTGATCCTGCGCCGGTACCCGCGCGAAATGATCGCACGGCGAAAGGTCAATCCGCGCGGCCTCAATCCGCTGTTCGGGGATCGCCGCAGCTTCGATCTGGAGCAGCAGATCGGTGGCGCGCGAAAGGCCGTAATCGAGATGCACGTTGATCTGCAGGCGCACGTGGGTGGTTTCCATTCGCGTAAGGGGGCGCTGGGGCCCCGCCGCAGGAATGCGGCAGTTCGCGTCATGAGGCAATCGCGCCCTGCCAGGCATCCGCCCGTCAGTCGACGTGATCAAACGACGCCAAAGCTCCAAACCATGCAAATTTCCTCATGTCAGAGGATTTGGAAAACGCCGGATGCGCCATCCAATATTTTATACATTCTTAACTAATTTTATATAAACTTACTCCGGGAACCGTTTATCTGTGCGCAGGTTCGGAATATTATAATAGATCAATAAACCCTGCGTCATGGAAATGAGAATGCGTTGTTATGGCAAAAATAATCCAGGATTATTTTCATGACTGACGGAGTTTTGAAAGGCTGCACAGCCCTTATTGTTGAAGACGACTATTATCAAGCGCAGGACTGCCGGCTATGCCTCGTCGATGAAGGGGCCGGCGTCGTTATTCTCGCGGGGAGGCTCGAAGGCGCTATGCAGGTGGTTTCGCAGACCACATTTGATCTGGCACTTCTTGATATAAACCTTGGCTTCGATGACACCTTCGAGTTAGCTCGCGATCTGAGGCGGGGCGGCACAGGTGTGCTGTTTCTGAGCGGGTATGAGAGGTGGATCGTCCCCCAAGATCTTGCAGACGTTCCGCTCCTTGGCAAACCTGTGTCGACCGTGGAGCTCGTGCGGGAGCTTGGCCTGCTCTATCATCGCTCAAAGTCGGGCATCCCGCCCTTTAATCCCGATGAAACTCGCGCTTAGGCTTCAGCGTTACAGACAGCGCACGCGTGCCGTCCTTAGCGATGTGGCAGGTGCCAGTTTTCCGCCCAATCCCCACCATGCACCCGGCTTGGCTGCAACGCCAAAACCCGCAGTTTAACGCGCCGCCGCCTCAAGCGCGCGCCGCCCGGCGTCCTCCCGCGCAACGGCCCGCTGGTAGCCGGCGCGCGCGGTCAGGTTGGCCCGGTAGGCTTTGAGGCTGTCGGGCACGCCGTCATCCAGTCCCACGCTTTGGGCGAGGATCAGGGCGTAGCCAACGCAGATATCGGCCACGGTGAAACGGTCGCCGCATAGGAACTGGCGGGTTTCGAGGCGCTGTTCGACCTTTACCAACCGCTTGTGGAACCACTTGGCATAGGCGTGACCGGCCTCCTGCAAGCCCTTGTCCTTTTCGAACAGGCAGAAGCGCATGTAGACCGTCTGCGGGAACGTGATCGTCGCGTCGGCGTGGTAGGTATAGTCCAGATAGGCGCCATAATCCGGCTCCCCCGGCGCAATCGCAAGCTCGGTAAAACCGACGCGCGTGGCGAGGTAGTGCGCAATGGCGCAGCTTTCGGTCAGCTGCGTCTCGCCATCTATCATCAGCGGCACTGTGCCTAGCGGGTTCAGCGTCATGTATTCGGGCGCCAGATAGCGCGGCGGGAACGGCAGGATGTTGAGGTCGATGTCGACCCCGGCTTCCTCGGCCGCCCATGTCGCGCGCAGCCCGCGGGAATGCGCGCAGGTGTAAAGGACAGGCTTGGTCATGGGAGCCACTTAATGCCCCTCGCCCGCGCCCACACCCAGCACTTTGTGCAGGACAAAAGCGATGATCCCGCCCAGCACCAGGCCGACGACGCCGGAAAGTGCCGCGTAGGTCAGCCAGCCCAGCACGCCGCCCGCACCGCCCGTCGCGCCCTTCACCCCATATTCCGCGCCGTGGATCACGTCGTAAATCAGGTGGAAGCCGACTTCATGAGTACCGTGGACGATGATCCCGCCGCCGACCCACAGCATCGCCAGCGTGCCGATCACCGACAGCGCAATCAGCAGTTTGGGCACGAAGCGGAGCAGAAACCGCCCGAAGGCTTGCTTGGCATTGTTCGCCTGCTCGGTGAGGTACAGCCCAAGATCGTCGATCTTCACGATCCCTGCGACCGCGCCGTAAACCGCCACGGTCACCGCAATGGCAACCACCGCGAGCACCGTGCCGCGCATCACCAGCGTTTCGGCAGCGACTTCGTTGAGGGCGATGGCCATGATCTCTGCCGACAGGATGAAATCGGTGCGGATCGCCCCGGCAACGCGCTCGTTCTCGAAGGCGACGGGATCGGTGATCTCGTCCTCCAGCGTCTTGCCATGCTTGGCCGCGCCGAGTTTCTCCATCACCTTTTCCGCGCCTTCGTAACACAGGAAGGCCCCGCCGATCATCAAGAGCCAGATGATCGCGCCCGGCAGGAATTCGGACAGCACAAGTGCGCCCGGGAGCAGGAACAGGAGCTTGTTCTTCATGCTGCCGACGGCGATCTTCCAGATGATCGGCAATTCGCGCGCCGGGGAAAGGCCGGTGACGTAGCTGGGCGTGACGGCTGCATCGTCGATCACCACGCCTGCGGTTTTTACCCCCGCCCGGCTGGCGGCCACTCCGATATCGTCGATGGAGGCGGACGCCGCCTTGGCAATCACCGAGATATCATCGAGAAGTGCGACCAGACCTGACGGCATATTCAACCCCTTTTGCGAATCATGCGAACGCGAACCCCGCGCCTGCACGCCCGGTTCCCGCCGGACAAGACTTGCAATTGCACGCTGATCCTGTAAGGGCCGCCGCTTCGCAAGGGAACCGCCCGTGCGATTGATCGAAGAAAGCCGGAGGGGCCCCGTTCTTGCTGAACGGACAAGCCAGCGATCGGCATGAAAGTGAAAGGACGCGGAGATGGCTCTTTACGAGCACGTCTTTCTCGCTCGTCAGGATCTGAGTCAGGCTCAGGTTGACGCGCTGGCGGCGCAAGCCACCGAAATCGTCGAGGCCGGCAACGGCAAGGTCACCAAGACCGAAACGTGGGGCCTCAAGTCGCTCGCCTACAAGATCGAGCGTAACCGCAAGGCGCATTTCGTGCTTCTCAACATCGACGCCCCCGGCGCCGTGATTGCCGAGCTTGAGCGTCAGACCCGTATCAACGAAGACGTCATCCGTTACATGACCATCCGCGTGGAAGAACACGAGGACGGCCCGTCCGTGATGATGCGCAAGAACGAACGCGAGCGTAAGCGCCGCGAAACCCGTGAGGAGCGCGACTGATGGCACGCCCGTTTTTCCGCCGCCGCAAGTCCTGCCCGTTCGCGGCCAAGGATGCCCCCAAGATCGATTACAAGGACGTGCGCCTGCTGCAGGGCTTCATGTCCGAGCGTGGCAAGATCGTGCCTTCGCGCATCACCGCCGTTTCGGCGAAGAAGCAGCGTGAACTGGCCCAGGCGATCAAGCGTTCGCGTCAGGTCGGCCTGCTGCCGTTCATCGTGAAGTAGGAGGCGATACCATGAACATCATTCTCCTTGAGCGCATCGAAAAGCTCGGCTCCATCGGTGACGTTGTCACCGTGAAGGACGGCTACGCGCGCAACTTCCTGCTGCCGCAGAAGAAGGCCCTTCGCGCCAACGAAGCCAACAAGAAGGTCTTCGAAGCCAACCGCGAACGTCTGGTCACCGAAAACGCCGAACGCCGCACCGCGGCCGAAGCGCAGGGTGAAAAGGTTGCAGGCGCAGAAGTGGTGCTGATCCGCGCCGCTTCGAACGCCGGCCAGCTGTATGGTTCGGTCAGCGTGCGCGACATCGTGTCGGGCCTCGCCGATCAGGGCCATGCCGTTGATAAGCGCATGGTCATCCTTGAAGCGCCGATCAAGAACATCGGGATGCACAACGTTACCGTTGCCCTGCACCCGGAAGTTCGCGTGACGGTGAAGGCCAATGTCGCCCGTTCGGACGACGAAGCCAAGCTGCAGAGCGAAGGCGTGGACGTGTTGTCGGCAATGTTTGCAGACGAACAGCGCGAGATTGAGGAACAGGCCGAAGCGACCCGCATCGACACCAGCCTTGAACCCGGCGAAATCCCGGCCGAACTGCTGAGCAGCGACGACGAGGATTAATTCTTCGGCCACCCGGCCAAATGAACAAACGGAAGGGCGCGGGGATCGGATGCGATCTCCGCGCCCTTCTTGTAAATAGCGCCGCTTCGCGCGAAAGTGCTGACATACAACGATAACAACAAAGGAGCAGAAACACCTGCCATGATCGACATCCCTGCCATCCTCACCGAGCTGCAAAAGCATTACGACGACGCCGTGCGCACCTTGCGCGCCGATGTGATTGCCTTCGGGCGCGACGGCACAGTGCCTCCGCCTGCGCGCCGTGCCGATGGAAGTTACGCCTATCCCCAGATCACCTTGCATTATGCAGGCATCGGGGCGCAGCGCGATCGCAGCCGCGCGTTTGGCCGGCTGGAGATGCCGGGCACCTACACCACCACTGTCACCCGCCCCGATCTGTTTGCGGAATACCTGACCGAACAGTTGCAACTGATCACCGCCGAATATGAAGTCAGCATGACCGTCAGCCGGTCGCGGCAGGAAATCCCCTTCCCCTATGTGCTGGATGGTGAGGCCGGCGCCGCGATGGTCGGCATTTCACCGCAGGATATTGCCGCGCATTTCCCCTCGACCGACCTTGCCCTGATCGGTGACGAGCTGGCCGACGGGATCGAGATCGACAGCACCACCGATATCCCGCTGTCGCTGTTCGATGGGCTGCGCACCGATTACTCGCTCGCCCGGCTCAAGCATTACACCGGCAGCGAAGTCCGCGATTTTCAAGACTTCATCCTGTTCACCAACTATCACCGCTATGTCGATGAATTCGTGAACTGGGGCGCGGCCCAGATCGGCAAGGATGGCTATATCGCGATGACCGGCGCCGCCGGGCTCGACATTCGTGAACCCACCGCCCACGCGCAGGATCAATTGAACGACACCGCATGGCGCCGCCACCAGATGCCCGCCTATCACCTGATCCGCGAAGACGGACGCGGGATCACGCTGGTCAACATCGGCGTTGGCCCCTCCAACGCCAAGACGATCTGCGATCACCTTGCCGTGCTGCGCCCGCACGCATGGCTGATGATCGGCCACTGCGGGGGGCTTCGCTCGACCCAGAAGATCGGCGACTTCGTGCTCGCCCACGCGTACCTGCGCGATGATCACGTGCTCGATTGCGTGCTCCCCCCCGAAGTGCCGATCCCGCCGATTGCCGAAGTGCAGCAGGCGATGGCCGCCGCCGCCGAGAAGGTGTCAGGTGCGCATGGCGCCAACCTCAAGCAGCGGATGCGCACCGGCACGGTTGTCACCACCGATGATCGCAACTGGGAACTGCGCTATTCCTCGTCAGCCAAACGGTTTTCGCAAAGCCGCGCGATCGCTATCGACATGGAAAGCGCCACCATCGCGACGCAAGGGTATCGTTTCCGCGTGCCGTACGGGACGCTGCTGTGCGTATCGGACAAACCGCTGCACGGCGAAATCAAGCTGCCCGGACAGGCAAACAAGTTCTACGAAGAAGCCATCGCCGCCCATTTGCAAATTGGCATCGTCGCCTGCGCCATGCTGCGCGACGAGGGCGACCGGCTGCACTCGCGTAAGCTGCGCGCCTTCAACGAGCCACCTTTCCGGTAGGCTTTCGGCCCCGGGGCGACCGTTAGAGGTCGTCCCGGTCGCCCGAAAGTTCGATTTCCATGTCGTCGGCAGCCCCCGCTGCGACATCAAGAATCGAACTTAGCTCTGACGATGATGCGCCATCCAGCACCTTGATGACAAGGTAGAGCACGTCTCCGCGGATTTCCCAGCTGCCCAGCTTCATTTCGGCCGAGGCCTCAAGCAGTTCGAGCGCTTTTCGGCCGCCAATACCGTCCTGAGTGACACGGCCGGCGGGCGAGAAAACTTCGCGGATCGTGAGGCCGGCCACTGTGTGGGTCTCGCCGGAGACGAACGCCAGTTGGGTGCGGCCTTCGCTGGTGTAGTTGAACGTGACCTTGTAATCGCCGTCGCCATCGATCTCGTATTGAATACCCTCGCGGTCCAGCCGCGTCGCTACGCTCGCGTCCTGCGCCGTGGCCGGCGCGGCCGCAGCAAAAACAAGTCCCGCCAAGATGGATAGCGACAAGGCACGGCGTGTATTCATGTGATTCCCTCCGTTCACAACCAGTTGGGGACGGTAGCCGGATTCGCGCACGCTTGCCTCGAATTAATTCGATCTTCGATATGGCCCGCCTGCGGGTGACGCACCCAAAACACTGCGCTAGCTTCAGTGGGAAGCCAAGCCGGAGATGCCCGATGCCTGCTACCCATTCCTTGCGTTCCATTGCCGGCCGCGTGGCCATCATAACCGGCGCAGCCAGCGGCATGGGCCGCGCGACGGCACGGCTGTTCGCGGACGAGGGAGCCCGTGTTGCGCTAATCGACCTTGACCTTGCCGCCTGCGCAGCCGTGGCAGCGGAATGCGGTGACGGGGCGCGGGCCTATGCGGTGGATGTGGCGGACAAGGATGCGATTGCCCGCATCGTCCCGCAGATCGCGGGTGATTTTGGCCGCATCGACATTCTCGTGAACAACGCCGGGGTATCGAGCTTCTCTGCGCTGGATGATCCGGCCTATGAAGATATCTGGCACCGCGCGATCGCCGTTATGCTGACCGCGCATCAGCGTATGGTGCGCGCTGCTCTGCCGTGGCTGCGGCAAAGCGATGCGCCGCGCATCGTCAACATCGCCAGCACCGAAGGGCTTGGCGCGACCTCCGGCGATACGCCCTATGTCGCGGCCAAGACCGGGGTGATCGGGTTGACGCGCGGGCTGGCGGTTGATCTCGGCCCGGAAGGGATCACGGTGAACTGCATCTGCCCCGGCCCGATCCGCACCGCGATGACAGACGCCGTGGCAGAGGAGCACAAGACGATCTTTGCCAAGCGCCGCACCGCCCTGCGCCGGTACGGAGAGCCCGAGGAAGTCGCGCACATGACCCTGTCGTTGGTGCTGCCCGCGGCCAGCTATATCACCGGGGTAGCGATCCCGGTCGATGGCGGGTTGATGGCGCGGAACGCCTGAGCCCTACCCCCGCCCTTTCGTCTTGGTCTGACCGTCTTTGGCGTTGGTCACGACGAAATCCACAATCATGCTGGCAATATCCTTGCCGGTCGCGCTTTCGATGCCTTCGAGGCCCGGGGAGGAATTGACCTCCATGATCACAGGGCCGTGATTGCTGCGCAGCATATCCACCCCGCACACGTTCAGTCCCATGCGCTTGGCCGCGCGCACGGCGGTGGAGCGTTCTTCGGGCGTGATCTTGATGACGCCCGCGCTGCCGCCGCGGTGGAGGTTTGACCGGAAGTCGTCCGATGCACCCGTGCGCTTCATCGCGGCGACCACCTTGCCGCCCACCACCAGCGCGCGGATATCGGTGCCGCCGGCTTCCTTGATGAATTCCTGCACCAGAATGTTGACGTTGGCCCCGCGAAACGCCTCGATCACGGATTTGGCGCTGCTCATCGTCTCGGCCAGAACCACGCCGATGCCCTGGGTGCCCTCGATCAGCTTGATAACCACCGGCGGGCCTTTGACGGCGCGGATGATTTCTTCAGCCTGTTTGGGATCATTGGCATATGCCGTCAGCGGCAGGCCCAGACCGTGCTTGGCAAGGATCTGCAACGACCGCAGCTTGTCCCGGCTCCGCCCGATGGCGACGCTTTCGTTCAGCGACCAGATCCCGGCCATTTCGAACTGGCGCAGGATCGCAAGGCCATAATTGGTGATCGACGCCCCGATGCGCGGGATCACCGCGTCGTACGCGGCGATCGGCGCCCCGTTGTAGAAGACCTGCGGGCGATGGCTGGCGATATGCACCGTGCAGCGTAGCGTATTCAGAATGTCTAGGCTGTGCCCCTTCGCCTCGGCAGCCTCCTTCAGCCGCTTGTGCGAATAAAGGTTGGCGTTGCGCGCCAGCATCGCGATTTTCATGAAGACCCTTTCAAGACCGGCGATCTACCAGCGGACGCGCGCCATATGCGCTATCGCAGGTGATTGCAGCCACGAATGGCCGCTATCCACGACCATCCGCCGCCGCAGCGCGGTGCGCCCGATCAGCATCGGGAATTGCATCTGGGACCGGTCCGCAAGGCTGATCTCCGCACGAAAGGTGAGATTACCGATGGTGAGCGGCGTTTTGATGACAAACCGGGTCTGCTGATCGCCATTGCTGCTGGTGATGCCGCGCACGTCGACATGCACCGCTTCGCAGTGGTGGCGGGTGCCGCCCCAGTCGACGGCGAAGCGCACGAAGCGTTCGCCGTCGCGCAGGAAATCTTCAAGCACATCGGCGTGGAGCGACGATGTGCGCGCGCCGGTGTCGATCTTGGCCGGGATACCGGTGAGCCCGAGTTCAGGCAGGCTCACCAACTCCCGCCAGCCAACCACCAGCGGCGGGCGGGCGGTTACCAACCGGCTTTCTCGCCCTTGTTCTGCTTATCGAGCCACGTCTTCAGCGGGGCGAAGTATTCGACCATCGCCGTGCCGTTCATCTGCCGCTGGCCGGTAAAGGCCTCCAGCGCATCGGGCCACGGCTTGGATGCCCCCATCTCCAGCATGGCGTTCAGCTTCGCGCCGACGTCCTTGTTGCCGTAGACCGAACAGCGATGCAGCGGCCCCTTCCACCCGGCGGTATCGCAAGCCGCCTTGTAGAACTGGAATTGGAGCAGCCGCGCCAGGAAGTAACGGTTGTAAGAAACGTTGCCCGGGATGTGATATTTCGCCCCCGCATCAAACCCGGCAGGATCGCGCGGCACGGGCGGCACCACGCCCTGATAATCACGGCGCAGATCGTTCCAGCCGGTGTTGGTGGCGCTTTCCGGGATCGATCCGTCAAACAGGCCCCAGCGATACCGGTCCAGCAGCAAGCCGAATGGCAGAAACGCCACCTTGTCCATCGCCTGACGCAGCAGCAGGCCGATATCCTTGTCGGCGCTGGGCACGTCCTTGGGATCCAGCATCTCGATCTGCACCAGATATTCGGGGGTGATCGACAGCGCGATCATGTCCCCGATCGCTTCGTGAAAGCCGTCATTGGCGCCGTTCATATGCAGGAAGTCCTGCTTGTTATAGGCGCGCTGATAGTAGTTGTGGCCCAGTTCGTGGTGGATCGTGGTGAAGTCGTCCGCGTTGGGTTTGATGCACATCTTGATGCGCAGGTCATCGACATTGTCGATGTTCCAGGCCGATGCATGGCATACCACTTCGCGGTCGGCCGGCTTCACGAACTGCGAGCGTTCCCAGAAGGTGGCGGGCAGCGGGTCAAAGCCGAGCGATGAGAAGAACTGTTCGCCCACCTTGGTCATGCCCTTGGCGTCAAGATTCTTCCTGGCGATCAGATCGGTCACATCGTAACCGATATCACCCGCGCCTGCAGGGGCGACCAGCGGATAGATGTTGCCCCATTCCTGTGCCCACATATTGCCGAGCAGGTCCGCCCGGATCGGCCCTTTGCGGGGCTGCACGGCGTCGCCATACTTGTCGTTGAGCTTGCCCCGCACATAGGTGTGAAGCGCGATGTAGAGCGGCTTGACCTCCTGCCACATCCGCTCGGTCTCGGCGGCGAACTGGTCGGGGCTCATGTCATAACCGGACCGCCACATCGCGCCCAGATCGGCAAAGCCCAGCTCCTTGGCGCCCTGATTGGCGATCCCGGTCATGCGCGTGTAATCGGACCGCATCGGCCCGCCGACATTGTCGTGCCAGCTCGCCCACATTTCCTTCAATTCTTCGGGCGTACGCGCAAGATTGCCCATCTCGGCCTCGATATCGGAGCCATTGATCGGCTGGCCGTTCAAGGTGCCCTTCCCCCGTCCGTAGGCAGAGCCCAAACGGGTGGCGATGTCGTTCATTTCCTCGGCCGCGCCGGGCGTGGCGGGCGCCGGCATGATGATGCCATTGCGCAGGATATCCAGCTTGCGCTGCGTTTCCGCATCAAGGCCCTGCACGCGGGCATAGCGCGCCGCTTCATTGGCATAGGCGACCTGTTTCAGCGTCAGTTCCGCGCCGTATTTCGCCGCCAGCGTATCGCTGTCATGGTTGATGTAAGTCGCATTCAACCACGACACGTGGCCGAATTCTTCAGAGAATTTGGCGAAATCAGCCTCAACCGAAGCCAGCCACGCTTTCGCGCCTGCGGCCGTTTCGGGGTAAGTGCTCTGCGCGGCGGCAGGCGCAGGCGCGGCGTCTTGGGCTGCGGCAGGCGCCGCCATCGAGGCGCACGCCAAAGCGGCGGCGGAAACGCTCAGCAATCTGGTAGAAAATTTCATTGAAGGGATCCCGTCCATCATTCGTGCGACATATTGGTCTGAGTGAACCTGTGCCACGCCTGAATCAAGCCGCAAGGAAATCGGCAATCGCGATCCCCAGCTCCGGCTTTGTCACGCTGTTCATATGGGTGCCGGGCACCGCGATATAGCGCGCATCAGGCAGCAGCGCGGCAAGATCTTCAGCGGAACCATTGTCCTGATCCTCGTCCCCGCAGATCACCGCCGTCGGCATGGTGATGCCCGACAGGCGGGCAACGTCGAAATCGTCCATCGCATCCAGCAGCAAACGCGCGGCGACCCGGTCAACACCCTGTGATTTCAGGAATGTGCGCGCGGCATAGGCCGGATCGCCGGGCTTGATCGTGTCAAATTCGTCGATCACCCGCTTGAAATGGCCCGCACGCCGTTCCCACTCGGCTAGGCCAGCCACCCCCATGCCGCAGATTGCCAGCCGTCGCGGTTCAAGGATGCCGTGCGCGACCGCATGGATCGCGGTGCGCGCGCCCAGCGAAAAACCGACGAGGTCGAAGCCGCCCGGCTCCAGCGCCAGATGCTCCGCCAGCGCGGCGACATCGCGCACCAGCACGCCAGGGGGATAAGCGGCGGCATCCTGCGGCGCATCGCTGTCACCGTGAACGCGGAAATCCAGCATGATCGCACGGAACCCAGCCGCCGCCAGTCGCGCCCCGTGGCCCCATTTGATCCAGTTCATCTGGGCAGAGGAAAACAGCCCATGCAGCAGGATCACAGGGCGGCCCTCACCTTCCGTATGGATCGCAAGGCGGGCACCATCGAAGCTGGCGAAATGTTCCGTCGAATAGGTCATGCCCGGCCTGCTAGCGCGCTTCAACGGCCAGTGCCAGAAGGGACGGGGCCAGCTCGCAGACGGGCAGCGCGTGCTTGCTGATAGTAAGCCCACTTATTATAAGTGCACGCATGACCATTGATACCGGATACCGACTCGCTGACAATTCGCGCCAATTGCGCCGCCTGTTTGATGAACGCGTGCGCGAATTGGGCATCACCGGCCCGCAGGCGCGCCTGCTGCTTTCACTGGAACGCCATCACGATCAGAACCAGGCTTTCTATGCCGAGCGGCTGGAGATCGAACCGATCACCCTGACCCGCATAGTTGACCGGCTGGAGGATGCAGGCTGGATCGCGCGTCAGGCCGATCCGGCTGATCGGCGCGCGCGCATCCTCCACCTCACGGACAAAAGCCGCGGGATCGTCACGCGCTTGCGGGTGAACGTCGAAGGCTTGTTCGATGAGATGCTGACCGGCTTTGCCCCGGCTGAACGCGACCTGTTTGCGCAGATGCTGGGCCGGATCGCCGCCAATCTGGCCGCCGCACGCCAGCCGGAAGCGGCGCATGGCTGACGCCGGCCCTGCGATTGCCCCTGCTGACGCAACCACCGCGCCCACGCGCACGGCGTGGCGGCGTTGGGCGCTGATGCTGGTGGTGCCGCTGGTGGTGGCCGCAGCAGCGTGGCTTTACTGGCAAAGCCTTGCGGGCGAAGTTTCAACCGATAATGCCTATATCAAGCAGGACATGGTCGCCGTCAGTGCCGAAGTCGGCGGGCGGATCGTCGAGGTGCTGGTCACAGACGGAACCGACGTGACGGCCGGTCAGCTGTTGTTCCGCATCGATGCCGAACCGTTCCGCCTCCAGATCGCGGAAGCCGATGCCGCCATCGCAGGCGCGCAGGCCAATGTCATCGCGTTGAGCAATGATGCCGACCTCACTGGCACAGACATATCCGCCGCTGCCAAGGATGTCGTCTTTGCCGAAGCCCGGTTTGAACGGGTGCGAGCGCTGCGCGAAAAGGGCTTCTCGACCAAGGCCGATTACGAAGCCGCCGAACAGGCCGTGGTGCAGGCGCGTGAGGCCGTGCGGCAGGCCGAGGACCGCCAGCGCGAGGCGCGCGCGCGGCTGTCCACAGGGGCCGCCGTGCCCGGCGTCAACCCACAGGTTGCCGCAGCTCAGGCCCGCCGCGCCAACGCCGAGTTAGCCCTGCGCCGCACCGAAGTGCGCAGCCCTGCCGCAGGCCGGATCGCACAGGCCGAACGGTTGCAGATCGGCCAGCAGGTCGTTCCCAACCTGCCCGTGCTGACACTGGTGCGATCAGCGTCCACCTATGTCGAAGCCAATTTCAAGGAAACCGACCTTGCCGATATGGCCGTGGGCCAGCGCGCCGAGGTCCGGTTTGATGCCTACCCCGATCTGGTGCTGAAGGGCCGCGTTGCCTCTATCGGCGCGGGCACGGGGGCGGAATTTTCGGTGCTTCCGGCGCAGAACGCGACCGGCAACTGGGTCAAGGTGACGCAGCGCGTACCGGTGCGAATCGCGCTGGAAGGGGACAGCCCGCGGCGTCTGATCGCGGGGCTTTCCAGCGAAGTGACCGTATTCACCGGCGCCCGCTGACATGGCGAGCCGCGCCGCGCCCGTCCACGACGCGCCCGAAGTGGAGACCGGCAACTACCCGCTGATGATCGTCGGGGTGATGGCCGCATCGCTGCTCCAGATTCTCGACACCACCATCGCCAATGTCGCCTTGCCGCATATGCAATCCTCGCTAGGCGCGACGGTCGATACGATCACCTGGGTGCTGACAAGTTACATCATCGCGTCTGCCGTCGCCCTGCCGATCACCGGGTGGCTGGCCGACCGGATCGGCGCGCGGCGGCTGTTCATCGGCTCAGTCGCGGGGTTCATCATCACCTCGATGCTGTGCGGGCTGGCGCAGAACCTTGAAGAAATGGTCGCGTTTCGCGCGCTGCAAGGCGTAGCAGGCGCCTTCATTGCTCCGCTCAGCCAGTCGTTCATGCTCGATACAACGCGGCCCAGCCGGCACCCGCAGATCATGGCGCTCTGGGGCATGGGGATCATGATCGGCCCGATCCTTGGCCCGATCCTTGGCGGGTGGCTGACTGAAACCGCGAACTGGCGCTGGGTGTTTTTTGTCAACCTGCCGGTCGGGCTAGCGTCGCTGGCAATCCTGATCGCCTACCTGCCCAAGCGGCCCCGGCGTGAACGGCGTTTCGACATCACCGGCTTTCTGCTGATGGCGGTCGCGCTGGCGGCATTCCAGCTGATGCTTGACCGGGGGGCCCACGTCGATTGGCTCGCTTCGGCCGAGATCTGGGTCTATCTGTTGCTCACCTTGTCGGCGACGTGGATGGTGGTGGTCCACTTCATCGCCGCGCCGGCCCCGATGTTCGACCGCGCGCTGTTTGCCGACCGCAATTTTGCAATCGCGCTCGCTTTCATGGTGGTGATCGGGATCGTGATGTTCGCGGTGATGGCGCTGCTTCCGCCGATGCTCCAGAACCTGTTCGGTTACGGCGTCATCGACACCGGCATCGTGCTGATGCCGCGCGGAGTGGGCATTCTCGTCTCGATGCAGATATCGGGCCTGCTGATGCGCCGGGGGATCGATGCGCGGCCCGTCGTGATGAGCGGGTTTGCGATCTGCGCCTTTTCGCTGTGGCAGATGGCGCATTGGTCGCTGGAGGTAGACGAGGCGCACGTGATTGTCAGCGGGCTGCTCCAAGGTCTTGGCATGGGCCTCGTCTTCATCCCCTTGCAGGTCAGCGCCTTCGCCACATTAAGCCCCGCGCTGCGCACCGACGGATCGAGCCTTCTGAACCTGTTCCGCTCGCTAGGCGCATCGACAGGGATCGCGTGGATGACGGTGCTGCTCGCCCGCAACATCCAGACAAGCCACGCAGACCTTGCCACGCACGTCACGGCGGCGAGCGGGAGCACGGTCGATGTTTCCACCATCGACCGGTTTCAGGCATTGGGCGACACGGCCATGACGGTGATCGATGCCGAAGTGAACCGGCAGGCGGCGATGATCGCCTATGTCGATGATTTCTGGCTGATGATGTGGATCACGCTGGCCGCCGCACCCCTCGCCCTGCTGATGCGCAAGAATGCGGGGCCAGCAGGGCCGGTCACGCTGTCCGAATAAGCGTCAGCGGAAGAAGCACTGCGTCCCGGCGTAAAGCATTTCCACCCTGTCGCCGCCGATGAAGCCGCCGATCTTGCCGCCCATCGCGAATTCCTCGCCCAACGTGCTGCCTTCCACCTTGGCAAAGCCCGGCGCTGCTTCCACCACCGCGCGCCCTGAGCCCAGCTGCACCTTGCCCGGCAAGGTGACGGTGCCAGCCGTGGGGGCATCGCCGTCCTGCGGCGCGTGCCAGTTCCAGCCGACCAGACGGCCTTCCTGGAAATGCGCGGTCAGCCCACTTGGAAAGTCGGTGAAGGTGATTGGCCCTGCCCCGCACTCGGTATTCTCGCCGCTGCGCAAGGGTGCGCCCAGCGATGCGCCAAGCGCAGCCTCAACCTCGGCCTTGCCGGCCGCGAAGTAGAACGCTTCCGCGCCTGCCGTCAGCCCTTCGCCGCGCAGTTCGACGGCGTTGGCCGCGACCGGAGCCTGCACCGTCTCGCCCTGCTGGCGTTCCGCCGGGCTCGGCACCTCGCCGCTGTCGCAGCCTGCCAGAACCAGCGCGCCAGCCAGCGCGGCGAAGACGATCCGCATACCCCTACCCCTTCTTCAGATGCCGCCGCCCGAGCAGTTCAGCGATCTGCACCGCGTTCAATGCCGCGCCCTTGCGCAGATTGTCCGAGACGCACCACAACGTGATGCCATTCTCCACCGTAGGGTCTTCGCGCACGCGGCTGATGAAGGTCGCCGCGTCGCCGACGCATTCCACCGGAGTGATGTAGCCGCCGTCTTCACGCTTATCGATCAGCATCACACCGGGGGCTTCGCGCAGGATGTCCATCGCCTGTTCGGCGGAAATCTCGTTCTCGAACTCGATGTTCACCGCTTCCGAGTGGCCGACGAACACCGGCACGCGCACGCAGGTCGCGTTGAGCTTGATCTTGGGATCGAGGATCTTCTTCGTCTCGACCACCATCTTCCATTCTTCCTTGGTCGAACCATCGTCGAGGAAGCTGTCGATGTGCGGGATCACGTTGAAGGCGATCTGTTTGGTGAACTTGGTCGGTTCCACCGGATCACCGACGAAGATCGCGCGGCTCTGCTGGAACAGCTCGTCCATGCCAGCCTTGCCCGCACCGGACACCGATTGGTAGGTCGACACGACCACCCGCTTGATCGTAGCAAAATCGTGCAGCGGCTTCAGAGCGACCACCAACTGCGCGGTCGAGCAGTTGGGGTTGGCGATGATATTGCGCGCCGTATAGCCGTCGATCGCATCGGGGTTCACTTCCGGCACCACCAGCGGCACATCGGGGTCCATGCGATAGAGCGAGGAATTGTCGATGACGATGCACCCGGCGGCAGCCGCTTTGGGAGCATATTCCTTAGCGGGGCCGGAGCCTGCGGCGAACAAGGCGATGTCCCATCCGGCCCAGTCGAAATGTTCGATGTTACGGCACTTGAGCATCTTGCCCGTGTCGCCGAATTCGACCTCGGTGCCGACGGACCGGCTGGAGGCGACCGCGGCCACCTCGTCACACGGAAACTCGCGCTCCGCCAAGACCTGCATCATCTCGCGTCCGACATTGCCGGTCGCGCCGACTACTGCCACCCGGTAACCCACTTGGCATTCTCCTGTTACTTCGCGCCTGCGAGATAGCGTGCGCTCGCCCCAGCGCAACCGCTAACCTTGGTATGCAGACCTATTCGCCCGTGCGCCCCATTCGCTTGGGCGGCGTCACCCCGTGGCTTTGGAGGAAGCGCATGATGCTGTTCCAGACGTGCGGCCCGATCTTTTCCCCCGACACGCGGTGGGTGTAGCCGGGGTAGAGCATCATTTCGAACGGCGTGTTGCTTTCCTGAAGGACGCTGATGAGCTCCGACGAATTTTCAAACACCACATTGTCATCCGCCATGCCGTGGATCAGCAGCAAGGGGTCGCTAATTTGGCTAGCTTCCGGGATGGCGCTGGCTTTTTCATAAGCCTCGGGCACATCGCGAGGGTTCCCCATGTAGCGTTCGGTGTAGTGGGTGTCATAAAGCTCCCACCGGGTCACCGGCGCGCCGGAAATGCCGGCAGCGTAAAGGCCGGGGTCCGCCTCAAGCTGCTTCAGAGTCATGTATCCGCCATAGGACCAGCCATAGATCGCAACCTTGGCCGGATCGACGAAATCGAGGCTTTTGAGGAACTCAGCCCCAGCCTTCTGATCGCGCACCTCTGCCCCTCCCATCGCGCGGTAGAGAGGCTGTTCGAAATCGACACCCCGATTGGCCGACCCGCGATTGTCGAGCACGAAGTAGATATAACCCTTGTCGACGATCGATTGCGCGAGCGCCCCACCCCAACCCTTGGTGACCATCTGCGGCCCCGGCCCGCCGTAATGGCTGAAGAACACGGGGTAACGCTTGCCCGGCTCAATCGTCGGCTTGATCATCATCCAGTGCAACGGGGTGCCGTCTTCCGCAGCAATCGTGCCGTATTCGGGCGTGACATGGCTGGCGAGGAAGGGCGCATAGGGATGTGCCCCGGTGACTGCGTTCTCCTCGATCCATGCAACCTGCTTGCCATCAGGCGTCGCCAAATAGGACTGCGGCGGCTGGTTCGGGCTGGAGCGCGCCACATAAAGCAGCCGCGCCGCGCTATCCATGCTGGCGGTGTTGGTGAAGGCGGGATCGGTGAGCCGTTCCGGATCCCCCGCCCCGTCCAGCCGCGCACGGTAGATCTGCTGGGTCAGCACGTCCGCCGTGGCCTGGTAGGTGAACGTTCCCGCCGCTTCATCCACCCCGACCAGCGTGGTCGTGGGCGATGTGCCACGGGTGAGCTGCTGCCACGCCCCGCCCGCATAGCGGAAGAAATGGCCGAACCCGTCGCGTTCCGACCACCACAGCAGGCTGCCGTCCTTGAGGAAGCGATAATTGTCGCTGAGGTTCACCCAGTAATCGGGCCGCGATGCGGTTTCGGTGAACCACACTTGCGAAGCGCCCGTCACCGGATCGACCTTGAGCACATCGATTTTCGTCTGTGCGCGGTCCTGCCGCTGGACGTAAATTGCGCTGCCGTCCGGAGCCCAGTCGACGCGGGCGACATAGATATCAAGATCGATGCCGAGATCGACCTTCACGCTGCCCGATCCATCGGGGTTCATTACGAACAGTTCGACCACCGCGTTGTCAGTCCCCGCCGCGGGGTAGCGTTGCTCGAAAACTTTGGTGCCCTTCGCGCCAATGGCCGCGCGGGTGACGATGCCGACTGCGGCCTCATCTGTGCGCTGCACCACAATGCGGCTGTCATCGGGACTCCACCAATAGCCTTGAAGCCGCGCCATTTCTTCCTGCGCGACGAATTCCGCCTCGCCCCAGCGGATCGTCTCCCCCTCCTGCGGGGTGACAGGCTGCGCCTCTGCCCCCACTGGGCCGACCCACAGCCGCCGGTCGCGCACAAAGCTGACAAAGCCGCCCTTGCTGGACAGCTTGGGATTGAGTTCGGTGCCTTCGGTATCGGTCAGGCGCGTGACGCTGCCATCGAGCTTTGCCAGAAACAGGTCGCCATCAAGCGGCACCAGCACGCCGGAACCATCGCTTGCCCATTGGTAGCTGATGATGCCCTTCAGGCTGCCGACCCGCGCACGTTCGCGCTGCATCTTCTCGTCTTCGGACAATGCGCGCCCGCTGCCGAGCTTTTCCGAATCCACCAGCATCCGCCATTCGCGGGTGTCGATGTCATAGCCCCACAGATCATAGCGATCCCGATCATCGGCGCGGTTGCGCAGCAGGGTGAGATAGCGGCCATCCGGTGACAGCTTCACCTGACGGGGAGCCGGTCCGTCCAGACCGGGTGAGGCGAAGACGCGTTCGAAGCTTAGCGCCGGCGCGGCTTCAGTCATGACGTCCTCCGCCAGCAGCGGCGTGGTCAGACACGTGGAGAGAGAAAGGGCAACCGCAGCAAGAACCGAACGCATCCAAAGCTCACCTCGTCATTGCAAACCGCACAGACCGCGGCGCTGTTTGTTCCTCGCAACGACGAAGGGGAATGGCAAGCGTTGAGCGGGCGTGCACAAACGAAAAGGGCGACCCCTTCCAGGGCCGCCCTTCGATAATTGCTGGCGATGAAGCCTTACGCCTTGGGCGCGTTCATCTTGCGCTCGACGATACGCGCGCTCTTGCCGGTGCGGCCGCGCAGGTAATAGAGCTTGGCACGACGCACCACGCCGCGGCGGACCACGGTGATGCTTTCGACGATCGGCGAGTACAGCGGGAAAACGCGCTCGACGCCTTCGCCAAAGCTCATCTTGCGCACGGTGAAGTTCGAACCCATGCCGCGGTTAGAACGGGCGATCACGACGCCTTCATAGTTCTGAACACGCTCGCGGTTGCCTTCCTTCACCTTCACGCCGACGCGGACGGTGTCGCCTGCGCGGAATTCGGGGATGTCCTTGCCGGACTTGGCGATTTCTTCGGCTTCGATTTGCTGGATCAGGTTCACTGGTCCGGTTCCTTGTTTTTTCGCCGCGCGCCAGAGGCAGGTTGGACCCGAGCGCCCTCATAGCGCTCCCACAAGTCCGGCCTGCGTGACCGTGTGTCTTCCTCGCTTCTTGCCTTGCGCCAAGCAGCGATTTTCGCATGATCCCCCGATCGCAGCACTTCGGGGATCGTGCGCCCTTCCCATTCTGGAGGTCGGGTATAGTGCGGGTATTCGATGAGGCTTTGTTCAAAGCTCTCTTCAACCCCGCTACAAGCCGCGCCCATTACGCCGGGAAGCAGCCGAATGCAAGCGTCAAGGATGGTCAGCGCCGCCATCTCGCCGCCGGACAGAACGATGTCGGCGAGGGAGACCTGTTCAATCTCTGGTCGGGCTTCGAACAGGCGTTCGTCAAAGCCCTCGAACCGCCCGCACAGAATGATGACACCGGGGCCAGCGGCGAGTTCGCGGATGCGCTGTTGCGTGATGGGTTTTCCGCGCGGCGTCATGGCGAGGATCGGTCGGCCGGCAGCAGGCGCGCTATCCAGCGCCCGCGCCAGCACGTCGCACTTCAGCACCATCCCCGCCCCACCGCCAGCGGGTGTATCATCGACCGTGCGGTGCTTGTCGGTGGCAAAGTCGCGGATCTGCACGGGATCGCAGGCCCACTTGCCCTCAGCCATGGCGCGGCCCGCGAGCGAGACGCCCAGCGGGCCGGGGAACATCTCGGGATAGAGCGTGAAGATGGTGGCGGCGAAGGTCATTGCCACGCCACCCCGTCCTGCGCCCGAGTATCAACCTTGAGCGCAAACACATCGGGCCGTGCATAATGCCCGTCGGTATCGAGGTTCGCCAGCCCTGCCGCGACTTCGCCAAGGTCGAGTTCCGCCACAAGCATCTCCTCGCCCTCGCCCGCCTGCGCGATCACGCGGGTATCGGGCGCGGCGATCAGCGAACCGCCTTTGTTGAGCACTTCGCCGGGGATCGCTTCGATGAGCGCCTTCGCCTCGGCGTTGCCTCCCACGCGTTCCAGCCCCTCGAACAGGTCGTCTCGGCTCTGCACCAGCCCCGCCGCCAGCACAAAACAGCGCCCTTCCATCGCGTAGTGCCTTGAGGCAATCGCATGGCTCTCGCGCACCGTCGGCCACGCGGCGACATGCACATCCTCGCCGAGGTTATGCATCGCCGCGCGGGCCAAGGGCATCCAGTGTTCCCAGCAGATCAGCGTGCCAAGCCGGCCCCACTCCGCCTGATGCACACCCAGCGTCGATCCGTCGCCGCGCGCCCAGATCAGACGCTCGCCGTGGGTCGGCACCAGCTTGCGGTGATCCAGCACCGGCAGGCCGGGGCGGAAGGTCATCTGGTTGTTGACGAGGCTACGCCGCACCCGCTCGTGCGCGCCGATGCTGATCGCCGCGCCGCTTGCATCGGCGAGCTCCTGCAATGGCAGCAACCGCTCGTCATTGGCGACAACGGCTTGTTCGAGCATGATCGCATGCAGCGCCTTGGTGCCAGGGTGGTCCCACAGCGCCGCGCCGGGCGCTTCGTCAAGCCACAGCGGGTAGCCGCCCAGAAACGTTTCGCCAAAGGCCACCACCTTCGCGCCGCTGTCGACGGCTTGGCGCGCAAGGGTCACAGCCTTGTCGATCCCTGCCTGAAAATCGAGCGGGACAGGAGCGGCCTGAACCACTGCAACGGTCAGGGAGCGGTTATGCTTCGTCATACCTGCCGCTTAGGGCCGGAAATCCGTCGCCGCAACCGCCGCCCCCATCGCTGCTGCCACTATCCTTGCGGCGCAGCGCATGAACCGTCTCCCACGCCGTGCCAGCCCGCACGCCGGTGCCGGGGCCTTCGCCGCTGCCAGCGATGCCTTAGTCTTCCGCGAAAGCGGCCCCGATGACCAGCCGTTCGGCGTCCCACTCGATCACCGCAGTCGGGATCATCGGCACCATGAACGTCTTCGTTCCCTTTTCAGGCGGGGGTTCGCGGGTGATTTCGATAATGTCGGTCGCGCCGAAATTCTCGATCGCCAGGACCGTGCCGACAGCTTCGCCCGCATCCGTGATCACCGGCAGGCCGAGCAGGTCGGCATGATAAAACTCACCCTCAGCAAGCGGCGCGAGCGCATCGCGAGGGACGGTCAACACCGTGCCGCGCAAGCGTTCGGCATCGGCCCGGGAGGTGCTTTCAG
This sequence comes from Erythrobacter sp., assembly GCA_044348875.1. Taxonomy (GTDB): domain Bacteria; phylum Pseudomonadota; class Alphaproteobacteria; order Sphingomonadales; family Sphingomonadaceae; genus Erythrobacter. The sequence goes on along the minus strand of JBIKSA010000024.1, from coordinate 7,853 downwards.
CAAGGCGGGCGATGGCGCCGCCCTTCCCGTCATCGCGGACTTTCACCGCGGTCAACGCGCCATCATTGAAGCTTTTATGCCGGGCAAGCGAGGCCGCACCTTCGCCGAACAGCTTCAGACGCACCTCGCCCGCCACCCCGTGTGCGCCGATAATGGCGGCAAGGGTGACGGGCTTGGTCATGCTGACAATCAGCCTTCGGCCTGTTCGTCGCCAGCAGCTTCTTCAGCGGCAGGCGCTTCTTCAGCAGCAGCTTCGTCAGCGGCAGCTTCTTCGGCGGCAGCTTCTTCAGCAACCGGTGCTTCTTCAGCAGGCGCTTCTTCAGCGGCAGGAGCCGGAGCAGCAGCCGCGGCCTTGGCTTCTTCTTCAGCGGCGCGTGCTGCTTCTTCGGCTTCGACAATCTTGGCGGCACGCTCTTCAGCGCGCTCCTTGGCCTTTTCGCCCGGCTCGCCCTTCTTGAGGTTCACGCGGGCTGCGCGCTCTTGGATGCCAGCGGCGTCGAGGAAACGGGCAACACGGTCGGTCGGCTGCGCGCCAACGCCCAACCAGTAACGGGCGCGGTCTTCGGTGATCTTCACACGCTCGCCGCTGTCCTTGGCCAGCAGCGGATTATAGGTGCCGATCTGCTCGAGATACTTGCCGTCGCGCGGGCTGCGGCTGTTGGCGACGACGATGCGGTAATAGGGACGCTTCTTGGCACCGCCGCGCGAAAGCCGGATGGAAATGGACATGGAATGCTACCTTTCGATTGAATTTAAAACGTTGACTGAAAGCTATTGAACGAAAACTATTTCTTGCGCGGTGGGCCACCAAGGCCGGGCAATCCGCCCATCCCGCCGGAGCCGCCGAGGCCCGGGAAACCACCCATGGGGCCGCCCATTCCGGGCATCCCGCCCATCGGGCCCGCACCACCGCCCCCGCCGAACATCGCGGCCAGCCCCTTCAGGCCGCCCATTTTCTTGATCTGCTTCATCGCGCGGGCCATTTCCTGATGCATCTTCAGCACCTTGTTGACCGTCTGCACATCGGTGCCGCTGCCGGCTGCGACGCGCTTCTTGCGCTTGGCATTCAACAGATCGGGGTTGGCGCGTTCCTTGGCGGTCATCGAACCGATGATCGCTTCCATGTGGACCAGCACCTTGTCGTCCATGCCCGAATTGGCCATCGCCGCCTTGGCCTTCTTCATGCCCGGCATCATGCCCGCCAGCATCCCCAGCCCGCCCATGTTGCGCATCTGGCGCAGCTGCATGGCGAGATCCTCGAGGTCGAACTTGCCCTTTTCGAGGTTCCGCGCGAGCTTTTCGGCGTCTTCCTCCTTGATCGTCGCGGCCGCGCGTTCGACCAGGCTGACAACGTCGCCCATGCCAAGGATGCGGTCCGCAACGGAGCCTGGGCGGAAGGGTTCGATCGCGTCGAGCTTTTCCCCGGTGCCGGCAAACTTGATCGGCTTGCCCGTCACCGCACGCATCGAAAGCGCCGCACCGCCGCGCGCGTCGCCGTCCATGCGGGTCAGCACCACACCGGTCAGCGGCACTTCATTGCTGAAGTTCTGCGCGACATTGACCGCGTCCTGACCGGTCAGGCTGTCCACCACCAGCAGGACTTCATTGGGGGCCGAAACGCTGGCGACGGCCTTCATTTCGGCCATCAGCGCATCGTCGACATGCAGGCGGCCAGCAGTGTCGAGCAGCAGGACGTCAAAATTCTGGAGCCGCGCCGATTCCATCGCGCGGCGGGCAATGTCCACCGGCTGCTGGCCCGCGACAATCGGCAAGGTCGCTACGTCAACTTGTGTGCCCAGCACCGCCAGCTGTTCCTGCGCGGCCGGACGGTTGACATCAAGCGACGCCATCAACGCCTTCTTGCCGTGCCGTTCGCGGATCAGCTTGGCGAGTTTCGCGGTGGTGGTGGTCTTGCCCGACCCTTGCAGGCCGACCATCATGATCACAACCGGCGGCTTGGCCTCGAGCAGCAGCCCTTCGACTTCCATCCCGCCGAGCGTTTCGACCAATTCGTCATGGACGATCTTGATCACCTGCTGGCCGGGCGTGACCGATTTCAGGACATCCTGACCGATCGCCTTTTCAGTGACGGCATCGATGAAACGGCGGGCAACCGGCAGAGCAACGTCGGCTTCAAGGAGCGCGATCCGCACTTCGCGCATCGCATCGCGCACGTCCTGTTCACGCAACGCGCCGCGGCCTTTGAGCTTGTCAAAGACCCCGCCAAGACGGTCGGACAGCGTGTCAAACATCGCCAGTTTCTCCACCCGGGGGCAGTGCCACCGGAAAAATGCGAAAAACGCCGGCGGACGAAACCTCGTCGGCCAGCGTTGCGAAAAACGTCCCCAATGGGGATCGGCCTTTTCGACTTTGATCAGGATGACTGGTGGAGCCTAGCGGGATCGAACCGCTGACCTCAACACTGCCAGTGTTGCGCTCTCCCAGCTGAGCTAAGGCCCCGAGCCAGTCATCATGCGAGCAAGGCAACGTGCCCTGCTTGCGGGAGGCGGCCATTAGTAGGGCCGCCTCCCGCTTGCAAGCGAAAAATCAGTTTTCGTCGCCGTCGTCGTCGCCGGTGCCGGTGGCAACGCCAAGATCGTCATCACCGCCAAGGTCGACGTCATTATCAGGCGAATCGCCGTCTTCGTCGATGTCCTCGATGTCTTCCAGATCATCGATGTCATCATCGCCGCCCAGATCGGCGTCGGCATCGACATCGGCCTTCTTCTGCACTTCCTCGAAGGGAATCGGCTGCTTGGACTTGAGCACCGGTTCGGGCGACCAGGTTTCGCCGCATTCGATGCAGGACACCGGGTCTTCCTTGCCAAGATCATAGAACCGCTCCCCGCACTTGGGGCAGGTACGCTTGGTACCCCATTCGGGCTTTGCCATCTTTATTCCTCAAATCAGGCCGGCCCCTGAAAACCGACAGGGCCGAACATCTGCAAAATCGTGGGTGGGTTGATCGTAAATGTTGGTTCCGGCAAGCCCTTTATCAAGGCATGGCCGGCTGCGCGGCGCGCCTTGCCAGAAGCGCGGGGCGCTGTCAAAGACCGCCGCCTTATGACCAGCCATCGCTTCTCTCCCGCCGGCCCGCTCAGGGGCACGATCCGCGTTCCCGGAGACAAGTCGATCAGCCACCGATCTTTGATGTTTGCAGGCCTTGCCGTGGGACGCAGCACCATCACCGGCCTGCTGGAAGGCGAGGATGTGTTGGCGACCGCGGCCGCGATGCGCCAGTTCGGCGCGCAAATCACGCGCGGGTCGGATGGCGCATGGGTAGTGGACGGCGTTGGCGTTGGCAGCCTGCTTGAACCCAAACAGGCGCTGGACATGGGCAATTCGGGCACGTCGACCCGGCTGCTGATGGGCTTGGTAGCGAGCCATGCGATCACTGCGACCTTCACCGGTGATGCCAGCCTTTCGGGCCGCCCGATGAAGCGCGTGATCGATCCGCTGGCGATGATGGGCGCGTCCTTCGAAGCATCTGCCGGGGGAACCCTACCGCTGATGCTGCGCGGTGCATCGCCTGGCGTGCCGATCACCTATCGCTTGCCGGTGGCCAGCGCGCAGGTCAAAAGCGCCGTGCTGCTCGCCGGCCTCAACACCCCCGGCATCACCCGCGTGATCGAGCCCATCCCCACCCGCGACCATACCGAGCGGATGCTGACCGGATTCGGCGCGAAGCTGGAAATTGGCGAGGAAAATGGCGAGACCGTGATCGCCATCCACGGCGAAGCCGACCTCAAGCCGATGGATGTGACGGTGCCGGGCGATCCGTCCTCGGCGGCGTTCTTCATGGTGGCGGCCAGCATCATTCCGGGCAGCGACCTCACGATCATGAACGTCGGCATGAACCCGACCCGTGCGGGCCTTGTCGAAGTGCTGCGCCAGATGGGGGCCGACATCACCGCGATCGCCGCCCGCGAAGTCGGCGGCGAGCCTGTGGCCGATCTCCGCGTGCGCCACGCAGCGCTGACCGGCATTGATATCGATCCGGCGATTGCCCCTGCGATGATCGACGAATTTCCCGTCCTCTTCGTCGCCGCCGCGCTGGCCCATGGGACAACCCGCACCACAGGCCTTGAAGAATTGCGCGTCAAGGAAAGCGACCGGCTCGCCACGATGGCTGCCGCGCTCCAGCTGGCCGGCGCGCGGGTGGAGGAGCATGAGGACGGTCTCACCATCCACGGCACCGGCGGCGAGCCGCTGTCCGGCACGCAAGAAGGCGCACATGTCGCAACACGGCTCGACCATCGGATCGCCATGAGCATGGCGGTGGCGGGCCTCGTTAGCCGCGCCGGCGTAAGCGTCGACGATACCGCACCGATCAACACCAGCTTCCCGACTTTCATGGGCCTGCTCACCGAGGCAGCGGCATGACCGCCCCGCTCGATTGGCCGAGCATCGTCGGATTTGCGGGCACGGCCTGCATCATCGGGGCCTATGCCTATTTGACGCTGGCCAAGGCGACCAATCCCTTTGTGCTCCACGGAACCAACTTGCTGGGTGCAGCGCTGCTGACCGTCTCCTTGCTCTACCACACCAATTGGGCGAGCTTGGTGCTGGAGGCCTTCTGGGCCGCCATCGCGCTTTTCGGATTGGTCAGGGCGTTGCGCGTCAAATCGCTGGTGGGAGACGGGGAATGATCGTCAAGACAATCGCCGCCGCCGCCATTGCAGCATTGCTGCCCGTGGCCGCCGCCGCGCAATCGGCTGATCTTCCCACTGATCCCGCTGCCGACTGGTCAGTGCCCACCTCCGAACACCGCGTGGCTGTTGAAGGCGGCAAGGTGTGGGCGCGGGTCAATGGCGTCATCGGTGAAGGCGCTCCCCCGGTGATCATCATTCACGGCGGCCCCGGCGGCACGCATGTGAGCTTCGGCGGCCTTCTCAGCCTCGCCGATCAGCGTCCGGTGATCCTGTACGACCAGCTCGACAGCGGCATGTCCGATCGGCCGGAAGACCCTGCCAATTGGCGCCCGGAACGCTTCGTTGCCGAACTGGAGGCAATCCGCAAGGAACTGAACGTCACCCGCTGGCATGTCATTGGCCATAGCTGGGGGGCGGCACTCGCGCTCGAATATGCCGCTGCTTACCCGCAACACACGGCCTCTGCCGTTTTGAGCGGCACCTACATTTCAACTCCCCACTGGATCACCGGCACCAACCTGTTGATCCGCGACCTTCCCGATAATGTCGCCGCCGCGATCCGCGCCTGCGAAGGCCCTAACCCGCCCGGCGCCGATATATGCGAACCGGCTACGGCTGCGTTCTATGCCGCTTACAACGGCCGCGCCGACCGCCCTGCCCCCTCTCCTAACGCGCGCGCCTATCGCCAGCGTTACGGCGGCAAGGGCTTTAACGGTACGGTCTACAACGCGATGTGGGGGCCGACCGAATTCCGCGCCTCCGGCTCGCTGGCGACCTATGATGCCACCCACCTGCTGCCCCGCGTCGATGGCAACCGCATCCTGTTCGTGGTCGGTCAGTATGATGAGGCGCGGATCGATACGGTGCAGGATTTTGTCGCGCTGACCCCCGGCGCGGAGCTCGCGGTCGTGCCCGGCGGCAGCCACGCGTTCATCGCCGAACGTCCTGACGTTTCTGAAGCCATTTACCGCGACTGGATGACCCGCATCGACGCCCGCGAGAAAGCGCAATGATAATCGCCGTCGACGGCCCCACGGCATCGGGCAAGGGCACCATTGCCAAGGCGCTGGCCGCGCATTTTGGCCTGCCGCATCTCGACACCGGCCTGTTGTACCGCGCCGTCGGGCGGCAGGCGCAGCTGGACGGGGGCAATCCCGATGATCCCCACGTGGCGCTTGCCGCCTGCGACTTTGCGGATGACCTGCTCGAAGACGAGATCCTGCGTTCAGAAGAAGTCGGCGGCTATGCGAGCCGCGTGTCGGTCCACCCTGCGGTGCGCCGCGCGCTCTACGAACGCCAGCGCGCCTTTGCCACGCAGGAAGGCGGCGCAGTGCTGGACGGGCGCGACATCGGCACAGTGATCGCGCCCGAAGCGCCAGTAAAACTGTTTGTGACCGCCAGCGTGGCAGAGCGTGCGCGTCGCCGCTGGCTGGAAATGACGGGACGCGGGATCGACGTCGCGCTTGACGAGATCGAACGTGACATCGCCGCGCGCGACGCCCGCGACATGGGCCGAGCCGATGCCCCGCTGATGGCGGCGCCTGACGCAGTGGTGCTCGACACCACCCATTTGGGCCGGGATGCCGCGATCGAGGCCGCGATCGAGGCGGTGCTGACCTCGTTGGGCGAGCTGCCCGCCCCGCACACGGCACACCGCTTGCGCATCAGGCCCTATGATGATGGGCTGGCACGGCATTTCCATGACATCAACGCCGAATGGATCGAAGCGATGTTCCGGCTGGAAGCGACCGACCGCGACGTGCTCGAAAACCCGCGCGAACGGATTATCGCGCCGGGCGGCGATATTCTGTTCGTCGAGGCTGAGGGTGTGGGCATCGTCGGCGCCTGTGCGTTGCAGCGCACCGGCCCGGGCGCATTCGAGTTGACCAAGATGGGCGTGCGCGAAACGGCGCGCGGGATGAAGGCTGGGGAATTCCTGCTCGAAGCGATCATTGCCCGGGCGCAGGAACTGGGTGCGACAAAGCTCTATCTCCTGACCAGCCACAAATGCGCGGCCGCGATCCACCTCTACGAAAAGCTCGGCTTTGCCCACGATGCGCAGATCATGGCCGAGTATGGCGGCCGGTATGAACGCTGCGATGTTGCAATGCGTTACCGCCCCACGGGAACGCAGGCCGCAGGCTAGCCTCACTCCCCCCCAATTTCCTTGCTTTTCGCAGCGGCTTGCCCTAGGCGCGCGGCCGTTCTCGCAATCATTTTGGGTTGAAGGAACCTTCGCGTTCGGCATGGGGCCGCGCGGAGAAGTCTGCCTCTTGCCCCGCCAGCCCCGGCAATGGTGCCTGGGAAGCGGCAAAAGACCCCGGAAAAACCGGTGGCCGGTAGCAAAACGAAACAGGACTTAGATCCAATATGGCAACTCAGATGCCCACGCGCGCCGATTTCGAGGCGATGCTCAACGAACAACTCGGCGGTGCCGGCGAAGACGGGTTTGAAGGCCGCGTCGTCAAGGGAACCATCACTGCGATCGAAAACGGCTTTGCCGTGATCGACGTCGGCCTCAAGAGCGAAGGCCGCATCTCCCTCAAGGAATTTTCGCGCGGCGAAGACGACCACGGCCTGACCGTTGGCGGCGAAGTCGAAGTCTTCGTTGACCGCGTCGAGAACGCTGACGGCGAAGCCATGCTGTCGCGTGACCGCGCCCGCCGCGAAGCGGCTTGGGACAAGCTGGAAAGCGAATTCGGCGAAGGCAAGCGCGTCGAAGGCCGCATCTTCGGCCGCGTCAAGGGCGGCTTCACCGTCGACCTCGATGGCGCTGTGGCGTTCCTCCCCGGCTCGCAGGTCGATATCCGCCCCGTGCGCGATGTCACCCCGCTGATGGACGTGCCGCAGCCCTTCCAGATCCTCAAGATGGATCGTCGCCGCGGCAACATCGTCGTCTCGCGTCGTGCGGTGCTTGAAGAAACCCGCGCCGAACAGCGCAGCGAACTGATCAACGACCTGGTCGAAGGCCAGATCATCGACGGCGTCGTGAAGAACATCACCGATTACGGTGCGTTCGTGGATCTCGGCGGCATCGACGGCCTGCTGCATGTCACCGACATGAGCTACAAGCGCGTCAACCACCCGAGCGAAGTCATCAATATCGGTGACACGGTGACCGTGCAGATCGTGCGCATCAACGCCGATACGCAGCGCATCAGCCTCGGCATGAAGCAGCTGGAAAGCGATCCGTGGGATGGC
>JBIKSA010000143.1:0-3466 GCA_044348875.1 Erythrobacter sp. | reverse complement strand
CAGGCGGCCAACTATCCGTTCTGCACGATCGAACCCAACGTGGGACAGGTCGCCGTGCCGGACGATCGGCTGCAAAAAATCGCCGCCATAGGCAAGAGCGCGAAGATCATCGAAACTCAGTTGGGTTTCGTTGATATCGCAGGGCTGGTGAAGGGCGCCAGCAAGGGCGAAGGGCTCGGCAACCAGTTCCTCGGCAATATCCGCGAAGTGGACGCCATCGTCCACGTGCTGCGCTGCTTTGAGGATGATGATATCCAGCACGTCGCCAACAAGGTCGATCCCATCGCGGATGCCGAGGTGGTTGAGACCGAGCTGATGTTGTCCGATCTGGAGAGCCTCGAAAAGCGTGTTCCTGCCGCAGCCAAGCGCGGCGCGGCAGGCGACAAGGAAGCCAAAGCGATGGCAAGCGTGCTCGGTCAGGCGCTCCAACTGCTGCGCGACGGCAAGCCTGCACGCCTGACGGTGCCGGGCGATGACGAGGAAGATCGGCTGTTCAAGCAGGCCCAGCTCCTCACCGCCAAGCCCGTGCTTTATGTCTGCAACGTAGCCGAGGAAGATGCGGCGGAGGGCAATGCTCTGTCAGCAAAGGTCTTCGCCAAGGCGGCGGCAGAAGGCGCGCAGGCCGTTGTTGTCTCCGCGGCCATCGAGGCTGATCTGGTGACGATGCCGGTGGAAGACCGGGGCGAATTCCTCGAAGCTCTCGGCCTTACCGAAAGCGGCCTCGCCCGCGTGATCCGCGCCGGGTACAAGCTCTTGGGCCTCAAAACCTTCTTCACCTGCGGCCCCAAGGAAGCCCGCGCCTGGACCTTCCCTGATGGCGCCAAGGCCCCGCAAGCAGCAGGCGAGATCCACAGCGATTTCGAACGCGGGTTTATCCGCGCTGAAACGATTGCCTATGACGATTACATCGCGCTGGGCGGCGAAGCAGGTGCCAAGGAAGCGGGCAAGCTGCGGCAGGAAGGCAAGGAATACATCGTTCAGGACGGCGATGTGCTGCTTTTCAAGTTCAATGTTTAAAAGGTAGCGCCCTCCCGCCAACCCAGCAAAAGCTTCGGTCTAGGACGGCAAAGACGGCGCTTGCCGCCTGACGTCCAGCTGTCGCTGGGGTGACGGATGGGGCAACCTCAATGGCGCCCGAACAGCTTCTCGACATCCTCCATCGAGAGCTTGACCCATGTCGGCCGCCCGTGGTTGCACTGGCCTGACCTCGGCGTCGCTTCCATCTCGCGCAGCAGCGCGTTCATCTCCGTAACGCTAAGCGTGCGCCCGGCCCGGACCGAGCCGTGGCAAGCCATGGTCGCCAGCACCAGTTCGAGCCGTTCGGCCAGCAGCAAAGCCCCGCTGTCTTCCTGCTTGCCATGCTTGGCGATGTCGTCCGCAAGATCGCGCAGCAGGGCGGCGCTGTCGGCCTTGGGCAGCACAGCAGGCAGCGCGCGGACCAGCATCGCACTTGGCCCAAAGCGTTCGATGACGAGGCCAAACCGCGCCAACCCTTCCGCTGCGTCTTCCAACCGATCGCAATCGACTTCGTCCAATTCCACCACATCCGGCACGAGCAGCGCCTGACTGCAGCGGGTGGCTTCCTCGGCTCCCGCGGCACGCAGGCGTTCAAGGACGAGCCGTTCATGCGCGGCGTGCTGATCGACCAGCACGAGGCCATCCGCGGATTCAGCGACAATGTAGGTGTTGGCGACCTGCCCGCGCGCGATGCCGAGGGGATATTGTTCGGCCCGATCCGGCAAAGGCGCAGCTTCTTCCGCGCGGCCTTGGGGCTGCGGGGCTGGCATATTCCAGGTGGGGCGGGCTTCGCCAAGCCGAGGTTGCGGCGCGGCCCAATCTTGGCCCGAGAAGATGTTGTCCAGCACCGGCGCAGCAGGCGATACGACGGGCTCTGCCTGCCAGCGGGCCATCGCCGCCCGGTCCGGCCCCTGCGCCGAGCGACGGTCGCCTGTCGCCAGTGCTTGCCTGAGGCCCGAGACGATGAACCCCCGCACCGCGGCAGAATCGCGGAACCGCACTTCGGTTTTCGCAGGGTGGACGTTCACATCGACATCTTGTGGCGGCAGGTCGAGGAACAGCGCCAGCACCGCGTGGCGATCACGCGCCAGCATATCGGCATAGGCGCCGCGCACCGCCCCCACCAGCAGACGGTCTTTCACAGGGCGGCCATTGACGAACAGATATTGGTGATCGGCCACGCCCCGGTTCCAGGTCGGCAGGCCCGCCACGCCCGTCAGCTGCATTGTCCCGTGTAGCGTGTCGCGCTCCAGACTGATGGGAACGGAGTTGTCCTTCAGTTCATGCGCGATGATCCGCGCCACGCGGGTTGCCAACTCCTCGCCCGCTTGCAGGGAGAGCACGGTACGCTTGCCTGCATCGCCCACCGTTTCAAGCGTGAAGCCCACATCGGGCCGCGCCATGGCGAGGCGGCGTACGACATCGAGGCAGGCAGCATACTCGCTGCGGGCGGTGCGCAGGAACTTGCGCCGGGCAGGCACCTTGGCAAACAGCTCTTCCACCCGCACCCGGGTGCCGGGCGGGAGCGCAGCAGGTTCATCAGCCAGCAAAGCACCGTGATCGATCACGCGCCGCCAGCCTTCCGCAGCGCCCGCCTCGCGGCTTTCGATGGTGAGGCGCGCGACGCTGGCGATGGAAGGCAATGCCTCCCCGCGGAAGCCCAGCGTCGTGACCAGTTCGATGGCGCCGCTGGGGCCAATCAGCGAATCGGGCAGCTTGGACGTGGCGTGGCGTTCCAGCGCCAGCGCCATGCCATCGGGGCCCATGCCGCAGCCGTCATCGACCACTTCGATGCGTTGCAGCCCGCCGTCTGCCAGTACGACCCCGATTCGCCGCGCCCCAGCATCGATGGCGTTTTCAACCAGCTCCTTCAGCGCCGCAGCCGGACGTTCGACCACCTCGCCCGCAGCAATGCGGTTCACCAGAGCGGACGGGAGGCGGCGAATTTCGGGCATTTGCGCAATGCTAGCGATGAGCGGACGTTTTTTCGAGGCCGTGCGCCCAGAAATCACTTCAGCGGTGGACAAATATTTTGGCCTTTTGCCTGCGGATTCGCTAGGCGCGCGCTGTCATGTCATAACCGGCCTGGATTGCCCCCGCTGTCGCCGACCATCGGCAACCCGCGGTCACGCCCCGCCCTTACTGGAACACCGCCACCCATGAGCTTCCTGTCCGACCTCTTCAAATTCCGCTCGCAAAACATGGCCATCGACCTCGGCACAGCCAACACGCTGGTCTATGTGCAGGATCAGGGCATCGTGCTGAACGAGCCTTCGGTGGTTGCGATCGAAACGATCAACGGCATCCGCCGCGTCAAGGCCGTGGGCAATGATGCGAAGATGATGATGGGCAAAACACCCGACAGCATCGAAGCGATCCGCCCGCTGCGCGACGGCGTGATCGCCGACATCGAAGTGGCGGAGCAGATGATCAAGCACTTCATCCAGAA
>JBIKSA010000142.1:0-3467 GCA_044348875.1 Erythrobacter sp. | reverse complement strand
CCAGTGATAGCGATGACGGCGATCTGCCTTCGGTAGTGGAACGCGAAGACGGCTCGCTGCTGGTCTCGGGCTCGCTGTCAGCCGATGCGTTGGCGGACCGGCTGGGCCTGGAATATGGCGAGGACCGCGAATTCGGCACGGCGGCAGGCTATGCCCTGTCGGTGATGAAGAAGCTGCCGGCCGAGGGCGAGTATTTTACCGATCAGGGCTGGCGCTTCGAAGTGGTCGACATGGACGGTCGCCGCATCGACAAGTTGTTGGTCAGCCGCGCCGATGAGCGCGATTGAGTTCTTTTTGTTAACTCAGCGATACGTGCTGGAAACGGTCGCGTAGCGACCGCGAGGCCGACTGGCCGCCCGCAATTAAGACGGTATCACCGTCGTCGCCGACTGACCGTCGCCTTCGGGGGCGGCGATGATGTCGCGGGTCACACGGCCCTTGGCCACCGTGTTCGTGCCGGTGTCACCCACCTGGCTGCGAATGCTGGGCGCGGCGCTGCCGGCGCGGTCGATTACGCTGGCTTCAACCCGGCTGCGCGGCGCGGGGCCGCCGAAGATCGCCTCAAGTGCCTGTTCGGAGGCCGTGCCTTCCGTCGGACGCGGAGCGCCGGGGGCGGGCGGGGTGAGCGTGAAATCGGGCGGCACCACCAGCGGCGCCTGACGCTGCACCGCGAATTCATCGGGCCGCGCGCGGTCGAACACGCCTCCGCCGCCGCCACAGCCAGCCAGCATCGCCGCAGCGCCGGTCAGCAGGATCAGGGGTGCAAACTTACGCATCTTGTTGCTCTCCACGGGGGGATTCCCCGGTTTCGGTACCCTCCTTGTCGCGCACCAGCAGGCTGCGGGCAAGGATAATGACGACGCCGATGGTGATTGCGGCGTCGGCGATATTGAAGATCAGGAACGGCCGGAAATCGCCGATATGGAAATCCGCATAGTCGATCACGTAACCCAATTCGAACCGGTCGCGGATATTGCCCACCGCCCCGCCGAGGATCATCGCAAGACCGGCAATATCGCCCAGCCGCTTTTCGCGCATCATCCAGAGGGCCACGACCACCGCAATGCCGGCGGTCAGCGCCACTAGCAGCCAGCGCATTTCCATGCTGTTGGCCTGCAGCATCCCCAACGAAATGCCGCGGTTTTCCATATAGGTGAGGTCGAAGAACGACAGCAGGTCGATATGCAGCACTTCGCGCAGGCGCAGCGGGCCGATGACATACATCTTCACCGCCTGATCAACGATGGCAACCATCGCGGCCAGCGCGAGGCCGATCACGCGATTGCGGGTGAGCAGCCCGGTCATGCCGCCGCCCCGTCGATCACGCCGACCGCATCCTCGCACCGCCCGCACAGCGCCGCGTCATCCGCCACGTCGGGCAGGTGCCGCCAGCAGCGGTCGCATTTATGGTGGGCGGTCTTGGTCACGATCACGTCTTCGCCCTGCCCGCGGGCGACTGTCGCGGTGATGAACAGCTCGGCCAGTTGTTCGTCGGAGACACCCTCTGGCACGGCGCTGGCAGGAACGATCACTTCGGCTTCGAGGCTGGACCGGATCGTCTTGTCCCGGCGCAGCGGCTCGATCGTTTCGTTGACGCGGGTACGAAGCGCACGGAGCGCCTCCCACTTGGCTGTTTCGATTACCACGCCCGGCACGGTCGGCCATTCGAGAAGGTGGACAGAGCCGCGCTGGCCGTCCTCGTCCGCCTCGGCGTCTTCGGGATAGCGGCTGAGCCACACTTCCTCCGCTGTGAACACCAGCACCGGTGCGGCATAGCGCACCAGCGCGTGGAACAGCAGGTCGAGCACGGTGCGATAGGCGTTGCGCGTGACGTTGTCCGGCCCGTCGCAATAGAGGCTGTCCTTGCGGATATCGAAGAAGAAGGCCGAAAGGTCCTCGTTGCAGAAATCGACCAGCAGGCGGGTGTAGAGGTTGAAGTCGTAGGCCTCGGCGGCGGCCTTCAGCTTGCGGTCGAGATCGGCCAGCAGCGCCAGCACATAAACCTCAAGCTCGGGCAACTCGCCCGCATCGCTCATGTCGCCCACGAAGCCATCGAGCGCGCCGAGCAGGTAGCGGAAGGTGTTGCGCAGCTTGCGGTACTGGTCGCCGACGCCCTTCAGGATCTCGTCACCGATGCGGTGATCTTCGGTGAAATCGACGCTCAGTGCCCACAGGCGGATGATGTCGGCGCCGTATTCCTCCATCACCTTGATCGGGCTGATGGTGTTGCCCTCGCTCTTGGACATCTTGCGGCCCTTGGCGTCCATCGTGAAGCCGTGGGTCAGCACCTGGTCATAAGGCGCGCGGCCCCGCGTGGCGCAGGATTGCAGCAGCGAGGACTGGAACCAGCCGCGATGCTGGTCTGAGCCTTCGAGGTAGAGGTTGGCAGGCCATGTCAGGTCCGGCCAGCGCCCGCTTTCGAGCACGAAGGCATGGGTGCAGCCCGCATCGAACCAGACGTCGAGAATGTCGGTGACCATTGCGTAGTCAGCGGGGTTGTGATCGGGGCCGAGGAACGCCGCTGTGTTGGCGCTGTTCCACGCGTCCATACCTTCCGCGTTCACGGCCGCGACGATGCGCGCGTTAACGGCGGGGTCTTGCAGGTAGGAACCATCAGGGCGCACGAACAGCGTGATCGGCACGCCCCAAGCGCGTTGGCGCGACAGCACCCAGTCGGGCCGCCCTTCCACCATCGCGCCGATGCGGTTGCGGCCCTTGTCGGGGATGAACTGGACGCGGGCGATTTCGGCGAGGGCGGTGCCGCGTAGGGTGGCGCCGTCGCCGAGATCGCGGTCCATCGGCACGAACCACTGCGGGGTGCAGCGGAAGATCACCTTGGCCTTGGAGCGCCACGAATGCGGGTAGGAGTGCGCGTAGTCTGCGCTCGCCGCGAGCAGCGCGCCGGCTTCGCGCAGGTCCGAGCAGATCGGGCCGTCCGGCGCGTTGAACTTGGGGTTGATGACGCTCATGCGGCGCTCGTCGGCAGCGCCGAGCCAGCCCCAGTCGTCGCGGTAGCGCCCGTCGTCCATTACCGCGAAAACGGGGTTGATCCCGTTCGCCTTGCACAGGTCGAAGTCGTCCTCGCCATGATCGGGCGCCATGTGGACGAGACCGGTGCCGCTATCGGTGGTGACGAAGTCGCCGGGCAGCAGCGGGCGCGGCGCGGCGTAGAACCCGCCGAGGTGGTGCATTGGGTGGCGGGCTGAGGCGCCCTTAAGCGCTTCGTCCGACAAGGCGCTTTCCAAGACCAATTCGATACCGGCGCGCGCAGCAAAACTTGGCGCAAGTGCTTGGGACAGAATGTAACGGCGACCGTCAGATCCTTTGAATACCCCGTAACAAGCTTCATAGCTCTGCTGTTCGAACGCCGGATTGTACGCGATCGCCTGATTGACCGGAATCGTCCAAGGGGTCGTCGTCCAGATCACTGCAAAAGCACCAACGAGATTGGGCACTTCAGGACAATC
>JBIKSA010000068.1:0-11404 GCA_044348875.1 Erythrobacter sp. | reverse complement strand
GCCGACTTGCGTGCGGTAGCGACGCTTGAGCCGTTCGGTCGCCAGCTGGATCGGAGTGAGCGGATTTTTGATTTCATGCGCGATCCGACGGGCAACGTCGGACCAAGCCGCCTGCCGCTGGTCAAGCAATTGGCGGGTGATGTCTTCGAAGGTAATCACATGGCCGTTGGTGCCGGGGGCAACTTTGACGGCAAGGGTCAGGAGTTCGGTTCCCTTGGCGTGTGTGATGACTGCCCTCTCCTTCCCTTCGACAAGGATACGCGCCAGTTCAGGAGACATGGCACTAATCGACTGACCGATTAGCTTCTCCGCTCCGCCAAGCACGGCATGATCAGCAAGCAATGCCTGCGCAGAGGAGTTCATCAGCGTGACCCGCGCATCGGCATTGACCGACACAACGCCCGCCGTGACAGATTCCAGCACCGCTTCGGTAAAGGCACGGCGATCGTCGATCTGGCGGTTCGCGCTGACCAAAGCCTGGGTCTGCTTATCGAGCTGTGCTGTCATGCGGTTGAAGGCGCGGTTGAGCAAACCGATTTCGTCCGCCCCCGTGCGCCCTTCGAGCCGCAGCGCGAAATTCCCCTGCCCCACCTTGCGCGCCGCGCCGACCAGCGCTGTCAACGGTTCCACCTGCCGATCCGCAAAGCGCAAGCCGAACCAGATCGCCAGCCCCACGAGCAACAGGCTAACCGTCACCAGCGCGATGTTGAATTGCAGCTGCAAGGTTCGCGCGCTGCTCGTAAGGCGTTCGTAGGCCGTCACGATCGATTGCGCCCGCGACCATGAATTGAACATCGTCTCTTCAGTGGTGCGCGCATTGTAGAGATAGATACCCGATTGCGCGTCAATCGGCACCAGCGCCTCGATCCGTTCCGGGCTACCGACAACTACGGCGAACTCCCCCCGGTCAAGACGCGGGAGCGCGGCGCGGCTGAAGGCCAGCGGGCTGTTGTCACGGGTGAGATTAAGTGCAGCCGCTGTGCGGAACGATCCATCCTCCATCCGCTGGAGGATCGCGCTCTCGGAGATTTCGCGCCCCTGCACCTGGTAAGCGTAGAAATCGGGAAAATCGGGATCGGTTATGGGCACGCGGGCGAGCGTTTCGCGCATATCGGTCGCCATGGTGATGGTGTTCTGTTCGACGTTGCGCTGGTTCGCATCGTAGTAATTCTGCGCCAAAGCGTTGGCGTTTTCCATCAACCCCCGGGACTCGTCGGAAAACCAGAAATCAACGCCCGTCTGGAACAGGAAGGCAGCAAATCCCGCCACAAGCAGCGTCGGCAAGGCGGCAACCATCGAGAAGAAAAACACCAGCCTGACATGAAGTCGCGCCGTGCTACCGGCCGCGCGCCGCAGAGCAAGGCGCCGCCCGATCAGCACCAACAGCGCCATCGCCGGCACCAGCGTCGCCATCAGCAGCACTGACACCTGAGTGGTCGGCAGGAGATCATCTGGCGCACCAAGCCGGCTATACGTCGACCAGGTCGCCACAATTGCAGCCACCAGCGCAATCACCGCCGCACCTTCGAGCCAAAGGTAGAGGTTGGCCCGGCGCGCCGCGATCATGAACCGCCGCCACCAGCGTGGAGGCTGGCCCAGTGCAAAAGGCGCTACGCGGGGTGGGGCTTGCTCCATCGTTGCTGCTTTACAACAACAGTGTGATAAAAATGCAAGGCCAATCTGGTTTAAGCCAGCAAGCTTGCGTCGTGACGTGCCTGATCTGCGGCGATCAGGAGAGTGAGAACCGGTCGGGCTCGAGCCCCAACTCACCGATCCGTTTGCGTAAAGTGTTGCGATTGATCCCCAGCAACTGGGCCGCGCGCAGCTGGTTCCCGCCAGTTCGGCCCAGCGCATATTCAATCAGCGGCTTTTCAAAAGCCGCCAGCGCGCGATGGTACAGAGCGCCCGGTGGCGGGCTCTCCGCGGCTAACCAGCCCGCCAGAGCCGTTCCGAAGCCGCTCTGCCCCTCGCCCTGCGGCATCGCCGCCGGCGCGATTTCGGGGCCGATAATGTCGGTGACAGCATCGCCGTCAACACGGTCCTCTCGCGCCATAAGGGCGAGGCGGTACACCACATTGCGCAGTTCCCGCACATTACCGCGCCAGTTGCGCTGCTCGAGCCGCTCGATCGCGTCTGGCGTTAGTGCGCGACGCGGCAAGCCATCCTCGGCCGCGAGCACTAGGAAATGTTGAGCAAGCGCGGCAATATCCTCGCGCCGTTCGCGCAGGGGCGGCAGTACAATCGGAACCACGTTGAGGCGATAGAACAGATCCTCCCGGAATGTCCCAGCGGCGATCATCGGGGCAAGATCACGGTTGGTTGCGGCAATGATGCGTACATTGACCGCAATCTCTTGCCGGCCGCCGACGCGCCGGATGCGTCCGGATTGCAGGGCACGAAGCAGGCGGGTCTGCGCTTCGGCAGGCATATCGCCGATTTCGTCGAGGAACAGCGTGCCGCCGTTGGCCTGTTCAAATTTGCCGATTGCCTGCGCGATGGCGCCTGTGAACGCGCCCTTTTCGTGCCCGAACAGCTCGCTTTCTACCAGATCGGCAGGGATCGCTGCCGTGTTGACGGCAACAAACGGTCCGGTGCGGCGGTTACCAAGTTCATGGATGGCCTCGGCGACCAGCTCCTTGCCCGTGCCGCTTTCCCCTGTGACCAGCACGGTCAAATCATTGCGCAGCACGCGCGTAATCATACGGTACACGCCTTGCATCGCCGGGCTGCGCCCAACCAAGGGCATCCGCTCGCCTTCGGCGCCCGCCATCGGGCCGCCCGCCTCGTCGGCTGTGGCGAGCCGCGCTCCAGCGGCCTGACGCACGGCGTGAACCAACTCGTCCAGGTCGAACGGTTTGGGGAAGTATTCGAACGCCTCGCTCTCGCTTGCGCGTACCGCAGTATCAAGCGTGTTCTGTGCCGATAGCACGATCACGGGCATATCCGGCGCCCGCTCCCGAACCGCCGTCAGGCTGGCAAGTCCATCCCCATCCTCAAGGATGACATCTGTCAGCATCACCCCGAACTGGCGCATCGAAAGCTGTTTGTCCCGCGCGGCGATGCTGGTGCAATGGGCAATCGCGAACCCTTCATCCTCAAGAGCGGCGATGATAACGGTGGCGATGGCTGCGTCGTCTTCGACCAGCAGGATCGGACGGGTTGTGGGCATGGGTCAGGTGATGTCCTGGGCCTGCGGCAAATGCAGACGGAAATGGGTGAGTCCGGCGCGCGTGTCACGATCATGGCTGACATTGCCGTTCATGTCTCGCACCAGCTTGCGCACCAACGCGAGGCCGAGCCCTTGGCCCGAAGGCTTCGACGACACAAACGGTTCAAACACATGATCCCGCAGCGCAGGATCGATGCCTTGTCCGTTGTCGCTGATGGTGATTTCGATCGGCAGCGGCACCGCGCGCCCGTTGCGGATCGCGCTGAAGGCGAGGCCGCTGACAAACCGCGTCTGGACAATAATCCGCCCTGCCCCGCCCGCCGCCAATGCGGCATCACGCGCATTCGAAATCAAATTGATCAACACCTGTTCAAGCGCGTCGCGGTTGACCAGCACTGGAGGAAGCGAGGGATCAAATTCCTCGGAAATGTCTATATCACCTTGGGGCGACCCGGCAGCGCGCATGGTCGCAACCGCAGCGCGGATCGCTTCGTGCGGGTTACAAGCATCGAGCGGACCGGTTCGGGTGCTGCCCAATTGCTGCATCCGGTCAATCAGCCGGGCAATCCGGTCAACCTCGTCAGTGATCATCCGGGCGAGCTTCTTGTCGGCGGGCGCAAGCTTGCGCTCAACCAGCTGCCCTGCCCCGCGGATCGCGGCAAGCGGGTTTTTGATTTCATGTGCCAGCACCGCGGGCGCGCCCAACATCGCTTCACCGCCGGCAGGGCTTGCGGAATCGTCATGCCCGATCTGTGACAGGGTCACCACCCGCCATCCCGGATGTCCACCCAGCGGCGATGCGGTGAGATTCACACGCGCGTTCTGTTCTCCCATGCGGATCGCCAGATCGCGCACAACCAAAGCCTCGTCACGCGCCACAAGCCGCGCTTCGACGCGGGGATCGAGCGGCCCGATACGATCGATCAGGCGCGTGCCAAGTAGCCGGCTGGCGCTGGTGCCGAGCAGGTCTTCGGCGGCGTGGTTGACTTCCGCAATCACGCCGTCGCCGTCGATCAGCGCCACAGCAAAGATCAAGCCTGCAATTTGCGCGCGGGCATCCGGCTGGCCATCAAACTGCGGGTGCAGCGGAATGCGGGCCAAGCTCAGGCGGCCTTCTGCATTATGATTGGCGTATAGAACCGCTCGATTTCGCCGAGCACCTGTTCGGCGTCGTCAATGAAGTTGGCCATGTTGCGGAACTCAGCCGATCCATGAAGCCCCTTGGTGTACCAGCCCAGATGCTTGCGCGCCATCTTGACGCCAGTGTCGCGGCCATAGTGATCCAGCATCCGGCGGTAATGTTCGACCACCAGTGCGTATTGCTCGTCGATCCCGGGCGTCGCGCGCGCCTCTCCGGTGCGCCACCAATGCATGACCTGACCCAACAGCCACGGCTTGCCATAGGCACCGCGCCCGATCATCAGCCCGTCCGCGCCCGATTGTTCAAGCGCCTTGGCAGCGTCATCAATAGTGCAGATATCGCCATTGACGATTACCGGGATATCAACCGCGTCCTTGACCTTGCGCACGAAGGCCCAATCTGCGCTGCCCTTGTACATCTGGTTGCGGGTGCGGCCGTGGACGGTGATCATCTTGACGCCTATATCTTCGGCCATGCGAGCAAGGTCGGGCGCATTGAGGCTGTCGTGGCACCAACCCATACGCATCTTGACCGTCACAGGCACATTCACCGCCTTGACCGTCGCCTCCATCAATCGCACCGCAAGCGGCACTTCGCGCATCAGCGCGCTGCCCGCCATTTGACCAACGACCTTCCTGACTGGGCAGCCGAAATTGATATCGATAATCGCCGCGCCATTGCCTTCCTGAAGCTTGGCCGCTTCGCCCATACTGGCGGGGTCGCAGCCAACCAGCTGCATTGAAACCGGCTCCTCGATCCGGTCCCACGCGGTTTTCTGGACGCTCTGCCGCGTTTCGCGGATTGCCGCCTCGCTCGCCACCATCTCGGTGACGTTGAGGCCCGAGCCATAGCGCCGCACCAGCGTGCGGAATGGCATATCGGTCACACCTGTCATCGGCGCGAGCAGAACCGGCTCGGCAACGGCGACAGCGCCGATGCTAATCGGTTTCAATACGGGCGGAGGAGGAAGCGGTGCCATGGTCGAGAGTAGTGCCTAATATTTGGGCAGTCGCTTAGTGGATTGCGGAAACCCCGTCCAGACCTTAAGCGATTGCTCCGATGGCTGGCCCCTCCCCCCTTCCCTCATTTGCAGCGATTGTAGTCGCCGCCGGCAAGGGCCTGCGCGTGGGCGGAGACACTCCGAAGCAGTTTTGCAACTTCGGTGGCAAGCCGCTGATCCGGCACTCGACCGAGGCGCTGCTGACCGCAGGCGCCGCTCCGTTGGTGGTCGTTATCCCCGCCGACGCGCACAAGGACGCCGACGCGGCGCTGGCCGGTCTCGAGGGTGTGCAATTTGTAACCGGCGGGGCGAGCCGTCAGGATTCGGTGCGCAGCGGGTTGGAGGCTCTGGCCGATACGGGCCCGGACCGCGTCCTGATCCACGATGCCGCGCGCCCCGCTTTGACCCGCGGGGTCATCGAGCGTTTGCTGGCAGCCCTCTCCGAACATCCGGGAGCAATCCCGGTGTTGCCGGTGGTCGATAGCCTTGCGATTGCTAGCGATGGCGTGATGGCTGGAAAGGCGGAGCGGGAAAGTCTGCGCCGGGTGCAGACCCCGCAGGCGTTCCGCTTTGATGCCATTCTTGCCGCGCATCGCGGTTGGCAAGGCGTAACCGACGCAGGTGACGATGCACAGGTCTTGTCAGCCAGCGGCGGTTCAGTTGCGCTGGTTGATGGCGATGAACGATTGAAGAAAATCACTTTCGCGGAGGATCTTGTGGATACCAATGCCGCGCCAGCTTTCCGTATTGGCCAGGGCTACGACGTGCACCGACTCGAAGCTGGCGAGGAATTGTGGCTTGGCGGCGTGCTGATCCCGCATGACAAGGGACTTTCAGGCCATTCCGATGCCGATGTTGCCCTGCATGCCATCACCGACGCCGTTCTTGGGGCAATAGGCGCAGGCGACATCGGCACTCACTTCCCGCCCAGCGACCCGCGATGGCGCGGGGCACGGTCGAGCCGATTTCTCGAGCACGCTGTCCGCCTTGCTCGCGACAGTGGTTACGAAATAGGCAATGTCGATCTTACCCTCATCTGCGAAGCGCCCAAGATTGGTCCGCACCGTCCAGCCATGCGCGCGGCCATTGCCCAAATGATGGGCACGAACGAAGGCGCCGTCAGCATCAAGGCCACGACTACAGAAAAGCTCGGTTTCACCGGCCGCGGCGAAGGCATCGCCGCGCAGGCCATCGTTCTTGTCACTCGCAGCGTTTGAGGAATGTCCAAATGACCAGACGAATGATCGCTCCTGCCTTTGCCCTCGTCGCCCTAGCTTCAGCTCAGGGGGCGCAGGCCCAGAACCAGGCCTGTGTTGCCCCTGCCGATATGTCGGACGCAGTGGTCTATGCCATGCCGATCGCTTTTGACGCAGCTCGTAACGCCTGTGCCAACCGCCTGACGCAGCGCGGTTTCATGGCCACTCGTGGCGATGCCTACATCGCACCCTTCCGCGCCAGTCAGGACAAATCCTGGCCGGGTGCATTTCGGATGCTCAAGACCTTCATGGCCCAGAAGGACGGAGCGAACGAGGAAGGCGCCATGGACATGACGGCAATGCTCCAGTCCATGCCAGATGCCGCGCTGCGTCCATTCGTCGACGCGTTGATCGGTCAGATGATCGCACAAGAGATCAAAGGCGACATCTGCGCCAAGATTGAGCGCGGGCTTGAACTCCTCAGCCCGCTGCCGACCGACAACGTCGGTGGGCTGGCGGCCTTCCTTGTCGAGATGAGCGATGTGAAAAACCCGCCCGTCTGCACCACGGCGCAGACTGCGAGCGGCAAGTAGAGTGATTATGCCAGCGTCGCTGCTTCCCGATGAAATTGCTGCGCTGGCAGGCCGCGTGGTGGCCGAAAACCTAGCGCAAGGCCGCAAGCTTGCGCTTGCCGAAAGTTGCACTGGTGGGCTTGTCGCAGGCGCGATCACCGAAATCGCAGGATCATCGGCGGTGTTTGACCGCGGCTTTGTGACTTATTCCAACGAAGCCAAGATGGAGATGCTGGGCGTTTCGCGCGATGTTATTGAAACCTTTGGTGCAGTGTCGATCGCCTGCGCATGGGCGATGGCCAAGGGCGCGCTCGACCGTTCGAACGCGGATGTTGCGGTGGCGATCAGCGGCGTGGCTGGGCCGGGCGGAGGAAGTCCGCAGAAACCGGTAGGAACAGTCGTATTTGCCCGCGTGGTCCGCAATGAAATGGGGGAGCCCGAAGGGGAAACCCGGTTCTTTGATGGCGGGGAAGGCGAAGGCGGGCGCGCGGAAATTCGCCGTCAGGCAACGCTTTGCGCACTGGAATTGCTGCTGCCATAGAGTTGAGCAGCGCGGGCCTCGAAAGCCTCCACCATCTTGCGGAAAGCCTTGTCGAAATACTGGCCGGCGATCCGTTCGAACAGCCGGTTTTTGAAAGTAAAATCGACAAGAAAATCGATCTCGCAAGTACGCTCATCAACCGCGCGGAACGTCCAGACATTGTCCAGATCAGACAACGGCCCGTCGACATAATGCACGGCAATCTCACGCGGACGCACCTTTGATACCCGCGAGGTGAAGCTTTCGCGGATCGCCTTGAAGCCCACCACCATGTCGGCGACCATTTCCGTATCGCTGTTGGAACGCACGCGGGTAGCGATCACCCAAGGAAGGAACTCGCCGTAACGGCCCACGTCCGCGACCAGATCAAACATCTGTTCGGCGCTATAGGGCAGGCGGCGGGTTTCGCGGATACCGGGCACTAGAGCTAAACCTCAGCTCCGGCGCGCGCCCGATCTCTGGCAAGCTTTTCCTCGCGTGCGGCGCGCATCTTCGCAAAGTCATCACCTGCATGATAGCTTGACCGAGTCAGCGGCGTAGCAGCGACTTGCAGGAAGCCCTTGGCCCGCGCGATGGCACCGTAGGCGGAAAACGCCTTGGGCGTTACGAATTCTTCCACCTTCGCATGCTTTGGCGTCGGCTGAAGGTATTGACCCATCGTGATGAAATCGACCTCGGCAGAGCGCATGTCGTCCATGACCTGATGCACTTCCAGGCGCTGCTCGCCCAGGCCCAACATGATACCCGATTTGGTGAAGATCAGAGGATTGTGTGCCTTTACCTCTTCCAGCAGCCGCAGCGAGGCATAGTAGCGCGCGCCCGGCCGGATCGTTGGGTACAACCGGGGTACGGTTTCGAGGTTGTGGTTGTAAACGTCCGGTCCCGCTTCGCAGATCATTTCGACTGCACGGCGCATCTTACCGCGGAAATCGGGTGTCAGGATTTCAATCGTCGTTTTGGGCGTGGTGCGGCGTAGCGCCTCGATCACCTTGACGAACTGGCTCGCGCCGCCATCGGCCAGATCGTCACGATCAACGCTGGTGATGACGATGTGTTCAAGGCCCATCTTGGCTGCGGCAATCGCGGTGTTTTCAGGCTCAAAAGGGTCGACCGCCTTGGGCATCCCGGTCTTGACGTTGCAGAAGGCACACGCCCGCGTGCATACATCGCCGAGGATCATTACCGTTGCGTGCTTTTTGCTCCAGCACTCCCCAATATTGGGGCAGGCCGCTTCCTCGCATACGGTGTTGAGGTTCAATTCGCGCATCAACCGGCGCGTCTCGTTATACCCTTCGCTGACCGGCGCGCGCACGCGGATCCAGTCAGGCTTCCGCTGGCGGGCGGGCCGTTCTTCGGGTGCGGCGGACTGCGGCGTATTGGCGAGATCGTTCATAGTTCGCCATTTAGGCGCGCTCGCTGCGTCCCGCAAGCGCGCTGCCGATTGCAATTTGCAGCACTGCCCTGACAAAAAAGAGCGCCGAGCCCAACGGCCCGGCGCTCTCTTCAACCGGCTTTGTGCAAGCCTACTTCAGCCAGCGGCAGGTGCGGGTTCGGGTGCAGGTGCGGGTGCGCTCTGCTGCTCGGCATAGGCCCTCCACAACCGGGCGATTGGCGCGCGGATGCCGGTAACCTGCGCGAAAGTCGCGCGCGCTGCTTCGGTATTGCCGCTGCCGATCTGCGCGATGCCGAGCCGGGTCAGGGCCAGATCACGGTCGACGCCCGGCATCGAAACAGCCCGTTCGTAGAAGCCTGCCGCTTTGACGTATTCGCCATGGCTGAGGAAGGTATCACCCGCAGCCAGCACGGTGCGAAGCTGTGCTGAGGGTGCCTTTGCATCACGCTCAAGCGAGGGCAATGCCGCCCTGTCTTCGGCCACCAGCGCGCTCGCGCTCTTGAGCTGATCTTCGACCCACGAATCGCTCTTGGGCGGAATAACGCCCGTCGCCTGCGCTTCTTCGATCACACCTTTGACCTCTACCGGCAGGCGGCGCGTGTCGGCCGCTTCGATGTAGAAGATGTAATCGTTCTTGTCCTTCAGCGTCCCAACCTTTTTGCCGAGCCGCAACAGGTCAAGCATAACCGGACCTTCAAACTCATTAAGGTTGCGCGTCAGGTTCACGGCGTCGCGCCAGTTCTCGGCCGTCGGGTAATCGCTGACCCAGCCTTCCACGAAGTCATATACCTGCGGAACGATTTCGTTGGTGTAGGCAATCGCCACACCGCGACGGTACCACTTAGAATCGACCGGCTGACCCTGGGCCTTTCGAGCCGCAATGGCATCGCTCAGGTACTTGAGACCTTCGGCAAAACGGTCATCCGAGAAATAGCTTTCGGCCATGTTCATCTGCAGGTCCGAAGCGGTGAGGTTTGGCGCGGTGTAATTGAGATCAATCGCCTTTTGCAGATAACTACGCGCCTTATCGAACTGGCTCAATGAATTGGCAATCTGGAACGCGATGAGGTTGAACCTTCCCTGCTCTTCAGGCTTCACCTTACCACTGGCAAGCATGGTTTCCACGCCTTGGAACTGCATCGGGACATCGTTGCCACTAATCCCGGCATTGAAAATCAGGCCGCCCAGAGCGAGCTGTTCGTCGGGCAAGGTAGCCAGCGGCACAAGAGCAAGTATCTGCGGCTTGATGACGGCAAAATCGGCACCCGACGCTTTCAGGGCAGCATCGACCGGCTGATAGGCCTTCACGAAGGCTTCGGAATAGGTAGGCTTTTCCTGCTCCTTCTTGTCGTCCTTCTTCTTCTTCTGGGCATACGCCGCGTCGGTAAAGCCCGGAACCGCAAGAACCGCGGTGCCGCTTGCCAGCGCAATGGCCAGTGCGAACTGGCGCGCAATGCTGTTCGAAGTACGGGGCGAAGACAAATTGGTCACTGCATCCTCCACAAGTAACGCAGCCCGAACATGCGCCAAGCACACGCGCGCGGCCCGAAATCCGCCCAGCCTTTGAACGGCTCGCGCGGGATTTGCAATTGCTGCTAGACGAGCCGTGCTGAACGGACATTGAATGCCCACACTGCAAGTGTTCGCCTGATCCGGTCTACAAGTGTGGAAAAATGCACACCGTTCCTGCTGTGTTCGCATGCTAAGGTGGCGAAAGCTCCAGCAAGTGCCTAGATAGAGACCGACTGCCGACCCGACAGGGACGGCCCGCCGCGCACGGCACGAAAACACAAACAGAAACGGTCCCGATCTTGAGCGACGACAGCGACATCATCGATTCTCCCGCAGCCCCCATGGGCGGCTTTGAACGCATCGACATCGTCGATGAAATGAAGTCGAGCTATCTCGACTACGCGATGAGCGTCATCGTGGCCCGAGCCCTGCCGGACGTTCGCGACGGATTGAAGCCGGTGCACCGCCGCATTCTGTTCGCCAGTCAGGAAGGCGGCTTTGTTGCCGGGCGTCCCTATCGCAAGAGCGCCAAGATCGTAGGCGACGTGATGGGCAATTATCACCCTCACGGCGACTCCGCTATCTATGACGCTCTGGCGCGGATGACGCAGCCATGGTCGATGCGGGTGCCGCTGATCGATGGTCAGGGCAACTTCGGTTCGATGGATCCCGATCCGCCAGCTTCGATGCGTTATACAGAAGCGCGTCTGGCACGGGTCACGAACAGCCTCCTTGACGATCTCGACAAGGACACGGTCGATTTCACCGACAACTACGACGGGAGCCGCAAAGAGCCTACGGTGCTGCCGGCGCGCTTCCCCAACCTGCTGGTCAACGGCGCGGGCGGGATCGCCGTGGGCATGGCAACCAATGTGCCACC
>JBIKSA010000020.1:0-37826 GCA_044348875.1 Erythrobacter sp. | reverse complement strand
CGCGCCGGATCGTTGTCGGGTCGGTGACTTCGGCTGCGGCCGTTCCGACACCCTCAAAGCTATCGCCTGGTGCCGCAAAGACTGGAGCCGCCTGCATGAAGGCAGCCATGATGGCCGCCCCGCTGTAGAGGGTCGAATAGCGCATGATTGCTTCTCGCATAATCAGGAAGGGGGCGCAGGCAGGTGCGCTTTGCACCTTCACCTGCGCCCGCCTGCTCGCCTCAGTTGTAAGCAACCGTCACGTTGTACGAGCCAGTGTAGGCACCTGCCGGTCTGCCGCCTACAACTGTAAGCGTGCCGCCAACAGCAAAGGTCGCAGTACCCGTCGCGCTCAGCGCGCCGCTGGTGGCGACCGAGGTCGTGAAGTTCATCGACTGGGAGCCATTGTTCACCGTACCGCCGGTTGCGGCGATGCTGAAGGTGCGGCCGGCATCGCCCGCAACGTTGAAGCGGTCAGCAGCTTCGACCGAACCGCCCAAAAGGGTAACTTCGCCAGTCGCCGTGCCGACACCGGTGCGATCAACGACCACGGTGCCGCCGGCATCACCGGTGGTGAACGTGCCGAAATTCAGCGTAGCGCCGGCGGCATGTGTGAGCGTGATTGGTGCGACGACTTCAGCAGTGGCAGCACCTTGTGCCGTTGCAGTGTCTCCGGGAGCGGCCGCAGCCGACGTCGAGATAAAAGCTGCAGTGGCAGCGAGAACGATGAGTTTTTTCAAGGATGGTCCCCTTCGGAAGTAATAGGTCAGGCCCGTTTCCACTTGATGCGGGCCAACAGGACGCAATCCGAAGATGTCGTACCCGTCACTGCGGGTTCTACTTATCTCCAATTAAGAACTTACTTATGCGCTCATCACCGACTGTTAACCATGCCGGCTGACCCCGCGAAAGCAGGTGAGCCGAAGCGATCCTGTGCGGGGACTCCGCCTTTAATCGTATGTGACGATTACAGAAAACTCAGCGCGAAAAATGTCGGGGCGGGTACCGCCAGGCACTCGGAGCGTTCCGCCCACGAAAAGCGTATCACGCCCGGCGTTATCCAGACGTCCTCCGCCGATGGCCGACGAACCGTTCTGACCCCGCACTTCGATGTCGACCACTGGCAGCCCAACGCCGGTCCTCGCGCCCACCGCCATGACGGCGCTGGGAACAGCCACGCGGTAGTCCCGGTTGGCCTCACCCGACACGCCAAAACTTGCGCGATGTGGCAGGCATTCTGACTGTCCCGAACAGCCGGGCCTGGCAGTATGAACGTAGCGCGGCGGTGATCCGTTAGCGGCGACTTTTACAGAAGCCTCCCCGAATCCGTTCGCTGCGATCGAGCCGAAGGACAGATCGGACAGTTGAACGACGTTTATGGGGACAACCACTTCCGCCTCGGCACGGCCCGCAGCCTGCCCCCCAGGCTGTGCCTCAGCGGCTGTCGCTGGAAGTCCGAAGATGGCGCAAACCAGCAAGGCCAAACGAAGATGGCTAATCCTGCCCGTGCCGGTCACAACCGATCCCTTGCAACGATTCGGGCGTCGACATTGATCGGGATCTCGACTTTTGCCCCACTAAAGCGCCGGGTCACGTCCAGGCGCCCGCCAACGTTGAAGGTTCTTGAACACACTCTTGCACGGCAATCCGTAAGGCGAACGGTCATCGCCTCCCCGGACGCCACCCGCGCGTTACCTGGCAGATCGGTTTCAAACGCTGACAGCCGCGCGTCCACGCCTCCGACCCGCATGGCGCTGGGGGCCGAGATCACCACTTCGATGATCACTTCCAGAGTTTGCTTGCTTTCATTCCCGCGATCATATTCGATCGTGAAGCGGGCAGGTCGCGGGACGCTGCCATCCAAGGCGACGATAGCCGTGTCCGCCACGGCGCCTGCGGCGCTCACGGCGCGCGAACCCTTCCCGAAAACCATGAAGGTGCCGAAGCTCAGTTTGCCCTGAGTGCGCACCCGCACTTCCTGTGGCTTGGCCAAGGCGGCATCCGCCACGAGGGCTGCGGCGGCAAGACCCGCCGCAAAGACAATCGGCAGGGCGCGGTACAAGATAGCGCTTTTGACAGGGATTTTCAGTTGAAAGCTCAACGATCTAACCACCTTCGTCGTTCCCTCAGCGTTCACCAGACGTAAGTAGCAAATATGGCGCGGTTTAAAAACCGTGATAGTCCGCCTTCCTTGAGGCGGTCCCGGACTGAGCCACTTATCTTGGCAATCCAAAGGTTCGGCGGCGTACGCCGGCGACGGGGAAAGCGCTCTGATGGCATTTGTGGGCCCGTCACCGCCCACGCTGACCGGGCTTATGGCCGCTTCCGGCAACCGTCGATATCTGAACCTGCCGGTGCTTTCACCGGGGCAGCGCTCACGCCTGGCTGCTCTGATAAGTGGAGGCTCAGGGATCGCTAGCCGGGCGGCAGGTTTTGTCAGTGGGCGGTGCCAAGCCGCTATTCCCGCTTGGTTTGATGCGGTGGACGATCAACCGCTTGAAAGGCGTGTTTTAGATGACTAATACAGTGTGGATTGCCCTACGGCTGCGCGCAGGGTTTGAGGGAGCACGAGACCAGGTATGAGCACCGAAACGCAAACGGCGACCGCAACCCCCTTTTCGCTGACCGCGCCCGATCCGGTGCCGCAGGTCGCGCCCGAACAGGCCGCGGGCCTCGTGCCCGTCACCACCGAGCAAAAGTCCAAGCTCGACACCAAGGTCGATGCCTTCGTCAATGATCTGGTCACGGTGGATGCCAATTCACCCCAGTTCGGCGAGAAGGTCGATCAGATCACCCGCATGGGCCAGGAACAAGTCCGCGCCGCTGCCGCCATGTCCAACCGCTTTCTTGATCGCCCGGTGCGGGCGATGGATGCCGATGGTTCTGTCGGCAAAGACCTCGCCGAACTGCGCCGCACGGTCGAAGACCTCGATCCGGGCCGCAAGGGCAAGCTGTCTGGCCCGCGCAAGATCCTCGGCATCATTCCCTTCGGCAACAAGCTGAAGAACTACTTCGACAGCTACACCTCGGCGCAGGGGCATATTTCCTCGATCCTCACCCGGCTGGAAAGCGGCAAGAAGGAGCTGCATCTCGATAACGCAGCGATCGATACCGAACGCCAGAAGCTGTGGGCGGCGATGGGCGAGCTGGAGCAGATGATCCACATCGCCAAGACGCTGGACGAGCGGCTGGAGGCCAAGGCACTCGAACTCGACAGTAGCGACCCGGCCAAGGCCAAGGCGCTACGCGAATCCGCGCTGTTCTATGTCCGCCAGCGGACGCAGGATCTGCTGACGCAAATGGCGGTCAGCGTGCAGGGCTACCTCGCGCTCGATCTGGTCAAGAAGAACAACGTGGAACTGGTCAAGGGCGTCGACCGCGCATCGACGACCACCGTCGGCGCGCTGCGCACGGCGGTTACGGTCGCGCAGGCAATGACCAACCAGCGGCTGGTGCTCGGCCAGATCACGGCACTCAACAAGACCACCAGCGACATCATCGATTCGACCAGCACGCTGCTGCGGGAACAGACCGCCCAGATCCACGAACAGGCCGCCGCCAGTACGATCCCGCTGGAGACGCTGCAACGCGCCTTCCAGAACATCTATGACACGATGGACGAGGTCGATAACTTCAAGGTGCGCGCGCTGGAATCGATGAAGCAGACGGTCAATGTGCTGACGAGCGAGGTCGAGAAGTCCAAGGGCTATATCGCCCGCGCCGAGGGTCAGGCGCAGGCGCAGGCCAAGGTCGCGGCGCAGACCCCGTCGCTGCTGGCGTTGGATAAGTGATGGGAAACCGCTGATGGCTGACAGCACCCGCGAGAGCGAACGCATCCTGCGCGAGGCCAAGACCAGCCTCGCCACGCAGCGTGATGGCGGAACGCATCGTCCCGGAACAGGCTTGGGACGGGGCAGCATCGGCAAGGGCTCGGCCGAACTCAAGATGAAGAGCCTGCTGACCAAGGTGCGCAACATCGCCATTGCCATCGTCACGATCTGGCTGGGTGCGGGGATTGCCGGAGCCTTTGTCAATGGGATCGGCTTCTGGGGCGTGATGGCGGTGATCGTCGCCAGCGCGATTGCCATCGCGGTGTTTTCAAGCTTCCCCAAGGTCAAGGTGCCCAAACGCGCTGAACTGTCGCAGGGCAATCCGCAGCAGATGGTCGCCCGCACCGAATTGTGGCTGGAGGCGCAGCGGCCTGCCCTGCCCCCGCCTGCGCAAGGGATTGTCGATCAGCTGGGCGTGCAACTGGATGCGCTCGGCCTGCAATTGCAGGGGCTGGACGGCGCCCACCCGGCAATGGCCGAAGTGCGCGAGCTGGTGGGAGAATATATCCCCGAAACCATCGACAACTACCGCAAGATCCCCGCGCATCTGCGTGCCGAAGCCCATGCGGGGAAGACAGCTGACGAACGCCTGACCGAAAGCCTTGGCAAGCTGTCGGGCGAAGTTGACCGCGTGACGCGGCGGCTGGCCGAAGGCGCGCTCGACGATCTGGCGATCAAGAGCCGCTATCTCGAATATCGTTACGGCGGGGCCGAGGCGCTGGAGGATCTTGCAGCGCCCGATACCGGCGTGCCGCTTCCCGATTTTTCGGTACAGACCAAGCAGGCCAGAGAGCAGGAGCGCTAAGCCATGCGCGTGACCCTTCCCCATAACCTCACCAAGGATGAAGTGCGCCGCCGGATGCGCGCCCACGCGGACGAGATCGGGAATTTCTTCCCCGCGGGCCTCGCCAAAGTGACGACCGGTTGGCCCACCGAAGATCGAATGACCATCACCGCCGAAGTTGTCGGCCAGTCCATCCCGGGCGGCGTGGAGGTACGCGATCACGAAGTGGTGATCACCATGGAACTGCCGCTATTGCTCAGCGTCATGAAAGGCCCGTTGGAAGCGGCCGTGAAGAAAGAAGGCGTGCGGCTGCTCGCGCCCTGACCGCAATTGCCATCGCGCAATCAATGTGTCATAAATAATTGACACCATTTATTGCCAACTTTGCCTTACAGTCGGGATCGTTCGGCAAATCGGCGTGAGCCGATTCGGGCAGGAAGGTCGCGTGCAATGGCGCCGGTCAGTGATATCGCGGAAACGCCGGAACGGACGGGCGAAAGCCTGCGCACCCACTTGCGCGCCGCGACCATGACCGCGCACGATTTGCTCGATCACGCGATGCAGGCGGCCAGCGGCTGGAAAACTCGCGGAGATTATGGACGGTTTCTGACGCTCCAATATGCGGCCCGTGCACCGCTCGAAATGTGGCTCGCGGCCCATGCGCCAGCTGATCTAGCCCCGCCGGTGCAGACCCCGTTGTTAGAACGCGATCTGGCGGCGCTCGGCATGGGCTTGCCCCTTGCTTGCCCCGTGTTCGATCCCGGCTACACCCCCTCAACACTCCGCCCAGGAGAGGCACTTGGCACCGCATGGGTGCTCGCAGGATCGGCGCTGGGCAACCGCGCCATTGCCAAACAGGTGGCACGGATCGGCGGCGGGACATGGCCGGTCGCCTTTCTTGAAGACGATGCGATGATGGGTTTCTGGCAGGGTCTGCGCGCCCGCATCGACCGTCCGCCCGCCGCCGGAGAAGCCGAAGGCGCGGCCCACGCGGCAGAGGCGGTGTTTGCGCATTTCCTAGCCGTGGCTGACGCTGCGGCAGGGGAGCAGATCCCCGCATGAACCTCCACCAACGCAACGACACGCTGACCGAATGTGACCGCGAGGCAATCCACCACATCGCCGCAATCCAGAGCTTCGGCGGGCTGATCGCCGTCGATGCCGGAGGCTGCGTCGCCCATGCCTCGGCCAATGTCGCAGAGCGTCTGGGGCTGGCGAAAGCACCCGAAACCGGCACACCGCTGGCGGACATAATCGCGCCCGAAGCGCGGGCCGCCATCGAACAGGCGCTTGCCAGCCTTACGGGAATCGACCCGCCGGAACGCCGGTTCGGGGTCGATTTAACCGGCCAACACCAGTTTTTCGACTGCGCGGTTCACAAGGTGGACGGCCTGTCGATCATCGAATTCGAACCCCATGCCCGCAATGAGTTCGCCGATCATGTCAGCATGATCGTCCCTGTCATTGCCCAATTGGAACAGGCGGTCAGCGTTGGCGCCTTGTGCGACACTGCCGCGCGATTGGTGCGTCAGATGACCGGTTATGACCGGGTAATGATCTATCGCTTCCACCCGGACGAGAGCGGCGAGGTGATCGCGGAGGACAGGGACGATGCGCTCGAGCCTTTCCAGGGCCTGCGCTACCCCGCCGCCGATATCCCGCAACAGGCGCGCGAACTGTTCCGCCGCAACCGGTTCCGGATCATCGCCGACATGGATTCGGAAGCCGTGCCGATTATCCCGGCGCTGGGCGCGAACGAAAGCCCGCTCGACCTGTCGATGTCGATGCTGCGGTCCCATTCCAAGATGCACCTTGCCTATATGCGCAACATGGGCGTGGGCGCGTCATTGGCGATTGCGATTGTGCGGCATGACCGGCTGTGGGGCATGATTTCGTGCCACCACCGCGAACCGCGCCTGCCGCCTTATTCGCTACGCACCGTGGCAGAACTGCTCAGCCAGACGTTTTCGCTGATGCTCGACCGCATTCTGGTGGCCCAGGCAGAAGCTCTGCGGGGACGCGCGCGACAATTGAACGACCGGCTGCTGCTGCGGCTGGCGGGCGGAGTGACGTTGGCGGACAGCCTGCCGATGATCGAGGAACTGCTGCGCGGCACCATTCCGCACGACGGCATCTCGCTGTTTGCCGACGGCGAATACCGCGCCAGCGGCGACGCGCCCGAGGAAGCGGAGTTTCGCGCCATCGCGCCCCTGCTGGCCAGCACGCTGGGCGGGGCGACCCATTCTTCCACCCGGCTTGCCGATCAGATCCCTGACGCCGCTGGGTTCGCCCACCGCGCCGCCGGGGCACTGGTGCTACCGCTGTCGCGCGGCACCCGCGATGCGCTGGTGCTGTGGCGCAAACCGCTGGACCGGGTGATCAGTTGGGCGGGCGATCCGGCCAAGGCAGCGGCGAGGCCCGGGGAACTACTCCAGCCGCGCGCCAGCTTTGCGGCATGGGTGGAAACGGTGC
This sequence comes from Erythrobacter sp., assembly GCA_044348875.1. Classification (GTDB taxonomy): domain Bacteria; phylum Pseudomonadota; class Alphaproteobacteria; order Sphingomonadales; family Sphingomonadaceae; genus Erythrobacter. The sequence goes on along the minus strand of JBIKSA010000020.1, from coordinate 30,761 downwards.
GCGGCCACAGCGGTGAATGGAGCGCCGACGAATGCGAGATCGCAGCCCGCCTGCGCCGCACGTTGATCGAGGTGATCCTGCGCATGAGCGAGGACCTGACCCGCGAACGCGCCCGGGCGGCTGACCAGCAGGATCTGCTGATTGCCGAACTCAACCACCGCGTGCGCAACATCCTCGGCCTGATTCGTGCGCTGGTTTCGCAATCGCAGGGCGAAGCCTTGAGCGTGCCCGGTTTTGCCGCGATCATCGGCGGGCGGATCGCCGCGCTGGCCGCTGCGCATGACAATATTACCGCCAAGAACTGGGGGCCTGCCAGCCTCGCGCGGCTGATCGAGGCGGAGCTTGCCCCCTATTGCGGCACAAACCGCGCGCGGTTTCGCCTGATCGGGGAAGACGTGCTGGTGGCGCCGGAAGCCTACACGATTCTGGCGCTGGTGGTTCACGAGCTGGCTACCAATTCGGCAAAGTACGGCAGCTTGTCCGCGCACGCCGGTACGGTCGAAGTCACCATCGCGCGCACCGCTTTCGGCGATCTGGCGCTGCGCTGGCGCGAGGCGGGCGGCCCGCCGGTAACCGCGCCGACGCGGTACGGTTTTGGATCAACCATCATCACCCGATCAGTCCCTCATGACCTCCAGGGAGAGGCCGATGTGCGTTACAAGCTGGCCGGGGTGGAGGCCGATTTTCTTGTCCCCGCACGCTTTCTGACCGCCGCCCAGGCAGGCGCGCGCAGCATTGCGCCGCGCCCTGCCGATCCGGTGCGCGCCCTCTCCGGCCTGCCCGCCGGACACCCGGCCCGCGTACTGGTGGTGGAAGACAGCATCATCATCGCGCTCGACACCGAGGAAAACCTCAAACGTCTTGGCGTAGCGGAAGTGCGGCTGGAAAGTTCGGTCACCGGCGCGCTGGCCGCAATTGCCGAGGCGCGGCCCGATTTTGCGATCATCGACTTCAACCTCGGCGGGGAATCCTCCGAACCGATCGCCGCTGCGCTGCGCGAAGCCGGGGTGCGGTTTGTGCTGGCAACCGGCTATGCCGAAGCCGGGGCGAGCTTTGAACGGCTGGGCGCCGATGCGGTGCTTCGCAAGCCCTATGGCATGACCGAAATCGAACGGTTGCTGTGGGCCGGATAGCGCGCCTCAGAACCATTGTTGGCGCCAGAAGAACGGCGCGGCGACCGGATTGCCGTTTGCATCGCTGGCCGGGCGGAAGCCGAGACGAGTTTCGACCAGCCGGCAAGTAATCCGGTCCGCTTCTGGATCAGGGCTGGCGCGGAAAACGCTGCAATCGCGCGCGCGGCCATCGGTGCCAACGATCACGCGGACGATCACCTGTGTGCCCCGTCGGGCATCACGCCCGCCGGACGGCACCGGGAAGTCGCGGGCGTTGTTGATGCTGCCGGAAATGTGGACCGGTTTGCTGAGCGCCACCCCGCCGCGCCCGCTGCCGCTGTTGCCGCTTCCTGTGCCCAGGCCGGTACCTGCCGCCCCGGTGCCATCTCCCGCCGCCGCCGCGCCCGACCGGGTCGCCGTGCCGGTGGAGGATGCCCGCGGCAACGGTTCGTCACGCTTCAGGCGCACCTTGGGCGGCTGGCTGGTGACCTCTTTTGCCACCGCATCGCGGCCCGGATCGCCCTGCGCGCCCTCATCGGGTTCCGGCTGATTCTGGGCCGGGGGCGGGGGCGGCGGAGCGGGCGGCGGCGGCGCGGAAATCGAGAAGGCCGAGATGACCTCACGCTCAGCCGCGGCGGTGAAATCCGGCGCTAGTCCGCGCGCAAGGCCGTAAAGCGCCGCGAGATGGAGCACGACGATGCCCGCGATAAGTGGCCAGCGCACCCGCCGGGGGCGTGCGCCAAAGGGTGTGTTGGGTTCCATAACCGTGCCCTGCTCCTGCAATCGGTCCGTTCCGGCTGCGGTTATCTCCGCAGCCTGCGAAGCGTGATTATAACAAAGACTTAGCAATTGGCGATGGAGCGGTTCTTAGGTGGCACCAGCGATCGCCAACACGTGACCTTTCGCCGGTTGACTGACAGCGCCGATGGAGCGCCGGCCTTCCTTGAGACCGATTGCACCGTGCTGCGCGATCCCGCCACCCATGCGCCTGACGGGGTCCTGGCGGTGGCAGGGATGCCGCGGCTACCACCGCCGAAGGCGGGGACCAAGGCCAGCGGACTCAGGGGTGACGTCAGACGCGAGTCCGAAGCGGCCACCGCTGGATGCCTCTTCCGCAAAGCAAAAGGGCGGCCCGTTGCCGGACCGCCCTTTCGATAGTTCAGGCGTTCAACGCGATCAGAACAACACGCGGACCCCGAAGCGCACGCCCCACAGCGAACCATTGATGTTGGTCGCTTCGACAGGAGCAGCGAAGCGGTTCGCATTCGGCCCGGTGGTGACGCGGTTTTCGTAGAGGTACTGCGCGCAAGGCTGGGCCACCGTGGCGACGCTGGCGGCGTTGCCCGGCGTCTGCAAGCAGCGCACGTTCACCACCGGCGAGGTGTAGGGGAAGCCGACCTGACGGATCGTGCCCCAATCCTTGTCGATGAAGTTGAGGACGTTCTCCATTTCCATCGACAGTTCCATCTTCCCGCCCAGCGGCAGCGGAACCTGCTGGCGAACCGACAGGTCCAGCTTGTGCACCCACGGGGTCCGGGCGATGTTCTTCGGTGCAATCTCACCCTGATAATCTTCCAGTTCCGAGTTCTGGACGAACCGCTGGAAGCCGGCGAAATCAAAGTTCGACGCGTAGATCACGCGCGGGTCGGCAGTCGCACTGCTGACGTTCGGCACGTAGAGCAGACCACGTTCGTTGCGACCAGGCACGCCGAGCACGCTGGAACGGTTGGTTCCGGCCAGCTGATCGGCGAAGGTGTAGCTGTACCGCTGGCCCGAACGCACGTTGTAGAAGAATTCGACGCGGGTGATGTTGTCGCCGAACAGTTCGTTATCGTAGCCCGCCACCAGACGGAACTGGTGATCGCGCTGATAGTTCGAAATCCCCTGCGCTGCGAAGTTCGGATCAACGACAGCGGTGTTCTGGTAGTTCGAGAACGCGACCGACGAAGTGCCCGGGTTCTGATCCTGCACGTCGCCAAAGGTGTAGGCGCCGTTCAGGAAGAAGCCGTTGTCGAAGCGACGGTCGAACCGGCCGACCACGTTCCAGCTGTCACCGAAGCCGGTGTTGGTCAGCAGCATGTCGGTGTTCACACCGGTCTGGCCAGTGAGGATGTTGTAACGCGGACGGCCGTCCGGCAGCGTGCCGTTGGGCACCGAACGCAGATCGGTCCACTCCAGCGCATCACGCACCTTCGAATAAACCACGTCTGCGCCCAAACGCCAGCCATCGCCCAGGAAGCCGAGATCGGCTTCATAGTCGACCGAGCCCGAGAAGCGCCACTGCGACTGCGGCTCGAAATTCGGGTCGAGCGCATTGGTCGGCGAGGCTGCCGAGCCGGTGGTGCGGACCGCGTCCAACAGCTGCTGCGGCACGCCGGTGCCGCCCGACACGTTGTTGAGCGTGGCTGCGCCAATAGCGTTCTGCTGCGCTGCCGACAGGCCGGTGACACCCACAACAGCGAAGGTGTCCTGCGCCGGGGTTGCCCCCGGAGTGCGGCGCACCTGCACGCGGCCGAGCGTCGGGCCGGGGTTCGAATAGTTGTTCGAAATCCAGACGTTCGGGTTGCCGCCACCAAAGACGCCGGCCGAGCCACGGATCTGGAGCCGATCGGTTGCCTGCCAGTTCAGGCCGAAGCGCGGCTGGAACAGGTCACGCCCGTTCAGCGTCCCGGTGTTGGGGAAGCCGAAGCGGTTGAGGAAGTCCTGGTTGAAGAACGGCTCATCGGGCGTGTCGAACAGATCGTAACGCATACCGGCAACCACGGTCAGGTTGTCGGTCACGTCGATCGTGTCCATGATCCCGAAGGTCCAGCTGTTGTTCTGGAAATCGGCAGTCACGGTTTCGATGCCGCCGCGCAGCGGCACGGCGATATCGAGTTCGTTGGCGCGGCGGTTCTGGAGGTCGTTGACCCCGTCGAACAGCCACACGCCCGAAGTGCGCTGGGCAAACAGGTTGCGCACGTTCTGGGTGCGGCGCTCGGCGATCACCTTGACGGTGTGGCTGTTGAGGTTGAGCGTCGCAGCGAATTCGAAGTTCAGGCTTTGCGCGTCAAGCTCGTTGGCCTGACGGCTGAGATCCGGGCCAAAGCGCAGACGGCGCACGCCGGCCGGGCACACCAGCGGCAGCGGAGTGGCGATGCTTTCAAGGCAGACGTTGAATTCACCGAAGCTGGTGTTGCCACCGATCGGCTGCTGCAAACGCACGTAGTCGGCATAGGACACGCGGAACTGGGTCGAGAAGCTGTCCGACCACTGGTTGTTCGACTGGATCATCCCGAAGTGGTTCTTCGCGCCCTGCGTGTAATTGTTCGACAGCAGGTTGAAGGTCGGGTTGTTCTGGTTGAGCTGGCCGATGCCGGTGTCGCCGGCGAGCAGCGCGCTTTCGTTCCAGATATAGGTCGCGCTCAGACGGTGACCATCGGCCACGTTCCAGTCCAGCTTGGTAACCAGCTTGTCATCGCTTTCCACGATGTCGTTGGCCACGCCAAGCGTGTCGAACTGGTAGGTGCTGCGCGCGATATCGTTGATCTGGGTCAGCTGCGCATCGGTGATGCCGAGCTGGGTGGGCGCAACCTGCGCCGGCACGGTGTCGCGGGTGCGTTCATAGGTGACCGCGAAGAACAGCTTGTCCTTGATGATCGGGCCGGTGACCTGCGCCGTGTAGATCTGCGATTCGAACGCACCGACACGGGTCAGTTCGCGGGCGCGGCTGCCGCGCAGATCGTCGTTCTGGTAGTAAGCGCCGCCCATGAAGGTGAAGCGGTTGCCGCCCGACTTGAGCTGCGCGTTGATCGCGCCGCCCTGGAAGAAGCCCTGCTGGACATCGACCGGCGCGATTTCAACAGCGAATTCGCCGATCGCATCGAGCGGAACGGGGCCGCGGGCCGAAACGAGGCCGCCCGATTCCAGACCGAAGGGATCGCCAAAGGCCACGCCGTCGATGGTGAAGCGGTTGAAGCGGTTGTTGGAGCCGGCGATGCTGATCGCGCCGTTGTTGGTCGCGTCCAGGTTCACCAGCGGGTTACGCGCGGCCAGGTTGCGGATGTCGCGGTTGACGTTGGCAACGCCCAGAATGTCGCGCGCCGAAAGCACGGTCGCAGCGCCGGTGGCGAGCTTGATCGACGAGGTCTGGCGCACGCCCGACACAACGATCGCCTGACCGGCATCGACCAGCGCAACGCTGAGGCGCTGTGCCTGACCAGCGGCGAGGAAGCCGATTTCTTCAGAGGTGGTTTCGAACCCGGCCGCGGTCACCGTGACGGTGAACGGCCCGCCGAGACGCAGGCCGGGCGCGTTGAAGCTGCCGCTGGCGTCGGTCGTCTGGGTCGACGTGGTGCCCGAAGGAACGTGCGTGACGGTCACGGTCGCACCGGCAACGGGCGCCCCGCTCTGATCGGTCACGTCGCCGCGCACCGTGGAGGTGGTTTCCTGCGCGAAAGCCGGCGTGGCGATGGTGGTGGTCGCAGCAAGGCTGACGATGCTCGCCGCAAGGAGATACTTAAGCTTCATGGATCGAGGCCCCTGGTAACGGAGTGAAGAGTGATACATATTTCGTGGTGCGGCCTGCACTAGGCCCGAACGCTTGCGGCAAAGCGACTGTTCTGTGACAGCTTTATGAAAGTGCCCTGCCCCCTGCGCGGCGATTCCTTAATGCCAGTCTCTGGAAACGCCACAATCCTGTCCGATTTGCGCGACTTCCGCACACGTGTGTTGCATCGCAGCAACGGCTGCAGCATTTTTCTCAAGCGTATCAACAACCGGTAAATCGGGCGCCGGTCAGGCGAGATTGATCTCGCGCAGGCGCTGCATCAGGAAATCATGCGCAGTGATCGGCGGCTGCGGTGGATTCGCCCCGTCCGAATCGATACATTCCGGCAGCGGCTCGATCAGGAAATCGGGCCGGAAGTGCAGGAAAAACGGCATCGAGTACCGCGCGCGCTGCGCCGCTTCCCCGCGCGGATTAACCACCCGGTGGGTGGTCGATCGCAGCTTCCCGTTGGTCTGCCGCTGAAGCATGTCGCCGACGTTGATGACCAACGCGCCCTGCGGCACGGCAACCGCGTGCCATTCCCCCGAACGGGTGAGCAGTTCCAGCCCCGCTTCCTCCGCGCCCAGCAGCAAGGTGATCGTGTTGATGTCTTCGTGCCCGGCAGCACGAATCGCGCCTTCCGGCGCACCCGGGCCAAGCGGTGGGTAATGCAGCAGGCGCATCACCGAATTGCCGTCTGCAACGCTGTCAGCGAAGAAATCGCGGGGTCGGCCAAGGTGCAGCGCGATGGCTTCGAGCACGCGGGCGCCGGCCACTTCGAAAGCGGCGAACAGCGCCGTCATCGTTTGGTGGAAGCCTTCAATTTCGGTCGGCCAGACATTGGGAGCCATGAATTCGGCCAGCGGGTGCCCTTCGGGCAAGGAGCGGCCCACGTGCCAGAACTCCTTGAGGTCGAACACCTCAGCATCCTTGGCTTTTTCGGTGCCAAACGGGGTGTAACCGCGTGCACCGCCGCCGCCTTCGATCTTGTAGGCGCGTTTGACTGCATCGGGCAGCGCGAAGAACGCTTTGGAGACGCCTTCGGCCTCGTCGATCAAGGCCTGCGGGATGCCGTGATCGCGCACCACGGCAAAGCCATATTCCCCAAAGCTTCTGCCGAGTTCATCAGCGATGGCTTCAAGCGGCTGGGCGAGGCTGACGGATGCGATATTGGTCATGCCCGCGCCTTACACCCGCGCGGGCCAGCCTGCCAAGCGTCAGAGCGGCAAAAACAGGCTGGCCAGCGCCGCGCTCATCAGGTTGGCGAGACTGCCCGCAGCGAGCGCCTTCAGACCAAGCTTCGCGATCACCGGACGCTGGTTGGGGGCAAGCCCGCCAGTCACCGCCATCTGGATCGCGATCGACGAAAAATTGGCAAAGCCGCAGAGCGCAAAGGTGACGATCGCCCGGCTGCGCGCGGTCAGCTCGCTTCCCTGCATGGCGCCCAGATCGATGAAGGCGACAAATTCGTTGAGCACGATCTTGGTGCCGAACAATCCGCCCGCGATCTGCGCCTGTTCCCAATCGGAGATGCCGATCAGGAACATCACCGGCGCAAACAGGTAGCCGAGCAATTTCTGGAAGCTGATACCCTGCAACCACGCCGCCGCATCAGGGCCGAAGGGGACGCCCATGCCGTCGGCCAGGCCCACCATCCCGCCACCGATCCCGGCCAGCAGTCCGTTGGCAAGCGCCACCAGCGCAACGAACACCATCACCATCGCCCCAACCGCGACCGCCAGTTTGACGCCAGTCTGGGTGCCTTGGGCAGCGGCTTCGATGATGTTGGCGGGGCGCTGGCCTTCTTCAAACGTTTCCGCCGCGCTCACATCGTCAGCCTTGGCCCCGCCTTCGAGAAGCGAAGTCGGGCTGACTGCGCTGGTCCGCGCTTGAGGGAGTTCAACCTCCTGCCCGTTTTCGTCATACATGACCACGCGGGTCGCTTCGGTCAGCTTGTTGCTTTGGCCCCGTGCGAGGGCGACAGCGGCCGCGCCGATGGCGTCATTGGCTGCCCCGGCAGCATCGTCCGGCATCATGATCTTTGCCATCAGGATTCCACCCGGCGCCGACATGAAGGCCGCAGCCAGCAGGAACGGCACGGCGTCTTCGCCGATGAAGCTGGCATAGGCGGCCAGAATTGTCCCTGCGACCCCTGCCATGCCGACCGTCATCAACGTGAACAGGCCCGACGGGGAAAGCGCCGCCAGATAGGGGCGCACCACCAGCGGGCTTTCCGACTGGCCTACGAAAATGTTTGCTGCCGCGCCCAACGCCTCAACCCTGCTGATGCCGGTGATCCAGCCTATCGCTCCGCCCACCCAGCGCACCAGCCGCTGCATGATGCCGAGGTGATAGAGGATCGAGACAATCGCGGCGAAAAACACGATTACCGGCAGCGCGGCAATAACAAACGTATTGGCGAAGGGGTTGGTCTCCATCGGCCCGAACACGCTGGCGATGCCGATCTTGGAAAAATCGAGGAGCGCGATCACTCCGCTGGACAACCCGCCGATCACCGCCACGCCCGCATCGGTGCGCAACACGATCAGAGCGGTGATCGCTTGCAAGGCGAACGCCGATCCGACCACGCGCAGATTGATCCTGCGCCGACCCGAAGACAGCGCGAAAGCAATGGCGAGAATGGCGAAGACGCCGACAAGGCTCAGCAGAGTGGACGTGATACTTCCGTTCACGGCGGCAGATGCCCTTCTTTTATAGGAAAGCGTTGACCCCTGATGCCCGCCAAAGCGCCTGCTCGGGCGGCAACGCCTCGGCGTGGCAGTTTGCGCAGGACGTTGCAAGCGTGATGACCCTGCATGGCGCGCAAGCTTGGGCAAAAGTGCCGGTGAAAGGTCGCGCAGGCACGCTTTCCATTTGCGCCCGCGCTGGGTAGCACTCCGGCCATGAACAACACAGCGCCCGCCGCCCCGCCCGCCAGTATGCCTGCCAATATGCCGCTGGGCCTCTTCGTCTTCACCCTGCTGTATGGTGGGATGACGGTGCTGGCAGGTGTGCTCGCGTTCAAGCAGGTGCAATTGTGGCCAACCGATCTCGCGGTCGAGAGCGGGATCTTTGCCTTCCTGCTGCTGGTGGTGGTGTCCAGCACGCTATCGCAGCTTTACGGTCGCCGGTTTGCACAGCGGATCGTGTGGTGGGGCTTTCTGCCGCTGCTGATTTCATCGTTGCTGATGCTGGTGGTGCTGACGTTGCCCGCCTCGACCGAGATGGCGGCAGGTCGCGCCGATGATCTGGCCGCTTTTGAACGCGTGCATTCCACCGTGTGGCGCGTGTGGGCGGCAGGGCCGGCGGCCTACATCACGTCACTATTGCTCAACATCTGGATCTTCGACCGGCTGAAAGGCGACGGGGCAGAAACGACCATCGGGTTGATGGTGCGCGGCGCAATCGCCTCGGCGTTGTCGCAGGCGGTGGATTCGGTGATCTTTATCACGTTGGCATTTTATGGCCTTTTCCCGATCATGAACCTGCTGATCGGCCAGGTGATCGCCAAGGTGGTGCTCAGCATCGTGCTGGTCCCATTCCTGATCACCGGCGGTATCAAGGCGGCCCGCTGGCTGGACGCGAAGAACGAGGGCTGAGGCACGTCAGCACGGTGCGGAGCTTCCGACTTCGCGCGAGGATGTGTGCGAAGCGGACGGGGTGTCAACTTTGTGCGCTTTGGCGGCCCCTGACATTCGGCAGCCTTCAGCGCGAAACAGCGCCAGCCGGACATCACCTCGCGCCCAGCTTGCTCACCCGGTAATCGGCCAGGCTCATCCAGTACGCCAACTGCCAGCGCACCCGGTTGAACCACGTCGCCTCGCGCGCGTAGCGTTCACGCGTCATCTCTTCGCTGGCGGCTTCCATATGGTCGATCAGTTCGCGCAGCTTCGCCGCAAGCGCGGCATCCTCGATCCGCACCATCAGTTCGACATTGATGCGGAACGAGCGCTTGTCGAGGTTGGCGCTGCCGACATAGCTCGCATCGTCGACCACCAGCAGCTTCATATGCAGCTTGCAGGGCTGGAATTCGTAAATCCTGGCGCCTGCCGACAGGAGCTTCCGGTAGAGCAGCCGCGCCATGTCGATCGCGGCGCTGATGTCGGACTTGCCCGCCATGATCAGTCTCACCTGCCCACGTGTCGCCACCCGCCGGATCAGCCGGCGATAGCTGCGCGGCGGGGAGAAATAGGCGGACACCGTGTCGAGCCGCTTGGCCTTCACAAGATCCTGACGGAACACCCACGCCCAGTGCCCCTTGCGCACCAGCGGCCCGCCAACCAGCAGCCGTACCGCCCCGTCTCCGCCGTCCCACTGTTTCACAATATCGCGAAGCCGGCGCAGGTAGCGGGTGCGTCCCTCGGCCGCGTTCGTCACCCAGCTTGACAGCAATCCGGCCCAGCGGACGAACTGTTCGACCACCGGCCCCTTGATCAGAACCGAAAGATCGCACCAGCCATTGTCAGCCGGTGTCGCGAAGTAATGGTCGGAGACATTGGCCCCGCCCGTCATCACGCGGGCTTCATCGACGATGACAAACTTCTGGTGGTTGCGCACAAAATAGCGCGTGCCCCATTCGGGGGAGAACACCGCGAATTTGCCGCCCGCCTCAACCAGCGGTTCAAAGAAATCGGCGCCCGCATCATTGCCGAACGCATCGACGATCAGTTCGACCTGCACCCCGCGCCGCGCCGCCGCAATCAGCGCATCGCGCACCATGGTGCCGGAAATGTCGCTGTCGAACAGGTAATAGAACGCCGTAACCCGGGTGCGGGCGCTTTCGATCAGGGAAAGCAACGCCTTGAGCCGGTCCTCACCATGGGGAAAGAGAGTGAATTCATGTCCCGCCGCGGTGACGCTGAACGGCTCAGGATCGCAATAATCGGACGCGCTATCGGGCGATTCGGCGGGGGCTGTTGCCATAGGCCCAGTCCTTGCCCGAAGCAGGGGCAACGCGACAGCCCCGCGCGACGAACGGGCGCAAGGGTGCGAGACACGGCGTTGCGCAGACGAAATGAAGGCTGAGAAAGGCCCTAAACACCAAGGCTCAACACAAATCCGCCCGCCGCAGACACCGCCAGCAACCGCAGAACGGACCACTTCGCCCCAAAGGCCAGCACGAAAGCCAGCAAAGCCAAGACCCCTGCGCGCCAGTCAAAGCTGGTCAGATCAGGCCACGACAGGCTGAACAGACCGACCCGCGCCTCTCCCACGCGAGCGAACAGCACGTGGAGGGCAAACCACGCCGTGAGATTGGCGATCACGCCGACCACCGCAGCCGTCACCGCCGCCAGCCCGCCCTTCAGCCACACAGCCTGCCCCAGCCGGTCGATCCACGGCGCAAAGGCAAATATCCACATGAAGCACGGAGCAAACGTCACCCAAGTCGTCAGCCCCGCCCCCAGCAGGCCGGCAACCAGCGGCGAGAACGGTTCGGGCGCGCGGAATGCGGCAAGGTAGCCGACGAACTGGGTCACCAGGATCAGCGGCCCGGGCGTCGTTTCGGCCAGACCCAGCCCATCGGCCATCTCACCCGGACGCAGCCAGCCGAAGCCCTGCACCGCCTCCTGCGCCATATAGGCCAGCACGGCATAAGCCCCGCCAAAGGTGACGATCGCCAATTGGGAGAAGAACGCGCCGATATCCCACAGCACATGATCCTGCCCCAGCGTCGCGGCGATCAGGACCATCGGCGCGGCCCAGATGGCGCTCCACACCAGCACCGAAAGGATCGTGGTCCGCCAAGGCCGGGCCAGAAACTGCGCCGCCGCCGTGCCCGGCTTCAGCGCCAGCAGATCAGGCCGCACTCGCGCAATCACAATCCCGATCACCCCCGAACCCAGCACGACCAGAGGAAAGGGCAAGTCCAGCAGGAACAGCCCCGCAAACGCCCCCGCTGCCAGCGCGCGCTTCACGTCTGTATCCAGCGCGCGGCCCGCAATCCGCAGCAAGGCCTGCACCACAATCGCCAGAACCGCCGCCTTCACACCCAGAAACAGCGCCGCCACCCAGCCAAGGTTCGCTGCCAGCGCATACAGCACCGACAGAGCAAGGATTATGCAGGCACCGGGAATAACAAACAGCAACCCGGCCGCCAGCCCGCCGCGCCAGCCGTGCAGCCGCCAGCCAACCCATGTGGCCAATTGCTGCGCTTCCGGCCCCGGTAGCAGGTGGCAGAAATTCAGCGCGTGGAGATAATCCTCCTCGGCCACCCAGCCGCGTTCCTCCACCAGCTCGCGGTGCATCAGCGCGATCTGCCCGGCAGGCCCACCAAAGCTGAGGAAACCGATGCGGGTAAAGACGTGCAGGAGATCGGGGAACGAAACCGCCGCAGGAAGATCGGCCTGCGCCGGTGAAGAAAGCGATGGGTCCATCTCAGCTACCTGCCACGAGAGCCGCCCGCCTTGCAGAAAAGCACAGCGGATGCACGGAGGGCAGGCATGAACCTCAAGCGGCCTCGTCGGTAGGTGGCCTGCGCCCCGCCACCGTGTTGGTAAGCGGGGCGGAAGGTGTGTGCAAGGGATGGCGGCGCCCCGGCTTCACAATCACAGACAGCCCGTGCCCATCCCTCCTGTTCCTTGACTTCACGCGGCTGCGGGCCTAGCGCCCACGCTTTCCTATTCCCTGCGATTCTGACAAAAAGGCTGCCCATGGCCCGCGTTACCGTTGAAGATTGCGTCGACAAGATCCCGAACCGCTTCGACCTGGTGCTCCTCGCCGCTCAGCGTGCGCGTGAGATTTCGGGCGGCAGCGAACTGACCATTGACCGCGATCGCGATAAGAACCCGGTTGTGGCCTTGCGCGAAATCGCAGAACAAACTGTCACGCCGGGCGGTCTGCTTGAATCGCTGGTTACCGGCCTTCAGAAGATCCTTCCCGATGACGAGGATGAAGCGGACGAAATCGGCTCGCTCAGCCAGTCGGCCGAAGCTCTTCGGATTACCGCATCGGCACCGGCCCGCACGTCTTCGCTGGGCAGCGACTACGACGGATAAGCGTTCCCGTTCAAATATTTAGCCTTATTCAAGGGGCGGTCCAGACCGGCGTTAGGCGGATCCAGACCGCCCCTTGGTCGTTCTAGACTACTGCTTGCCCCCCTTTTGACCCTGCCGTGGCTGTGCCTTGCAAGGCTATGTGCCAAATCCCCACTTTCGGAAGCGCGCCAAGCGCGATTATAAGCATTGCCATTCTCGGCCAAAGGGGGCGCATGGCATGAGCGGGCTCAGCGACAGTATCGGCACGGTGATCGAAGGCGGCTTGCTGGGCCGGGCAGTCGAACCTGACAACGGCGAAGTGACAGGCCACACCGGCGGCGAAGTCGATTGTCCCAATTGCGGCGCCTCCTATCGCGGCCACTTCTGCGCGAATTGCGGCCAGAAGGCGCATTTGCACCGCAGCCTTGCCGCCATCGGGCACGATATCACGCACGGGGTGCTTCACCTCGATGGCAAGCTATGGTCGACCCTGCCGCTGCTGGCGTTCAAACCGGGTGACCTGACGCGCCGCTATATCGCGGGCGAGCGCTCCAAATTCGTCAGCCCGATGTCGCTGTTCCTGTTCACCGTCTTCGCGATGTTCGCCGTGTTTCAGATGGTCGGCATTTCTCCGAGCGACGACATGGCCGAAGGATGGGGCAATTATAATAATGATTCGGCAGGAAAATCTGCATTCCAAACGAATATCGGGACACAGATCAGCGCTCTCGAACAGGAACGCGACCGCCTGAACGAAGCCGACCCCCGCCGCGAACATATTGATGCCGAACTGGCGATCATTCGCAAGATGATCGGGCAAGGCTCAGGAGATGAAAGCGGCAATGGGGTCAAAGCCAGCGTGACTGGGATCAAGTTTCTCGACGATGGCATCATTAAAAAATGGCAGAAAAACCCCAGCCTGATGCTCTACAAATTGCAATCGAACGGATACAAATTCAGCTGGTTGCTGATCCCGCTATCGGTTCCGTTCCTGTGGCTGATGTTCGCGTGGCGGCGGCAGTACAAGGCGTACGATCACGCCGTGTTTGTGACCTATTCGCTCAGCTTCATATCGCTATTGTTCATCACCATGTCGCTGCTCAGCGTGATTCCCGGCGGTGGCAGCTGGGCGTTTGCGCTGTTCGCCATCGCGGCGCCGGTGCATCTCTACAAGCAACTCCGCTATGCCTATCGCCTGACCCGCTTTTCCGCCTTCTGGCGGTTTTGCCTTCTGTTGCTTTGCATGCAAATCGTGCTCCTTCTGTTCCTGCAAGCTTTGTTGGTACTGGGGGCGTTCTAAGCGTCCCTTTTCGCGAAGGAACAACGAAGAAGGGCGCCGGAATTGCTTCCGACGCCCCCGTTTTTCCTGGCGGTACGATCAGGCGCCCTGCGGCGCCTCATCAGGCGTGCCGCCGAAGCGCTTGCCCGCCTTGGGGATCGCCGATCCGCGCACCTGCGCCGGAACGCTCGGCCCGCGCGGGTCGTCGGGACGATCGATCTTGCCGTTTGCGATCAGCGCGTTGATCTCCTCACCCGTCAGCGTTTCGTATTCGAGAAGCGCTTGGGCGAGCAGGTGGAGTTGGTCTTCGTTAGTCTTGAGGATGTCGGTGGCCCGCTGATGCGCGCCTTCGACCAGCCCCTTGATCTCGCTGTCGATCAATTCATTCGTGTTGCCCGAACGGAAAGTCCGCTGCGCCGCACCCATGCCAAGATAGCCTTCGGACTGCTCTTCATACTGGAGCGGGCCGAGCTTGTCGGACATGCCCCACTGGGTGACCATGTTGCGTGCCAGACTGGTGGCGTACTGGATGTCCGAAGACGCACCCGAGCTGACCTTGTCATGGCCGAAGATGATTTCCTCCGCCACGCGTCCGCCCATCGCGACCGAGAGGTTCGCGTGCATCTTGTCACGGTGGTAGGAGTAGCTGTCACGCTCCGGCAGGCGCATCACCATGCCCAGAGCGCGGCCGCGCGGTATGATCGTCGCCTTGTGGATCGGATCGGACGCGGCTTCGTGCACCGAGACGATCGCATGGCCGGCCTCGTGATAGGCGGTCATCTTCTTCTCGTCGTCGGTCATCACCATGCTGCGGCGCTCCGCGCCCATCATGACCTTGTCCTTGGCGTCCTCAAACTCCTGCATCGCCACCAGCCGCTTGTTACGGCGCGCAGCCAGCAGAGCGGCTTCGTTGACCAGGTTGGCAAGATCCGCGCCCGAGAAGCCCGGCGTGCCGCGGGCGATCACGCGCGGGTTCACATCAGGGGCCAGCGGCACCTTCTTCATGTGCACGGCTAGGATCTTCACGCGCCCGTCAATATCGGGGATCGGCACGACCACCTGACGGTCAAACCGGCCCGGACGCAGCAGCGCCGGATCAAGCACATCGGGACGGTTGGTTGCCGCGATGATGATGATGCCTTCGTTGGCTTCGAACCCATCCATTTCGACCAACAGCTGGTTCAGCGTCTGTTCGCGTTCGTCATTCGAATTGCCAAGGCCATTGCCACGCGACCGGCCGACCGCATCGATTTCGTCGATAAAGACAATGCACGGTGCGTTCTTTTTGGCCTGTTCGAACATGTCGCGCACGCGGCTTGCGCCCACGCCGACGAACATTTCGACAAAGTCCGAACCCGAGATCGTGAAGAACGGCACGCCCGCCTCACCCGCGATGGCGCGGGCGAGCAAGGTCTTGCCGGTACCGGGCGAACCGACCAGCAGCGCACCCTTGGGGATCTGGCCGCCAAGCTTCGAGAAACGTTGCGGATCACGCAGAAATTCAACGATTTCCTGCAATTCTTCGCGCGCTTCGTCGATGCCGGCGACGTCATCAAAGGTCACGCGGCCCGAACGTTCGGTCAGCATCTTGGCCTTGGACTTGCCAAAGCCCATCGCCCCGCCATTGCCGCCCTTCTGCATCTGGCGCAGCGCGAAGAACGCAATGCCGAGGATCAGAATGAAGGGCAGGGAATTAAGGAGGATGAACAGCAGCACGCTCTGCCCTTCGCGGGCCTTACCGGTAAAGCGGACGCCGTTGTCTTCCATCAGCTTCGTGATTTCGACATCATTAGGCACGGGCACAGTGCTGAAGTCTTCGCCGTTCTTGAGCGTGCCGGTGATGAGATCGCTGCTCATCTGGACGTCCTGCACTTCGCCTTCGGCAACCGCGGCGCGGAAGTCGGAATAGCGGATGGCAGAGCCGTTCGATTGTCCCGCATTGCTGAACATGGTCACCACCAGCAGCAGGGCGAGGAATATCCCGCCCCAGATCATCAGCTGTTTGACCCACGGGTTGGGGCCTTCGCCCTGAGGCTGGGGATCGTTCTGCTGACTCATATCCGGGGAATCCTTTCGTCAGCCACAATGTAGGACGGCTTGGGTGAATGGCAAGATAATGCGCGAGCGCGGGGATGATGCCAATTTTCGAACAGCGTGATGCGAATTATGGATTTTGTGCGGCAGATCGCCTTGTCCCGTAAGCAGCAAGGAACACCTCCACTGCACCTGCGATTCGCCGGTCGCGTTCGGCGGGACAGGCGCTGGCGCCGAAGCGATGTTCGAGATCGCCCATGCCTTTGCACATCGATACGAATTGTTCGGCAGCCAGCATCGGATCATCGAGCGCCAGTTCACCCTGTGCGGCGAGATGCTTCAGCCATGCCGCAAAGGCGTGCTTCATGCGCCGAGGTCCGGCTTCAAGGAAGGCTGCACCAATGGCAGGATCATGGACCGTCTCGGCGGCAATCCGGCGTTCGAACTGCATCATTTCTGGACGCAACAGGAACGCCAGGATGGCCTCTCCCAAAGCGATCAGCCGCTCGCGAATCGTACCCTGCGGCATGGCATCCATCGAAAAATGCCCGCGCATCTTCTCGCATTCGCATTCAACCGCGGCGGCAAATAGCGCGCGCTTGTCACCGAACTGGTTGTAGATCGTGACCTTGGAAACACCCGCGCCCGACGCAACCTGTTCGATGGCCGTGGCAGCATAGCCATGATGGAAGAAATGGTGCGCCGCCGTGTCGACGATCGCCGCTCGCTTGGCAGCGTCGAGCGGCCGGCCCGCCTTGCGGCGAGCGGACTTTTTTTCAGGGGCGGATGAACCGCAGATTGACAAAGTGAACGGCTCCGTTCAATTAAACGCTTGCGTTCACTATTCATGGGCGCAACCTCTCGACCGTGCAACCCTCTCTGCTCGAAAAGGTGCTAAACCGTTGCTCTGGATCGCCATCAGGATGCTTACCGGAGATGCCCAGAAGTTTTACGGGCTGTTGTTTGGCATAGGATTCTCCACCCTTCTCATAACCCAGCAGATGACGATCTTCGTCAATCTGGTCGAACGCGGGGCGAGCGGAGTTTACAATGCCCCGGAAGCAGACGTGTGGGTCATGGACCCTGTCAGCCGCACCACGGATGTCAGCTACGCCATGCCCGGCACCGCGCTTGACCGGGTGCGCTCGATCCCCGGCGTTGAATGGGCGGTGCCGCACCTGCGCGCGCAGGCCAATGTCCGTACCAGCGACGGCGATCTGGAAGGCGTTGGCGTTATCGGGGTCGACGATGCCACCCTGATCGGCCTGCCTCAGCGCATGGCCGTGGGTGACAAGTCCGTGCTGTTTGCCCCCGATAGCGTAGTGATCGACGATGTTGGCACCACGCGCCTGTTCCCCGACGCGGCGAGCGCGATGGGCCAGCGCCTTGAGCTCAACGACCAGCGCGCGGTGATCCGCGGCATTTCGGACGCGATCCCCAGCTTCACCAGCACCGTGGTGCTTTACACCCGGTACTCCAGCGCGTTGAACTTCGTGCCTGGCACGCGCAACCGCCTTTCGTTTGTGCTGGTCGGCGTGAGCGAAGGGCAGACGCCCGAAGATGTCGCCGCGCGGATCGAGGCAGAGACTGGGCTGAAAGCCGAAACGCGCAAGGAATTCGCACGCGCCGGGGTCGACTTCATCATCGAGAATACCGGCATCCCGACCAATTTCGGCATCACTGTTTTCCTGGGCTTTGTGGTGGGGATTGCAATTGTCGGCCTGACTTTCAGCCTCTTCCTGCGCGACAATATCAAACAGTTCGGTGCACTGAAGGCGATTGGCGTCACCAATGCCAAGATCGTGCAGATGGTCGGGGTGCAGGCAGGGATGGTCGGCTTGATCGGCTATGCGCTCGGCGTGATCGGCACGGTCGCCTTCATCAAGGGTTTCAGCGCCACCCCGTTTTTCAACGGGTTTTATATTCCTTGGGAAATCCCGCTCATCAGTCTGGCGGCAGTGGTCGTGATCCTTGCCATCACCGGCCTGATCGCGATTCGCTCTGTGCTCAACACCGAACCAGCGTCGGTGTTCAGGTGAGCGAGGCGATCATGGATACCAAAGCGATTGGCGGCTGCGCGCCCGAAGCGGCGATCTGCGCACGTGGGATAAGCCGCGACTTCGAAGCCGGACAAAGCACCATCCGAGTCCTCCACGGGATCGATACCGACATCCGCGCGGGCGAGATGACCTATGTCGTGGGCGAAAGCGGATCGGGCAAAACCACGCTGATCTCGATCATGTGCGGCATCCTGTGGCCGACCGAGGGCGAGGTAAAGGTGTTCGGCACCGACATCTACAAGCTGTCGGACACGGAGCTGGTCAAGTTCCGGCTCAACAATATCGGCTTCATCTTCCAGCAGTATAACCTGATCCCTTCGATCGACGTCGCCGCCAACGCCGCTGTGCCGCTGATCGCGCAAGGCGTCCCGATCCGCGAAGCACGCGAGCGGGCCAAGGTGCTGCTGGACAAGCTCAACATCGGCAATCAGGCCGACAAGCTGCCGCGCCAGCTTTCGGGCGGCCAGCAGCAGCGCGTCGCCATCGCCCGCGCGCTGGTGCACGAACCGCGGCTGGTGGTGTGCGACGAGCCGACCGCCGCATTGGACGCGCGCTCGGGCCGCCGGGTGATGGACCTGCTGCGCGAAGTCGCCGTCGCGCCGGATCGTGCCTGCATCATCGTCACGCACGACAATCGCATCTTCGATCTCGCTGACCGCATCATCGTGCTGGAAGACGGGCGCATCACCCATGACGGGAAAGAGATGCCCGATGACCACTGATCAATCTTCCTTTCCCTTCCGAACCGCCTGAGGCCGCCATGTTCCGCAACCTAAGCTTTTCACGCCAGATCCTTCCGATTGCCGCGCTGATCGGGGTCGCCTTTGCTGCCTGGCTGATTTTCGGCGGCCAGCCCGACCGGTCGACCGCCCAGCCGGTCGAACAGCCGCCGAAGGCCGTCGGCGATCTTGCCAACAAGCCGCGTGTCGCGGGCGCAGGAATCGTCGAACCGGCGAGCGAGGTGATCGATATCGGCTCGGCTCTATCCGGGCTCGTCACCGACGTGCGCGTGCGCCCCGGTGACCGGGTGGCCAAGGGCGACGTGCTGTTCACCGTTGATGCCCGCGCCGCCCGTGCCCAGCTTGATCAAGCCAATGCAGCAATTGCCGAAGCCCGCGCCGCCATCGCCGAAGCGGGCGCCGCGCAGCGGACAGCACGCCAGCAGCTTGACCTCTATCGCAATCTTGCCGATCCCGCCGCCGTCAGCCGCGCTGAAGTGATACGTGCCGAGGGAGAGGAAGCCGCAGCAACCAGCCGCGCCGGCCTCGCCCGTGCGCGGCTTGCCTCGGCGCAATCCGCCGCCGCCGCCACCCGCACTGAAATCGAGCGGCTGGTGATCCGCGCGCCGATCTCGGGAGAAATCCTCGCGGTCAACATCCGCGCGGGCGAATTCGTCGCCACGCAGGGCGGCAGCGGCCTGCCCTTCATCCAGATGGGAGAAACCAACCCGCTCCACGTGCGCGTCGATATTGACGAGAATGAAGTGGCGCGGGTGGCGCTGGGCGAACCGGCTGTCATATCCCCTCGCGGGGCCGCAGAACTCCACGTCAACGCCACCTTTGTCCGGGCTGAACCGCAGGTCGTGCCCAAACGGTCGCTGACCAATTCTGCCGCGGAACGGGTCGATGTGCGCGTACTCCAGCTGATCTACGCTTTGCCGCCGAGCGATGCGTTCCGCGTGGGCCAGCAAATTGACGCCTTCATCCCGGCCAAAAACGGCGCGCCCAAGCCTGCCAAGCAGGAGAATTGAGGCGATGCGCCGCTTGATCTCAGCCGCCGCACCTCTGCTACTCCCGCTCGCCTTGGCCGCCTGCGTCATGCAGCCCGCGCCGGAAATCGCAACGCCGACGCCGGCTCTGCCCGAAGCGTTCTTCTATCCGCCCGGCAGCGAAACAGGCGCTGCGCTGGCCGCTTTGTTGCCGCAAGACGATCCGGCGTGGCGCACTCTGTCGCAAGCCGCGCTGGCCGAAGCGCCGAGCCTTGGCGAAGCCATGGCCCGAATTGACACCGCGCGCGCCGGTGCCCGCCGTGCCGGGGCCGAACGGCTGCCCAATATCAGCGCCGATGGCAGCGTCAGGCAGAACCGCATCAATCCCGCGCAATTCGGCCCGGCGGGCGAACAGGGGCTGATCCCGTCCGAACAGACTTTCTATGGCGCCAACATCACCGCCAGCTGGGATCCCGACATCTTCGGGCGGCTGAAAGCGCAGGAACGCGCTGCGCTGGCCCGCATCGATGCCGCCAGCGCGCAGGCGCGAGGGGTGCGGCTGGCGCTACTGGCCGAAATCGCCGCCAGCGTCACCGATTGGCGGGTGCTTGACGCGCGGGCCGCCACGATTGAGGCCGATTCTGCCGCCGCACGCCAGCTGGCGGGCCTCGCCAAAGTGCGTGAGGATGCAGGGATTGCTCCCGGTTTTGACCGCGCCCGCGCCGATGCGACCGCAAGTTCCTCTGCCGTGCGTCTTGCTGCATTGGATAGCGAACGTGCGCGGCTGATCGGGCGGCTCGTGACGCTGACCGGACAAAACGGAGCAACCGTGCGCGCCGCGCTGGCCGCGCCTGCATCCGCGCTGACCCCCGCGCCCGCGCCTGCTGCGCTGCCTTCCGATCTGCTCGCCAATCGCCCTGACGTGGCCACGGCGGCCGCCAATCTGGCGGCCAGCGATGCCGATCTTGCCGCCGCCGCCCGCGCGCGTTTTCCGCGCATCACGTTGTCCGGCGTGATCGGGTTGCTGGCCTTTGACCCCGATGATTTCTTTGACACCGATTCGCTGGTCGGCACGCTGACCGCTGCGGTGGCCGGGCCGCTGCTCGATTTCGGACGCGTGGGTGCAGGGATCGATGCCGCCGCCGCTGACAAACGCGCTGCCTTTGCCGCCTATCGCGGCGCGGTGTTTCAGGCGCTTGGCGATGCCGAGGCAGCCTACGGCATCGTCGGCGCCGCCGACAACGAAGCGCGGCTTTCGGTGGAGGAACGCGACCAGCTCACCCGCGCGGCAGGTCTTGCCGACATCCGCTACCGCGCGGGCCTCGCCAGCTTCCTCGAAGTGCTCGAAGCCCGCCGCGCTGCCGACGCCAGCGGAGAACGCGCCGCGGCCGCCTTGGGCCGCGCAGCCCGCGCACGGATTGTGCTGTGGCAGGCGCTGGGCGGCGAGGTTATGGCGTCACCCGCGCCGCTGGATCAGGGCTGACCGTTCGCACCGGCACACCACCTCGCTGCGCTGGTTCCACATTTCGTGAACCCAGGTCACGATCCCAGCGTCGGGGCGCGACTTGCTGGTGCGTAGCTCCTTCACCTCGCTGACCGCGCGCAAGGTATCGCCGATGAACACCGGCTTAGGCGTCACCACCTTGTCGAAGCCGAGATTGGCAACCAGCGTGCCCAGCGTCGTGTCTCCCACCGACAGCCCGACCAACAGGCTGAAGGTGAAGGTGGAGTTGACGAGAATCTGCCCGTAAACGCTCGCCTTGGCGGCCTCGATATCCAGATGCAAAGGCTGCGGATTGTGGGTCATGGTCGAGAACAGCAGGTTATCCGTCTCGGTCACGGTGCGGCGGATTTCGTGTTCGATCCGGTCACCAACCTGCCATTCGTCAAAGAACTTGCCGGCCATCAGGCTGCCCCCTGTCCCTAAGCCTGCCAGCTGGCAACGACATCCGCGCCATCATCCATGCTGGACCGAACGCTGCCCGGCGTGCGGCTGAAACGCGGTGCGGGCGCGGTGTGCCACATCCCGTCATGCTCCACATACGCGCCGCGTGCCTTCATGTGCGGGTGATCGCGCACTTCATCGATCCCGAGCACAGGCGCGAAGCAGGCGTCGGTGCCTTCGAGCAGCGTGCACCATTCGGCCTGGGTTTTGGTGAGGAACAGCGCGGCCAGCTTTTCGGCATAAGTGCCCCAGTTGGCGGGGTCCATCTGCGCCTGCGCCAGTTCTTCCGGCGCACCGGTGCGAGCGAGCAATTCGGCATAGAACTGCGGTTCGATCGATCCGAGCGAGATCTCCTTCCCATCCGCACAGGTGAAGCAGCGGTAGAAATGCGCCGCCCCGCCCAGCATCCCCTTGCCGCGTGTCGTGGAAAGATGCGGTTGGTGGCGCACGCCGAAGAAGAAGCTCATCAGGCTGGTCGCCCCGTCGACAATCGCCGCGTCGACCACCTGACCCTTGCCAGAACGCTCGCGTTCATACAGCGCGGCCATGATCCCAAAGGCGCAATACATCGACCCGCCGCCGAAATCGCCGACGAGGTTCTGGGGCGGCGTGGCGGTTTCGCCCGCCTTGCCCACCGCCGCCAGCGCGCCGGTGATGGCAATGTAGTTGATGTCGTGCCCAGCGGCCTGCGCCAGCGGCCCTTCCTGCCCCCAGCCCGTCATGCGGGCATAGACAAGGCGGGGGTTAGCGGCGAGCAGCACGTCCGGCCCCAGCCCCAGCCGCTCCATCACGCCGGGGCGAAAGCCTTCGATCAACACATCGGCATGGGCAGCGGCGGCCAGCACCGCGGCGCGGCCATCTTCGCTTTTGAGATCAAGCGCCAGCCGGTGCCGCGCGCGTTCCACCACCGGATTGCTGACGCCCGCCCCCGGCCGGTCGATCCGCACCACCTCTGCGCCAAGATCGGCGAGCAGCATCGCAACGTGCGGCCCCGGCCCGATGCCGCTGAATTCGAGAACGCGGAGGCCCGAAAGCGGCCCTGACGATTGGCTCATATCACTCTCCCTTTTGCCCAGCCTTAAGCCGGCGGGCGGAGGAAGGGCAAGCCTCGCCATCCATGCACAAAGGCAAAATTGCTTGTGAGGATGCGCGCAGCCTATACCTGAGCCGCCATGCGCAGTCTGACCCATCTCGAACGGCTTGAGGCCGAAAGCATCCATATCTTCCGCGAAGTCGTGGCCGAGGCTGAGAACCCGGTGATGCTTTATTCGGTGGGCAAGGATTCCTCCGTGATGCTGCATCTGGCGCGCAAGGCGTTCTACCCGGCCCCGCCCCCCTTCCCGATGCTGCACGTGGCGAGCGGGTGGGACTTTGCCGATCTTCTGGCGCACCGCGATAAGACGGTTCGGGAATACGGGCTGCGGCTGATTATCGCTCAGAATGACGAGGCGGAGACGCAAGGCATCAACCCCTTCGACACCGGCAGCGCGCTGTATAGCCAAGCGCAGCTCACTGACCCGTTGAAGCGCGCTTTGACAGACCACGGCTTCGACGCAGCCTTCGGTGGCGGGCGGCGTGACGAGGAAAAAGCGCGGGCGAAGGAACGCATCTTCAGCTTCCGCAGCGCAGCGCATCGATGGGATCCGAAGAACCAGCGCCCGGAATTGTGGAACCTCTACAACGCCAAAAAGGCCAAGGGCGAGAGCATCCGTGTCTTCCCGATCTCGAACTGGACCGAACTGGATATCTGGCAGTATATCGCGCTGGAAAACATCGACATCGTGCCGCTGTATTTCTCCAAACCGCGCCCTACGGTGGAGCGTGACGGAATGCTGCTGGTGGTCGATGACGACCGCTTCCGGCTCGAGCCCGGCGAAGAGCCTGTGACCCGCCCGGTCCGCTTCCGCACGCTGGGCTGCTACCCGCTCACCGGCGCGACCGTGAGCGAGGCGACGGAAATGAACGACATCATCCAGGAAATGCTGCTCGCCACGGGATCGGAACGGCAGGGCCGCGCGATCGACAAAGGACAGTCGGCGAGCATGGAAGACAAGAAGGCGGAAGGGTACTTCTGATGAACGACCAGTCCTCCTTCCAGACCGACGCGCTCATCGCCGAGGATATCGACGCCTATCTGGACGCGCATCAGCACAAGAGCCTGCTGCGCTTCATCACCTGCGGCAGCGTGGATGACGGCAAGTCCACGCTGATCGGGCGGCTGCTCTATGATTCCAAGATGATCTTCGAGGATCAGCTTACCGCGCTGCAAAGCGACAGCGCCAAGCACGGCACCCAAGGCGAGGAAATCGACTTCGCGCTACTGGTCGATGGCCTCGCCGCCGAACGCGAGCAGGGCATCACCATCGACGTCGCCTACCGGTTCTTCACCACCGAAAAACGCAAGTTCATCGTCGCCGATACGCCGGGGCACGAACAATACACCCGCAACATGGTGACGGGTGCGTCGACCGCTGATCTGGCAGTGATCCTGATCGATGCGCGCAAGGGCGTGCTGCAACAGACGCGGCGGCATTCGTACCTCGTCCACCTGCTCGGCATCCGGCACGTGGTGCTGGCGGTGAACAAGATGGATCTGGTCGGCTATGATCAGGCGACCTTCGACAGCATCGTGGCGGACTATCGGGCCTTTGCGACCAGCATCGGGATCGAGCAGTTTACCGCCATCCCGATTTCGGGCTTCAAGGGCGACAACATCACCGCGCTGTCCGCCAATACCCCGTGGTATACCGGCCCCGCGCTGATCGCCCATCTGGAAAGCGTCGAAGTTGATGCCGCCGCAGCACAAGGGCAACCGTTCCGGATGCCGGTTCAGTGGGTCAACCGCCCCAATCTCGACTTCCGCGGGTTTGCCGGACAGATTGCCAACGGCACGATAAGGCCAGGCGATGCGGTGCGGATCGTGCCTTCTGGCAAAACCAGCACAGTCGCGCGGATCGTCAGCTTTGCCGGCGATCTGGACGAAGGGGTAGCGGGTCAATCCGTCACCCTCACCCTTGCCGACGAGGTCGATTGCAGCCGGGGTGATCTGATCGCGGCTGCGGGCGATCCGCCGCAGGCATCCGACCAGTTCTGCGCGACCTTCGTGTGGATGGACGAAGAGGTGATGAAGCCCGGGCGCGGTTACTGGCTGAAGCTCGGCACGCAGATGGTGACCGCCACGGTCCAGCCGCCCAAATACGAGATCGACGTGAACAGCCTCGATCATCTGGCGGCCAAAACGCTCGGCCTCAATGGCATTGGCGTGGCCGAATTTGCGACCGACCGCCCGATCGCTTTTGAACCCTATGCGACCAGCCGCCAACTCGGCGGGTTCATCCTCATCGACAAGTTCACCAATGCGACCGTCGCGGCGGGGATGATCGAATTCTCCCTGCGCCGCGCCGAGAACGTCCACTGGCAGCCGGTCAGCATAACCCGCGACGATCACGCGGGAATGAAGAACCAGCGGCCCAAGGTGCTGTGGTTCACGGGCCTGTCGGGCAGCGGCAAATCGACCATCGCCAACGAAGTCGAAAAGCAGCTGTTCGTGATGAACCGCCACACCTTCCTGCTGGATGGGGACAATGTGCGCCACGGCCTCAACCGCGACCTCGGCTTCACTGAGGCCGACCGGATCGAGAACATCCGCCGGGTGGGCGAGGTGGCAAAGCTGATGGCGGACGCAGGTCTGATCGTGCTCACCGCCTTCATCTCGCCCTTCCGGGCCGAGCGGCAGATGGTGCGCGAGATGTTGCAGGACGGCGAGTTCATCGAAATCTTCGTCGACACGCCGCTCAGCGTTGCCGAGGGCCGCGATGTGAAGGGACTGTACAAGAAGGCACGTTCCGGCCAGCTCAAGAACTTCACCGGGATCGACAGCCCCTATGAACCCCCCGAAAACCCCGAGATCCGCGTGAACACCGTCGATATGACCCCTGAAGAGGCAGCCCGCTTCATCATCCAGCAGATCCTGCCGCTCAAATGAGCTTGGCCAACCTTACCGATGGCGAACTGGCAGCGCAGCTTGCCGAGCAAGCCGGGCGCCTGCTGCTGGAGGTGCGGACAGGTTCAGGCCTGACCGGAAAGGCGCTTGGCGAGGCGGGCGATGCCGCCGCCAACCGTTTCCTGTGCGATGCATTGCGCGCTGCCCGCCCCGAAGATGGCCTGCTTTCCGAAGAGGAGAGGGACAATCCCGCCCGCCTTGGCAAACGGCGTGTGTGGATCGTCGATCCGGTCGATGGCACGCGCGAATACAGCGAAGGTCGCGAAGATTGGGCGGTGCACGTCGCGCTTGCCGTGGACGGCGCTGCCAGCATCGGGGCCGTCGCTCTGCCTGGGCTGGATGGCGGCATCGTGCTGCGATCCGACAGGCCGGCCCTTCCGGGCCCGATAGCAGAGCGCCCGCGCTTCCTGGTCAGCCGCACCCGCCCCGCACGCGAAGCCGAGGCCGTGGCCGCGGCGCTCGGCGGAGAATTGATCCCAATGGGCAGCGCCGGAGCAAAAGCGATGGCGGTGGTACGGGGCGAGGCCGAGGTCTATCTGCACTCCGGCGGGCAATATGAGTGGGACAATTGCGCGCCGGCGGCTGTCGCGTTGGCCCATGGCCTCCACGCGTCGCGCATAGATGGCAGCCCGCTTGTCTACAACCGTTCCGACACCTTCACGCCTGATCTTTTGATCTGCCGCCGCGAATTCACGCATAAGGTGCTGGGGGCGCTATCCTGAAGGCATCTGCTTACGTCGCGTTGCCTCAAATCCTTGGCGTCCAAATACACGAACAGGCCTGACGCGATCGCTACGCGCAAAGAATGGGAATGATGATTAGGCAACGGCTTAATCGTCAGATTTTGCGCTTGCAGGCCGCCGTCGGAGTATACATAGCCCCGCAGGAATGTATATCCAAAATGGATCATAGCCATCGGTGCAGCAGACTCCGCACACGATGGTCGGGCAATTGCGAGAGACGCTGGGGATGAAAGATCGCGCTGACTCTGCTTGGAAACTTTGGGATTCGAGCAATGTCTGGTGAGCAAGCGCGGCTCACCTTTTTTGGCGTCAATATGGATCTATTGTCACAAGCTCAGGTTATCGCCATCGCCGAACATGCGATGGAAACGCGTCAGCCCGTCAGGCACACGGCTCTAAACGTTGCCAAGCTTGTGAACCTCACGGACAATGCCGAACTCGCGCTTGACGTGAACAGCAGTGACATCGTGAGTGTTGACGGCATGGGCATAATCTATGGCCTGTCACTGTTCGGCCGAAAGGCTGTCGAGCGCGTGGCAGGGATCGATCTGTTCTACGCCCTGCTCGATCATTGCGCCCGGACTGGCCGTCGGCCTTTCATTCTGGGTGCCAAGCAGGCCCATCTGGACCGCGCGATGGAGGAAGCCCGCCGCCTCTACCCCGGCCTTGCCTTCGCTGGTTCGCGCAACGGCTATTTCAAGGCCGAAGACTGGCCCGAAGTGGTCAGGCAGATCGCTCTATCAGGTGCTGATTGTCTGTTCGTGGCGATGCCTTCGCCGCACAAGGAACGGTTTCTCAACGCCCATGCAGCAGAACTGGGCGTGCCGTTTGTTATGGGCGTCGGCGGATCGGTCGATGTCCTGGCCGGGGTCGTCACGCGCGCGCCGTTGTGGATGCAGGAAATTGGCCTCGAATGGTTCCATCGCCTTTTGCAGGAGCCGCGCAAAATGCTGGGCCGCTATACCCGGACCAATGCGGCCTATGCCGTGATGCTGGTCCGGTCACTGATGACTGGCAGCAACCCTATCGGAACGGTCAGGGCAGATAGCCCGACGAGCCAATCGTGCCCGTCGGGGCCGGAGTGACTTAGCGCGAGCTGCATAAAGGCGTTCTCAACTCATTTTGTTTAAAAGAGAACCATGAAGAATCAAACCATGCCGCAAAGCGTCGCCCCGAACCTCGCGCCAGAACATCAGGTTGCCGTGATCGGTCTCGGCTACATCGGCTTGCCGACTGCGGCGCTGCTTGCGTCCTATGGATGGAGCGTTTGCGGGGTCGACGTGTCGCGCAGGGTCGTTGACACGGTCAACGCGGGCGGCGTGCACATCGAGGAACGCGACCTCGACAAGCTGGTGCAAGAAGCCATCACCGCGCAGAACCTGGTCGCATCGACCGAGGTGCCGACGGCAAGCTTCTACTTGATCGCAGTGCCCACGCCGCTGGGCGAAGGCAAAACGCCCGACATCAGCTATGTCGAAGCCGCAGCGCGTGCAATCGCGCCCAAGATCATGCCTGGCGCCTGCGTTATCGTGGAGAGTACGTCGCCCGTCGGCACGACCGAACGGGTCGCTGAAATCATTGCCGAATTGCGCCCCGATATCGTCGTGCCGCGCGACGGCAGCGCCGAAGAAGCCGACATTGCACTGGCCTATTGCCCCGAACGTGTGCTGCCGGGCCGAATCGTCAACGAACTCGTCAATAATGACCGCGTGATCGGAGGCGTGACCGCAGCCTGCGCCGAGCGGGCGGCTGTCCTCTACACCAGCTTCGTGAAGGGCGACTGCCTGTATACAACAGCGCGCGTGGCCGAAACGGTCAAGCTGGTCGAAAACAGCTTCCGCGACGTAAACATCGCGTTCGCGAACGAACTTTCAATGATCGCCGACACCATCGGCGTTGATGTTTGGGATGTGATCCGCCTCGCCAACCGCCACCCGCGCGTCAATATCCTTCAACCCGGCCCCGGCGTGGGCGGCCACTGCATTGCGGTCGATCCGTGGTTTCTGGTGGCGGGCGCGCCCGAGACAGCGCGGCTGGTGCGCACGGCACGTGAAGTCAACGACAACAAGGCGCATTACACCGAAAGCAAGGTCCGCGCGCTGCTGGATGCTGCGCCCGATGGCAAGGTCGCGCTGCTCGGTCTGGCGTTCAAGCCCGACATCGACGACTTCCGCGAAAGCCCCGCGCTTGAAATCGCCGAGGCGCTGGCCCGCACCCACGGCAATCGCATTCTGATCGTCGAACCCTTCACCGAAGAGCTGCCCGCAGCCTTTGCCGGAAGTGGTGCTGAACTGGTGTCGCTCAATCCCGCGCTACGGGAAGCGGCAATCGTCGTTGTGTTGGTTGATCATACCGCCTTCAAGCACCTTGGCTCGGACGACCTCGCCGGCAAACTGGTCTATGATGCGCGGGGCATGCTGCGGCGATGAGCGCGGCGGACGAAAGCGTGCCGGGCAAGTCTCGCATCGTGGTGACCTTCGGCACCCGGCCAGAAGCGATCAAGATGTTCCCGATGGTCTTCGCCTTGCGCGACACGGGGCTTTTCGACGTGAAGGTGGTGGTGACGGCACAACACCGTGAACTGCTCGATTCTGTGCTCGCTTTAGCCGGGCTTAGACCTGACCTAGACCTCGACTTGATGCAGCCTAACCAGTCTTTGGACGCACTTTCCGCCCGCATCCTGACACGTTTTGGTGAGGCTTTGGACACCCTCCGCCCAGATAGGGTGCTCGTTCATGGCGACACACTGACCACCATGATGGCGACCCTGGCGTGCTATTTCCGGCGGATTCCTGTGGGTCACGTGGAAGCGGGCCTGCGCAGCGGCAACATCTATTCGCCTTGGCCCGAAGAAGTGAATCGCAAGGTGACCGGGGTGGTTTCCGATCTGCACTTCGCCCCGACCCCAACAGCAGCAACAGCCTTACGCACTGAAAATGTTGACGAACGTTCGATCCACGTGACGGGGAACACGGTCATCGATGCGCTGCATTATGCACAGGCCAGGATCGCCGCCGATCCCAGTCTGGCGCCTGCCATAGCGCCGCTGAGGGCGCGGTTCGCGGGGAAGCGGATTATCGCAGTGACAGCGCATCGGCGTGAGAACTTCGGTCCGGGCATGGAACAAATTGCGAAGGCTTTACAAGAACTGGCGTCGCGCGACGACGTGGCGATTATCTACCCGCTACATCCCAATCCCCATGTCGCAGGGGTCATGCGGCCTGCACTTGCCGGATATGACAATATTGCCCTGATCGACCCTCTCGATTATCTCGATTTCGTAGCAATGATGGCGGCAAGCGATGTTGTGCTCACCGATTCCGGAGGAATACAGGAAGAAGCGCCCAGCCTCGGTAAACCGGTGCTGGTCATGCGCGATACGACCGAAAGACCCGAGGGCGTAGCAGCCGGAACCGCCAAGCTTGTCGGGGCAGATGCCGCTGCAATCGTGACAGAAACGGCTCGCCTTCTGGATAATCCGTCAGCCTATCGGGAGATGGCCTTCGCGCACAATCCCTATGGTGACGGCAAAGCCAGTCAACGCATCGCCAATATCATCTGCGCCGCGACCGCGACAGGGTAACGTCCTTGCCGGGCGGCGCAGCTTTGCGCAGCGGTTAGCGGCAGCGATTGAGAATGACAGGGGGCGTCCTTTGGGCGCCCCCCTTTTTTTGTGCAATCAGGGCGCCATGCAAAAAAATCATAACAACTATGAGTCACCAAATGGGGGCGTACAGATTAATATATGCCGACTTGATATAAGGGAGACATAGACAGCAAAGGAAGGAAACGCAGATGCTTACGACGAATGTAAATGCGGACATCGGTTCGGTTAAGCGTGGGAACGTGAAGAAAGCCGTCGAGCTGGAAACGGACCTGGGCAAGATCCGTACGATCATCAAAAATGCTAAGCGGGAGGGGAACGCCGACATGGTCGTCCGAGCCGAACGCCATCTCGCCACTTTCATTGGTTTTCAGGATACCGTCCTTGATCGTCGGTTCCTCGAGTGCCTTCGCAGGTATGAGCAGGTGTTGACGAACAAGAATGATCGCAAGACTTTAGCTCAACGCCTTCGTGGTGCTGTGGCACGTAACGGGGTCAGGCAAACGGTGATCAATCTCGCTAAGAAGGTCGAGACTTCGTTCGGATTTGAGCAGCTGATCAAGGCTGGTGAGGCAAAGGAAACGATTGAATACATCATCATCGAGATGGCTGATGAATTCGATGATGTTACGGTACGTTCAGCCTATACCAAACTGCGCAGGGCAGGGGTAACCTTCACCAACATTCACTAAGAAATAGGCGCCTTTCGGCGCCTTATTTTTTTTGTTTGGCGTGTACCTGCCGCAAATCCCTCAAATCTGACACTGTTCT
>JBIKSA010000140.1:0-3615 GCA_044348875.1 Erythrobacter sp. | reverse complement strand
AGGTTCCGTGCCGCGAAACAGGCATGACGCCGTACGAAATGATGCTGTCTGAAAGCCAGGAGCGGATGCTCATGGTCTTGCAGCCTGGCAAGGAAGCCATGGCCGAAGCGATCTTCCGCAAGTGGGAACTGGATTTCGCGGTGATCGGTGAAGTGACCGATACCGGCCACATGGTTCTGGAATTCAATGGGGAGGTCGTCTGCGACATTCCGCTGGCCCCGCTGGCGGACGAAGCCCCGCTGTACGACCGGCCCTACATTTCGAAGGAAGAATACAAGACGTGGGCAGGCGTAAAGCCACTCGCCGAAGTGCCTGCCAGCGATGACATTGCCGCTGATCTGCTCACCATGATGGGCTCATCCGACCTCGCATCGCGCCGCTGGATTGCGGAACAGTACGATTCGCAGGTCGGCGCAGATACGCTCCAGACCGGCGGTGACGCAGGGGTTGTGCGGGTGCATGGAACAGGCAAGGCGCTCGCCATCACCACGGACTGCACCCCGCGCTACGTGTTCGCCGACCCGTACGAGGGCGGCAAGCAGGCCATCGCAGAGGCCTACCGCAACCTGTGCGCTGTCGGTGCCCGTCCGCTGGCGGTGACCAACTGCCTCAACTTCGCCAACCCGCAGCGTCCCGAGATCATGGCGCAGATCGTCCACGCCCTCGAAGGCATGGCTGATGCTTGCCGCGCGCTCGATTTCCCGATCGTTTCGGGCAATGTCAGCCTTTATAATGAAAGCAAGGCGACTGGCGGCGGCAGCGCGATCCTGCCCACTCCGGCGATTGGCGGCGTTGGCATCATCAACGATCTGTCGAAGATGATGACCATGCACTTCAAGCAGGCAGGCGATGCGATCTACCTGGTCGGGCCGGAGTTCTGGGCCAAGCCTGACCCAACCCGATCACACCTTGGCCAGTCGCTGTGGCTGCGCCTGATCAAGGGCATGGAGGCCGGACGCACTCCGCCGACCGATCTGACGGTTGAACGCAACGCCGGCGCCATCATCCACGAGCTGATCGCCGATGGGCTGGTCAATGCCGTTCATGATCTATCCGACGGCGGTCTTGCCGTGGCACTGGCGGAAATGGCTCTGGCGGGCGGCATAGGGGCCGAGGCTGATCTGGGCGGCAACTCCGATTACACACCGGCGCAATGGTGGTTCGGCGAGGATCAGGGCCGCTATCTGGTCACCGTTCCCGATGTGGCGGCGCTCAACGCGGCGCTCGCCAAGGGCACGCAGAACGACGAGACGGCGCAGATCGGCTTCCAGCGGATCGGAACGGTTGGCGGCGATGCCGTGCTAGGCGTGCCGCTCAGCGAATTGCGGGCTGCGAATCAGCGGTTCTTTGCAGACTGGATGGAAGGCTAACGCAGGCGCGGTGCCCGGCAGTTTCGGGCCCGCCCGCCTCAGGCGGCGAGCAGTTCGGGCCGGGGTTCGGCCTTGGCCAACAGATCGAAGGGATCGACACCTTCGGCCTGCCAGATGCGGTGGCATTCGCGGTATACCGCCGGTTCGGGAATGCGCAGTTCGGCGCGCACGTCAGCAAGCGGGCGTTCCAGCAATTGCCGGATCGGCTGCGCGATCAGCTGAGGCGTGCCCTGCCCGGTACGATGCGCCTGCCGTACTGCACCGAAAATCGGCGCCGCACTGCCCTTGATCAGCTTCTTGATTTGCGCCGCGCCGGCGTAACCGATCAGCAGGTGACCGTGGCTGGGCGACTGGCCGTGCGTGAACAGCAGCACGCATTGTTCGCCCAGCGCATCGCGGCCATAGCCGGTGAGCACGTGGAATAGATCATGCGTATCGCGTGACCGGTTGATGTACCATTCGACCAAATCGGGAAAGCGCGCGCGTCCGTTCCGTTCGGATTCGGCCACCAGACCTGCCGCCGTGAACCCGGCCTCCTCCATGAAATCGCAATAGGCGTGTGCAACCGAACCCTTGGGCGTGCGGCGCAGCGCGGCGTGATCATCGAGAATGGTGGGAAGCTCACGCTCAGACTGGCGCAGGAACTCGCCCCGCTCAGACAAGGCAAGATCGCGAACCCGATCCATGAAACCGGACGAGGGAAGCGATTCGAAGATGTTGAACACCAGCGCGGTGTCATCCTTGTCCTTGATCAGCGCCTGGAAATTGCGCACCGCGCGCAGCGGGCGATAGCGCGCCTCGGGACGATCGGGATGCCGCAGCACGGTGCCGTCGGCGGAAAACATCTGGCTGCAGGCTTCAATGTCTGATCGGGTCATGTCAGCGTCATCCTTCAAGGCGGGCTTGCTTTAGCCCCACTTGCTTACATGAATGTTAATAGCCGATTCGGTTCGCCAATCAAAACTCTTTTTTGCTGCGGACACGCACAACCGATCCGGTCAAACATCGCGCCACTGGTCTTTTGGCACGCCCAACAAAGTCAGGACAGCGGTCAAATCGCCCGCGTCGATCCGCCCATTCGCCGCCGCGCGGGCCTTGGGCTTGGCGCGGTAGGCAAAGCCGTAAGTGGCCGCTTCGATCATCGGAATGTCATTGGCACCGTCACCGGTGGCAAGGCTATGCGCGCCCTTCCCCAAAAGCGCCAATTCGTCCTGGAGCACTGCGGCCTTAACCGCGCTGTCCGTGATCGGGCCAATCAACCCGCCGGTAAGTTTGCGGCCTTCGACTGCAAGCCGATTGCCAACCACCCGATGAAAGCCAAGCTGATGGGCTACCGGATCGGCGAAGTGATGAAACCCGCCGGTAACCAGCACGGTGCGCGCGCCGAGCGCCGCCAAAGTCGCCACCAGCGTCTTAGCGCCGGGCATGGCGGTAATGCGATCAGTCAGACAGGCGTGGATCGCGCCTTCATCTAGCCCCGCAAGCAGCGCCACACGTTCGCGCAATGCGGCCTCGAAATCGAGTTCGCCCTGCATCGCCCGCTCGGTTATTGCGGCAATCTGCGGCTTCAATCCGGCGTAGTCGGCCAGTTCATCGATGCACTCCTGACCGATCATGGTCGAATCCATGTCCGACACAAACAGCCGCGGCAATGCGATGGCACCGCGCGCCACCAGCATATCGGCGGGCTGGAACACCGCATCGATCGCCGTCAGCACCGCCGCCGGCTCTCCCGCATCGAAGCGCAGTTCCAGCACGTCGCCCTCCGCTTGCGGCATGGCCGCCGCGAGCAGCGGCGCGCCCGCTTCCGCCAAGGCAGACGACAACGCATCGAGACGCGTTTCACATTCGCCCGTCTCTGCTATCAGCCGCGCAATGAGCATGTCCGTATCTCCTGAATTGCCGCTCGCGCTCATCGCAGGGCCGACCGCCAGCGGCAAGAGCGCGATTGGAATCGCGCTGGCACAACACCTCGCTCAAAGCGGGCGGAAAGCTGTGATCATCAACGCTGATAGCGCGCAGGTCTATGCCGACCTGCAGGTGCTCTCCGCGCGCCCTTCGGTCGAGGAAATGGCGGGGATCGAACACCGGCTGTTCGGTGCATGGGACGGTGCGCAGGCGTGTTCAGCCGCCGCATGGGCTGCACGTGCCAAGGCTGAGATTGCCGCCTGCCATGCCGCCGACGCGGTGCCGATTCTGGTTGGCGGCACCGGGCTCTACCTTAAGGTGCTGCTCGAAGGCATTG
>JBIKSA010000076.1:0-9418 GCA_044348875.1 Erythrobacter sp. | reverse complement strand
CACTTTCCGCAAGCCATCTGGCAAACGAGACACCGCAACCTGCAAGCGTCGGCCAAGATCTGCGCGAGCTAGCGCGTCATCAGCCATCTCGGCTTCATCCTGGACCGTATCCGAGAGCGCGTCGTGCTTTGGCACGCGGATGGCCCGCCGCACATGGCTCACGCACACATTATGCGTCACCCGCGCCACGAAAGTCCGCAAAGAGCAGTCTTGGCGCCAGGATGGCGCTGCGCACCAGAGTGCGATCGCCACCTCTTGCCTGAGGTCATCGCGAGACGCTGGATTGCTCTCCATTCCAGCAATGATCCGGTCGATCATAGCTGCATGCTCGGTGAGCGCGTTGTCGAAGACCTCAGATGTCACCTGTTGTCACATCACCGCGCGGGAAAATTGTTTGGCTCGCTCGCGGCTAGCACCAAGGAAGGACGCAGCTATCCGAAGAGAGAGCCACCAAATCGGCAAGAACAGGAGGAAAATCAGGAGCCAGTAGGCAAGCCCCCCCTGAGCGAAGGTGGAAATGGTGGATGCAATCGGCGTCACCAGATCAGGCAGCCCGAAGCTGATTAGGCCGTTATTGAAGGACGCGAAAGCCTTGAAGAGCAGCATCCCGGGGGCCAGAGCAAGGTAGTGGAAAGCAGACTTTGGCACATTCCGCTCTGAAAATGGATTAAGGTAGATCCAGTTGAACATCGCCCTTTCTGGGCGGGTGATATAGCGTTGGTCGATGCGCGCGTGATTGCGCCACGCCCATGATAGCATGAAGCAGGTAAATGCGAGCATGGCAGCGTTTACCGCAAGAAAGCGCGCGGTCCTGAGGCCACCATCGCCATCTGCCATCGTATGGTTGAATTCGCTCGCGCCTTCAGCGATACCAAGGATCGTGGATATGTAGTCCGCGCCAGTAAGCGCGACAAACCCTGCGATGTATGCCCAAACCCATTTCTGCATAGAAGCCTCCTGTTGAGGCCTAACAGTCGTTCCCCACGGGAAAACCTTACATTCTGCCGGAAACGAATTTCTGCTAGCCTGAATGCCCCGAAAGAACCTCGCCTTCGATGGGAACAGGCTGGCCGCCATCTGATCATCAGAAAAGTCTTGTGCGCTAGATCGTTTTCAAGCTGGGTGGAAGCATCCGGCGGTTCGGAATGCCCGCTAAAACAGTAACCTAGAGCGGCGCTTGCGATGCAAGCGGATCGGTACCCGCACTAAGCTCGCGGAAAACAGATCGACCCCTGCTGAAATCGCTGCAAGGAACGACAAATCGGCGCTTCAGACGTTACAAACCAGATAGCCCGCTGGAGTCCCAAAAGCCGCAGGTCAAAATTGACGCAGGAAATGACCGCATCGGGGTCGCTAGCGCAATGGCCGCTTTCAGTAGCGAATGCCACGAAGCTGCCAGTCGGTGTCCTTTCCAAAGGATCTTGAAACGCGATGGGCTGTGGCTCCCGATCAGCCCTTGCGCGCTTTGGCCCGCTCGTTCGCCGCGCCGAAGCGGCCGTGCTTGCGATACCGCAGCATCCACTTGTCGAGGAACAGGCCCAACGGCTTGGCCTCGATCCCCAGATCGGCGAGGCCCAGCGCGCCCGGCGCAACCGTGCTGCCGGGCTTCAGCAGCGTCCATTGGTCACGGCTCATCGGGGTGAGCGGCATGGCAGCAAAGGCGGCGCTGATGCCATCCGGCACGGCGAGGAAGGTGCGCTTGCGTCCCTGCGCTGCCGCGATACGCTGGTGGATTTCCATCATGCTGAGCTGTTCCGGCCCGCCCAGTTCAAAGGTTTTGCCGCCGTGCCGCTCCGGATGTTCCAGCGCCGCTGTCACCGCATCGGCCACATCATCGGCATAGACCAATTGCAGCTTCGCCTCCGGCCCGAACACGGGGAGGACGGGCAGCATCTCGATCATGCCGGCAAACAGGTTGATGAACTGGTCGTCTTTCCCGAAGATGATCGACGGGCGCAGGACGGTTGCAGTGGGGAAGGCGGCCAGAACCCGCTGCTCCCCCAGCGCCTTGCCGCGCGCATAGGCGGTGGGCGACGCGGCATCGGCGCCGATGGCGCTGACATGAACGAAGGAGCGCACGCCGCTGGCTGCGGCAAGGCGGGCGATGGCGCCGGGCGCCTCGCCCATCAGCTTTTCCAGATCGCCGCTGAACGCGCCGACCAGATTGACCACATGGCTCGCTCCGTCCAGCGCGGCGGCGAGGTGCTCCTCGCGGGTGATGTCGCACGGCATAAGCTGGAGCTGGCCAAGATTGGCGAGCGGCTTGAGGCTTTGCGCCTTGCCCGGCGCGCGGCTTGCCAGCCGGACCCGCGCGCCGCGGGCAAGAAGGCTCTGCGCGACGTAATGGCCAAGGTAACCGGTGCCGCCGAAAATCGTGACCAACTGGCCGGAAAGCGGAGAGGGGGAGGAGGAAGGCATCTGGGGGGGTGCTCGCTCGTGGTGGCTGCCTGAGGGGTGCGACGCGCTTTGCGACAAGCGGCGCGCAGAGGCAAGGGGGGGATGGTGGGCGGCGTATAACGCCAGCCCCGGCGCTGATGGGCCGCAGGGACGCTCCAGCCCCCGCCCAGGCTGTGCTAGACCCCGTCCAGGTGCTTGCCAGACACCCCACTGGAGCGCTGTTTCACGTGAAACACGAAGATCGCGGGCGTTATCGAGGTTTGCATTGACAGCACCCCCAACCCTTCGCTAATGGCCCGCGCCTACCCAGTCTCCCGGCAGCGATGACCGGAAGATCCCGTGCCCAGATGGCGGAATTGGTAGACGCACCAGCTTCAGGTGCTGGCGCTCGCAAGGGCGTGGAGGTTCGAGTCCTCTTCTGGGCACCAGGTATGCTTTTGCAGCAGGTTGCAAGGGCATACCAAGAAGCTTCAAAGCTTCACTAACTTAGTCGTAGGTTCCCAGCGGATTACGTGCTGCCACGGCATTTGCCGGCCTCGTGTTTCGCTATGCCCGCCGTCCCTGGCTGCTACACCACTGACCCGACGACCATGCTGTATGGCGCATTGCTAACGCAGTATGACCGCGTCAGTGGACGAGGTGCGAGGCTCAGAACCTATTCCGGTGCAATTCAGGCCGCAGCCCGGGATAGTCGTGCGCGCACTTCTGCTTCGCCGATAAGGGGCAGGAGCTCGCCCATATCCGGGCCATGATCCATGCCGGTAAGAGCCTGACGCAGCGGCAGGAACAGCGCCCGCCCCTTACGTCCGGTCGTTTCCTTGAGGGCTGCGGTCAGCGCACCCCAAGGATCTTCGCTCCACTCCAGCCTTTGCTGGGCTTCAACAAGAAACTGCCTATCTTCAGGGGCGAACACCGGTTGCTCAATGGGCCCAGTCACAAGCTGCCACCATTGCGCCGCATCTTCGATCTTGGCGATATTGGGACGGATCGCTTGCCAACCGGCAGCATCCATTCCCGCGGGCAGCCGCGCCGCCACGGCGTCATAGGAAAGCTCATGGACGATCCCGGCGTTAAGCCGTTCCAGATCGTCCTCATCAAATTTTGCCGGCGCGCGCCCGAAGGTCGATAGATCGAAGCTGGCGACGAGCGCCGATCGATCCGCAATCGGCTCAACCGGCTGCGACGTTCCGAGCCGCGCGAGCAAAGCAATGATCGCCTCGGGCTCGACCCCCCGCTCACGAAAGGCATCGCAGCCGAGCGAACCGAGGCGCTTCGAAAGCTTGCCTTCACGCCCTACTAATAGCGCCTCATGGGCAAAGGCGGGGATCGTTTTTGCTGCACCATCGCCTGGACCGAAGCCCGCAGCATAAAGTGCGGTAAATATCTGTATTTGCACGGCAGTGTTGGAAACATGATCTTCCCCGCGCAGCACCTGTGTCACCTTCATGTCGATGTCGTCGACGGCACTAGGCATCATGTAGAGCCATGATCCGTCAGCCCTGCGGATTACCGGATCAGACAGCTGAGCGGCATCGAATTTCTGAACTCCGCGGATGCCGTCCTCCCACTGGATCGGCTCGTCTTGGTCGAGCAAAAAGCGCCAGTGCGGGGCGGTGCCGTCAGCCTGCTTGGCCGCACGTTCGGCCTCCGTCAGCTTGAGCGCGCCGCGATCATAGATCGGCGGCAGGCCACGCGAGAGCTGGATCTTGCGTTTGACGTCAAGCTCCTGTGCCGTTTCGTAGCAAGGGTAAACGCGGCCAGCGTCACGGAGCAAGCCGAAGGCGGCTTCGTAACGATCGAGCCGGGCCGATTGGCGCTCCTCACGATCCCAATCCAAGCCCAGCCACGCCAGATCAGCCCGGATCGCATCAACGTAATCCTCACGGCTTCGTTCTGCGTCGGTGTCATCTATCCGCAGAATGAAGGTCCCGCCAGCCTGCCGCGCCAGCATCCAGTTGTGCAGCGCGGTGCGAATATTGCCGACATGGAGCCGGCCGGTGGGCGAGGGGGCGAAGCGGGTGATCGAAGGCGAGGTGTTCATGATCGCGAGCGGTAGAGTGCGCGAGGCGCGCCCGCAAGCGCTCACAGGCTGCGCAGCTCCGCAGCGGTGAGCGCCAGCGCGCCTTCCCACAGATGCGGCATCCTATCTGCACGGATCAGACCGTGCAGCACAGCCTCGAAGCGGATGCGATCGGCCTGTGCGGCGGCATCGACGAAGGCGCCGATCGTTGCCTCGTCATGGCTGAGCAGGCGGCAGCAGAAGCGCGAGACGGTGATGTTCTCCGGCCAGCTTGCGGCGATGGTCTGCGCTAGGATCAGCGCCTTGGCGGCAATGTCGATACTTCCGAGCCGCATGGCGAGTTCCGGTACCGGATCGCGCCCTAAGCGCTCATGCAAGGCAATCAGACGGAGCGCGTGGAGAAAGCGACGGCCAATCGGCCCCAATGCTTCGATCCGCGGCGGTGCGGCGAGCGCCGCGATGATGCTTCGGGTCGTGGCTGAGGGTGTGTGGTGCCGGGACATGGAACCTCGCTTGGGGCAGACGGAAATGTGAAGCTTCGATCTGGCATTTATGCTAATGATTTGCAATACCATTTAGAGCGTCCTCGCGGACATCCAAAGAAAAGCCCCGCCGGAGCGCTGGGCTCCGGCGGGGCGATGTCTTGCCACAAAATTCGAACGAGGACTTATTCCTCGCCGGAGTCTTCCATGTCAGCCGCGGGGGCAGAGGCCGCCATGGCAGCCATTGCGGCCTTCATCTTCTCTTCCGAACCGATCGCATCAGCAGCCGGCTCAACTTCACGCTGACCGGTCGCTACGAGCGAATCCTGCTGCTTCTTCCACGCCGCCTTCAGCGCAGCGTCGCGGCTGTTGGCAGTAACGCGCAGGCGGTTCATGCCCGCACCGGTACCGGCGGGGATGAGGCGACCAACGATCACGTTTTCCTTCAGACCGATCAGCGTGTCCTTCTTCCCTTCCACTGCCGCCTGCGTCAGCACGCGGGTGGTTTCCTGGAACGAAGCGGCCGAGATGAAGCTGCGGGTTTGCAGCGAAGCCTTGGTGATGCCAAGCAACACGGGGGTACCCGATGCGCCCTGCTTGCCCTTGGCCAGCTTGCCGTTGATCTCCAGCATTTCCGCCAGATCGACCTGTTCCCCCGGCAGCAGAGTAGTGTCCCCGCCATCGGTGATCTCGACCTTTTGCAGCATCTGGCGAACGATCACCTCGATGTGCTTGTCGTTGATCTTCACGCCCTGCAAGCGATAGACTTCCTGGATTTCGTCGACCAGATAT
Organism: Erythrobacter sp.; assembly: GCA_044348875.1. Taxonomy (GTDB): domain Bacteria; phylum Pseudomonadota; class Alphaproteobacteria; order Sphingomonadales; family Sphingomonadaceae; genus Erythrobacter. Next base: position 3,727 of record JBIKSA010000076.1, on the reverse strand, counting down.
TCGGCCAACGCTTCCACGCCCATCACTTCCAGGATGTCGTGCGGGTTGGGCGATCCGGAAACAAGGGTATCGCCCTTCTTCACGTAATCGCCTTCTTGCACATCGATCACCTTGGTCTTGGCGATCAGGTACTCGACGGAATCACCCTCCTCGGGGATGATCGCGATCTTGCGCTTTGCCTTGTATTCGCGGACGAATTCGATCCGGCCTGAAATCTTGGCGATAACCGAAACGTCCTTGGGCATCCGCGCCTCGAACAATTCGGCCACGCGCGGCAGACCGCCGGTGATGTCACGGGTCTTGGCAGCTTCGCGGCTGGCACGAGCGAGAATGTCGCCCGCTTCGACCGTCTGGCCATCCTCGACCGACAAGGTGGTGCCCGGAGCGAGCATATAGCGCGCCGCTTCGGTATCCCCGCCAGCATCACCCAACAAGGTGAGGCGCGGACGAAGGTCTTCCTTCTTCTTGCGACCCGTCGCGCGGTTCTCGGTCACCACGCGCTGGGCGATACCGGTGGCATCGTCCATCTGTTCCTCGAGCGTGATGCCCTCGGCCAGATCCTGATACTTCACCACACCCGATTGTTCAGTGATGATCGGCAGAGTGAACGGATCCCATTCGGCCAGACGATCGCCGATCTTGACGTGATCGCCGTCCTTGATCTTGATCACCGTACCATAGGGCACCTTGTGCATTTCGCGCTCGCGCCCTTCGGCATCGATAACCGCGATTTCGCCGCTGCGCGACAAGCTCAGAATGCGGCCCATCTTGTCGGAGATGGTCTGCATTTCACGGTACTCGACGCGGCCTTCCGAAATTGCCTCGAGGTGCGAGGTTTCGTTGAGCTGCGCCGCGCCGCCGATGTGGAAGGTCCGCATCGTAAGCTGTGTGCCCGGTTCACCGATCGACTGTGCCGCGATGACGCCCACAGCTTCACCGATGTTCACCGGCGTACCGCGCGCAAGGTCACGGCCATAGCAGGTGCCGCAAACACCCTGTTCGGCTTCGCAAATCAGCGGCGAACGGATGCGGGCCGACTGGACTTCAGCCGCCTCGATATCCTTCACCATCGCTTCGTCGAGCAATGTCCCCGCCGGAACGATGACTTCGCCGGTCGCCGCGTTGAGGATGTCCTCGGCCACGGTGCGGCCCAGAATACGCTCGCCGAGCGACGCGATGACCGAACCGCCCTGCACGATGGCGCGCATTTCCAACGCGTTCTGCGTGCCGCAATCTTCCTCGACAATGACGCAATCCTGAGACACGTCGACCAGACGGCGGGTCAGGTAACCCGAGTTCGCGGTCTTCAACGCGGTGTCAGCGAGGCCCTTACGAGCACCGTGGGTCGAGTTGAAGTATTCAAGAACGGTCAGACCTTCCTTGAAGTTCGAGATGATCGGCGTCTCGATGATTTCGCCCGAAGGCTTGGCCATCAGGCCGCGCATCCCGGCGAGCTGCTTCATCTGAGCTGGGCTACCACGGGCGCCGGAATGGCTCATCATGTAGATCGAATTGATCTGGGCTTCCTTGCCCGTTTCCTTGTCGATCGGCTGTGCCTTGATCTCGGCCATCATCGCGTCGGCGACCATGTCACCGCACTTTGACCAAGCGTCGATCACCTTGTTGTACTTTTCCTGCTGGGTGATCAAACCGTCCTGGTATTGCTGTTCATAACCAGCCACCAGATCTTTGGTCTCGTCGACCAGCTTCACCTTGGCGTCAGGAATGATCATGTCATCCTTGCCGAAGCTGATGCCCGCCTTGAACGCGTGACGGAAGCCCAGCGCCATGATGGCGTCGGCAAACAGCACTGTGTCCTTCTGGCCGGTGTGGCGATAGACCTGATCGATCACGTCACCGATCTCACGCTTGGTGAGCAGGCGGTTGATGATGTCGAAGGGAACCTTGTGGTTCTTGGGCAGGCATTCGCCGATCAGCATCCGGCCCGGGGTGGTCACGAAGCGCTGCATTCTCACCACGCCGGCTTCATCGGCTTGCGGAACGCGGGCGAGGATGCGGGTGTGCAGCGTAACCGCCTTCACTTCCAGCGCCTGGTGCACTTCGGCCATGTCCGAGAAGCGCGGCAGCTTCTCGATCTTCGTGCCGTCAGCTTCCTCGATGTACTCGGCGTGCTTTTCCTGCCGCTCCATCGAAAGGTAGTAGATCCCCAGAACCATGTCCTGCGAAGGCACGATAATGGGCTTGCCGTTGGCGGGCGAGAGGATGTTGTTGGTCGACATCATCAGCACGCGCGCTTCGAGCTGGGCTTCCAGCGAAAGCGGCACGTGGACCGCCATCTGGTCACCGTCGAAGTCGGCGTTGAAGGCCGAGCAGACCAGCGGGTGCAGCTGGATCGCCTTGCCTTCGATCAGTACGGGTTCGAACGCCTGAATGCCCAGACGGTGCAGCGTCGGCGCGCGGTTGAGCAGAACCGGGTGTTCGCGGATCACCTCGTCAAGGATGTCCCAGACTTCCTTGCGCTCCTTTTCGACCCACTTCTTGGCCTGCTTCAGGGTCATCGAAAGACCCTTCGCATCCAGACGGGCGTAAATGAACGGCTTGAACAGTTCGAGCGCCATCTTCTTCGGCAGGCCGCACTGGTGCAGCTTCAGCTCAGGACCGGTCACAATCACCGAACGGCCCGAATAGTCGACGCGCTTACCCAGAAGGTTCTGGCGGAAGCGGCCCTGCTTGCCCTTGAGCATGTCGGACAGCGACTTCAGCGGACGCTTGTTGGCGCCGGTGATGACGCGGCCACGGCGGCCGTTGTCGAACAGAGCGTCGACGGCTTCCTGCAACATGCGCTTTTCGTTACGGACGATGATGTCCGGCGCGCGCAGTTCGATCAGGCGCTTCAGGCGGTTGTTACGGTTGATGACGCGGCGATAGAGATCGTTGAGATCCGACGTCGCAAAGCGGCCACCATCGAGCGGCACAAGCGGGCGCAACTCGGGCGGGATCACAGGGATCACTTCGAGGATCATCCACTCCGGACGGTTGCCGGATTCGATGAAGCTTTCGACAACCTTCAGGCGCTTGATGATCTTCTTGGGCTTGAGCAGCGACTTGGTGGTTGCCAACTCGTCCATCAGCGCATCACGCTCGGCCTCAAGGTCGAGCTGCATCAGCATGGTGCGGACCGCTTCCGCCCCGATATCGGCGGTGAAGGCGTCCTCACCATATTCGTCCTGCGCTTCAAGCAGTTCGTCTTCGGTCATCAGCTGGAACTTTTCCAGCGGGGTCAGACCGGGTTCGGTGACGATGTAACTTTCGAAGTACAGAACACGCTCAAGCTGCTTAAGCTGCATGTCGAGCAAGAGGCCGATGCGCGAGGGCAGCGACTTCAGGAACCAGATGTGCGCGACCGGCGCGGCCAGTTCGATGTGGCCCATGCGCTCGCGGCGGACCTTGGTCACCGTCACTTCGACGCCGCACTTTTCGCAGACGACGCCCTTGTACTTCATGCGCTTGTACTTGCCGCACAGGCACTCGTAATCCTTCACAGGGCCGAAGATGCGCGCGCAGAACAGGCCGTCACGCTCGGGCTTGAACGTGCGATAGTTGATGGTTTCCGGCTTCTTGATCTCGCCATAGGACCACGAGCGAATGCGCTCGGGCGAGGCGATGCCGATCTGGATCTGGTCGAAGGTTTCGGGCTTCGCCAGCTGGTTGGTGAATTTGGTCAGGTCGTTCATGACTGTGTTCCCTTAGGGGGATGAATTTCAGG
>JBIKSA010000139.1:0-3620 GCA_044348875.1 Erythrobacter sp. | reverse complement strand
GGCCCCCCCGCGCCTCATTCCGCTGCAATCGCGCTGTAGTCGGTCTGGTCTTCGTCCTCGTCGAGGATCGACTTCAGTTCGACGTTCAGGCCCAGCGAGCGCATTTCCTTGACGAGCACGTTGAAGCTCTCGGGGATGCCGGCCTCAAAGGTATCGTCACCCTTGACGATCGCTTCATAGACCTTGGTGCGTCCGACCACGTCATCGGACTTCACCGTCAGCATTTCCTGCAAGGTGTAGGCCGCGCCGTAAGCCTGAAGCGCCCAGACCTCCATTTCGCCGAAGCGCTGGCCGCCGAATTGCGCCTTACCGCCCAGCGGCTGCTGGGTGACGAGGCTGTATGGCCCGATCGAACGCGCGTGGATCTTGTCGTCGACAAAGTGGTGCAGCTTGAGCATGTAGATGATGCCCACGGTCACCTTGCGGTCAAACGCTTCTCCGGTGCGGCCGTCATAGAGGACGGACTGACCCGAAGAATCGATCCCGGCCTTGATCAGCATGTCCGAAACGTCCGCTTCGCGCGCACCGTCGAAAACCGGGGTCCCCATCGGCACGCCGGCCGCAAGGTTGCCCGCCAACTCGACGATGTCGGCCGTCGAACGGCTTTCCAAGTCCTCGACATACTGCTCGCCGTAGATGTCCTTGAGACGATCCACGACCGCCGCCGGCGGAGCCACATTGGCGAAGTCTTCGGCAGCATTCGGATTGGCAGCACGCCATTCGTCCAGCTTGCCCTTGATCTCGTGACCCAATGCACGAGCCGCAAAGCCGAGGTGCGTTTCGAAGATCTGACCGACGTTCATGCGCGAAGGCACACCCAGCGGGTTGAGCACCAGATCGACCGGCGTCCCGTCTTCCAGGAACGGCATGTCCTCCTGCGGCAGAATGCGGCTGATCACACCCTTGTTCCCGTGGCGACCGGCCATCTTGTCGCCCGGCTGCAGCTTGCGCTTCACCGCGACGAACACCTTGACCATTTTGAGCACGCCCGGCGCGAGTTCATCGCCCCGTTCCAGCTTTTCCTTTCGGTCGTGGAACTTGGCATCGATCACCGCGACGGCTTCGTCGTACTGGGTCTTCACCGCCTCGATCTGGGTCTGGCGACCATCATCGGCCACCGCGAACTTGAACCATTCGTGGCGGTCGATCCCTTCGAGCATCTCGTCGGTGATTTGCTCGCCCTTCTTGATCCCCTTGGGGGCTGCCGAAGCGGTCTGCCCCATCAGCATGTCCTTGAGGCGGTTGTAGGTCGCACGGTTGAGGATGTTGCGTTCATCGGCCGCGTCCTTGCGGAGACGTTCGATTTCCTCGTTCTGGATCGCACGGGTACGGTCATCGATTTCGATACCGTGGCGGTTGAACACCCGGACTTCGACGATGGTGCCCGCAACGCCCGGCGGCAGACGCAGCGAAGTGTCACGCACGTCACTCGCCTTTTCGCCGAAGATCGCGCGCAGCAGCTTTTCTTCCGGAGTCATCGGGGATTCGCCCTTGGGCGTGATCTTGCCGACCAGAATGTCACCGGGGTGCACTTCAGCACCAATATAGACGATGCCCGCCTCGTCGAGGTTGCGCAGGGCTTCCTCGCCGACGTTGGGGATGTCGCGGGTGATGTCTTCCGGCCCGAGCTTGGTGTCGCGGGCCATGACTTCGAACTCCTCGATGTGGATCGAGGTGAAAACGTCGTCCTTCACGATGCGCTCGCTGATCAGGATGGAGTCTTCGTAGTTGTAGCCATTCCACGGCATGAACGCGACGAGGCTGTTCTTGCCCAGCGCCAACTCGCCCAGATCCGTCGAAGGGCCATCGGCAATGATGTCGCCCTGTTCGATCACGTCACCCACCTTCACCAGCGGACGCTGGTTGATGCAGGTGTTCTGGTTGGAACGCTGGAACTTTTGCAGGGTGTAGATGTCCACGCCCGACTGGCCAGCCTCGACATCGCCGATCGCGCGGATCACGATACGGGTCGCGTCGACCTGATCGACGATCCCGCCGCGCCGGGCAGCAATCGCAGCACCCGAATCGCGCGCCACGGTTTCTTCCATGCCGGTGCCCACCCACGGGGCTTCAGCCCTCACAAGCGGCACCGCCTGGCGCTGCATGTTCGAGCCCATAAGCGCGCGGTTGGCGTCATCGTTTTCGAGGAACGGGATCAGCGAAGCAGCGACCGAAACCAGCTGCTTGGGCGAGACGTCCATCAGGGTCACGTGTTCACGCAGCGCCATCAGGTTGTCGCCGTTGTGACGCGCCGACACCAGTTCTTCCACGAACGAGCCGTCTTCATTGAGCTCGGCCGAAGCCTGCGCCACGGTGTGCTTCTGCTCTTCCATGGCGGAAAGGTAGATCACGTCAGTGGTCACCTTGCCGTCGATCACCTTGCGGTACGGGGTTTCGATGAAGCCATACTTGTTGACGCGGCTGAACGAGGCGAGGCTGTTGATCAGACCGATGTTCGGGCCTTCCGGCGTTTCAATCGGGCAGATGCGGCCATAGTGCGTCGGGTGAACGTCGCGGACTTCGAAGCCCGCGCGCTCACGTGTCAGACCGCCCGGGCCCAAGGCCGAAACGCGGCGCTTGTGGGTGACTTCCGAGAGCGGGTTGGTCTGGTCCATGAACTGCGACAGCTGCGAGGAACCGAAGAACTCGCGCACCGCGGCCACAGCGGGCTTCGCGTTGATGAGATCGTTCGGCATCACGGTGCTGACGTCGACCGAGCTCATGCGCTCCTTCACCGCGCGCTCCATGCGGAGCAGGCCGACGCGGTACTGGTTTTCCAGCAGCTCGCCCACCGAACGCACGCGGCGGTTGCCGAGGTTGTCGATGTCGTCGACTTCGCCCTTGCCGTCCTTCAGGCCGACCAGCTCCTTCACCACTGCAAGGATATCGTCCTTGCGCAGCGTAGTGACGGTATCTTCGCATTCGAGGCTCAGACGCATGTTGAGCTTTACGCGGCCCACGGCCGACAGGTCATAGCGTTCGGCATCGAAGAACAGGCCTTCGAACAGCGCTTCGGCGGTTTCCTTCGTCGGCGGTTCGCCCGGACGCATGACCTTGTAGATCGCCTCGAGACCTTCATCACGGTTCTCGGCCTTGTCGGCCTTGAGCGTGTTGCGGATCCACGGGCCGGTGTTGATTTCGTCGATGTCGAGCAGCGGCAGGCGGTCGATCCCGGCCTTGTCGAGAATCTCGACATGCTCGAGCGTGAGTTCGTCACCGGCTTCGATGTAGATGCGGCCCGTGCTCTCGTCGATCATGTCGGCGGCGGCATAACGGCTCACGACTTCTTCCGTCGGCAGCAGCAGTTCGGTCAGGCCATCCTTGGCCGCCTTGTTGGCGGCACGCGGGCTGATCTTGGCGCCGGCGGGGAACACTTCCTCACCTGTGGCGGCGTCAACCAGCGCGAAGGTCGGCTTGGCGTTGCGCCAGGCTTCCGCGTGGAACGGGATCTTCCAGCCATCCTTGGCGCGTTCCCACACCACGGTGTTGTAGAAGTGGTGGAGGATATCCTCGGCATCAAGGCCAAGCGAATAGAGCAGCGCCGTAACCGGCAGCTTGCGCTTACGGTCGATGCGGACGTTGACGATGTCCTTGGCGTCGAATTCAAAGTCCAGCCACGA
>JBIKSA010000138.1:0-3626 GCA_044348875.1 Erythrobacter sp. | reverse complement strand
AGGAGCGCACGCCGATGGTTGATCTGCCGCGCCGTTCGCTGCTGGCCGGGATCGCGGCGCTGGGCGCGTCGGCCTGTTCGAAAATCACGGATAGCGGCGCGGCACAAAGCCTGTTCAACGCCGCAGAGGATGGGCACCGAACCCTCCACCGCGCGCTGGCGGGCAAGCAAGCCCTCGTGCCCGAATATTCGCGCGCCGAACGCTCGCCGACGTTTCGCGGCAATGGAACGGTGACGATTGCTGACCCGTTCTATCAGGATCAGCTCGCCAAAGGTTTCTCCGAATGGAAGCTGGAGGTGCGCGGGCTGGTCGACAATCGGCTCAGCCTGTCGATGGCCGATGTGCGCGCCCTGCCCCAACGGACCCAGATCACCCGCCACGATTGCGTCGAGGGGTGGAGCGCGATCGGCGAATGGCAGGGGCCGCAATTGGCCGCGCTGCTCGACGCTGCGAAGGTGAGGCCGGAAGCACGCTTCATCATCTTCCGCTGCGCCGATGTGCTTTACGGGCGCGACTATTACGAGAGCATCGACATGGTCGACGCCTATCACCCCCAGACCATCATCGCCCACACCTTGAACGCAGAGCCCCTGCCCGAAAAAAACGGCGCGCCGCTGAGGATGCGGATCGAGCGGCAGTTGGGTTACAAACACGCCAAATATGTAAAGGCCATCGAGGCTGTCGCCAGTTTTGACGACATCGGCCAAGGCAAAGGCGGCTTCTGGGAAGATGTCGGCAATTACCAGTGGTATGCTGGAATTTAGGGAAACAGCCGGCGCATCGCTTCCCAGTCTGCGGCGGCTAAATCGTCGCAATATCCGCTTTGCAGATAAAATGAGTGCTTGGCCTTTTTCGGACTGAAGCCGCTGCGCCTAAAATCCACGTCGCGCCCGCTTTCGTCGGTGGTGCGATATTCGCCGTAACCGATGATCGCAGCGTCCCATGTCTTCGACATTTCACCGGTCACATGCCGGAACAGGGCATCCGGCGCCCGTGCCTCGTCCAGCCGCGCCATCGGTTCGACGGTTTCGATGAACGCTTCGACGCCCGAACCAGTGATCGCGGTCTGCGCTTGCGACATGATGTTCCCCCTCAGCACCCAGAAGCAACGAAAGGAGCTTTATGAGCAAGCCTCTGCTGGACCGGTTGATGACCCGCGCCGTCAAACAGGGAAGGCTTGGCATCGTCTTTGCCGATGGTAGCGTCAGCGCCTATGGCACCCCTGCCCCCGGTTTTCCGGAAATTGTGCTGCGCTTTACCGACGACGCTGTGCCACGCGACATCGTCCTTGATCCGCGGCTGGGCGCTGCGGAGACTTTCATCGAAGGGCGCCTGCTGATCGAAGAAGGCGACGTGATGGGCCTCGTCACCTTGCTGCGCGCCAACAACCCGTGGGACAAGGGCGGCGATTTCGGCCGACCCAGCAGACTGAAGCGCCTGATTAACCGCGCAAGCTTTGCGGCCGAACAGATCAACAACCGCGTCGGATCGAAGAAGAACGTCGCGCATCATTATGACATCGGCAATGATCTGTACGCGCTGATGTTGGATGCCGAACATTGGCAGTATTCCTGCGCCTATTGGGCCGAAGGCGTCACCACGCTGGCCGAGGCACAGGCGGCAAAGCTGGCGCATATCGCGGCGAAGCTGAACCTCGCGGCGGGGCAGCACGTCCTCGATATAGGTTGCGGCTGGGGCGGGATGGCGATCCATCTGGCGCGCGAACACGGCGTCCATGTCACCGGCATCACCTTGTCGGAAGAACAGGCCGCGCTCGCCCGGCTGCGCGTGGAGGCGGCAGGCGTAGCGGATAAAGTAACCATCAGCCTTGAAGATTACCGCGACACTGCCGCATCGGGCCGCCGTTTCGACCGGATCGTGTCCGTGGGGATGTTCGAACATGTCGGGCGGGCACAGTTCGAAACCTTTTTTGGCGCCTGCGCCCGGATTCTGGCCGATGACGGAGTGATGCTGCTCCACACCATCGGGCGCTTCGGCGGACCGGGTACAACTGACGCCTTCACCCGCAAGTATGTCTTCCCCGGCGGCTATATCCCGGCCCTGTCAGAGACGCTGGCGGCGTCCGAGAAATATCGCCTGATCGCTTCCGATGTGGAGACTTTGCGGCTGCATTACGCCCGGACGATCCGCGCATGGTACGCCAACTGCATGGCCAACCGCGACGCAATCATCGCGATGTATGACGAAGCGTTTTTCCGGATGTGGACGTTCTATCTCGCCGGTGCGGCGACGGTGTTTGAGGGCGGCGGCATGTGCAATTACCAGATCCAGTACATCCGCAGCCGCCATGCGCTGCCGATTACGCGGAATTACTTGATCGGTAATTCAGCCGCCTCCCCTGACGATCCCGGGCGGTTGCGCGGGCGGTAAACCGGGCCGAAGCCCATCAGCGCCGCGCCCGTCAGCGGCAAGGCGATCACCCACCAGCGGATGCCAGAGACAGAGTCCGGGCTGGCAATCGTCAGCCCGGCGGTCGCGCCCAGCCCCGCGCAGATTGCCACCACGCCCAGCACCGCGCGCAGGCGTGGGACGGTACGCCCGCCCCGGATCGGGCCGAAGCTCCTTTCATGCCGCGCAAATACCGCGACCATCGGCAGCAGTGCGAGGATATAGACCACGACCCACACTGGTCGCGTCGCCCACCACACGCCCGTGCCCGGCACCGGGCCAAGACCCCAGCCGCCCAGCAGCAGCCAGTCAGCCGTCATCACCAGCACAAAGGCGGTGAGGTGCCACAGGTAAACCGTCATGATCATCCCGTTCATCAGGACCGTCGCCGTCCACACGCTCACCTTGTCGAGCATTCGCCGCCCGGCGGGCTCCAGCGCCATGACCAGCCCGACCTGCGTCGCCCCCAGCGCAAACAGCGCCAGTGTCGGCGGGAGCGAGTTGGAAAAGCCTCCGGGCGCAGAAACCATCGACACCGGATAGTACCCGTAAACGGTGATCGACACGAGGATCGCCAGCGATACTGCGAACCAGCCCCACGCAAAAAGCGGCTTCGAAAACTTGCCCGCTCGCCACGCAAAGCCCAACTGATGGATGGCCAGGAACACCCAGAGGAAGTTCGTGAAGTTCACATAGGGCACCTTCATCGTGAAGGTCAGCCAATCAGTCACCATCGCCAGCGGCACGAACAGCGCAAAACTGCCCCACCCTAGCCGCTCCCACGCACGTGCTGCGATGGGCGTGAAGGCAGTAACCAGCAGATAGACGGCAAGGAACCACACCGGAATCAGCGCCGCTTCGGTCGCCATGCGGATGTGTGTGCGCGGCAGGCCGACCTGCGTCATCATCACCGCCAGCGCCGCCCACAACAGCAGCACCGGGAATGTCGGCGTGATCAACCGCTGCACCCTGCTCGCCAGCCAGTCACGGTAAACCCCGTCCTGTTCACGCGGAGCCTTGGCCGTGCTCGCCCTCCAGCTCACCGAATTGGAATAGCCGCCGACCAGGAAGAACACCGGCATCACCTGAAAACCCCAGGTCAGCCAATGCGCCCATTGTGAAATCGACAGCAGATCGCCGCGGCGCAGCTCTCCCGCCGCATCAACATACAGCCCCGCCATCAGCCAGTGGCCGATGACCACCGCCATGATTGATAC
>JBIKSA010000017.1:0-40593 GCA_044348875.1 Erythrobacter sp. | reverse complement strand
CAGGCAGCGGCGGTGCTCCACGGAGCAAGGGCAGGCTGCGCGGATGATGCGGCACGGCTGGTAATGCTGTTGCAGGAACGCGGACTTGGTGGGCGGGGTGAGGACTTGCTGCAGCGCCTCACCCGCTGGCGCGGCGACCGCGCCCAGCGCAGCGTTGCGGCGGCGCGGATTGCACAAGGGTGGGCAAAACAGGCGAGCGGGCTTTCCAGAATGGTCGGCCACAGCCCTGCCAGCGAAGCGGCTGAGGCGCTGGCGATTGCCCGTCCTGATTTTGTCGCCCGCCGCCGCGACCCATCCGGGGAATACTGGCTGAGTGCAGGCGGGCGCGGTTATCAGCTTGATCCGGCATCGCCGTTGGCGCGCGCAGAATGGATTGTGATCGGCGATGCACAGGGACAAGCCAAGGGTGCACGCATCACCGCAGGAGCAGAAATCTCCTCTGAACGGGTCGCTACCTTGTTTGCCGATGATCTTGCGGAACGCATCGTAACTCGCTGGAACAGCGACAAGGATCGTGTCGAAGCGCGTCGCGAACGGCGGCTGGGTGCAATCGTGTTAGCGAGCATTCCCGAACCGTCGCCCGACCCTGCATTGTTTGCGGATCTCCTTATGGAGAAGGCGCTGGATAGGCTGCGGGACGTGCTCCCCAACAGCGTGTTGGCCCGGGCGAGGTTCGCCGGGGTTGAGGCGCTTTCTGAGGATGAATTGCGCCGCCGTGCCCAGGAATGGCTCGCGCCCCTGCTTGCTGGGCGGCGTGATCTCGACCTGCCGCCGCATCGCTTTGCGGAGGCGGCATTGGGCTTGCTCGACTGGAACCAGCGCCAGGCGCTTGAACGCTCCGCGCCGACCCACTTCACCTCGCCCGCCGACACGCGCCACGCTATCGACTATGCGGGCGACGATGCGCCAAGTGTTGAGGTGCGGGTGCAGGGTTTGTTCGGGCTGGATGTCCACCCGATGATCGGCAGTGCCCCGCTGCTTCTGAAGCTGACCAGCCCCGGTGGACGCCCGGTCCAGTCGACGCGCGATTTGCCAGGTTTCTGGCGCGGCAGCTGGGCCGACGTGGTCAAGGACATGAAGGGTCGCTATCCCAAGCACCGCTGGCCCGACCGGCCGTGGACCGAAAAGCCGAGCATGAAGACCAAAAATGCCTTCAACCGCGACTAGGATTGCGCTAGCCGGCGAGCGACATTCTGGACGCACAGGGGCCCGCAAGGGCGACTGTCCGCCCGCAGCGACGCTGGCCAAGCCAGCATGAGCGAGGATCGACACAAAAATGCCAGCACGGATTTATCAGAAGCCCAAGCACGCAATGCAATCGGGCAAGGCGCACACCGATGAATGGGTGCTAGAATTCGAACAGTCTGAAGCGCGCTTTGCCGACCCGCTGATGGGATGGACGGGATCTGGCGATACGCAGTCGCAGGTGCGATTGACGTTCCCCGATAAGGACGCGGCCAAAGCCTATGCCGAAAAGCACGGCGTTGCAGCGCGTGTTCTTGCAACGCCGCCGAAGCGGTTGAAGCTGCAGGCCTACGCCGACAATTTCCGCTGAGTTGACGTTTACCCCCAACGTCTCCATATGCCCCGACGGGAGTCGGGTGGACGTTTGCGTCCGCTCACCGAGTCAGGTCCGGAAGGAAGCAGCTCAGGTGGATTGCGGCGGGTCGCCCGGCTCCTTCTTCCCCATTTTCAAGAACCCATGCCGCATTGCGCACCATGACAAATGCCGCCTAAGCGCCTAGCTTGGGTTTCATGAGCGATTCCGATCCCGAACTGCCCGAAAGCGACGACAGTGGCCCGACAGCGGCCGAACTGGAGGCGGCAGGGCAAAGTGCGCTGTTCGGCGATCCCGTAGCAGCCCCCGTTACACTCGCGCCAGAGGCGTTCAGGCCTGCCCCTGAGCCGGCTTCGCGGGCGCCAGGATCGGCTTCGCCTCGGCCTGCAGCGGCACAGCCCTACCGCGTGCTCGCACGCAAATACCGCCCACAGACCTTTTCCGAGCTGATCGGGCAGGAGGCTATGGTCCGGACCCTTGCCAATGCCATCGCTCGTGATCGGCTGGCCCATGCCTTCTTGATGACCGGCGTGCGCGGGGTCGGCAAAACCTCGACTGCACGCCTTATCGCCAAGGCGTTGAACTGCATCGGCCCCGACGGGCAGGGCGGCCCCACCATCGACCCTTGCGGCCAGTGCGAACCTTGTACTGCCATCGCCGAAGGACGCCATATCGATGTGATCGAAATGGACGCCGCTTCCAACACCGGCGTTGATGACGTGCGCGAGATCATTGAGCAGGTCCGCTACGCCGCCGTTTCCGCTCGCTACAAAATCTACATCATCGACGAAGTTCACATGCTGTCGCGCAATGCTTTCAATGCCTTGCTCAAGACACTTGAAGAGCCGCCGCCGCATGTGAAGTTCCTGTTTGCCACCACCGAGGTCGACAAGCTGCCGGTCACGGTGCTCAGCCGCACCCAGCGCTTCGACCTCAGGCGCATCCCCGCACCCATGCTGGCCGACCACTTCGCCAAGGTCTGCCGTCTCGAGGGCGTCGAAGCGGAGGCCGAGGGCCTCAGCATCATCGCCAACGCTGCCGAAGGTTCCGTGCGCGACGGGCTATCAATTCTTGATCAGGCCATCGCCCATGCCGACTTGGACGGCGAGGGTAAGGTCGCCGCCGCCCGCGTGCGCGATATGCTGGGGCTGGCCGATAAAAGCGCGCAGCGCCGCCTGCTCGGCCACCTGCTCGAGGGTGATGCACAGGCGCTGCTGGCCGCCGTTGACGAACAATATGCCCTCGGCGTCGAGCCGATTGCGCTGATGCGCGCGCTGATGGATCTCACCCACCGCGTCACTCTGGCGCAAGTATCGGGTGGGGATCCGGACGCCCCTGCCGAGGAGGAACGCGCCGCGCTTGCCGATTTTGCCGCACGGTTGGGGGCAGGGGAATTGCACCGCTTGTGGCAATTGCTGCTCAAGGGGCATGACGAAGTCCGCACTGGCCCTGATCCGCTGGTATCGCTGCAAATGGCGCTACTGCGGATTCTCCACGCTGCGCAAATGCCCGATCCTGGCAAGCTGGCGAAGCGCATCGAGGAGCTTGCCACGAGCGGGTTCACCGCCGCCCCTGCCTGTGAAGGCGCCCCAAATACTGCGCAGACAGCAAGCGCGCCCGTCGCCGCCAGTTCTGCGCAAAGCTGGGCCGCGCTGGTCGATCAGGTTGATGCTGCAGGCCAACTGCGCGTTGCCCAGATCATGCGCGACCGCATCCGGGTAATCGAAATCACCCCCGAACGGCTGGTCTATCAGGCCGCCGACAATTTCCCCGATGATCCCGCAGCCGACATCCGCGAGGCGCTGCTCAAGGTCACCGGCAAACGCTGGCTGATCGAACGGGGCGCTGGTGAGGCACAGCCCAGCTTGCGCGAATCCGCGGAGGCAGAAGCCGCTGCCGAAGACGCGCGCATCCGCGCCGATCCGCTGGTCAAGGCCGCCTTCGAAGCCTTTCCCGATGCCGAGCTGATCGGTACGGAACCCCGCCTTGCCGCTGGCAGTAGTCCCCCTTGGAATTGATGGAGCACCCCCGATGAAGTCGATGGAAGAAATGATGGCCGCCGCGCAGCAGGCCGCCGAGACCATCCAGAAGCAGATGAACGAGATGCAGGTGAAGCTCGATTCGATCGAGGTCGAGGGCACTGCTGGCGGCGGGCTTGTGAAGGTTCGCGCCAGCGCCAAGGGACGCATCCTTGGCGTGCACATCGATGACAGCCTGATGGCGCCCGACGATAAGGCAATCCTGGAAGACCTCGTTGCCGCTGCCTTTAACGACGCCCGCGACCGTGCGGATCGCGTCTCGAACGAGCAGATGCAGGAAATGCAGTCATCGATGGGTCTCCCGCCGGGGTTCAATCTGCCCGGCTTGGGTTAAGCATTCCAAGAGCGGCCACGAACGGCGATCCACGGCAGCCCCCATCAATGGGGCCGAGGGTGGGATGTTCGGTGTGTTTTCGATGGACGCCTGGTTGGCAGATCCGGGCGCCGGGATCACCGTCCACAGCATAGCCAGGGCACCCCATTGCGGGCCGCCCGCGCGCTACCCATATTCCCTGCAAAGGTGTTGCCCCTATGGCCGCCGTGGACACAGATATGACCCAGACTTTCCCCCTCCTCCCCCTTCGCGACATTGTCGTATTTCCTGGCATGGTCGTGCCCCTGTTCGTGGGCCGCGACAAATCCGTTGCCGCTCTGGAAGCGGCGATGGAAGCGTCCAAGGACATCGTGCTCCTCGCCCAGCTTGATCCGGGTTGTGACGATCCCGAAGGCGATGACCTGTATGACGTCGGCGTGATTGCGCAGGTTCTGCAATTGCTGAAGCTGCCTGATGGCACGGTACGTGTGCTGGTCGAAGGCAAGACCCGCGTGCGGCTGTCCGCGCTGGAAAACGTCGGATCGCATCTGCTTGCCGAAGTCGAGGTGGCCGAGCCGGAAACCGTGTCGGGCAGCGAAGTCACCGCCTTGATGCGGCAGGTGACAGAACAATTTGCTGAATATGTGAAGCTCAACAAGAAGATGGGTGAAGACGCCAGCATCGACCTGAGCGATGTTGATGACGCCGGACAGCTTGCCGATACCATCGCCGCCGCAATCAGCGCCAAGGTTTCGGACAAGCAGGGATTGCTGACCGAAGGCAATCCTCTGAAGCGGTTGGAACTGGTCATGGCCTTCATGGAAGGCGAGCTTTCGGTTCTCCAGGTCGAACGCCGCATCCGCGGGCGCGTGAAGCGCCAGATGGAGAAGACCCAGCGCGAATATTACCTCAACGAGCAGTTGAAGGCGATCCAGAGCGAGCTGGGTGGCGGTGACGATGGTGAGGGCAACGAGATTGCCGAACTCACCGAGAAGATCGAGAAGGCCAAGCTTTCCAAGGAAGCCAAGCTAAAGGCGTTGGCCGAATTGAAGAAGCTGCGCGCGATGCAGCCGATGAGCGCCGAAGCAACGGTGATCCGCAACTATCTCGACGTGTTGCTCGGCCTGCCGTGGGGCAAGAAATCGAAGCTCAAGAAGGACATCGCCAAGGCGCAGGAAGTGCTCGATGCCGATCACTATGCGTTGGAGAAGGTCAAGGACCGCATCGTCGAATATCTCGCTGTGCAGGCGCGCACCAACAAGCTGAAGGGACCCATCCTGTGCCTCGTCGGCCCTCCGGGTGTGGGCAAGACTTCGCTGGGCAAGTCGATCGCAAAGGCGACGGGCCGTGAATTCGTGCGCCAGTCGCTGGGCGGGGTGCGGGACGAGGCTGAGATTCGTGGCCACCGGCGCACTTACATTGGATCGATGCCAGGCAAGATCGTCGCCAACCTGAAAAAGGCTGGCACGTCGAATCCTTTGTTTCTGCTCGATGAAATCGACAAGCTGGGTCAGGATTTCCGCGGTGATCCGGCTTCGGCACTGCTCGAGGTGCTCGATCCCGAACAGAACGCCAAGTTCCAGGATCACTATCTGGAACTGGACCTCGACCTGTCTGACATCATGTTCGTGTGCACTGCAAACAGCCTCAACTTGCCGCAGCCGCTGCTCGACCGGATGGAGATCATTCGGCTTGAAGGTTATACCGAAGACGAAAAGGTCGAGATTGCCCAGCGCCACTTGGTTGACAAGCAGATCGAAGCGCACGGGCTAAAGGATCGTGAATTCATCCTGACCGAAGCGGCCCTGCGCGATTTGATCCGCTATTACACCCGCGAGGCGGGTGTGCGTACGCTGGAGCGCGAAATTGCCAAGCTGTGCCGCAAAGCCTTGCGGCAGATCCTCGAAAAGAAGACCGACAGCGTTACCATTACGCCCGAAAACCTCGGTGACTACTCCGGCGTGCGCAAGTTCAAGCACGGCGTGTCGGAAGAAGAAGCGCAGGTCGGCGCAGTGACGGGGCTGGCGTGGACATCGGTGGGGGGCGAGCTCCTCACCATCGAAAGCGTCACCACGCCGGGCAAGGGCGAGGTCAAAACCACCGGCAAGCTTGGTCAGGTGATGAACGAAAGCGTCGCTGCAGCTTTCAGCTTCGTCAAGGCGCGCGCGCCTGCCTACGGGATCAAGCCGAGCCTTATTGGGCGCAAGAACGTGCACATCCACCTGCCCGAAGGCGCAGTGCCGAAGGACGGGCCGAGCGCGGGCATCGGGATGGTCACATCGATCGTCTCGACACTCACCGGTATTGCGGTGCGGCCTGACGTCGCAATGACTGGTGAAGTGACGCTGCGGGGGCGCGTACTGGCCATCGGCGGTTTGAAGGAAAAGCTGCTGGCGGCTCTGCGGGGCGGGATCAAGGTCGTCCTCATCCCTGAGGAGAACGTCAAGGATCTCGCCGAAATTCCCGCCAATGTCCGCGAGAGTCTGGAGATCATTCCGGTGAGCCATGTGGACGACGTGCTTGCCCGTGCGCTGGTGGAACCGCTTGAGCCGATCGAGTGGACCGAAGCCGACGACCTGGCGAGCCAGCCGGCGACCTCTGCTTCAGGTGTAGGTGTGGCTTCAGGGGAGGCGCCAACCGCGCACTAAGGCGCGAGTACCGCGCCAACTTGCCGCGATTCGTGGCACATCGCATCGGTTGAGGACGGCATCTTAGTAGATCGACCCGCTTCTAACCCAAATTAGAGGCGGGAAGTTGTGCGGCTTTTTGCACTGGCGGTCGAATTGGGCTGATTGCCTTTGACAGTGCTTCAAAAAAAGTCTCAATTTGGTGCCTTTAAGACTAGCGATTCACTGAACATGCGAATTTTGCGAACTGAGGGGGTTCCTAGATGAACAAGAACGACCTTGTCAGCGCCGTTGCTGACGCCAGCGGGCTATCCAAGAACGATTCCGCGAATGCAGTAGAAAGCGTCTTTGACGCGATTACCAAGGCGCTTTCAGGTGGCGATGAAGTGCGGCTGGTTGGGTTTGGCACCTTCTCGGTGGCCAAGCGCAAGGCTTCGACCGGGCGTAACCCGCGGACGGGCGAGCCGATGAAGATCAAGGCTTCCAACCAGCCCAAGTTTAAGGCTGGCAAGGGGTTGAAGGACGCGGTCAACTGATCCGCATCTGATCTCAGAAATCCTGCTTGAAACAGGCAAAAGAAAACCCCGTCAGCCTCGTGGCCGTCGGGGTTTCTCTTTGGAGCAATCTCGCTGTCAGCTTGCAGTTGCAATCAGGGCAGTTGGTGCCTCTTTCGTGCGGCCGGTTATGCGCCACGTCAATGCTTCGCCGGTCGTGGTGGCCGCCGGGCCTTCATCGGTGTTGTTGGCCAGAATGCGCATCCCATTTGCCGCGCGGATGGTGAAGGTACCGTCGATGACCGGAATGCCCGGTAGGGCGTCGCCATTGCCGGACGCTTCAAGCGCGGCAAGCCCCGCAATCGAACCCATGCCCATCATCGACCCCATGTTCCCCGAATCCGCGTTCTGGCTGGCAAAACCCGGTGCCTGGATGCGAACCTGCCCGCCCTGCCGCACGAACGCCTGTACGAAAGGATTAGCTGCCGGGAAGCCTTCGATCATCGGGAACATGAAATCATGGCCCATCGTGCCCGTCACGCGGTAGCTGACGTCGAACACGCCGTCGCCCTTGTGCACCACGCGCTCCCAGCCCTTCTGCCGCTTCAACAACGTCACCAATTCTTCGGCGGCCTTGGGGTCGGAAGGGTCGATCCCTCCCATGATCGCAGCCATCTGCTGGGCTTTTCGCTTGCCCTCGGCCGCACGCTCGGCAGCGCCGGCTTCCCATTCGGTACGCTGGGCGGCCTCTTCCTTTGAGGTGCAGGGGCGGCTTTCGTAGGTTTCGTCGTCATAGCATTCCGACGGGGTGAAAACCTCCGCTGCCGAATCCATCTGCGCCAGCTTGCTAAGGCCGAGGAAGAAAATCTCACCCTCATAGCTGAAGGTGAAGCTGTCTGACCCGGTGATCGCGAATTCGGACGTGAACTTGCCCGGCGTCATGAAGCAGCCCGACAGCGCCAGCGCAAATCCTGCCAGCAACGTCGCGGCGCGCAGCCGGATGGTCGTGACTGTGGTCATTGAGATTCTCCCATCTATTTGGGGTCTTAACCGCGCGTCGCCGCCGCATAAAGCGAAATCGCTGCCGCGTTGGAAACGTTAAGGCTCTCAATCGCGGAGGAAATTGGCAGTTTGGCAAGCACGTCACAATGCGCGGCAATGTTCTGGCGCATCCCTTCGCCTTCCGCGCCCAGCACGATCACCAGCGGACCGGTGGGCATGACATCGCCAAGCACCGCATCGGCCTCTCCCGCCAGCCCGATGCGCCAGTATCCGGCCTCGGCCAGTTCATCCAGCGCGCGGGCAAGGTTGACCACCCGCACCCACGGCACGGTTTCCAGAGCGCCCGATGCGGCCTTGGCCAGAACCCCGCCTTCCGTCGGGGCGTGGCGGTCCTGCGTGACGATTGCGGCGGCGCCGAAGGCCGCTGCCGAGCGCAAAATCGCGCCGACATTATGCGGATCGGTAACCTGATCAAGCACCACAATCGGGTGGTCGGCTTCGCCAAGCGCGACTTCATCGAGGAATACATCCTCAAGCCCTGCACATTCCAGCACCAACCCTTGATGCGGCGCGTCTTTGGCCACCAGACGCGCGAGATCGGCGGCCTGCGCGTGTTCGATCGGGAAGCCGGGCGGTAGTTCGCCATCCAGGCTCTCCAGCCCTTCCGGGGTGGCCCACAGTTTGCGGTGCTGACGATCGGGGTTCTTTAGCGCCGCCTCCACCGCATGGCGGCCCCACAGGCGAACCTGCCCGCTGCTCGCATTGCCCGAGCCACGTCCGCCCTTCATGCGTCCTGCACGGCCCCTGAGTGCGCGCTTCTTTTCACCTTTGCTCATCTTGTGTCCCGACTGACGCTTTTTACAAAGACGCCCCCTGCCAGTAGGGGCATTGACAGGCAAGCAGTGCTTCGCCAAAGGGGCGCCTCTCGGCATCGGAGCCCTTTGTGGCACCGTGCAATTTCAGAGCATATGATGCTCAGGAACGCCTCCCTGGAAACAGGGAACTGTGTGGACAGGTGGCCGAGTGGTTAAAGGCAGCAGACTGTAAATCTGCCCGTGCAAGCGTACGCTGGTTCGAATCCAGCCCTGTCCACCACTTTCCTCATTGTTTCACGTGAAACGCCCTGACGCGGGGCGTTTAAACGCGTCTGGAGGGGGCCTAACCGGGGTCTGGCAGGATCTACCCTGGTTTCAATCGCTGCTGGAGATCCCTGGAAACGAGCGCCACCCGCAGCGCTGGAGGCGGTGCGGGTGGCGGCGAAAATTCTCGCGAACTTTTGGGCAGCCTTATCAGGCGGCGAGTTTATTCGGTTGCTGGTTGGACCACTTCAGACCGGGAAGGTAACGTCCGTCAACTTTTCCGTCCTTCATGGCGAAAAGGTGCAGCCAGCCATTGTCGAATAGCGCCTGCACGCCCGGGTGTTTGTCCAGAATGCGGATCATCTCTTCGCGCGGGGCCTCGATCATCACCGACAGGCGCAGCGGTTCGTGCTGCAACGCATCGCCATCATGCACCGCCTGCCAAGGCAAGCCGGCGCGCAGACGCCCGCCATTCCCTTCGATCACACCGATGCCGCCGACGACATTGTGCAGCAGCTTGTTGCCGCCGCCGAACATCTCGGGCGCGACGCTGGATCCGTAATATTGCAACGAAATCCAGCTCGCTACCACCACCGGCGCGGTGATGATCAGTTCCAACGTGCCGAAACCTTCGTCCGCCTGCCAGTCATAGGAGTGGAGAAACGCCCGCCCGCCAAGATCGCGGCCAGCGGTTGCCCCGCGCGGGGCAGCGATGAAGGCAGCGCATCCGGCAAGGCCCCATTCCGGGCGGATTTCGGCCCAGTTCTGGGCGCGGCTGGCAACTGTGTTCCAGCGCGCGCCGGGCAACCGCACGGCACGTTCGGCGCGCGCGACACGGGCGGCCTGTTCCAGCCATCCGCGCACCTTGGCAAGGTCGCCGCTGCGCTCGTCTGGCAGGTCATCTTCGTAGATGGTGATTGCATCGGTGGTGGTATCGTGCAGGCCCGCCACGAACAGCGTGTCGGCCGGCACGTCGACGCCGCGTGTCGCCAGTCCGCCGCGGGTCTGGGGATCGTTAAGCAGGATCGCCAGCAGCCGCGCCGAAACTTCGCCGGTGTAACCGCCGCACGCGCCGCAGTGATAGGCGCTTTCATGCGGGTTGTTGGTGACGTTGCCGCCATGGCCAAGCAGCAGGACAACATTGCCGTGCCCGCTGGCAAGGCTCATCGCCTTCAACACCGCTGCGCCGGTGTCGGCTTTGGCCTCGGCGCTCATCCCGCCGACCACTTCGGGCGCAGGCTCGGCTTTTGCCTTGGGCACGAAGCCCAGCGCTGATTTCACCAGTTTGATCGCGTAAACCGGCCCCATCGCTTCGACAAAGGCGAAGGAGGACACGGCGGCCTGCCGGAAACGTCCCCAGGCGCGGCTGCCGCGCGCAGCGATGCGATCGGCCTGATCCTTGGCCGGATCGCCTGCGCTGGTGGTCTGCATCCCGGCATTGAGCAGCACCGGCAGGCGCGCCTCAAGGATGTCCGAACCATGCGCGTGGTGCGCGAGTGGCAGGCCAAAAAAGCCTGCAAATCCGATGGTTGCGATGGCGTTGTCGATTGATTCGAGGGCGCGGCGGAAGACTTCGGACCGCACGTCGATGCAGAAGGCGGCTTGCAGGAACGGTCGGCCGCTTTGCGCGGCGGCGCCGTCCAACGCGGCGGCAAGGCGGCGTTGGTGCCCGCGATCAGCCGCGTCCTGAAGGATGGCGAGGGCGACGTCTTCAGCGCTCGGCGTAACCGGCTCCGCATGGGCGGCGACTGTGGCAGCCCACTTGTCGGCGATGGCGGGGGTCTGGACCAGTAGCGCCTCGTCCCAGATCAGGCGGATGGCGATGAGGTCCATCAGGGTGCGGTCCGATCCGCTGGTCAGCTCTGCCTGCCACAGCAGCCAGCGCGCGTGCTGCGCCCATCCTCCAAGGCTCATGGCGAGGCGGTGGAGCGCGGTGGGCGCACTTGCTTCGGTCAGACCAAGCGTCTCTGTCGCGGACAGGATCGCGCGTTCGGTGGTGTCGGGCGCAGCGGCGACATGGGCGCAGAACCCGTCCAGCCCGGCAATTTCCGGGGTGAGGTCATGCGTCGCCCATGCGCGCCATGCGGCAAAGGCATCAGCCCCTGGCGCAGGCGACCACAGTGCCTGTCCGCGATCAAAATGACCGGCGGCCCACAGTCCGATGCACTTGTCGATCAGAGCAGGCCAATCAATGCCGGTCGCTTCGGCAGCAAGATCGGCAACTGTCGGCAAAGCGCGCGAGGCAGGCGCGTTTCCGATCCGCGCCGCCGCTTGGCGCAGCATCGCGGTATCGACAGGTTTGAGCGCGCAGGGCGAGGCGGTCAGCGCATCGGCCAGATCAGCCTCACTGATCGCGCCGCTGGCGATGGCGTCGCAATATTCGTCGCCCCTGCGGGTGACCCGCACCCCAGCCACCCGTGAAAGCCGTGCGGCGGCTGTGGCAAGGTCTTCCTGCGCTTGGCCCATGAAGGGGTTTACCGCGACAGTCGCATCCAGCGGGAAGGCCGGCGGGATGGCGCGGCCTGCGGCTTCGGCAGCTTCCAACACCGCCGAGAAGCGGGCTGGAGCGATGTCTGAGTGGTTCATCAGCATGGCGGTTCTTCCGTGTTCTGGCGGGGGATCAATTGGCGTGATCGGTAGCGCGGAAACCGCCAATTGCGCGGTCAAGCAAGGCGTTGAGGTAAAGCCCGTTGGCAAGGTGGACGCGCAGGCCTGATGTGGCGGGGTGATGCGCCCACAGGGGGAACAAGGCTTGGGCAAAGGCGACCAGGCCAAAGCTGGCCACGGCCACCACCAGCAGCGCCCATTCCAGCGCCGTCGGCATCGGCGCGGCGGGCAGCAGCGGCCCCCAGATCGTCTGTGCCAGCGTCTGGAAGCTGAAATATCCGATCGCGGCGGCCAGCGCAGCGGTGATGGTGCGGGTGGTGAGCGCGGCCGGCGCCCGTCCGGCAAGGCCCTGTGCCACAAGATAGGCCACCCCGAAGATCAGGATCGCACCCAGCGCCAGCGCCTGCGGGGACTTCGGCCCGAAGGCAAAGGTGAAGGCAGACGCGATGCCTGCAAAGATAGCCAGAGCCAGCGCGAAGCTTTTCAACACCGCAGCGATGCTCGGCACGGCGACGGGGCCGGGGCGGCGGATGCTGGCGACGTCCGCCACCGCTCCTCCAGAGGACAGGAAGGCGTGCGCCTTATAAAGCGAGTGCGCGATGATGTGCAGCAACGCCAGCGTCCACAGGCCAAGGCCACATTGCAGCAGCATGAAGCCCATCTGCGAAATGGTCGACCAAGCCAGCGCGGTCTTGATCGCGCTTTGGGTCAGCATCACGGCAGCGCCGAACAGTGCGGTGAAGCCGCCGATCATCACCAGCGCGGCCATCGCCCCGCTGCTCTGCTGGACAAGGCCCGCTGCGGTGATGAGCAGCACGCCGCCCGAATTGATGATCCCGGCATGCAGTAGCGCGGAAACGGGGGTGGGAGCCTCCATCACCTCGGTCAGCCAGCCGTGAAGGGGGAAAGTAGCGGTTTTGAGCGCGGCGGCAGCGACAATGGCGGCGATGGCGAGCGTGCCTGCGATGCCAAGGCCTGATGCTGCGGCGATGGCCGGAAGCGCGGTCAGATCCAGCGTGCCGAAACGGGCATAAAGCAGCACGGCGGCGATCACCAGCATGACATCCCCGGTGTGCCACACGCCGGTGAATTTGGTCGCGGCGCGCCGCGCCTCGGGCCGGTCGGGATAGAACAGCAGCAGCTTGCGTAAGGTGACGCCAACAGCCGCCGTGGCCAGGATCAGCGTTGGCAGCGTTGCCGCTTGGACGAATACGAGCACAGCAGCCAGCGTGGTCAGCATCAGGCCGTGGAACGCCCCCTCGCGCGTTTCTCCGTCCAGATAGGTGCGACTGTAGCGCATCACGATCCAGCCGATGAAACCGACAAGAGCCGCCAAGCTCGCGGCGACACCATCGGCACGAAGCGCGAGGGTGAAGGGTCCATTCAGCAGGGAAATAGCAGCGGGGGACGCAAGCGCCGTCTGCGCAAGTCCTGCCAGCGCCAGCGCGAAAGCGGCAAAGGCCGCGCTTTCCGACCAGCGTGGCAGGCTACCGGGGCGCTTGCCGGGACGGGCAAGGGCGAACAGCACCACGGGCAGCAAAGCCAATGGCGCGAGCATGGGGAGGGCGATGGCGTTCGTCATGGTGCGAGCACTCCGGCAGCAGACAGGATCGGAAACGCCTTGCCGGATAAGGGGTGGACGAACTGAAAGAAAATACATATTTTGCCGTTAAACGTTCACCGTAATGGAACGATAGGGAGGCACGGCATCATGGCGACCCTCAATCTGCACCACCTGCGCCTGTTCCGCGCCACCGCGCGCGAAGGCACGCTGACTGCCGCCGCACGCGCACTCAATATTTCGCAAAGCGCGGTGTCGACGCAAATCAAGGCGCTGGAGGCGGATCTTGGCCATGACCTGTTTGAACGGCGTGGGCGCAATCTGGTGTTGACCGAAGCGGGGCGGATTGCGCTGGATTATGCTGACCAGATTTTCCGCGCCTCGGAACAGCTCACGGCCACTTTCCGCGCCGTGGGCGGGCAAAGAAAGGTGCTGCGGATAGGCGCGCTGGCGACCTTGTCGCGCAATTTCCAAATGGGCTTTCTGGAACCCCTGCTGGGGCGTGACGATGTCGAAGTGGTGCTGCGATCGGGTACGCAGGCCAGCATGCTACGCGCATTGGATGCGCTGCGGATTGATGTGCTGCTGACCAATCAGGTGCCCGCGCGCGATGCGTCCAGCCCGTATCTGGTACGGCGTATTGCGGAACAGCCGGTCAGCCTTGTCGGCACTCGCAACCGGCTGGCACTGGCGGCTCAGGGTCTGACGATGCTGTTGTCCCGTGCCCCTCTGATCCTGCCGACACCTGAAACTGCGCTGCGGGCCGGGTTTGACGCGCTCATCGAAAACCTCGGCATTGTCCCGCGCGTCGCGGCCGAGGCTGACGACATGGCGATGCTGCGCCTGCTGGCGCGATCGGATGCCGGGATTGCCGTGATCCCGCCGATCGTGGTGCGCGACGAACTGGCGGCGGGCATGCTGTATGAACTGGCGCAATTGCCAGGCCTGACCGAGGAATTTCACGCCGTCACCATCGCGCGCACCTTCCCCAATCCGCTGCTGCGCGAGGTGCTTGGTTCCGGCGCAGAGCTCGCCCCGGCGGCGTGATCGCCCACCATTCCGACGCTTGCAAGACTTGCAGCTTGGCCGAGGCAGGATTAAGGCCGCGCCCTTCCTATACAAGAGAGCACCATGCAGGAAACGCAAGTCGCCTTGTCTGCCAAGATGACCGGTCGCCCCGTCATCTCTGCCACCGGCCTGTTCACCCCCGCCGAAAGCATCACCAACGAAGAGCTGGTTGCGAGCTTCAATGCTTTCGTCGATCGTCATAATGCGGGCCATCCCGATGCCGAGCCGCTGGCCTATTCATCGGTAGAATTCATCGAGAAGGCGAGCGGGATCAAGGCGCGCCATGTGATGAGCAAGTCGGCGATCATCGATCCCGACACCATGTGCCCACGCCTTCCCGAACGCAGCAATGACGAGATATCGGTGATGGCCGAAATCGGCGTCGCTGCCGCAAAACAGGCGCTGGAGCACGCAGGCCGCGATGCGAAAGATGTGGATGCTGTGCTGTGCGCAGCCTCAAATATGCAGCGCGCCTATCCGGCCATGGCCATCGAAATCCAGCAGGCATTGGGCATCGAAGGCTTTGGTTTCGATATGAATGTCGCGTGCTCATCTGCGACGTTCGGCATCCAGACGGCGGCCGATTACATCCGCGCAGGCAATGCCAGAAGTGTGCTGGTGGTTAGCCCGGAAATCACCTCGGGCCACCTCAACTGGCGCGACCGTGACAGTCATTTTATCTTCGGCGATGTCGCAACCGCGGTGCTGGTTGAGGATGCGGCAGTGGCCCCTGCGCAGCATTGGGACATTCTCGGCACCAAACTGAAGACCGTATTCTCCAACAACATCCGCAACAATTTCGGCTTCCTCAACCGCGCCGCGCCCGAAGGCGCGGGCGCTGCGGACAAGCTATTCGTTCAGGAAGGCCGTAAGGTTTTCAAGGAAGTCGTGCCGATGGTGGCGCAGATGATCCTTGATGAAGCGGCGCGGCTGGGGATCGATCCGGAAGCGTTGCGGCGGCTGTGGCTGCATCAGGCCAACGCAGGGATGAACCGGCTGATCGCGCAAAAGGTGTTGGGCCACGAAGCCAACGAGGATGAAAGTCCGACGGTGCTCGACACCTATGGCAACACCTCCAGCGCTGGGTCGATCATCGCTTTTCATAAGTATAACGAGGATCTTGTCGCAGGCGACACCGGGCTGATCTGTTCATTCGGCGCAGGCTATTCGGCAGGCACGGTGTTCGTTCGCAAGATTGCCTGACGGGCGGACTTACCTTGCGGGGTCTGTTCCCGCGCCTTAGGAAGAACCGATGGCAGGCGAAATTCTCGATAACAAGGGCCGCGGTGAGGCGGACTGGGAGTGGCCGGCAATCCATCCGGAAGGCCGCAAGTTCGGGCTGATCGCGCTCGGGGCGGCGATGTTCGTCCTGTTCGTGCTGGGCTGGGATATCATCGGTTGGCCGCTACTGATGCTGTCTGCGGCGATCTTCGCCTTTTTCCGTGACCCTGAACGCGTCGTGCCGCAGAGCGATGCGGCGATTATCGCACCGGCAGATGGCCGCGTGACGGCGATCACTGAAGTCGAGCCGCCGCTCGAGCTGCAGATCGACGACGGATCGGGCTTCGCCGGGCTGCCTGCCGGGCCGGTGACGCGGGTTTCGATCTTCCTCAGCGTGTTTGATGTGCACATCAACCGCACGCCGGTGGGGGGCACGGTGAGGCGAGTCGTTTATATTCCTGGCCGCTTCATCAGCGCCGAGCTGGACAAGGCGAGCGACGAAAACGAACGCCAGCATATGCTGGTCGAACGCAGCGATGGCTTGCGCGTCGGGTTTACCCAGATCGCCGGTCTGGTGGCGCAGCGGATTGTGCCTTTCGTCAAGCCCGGTGATATCCTCGCCAAAGGGCAGCGCGTCGGCTTGATCCGCTTTGGCAGCCGGGTCGATGTCTATCTGCCCGCAGGCACAGACGCCAAGGTGATGATAGGTCAGACCGTGGTTGCAGGCGAAACCGTCATTGCCGAAATCGGCCAGCGCGGATTGATCGAAGGGATTTCCCAATGAGCCGTCCGCCCCGTGCCTCCAATCCGCGTGAACGCGGCGTTCGCAGATTGCCGGGCGCGCGCTTTTTCCCGGCGCGCCTCGGGCCCAAAGCGGCCGAAGACGAAGACGAGACCGAAGGCCGTGAAGCCAATGCCCGCGGCCTGTCGCTGCGTGCGATGTTGCCAAATGCAATTACGGCAGCGGCGCTGTGTTCGGGTTTGACGGGGATACGTTTCGCAACGGAATCGCAGTGGACCTATGCGATCGGGCTGGTGTTGCTGGCCGGCGTCCTCGACGGCATCGACGGGCGAGTGGCGCGGCTGCTGAATGCGCAATCACGCTTTGGCGCAGAGCTCGACAGCCTAGCCGATTCGCTCTCCTTTGGCGTGGCACCGGGGTTGATCCTGTTCATGTGGTCGTTGCAGGACTTGCCGACTTTCGGCTGGTTTGCCGCCTTGGCCTTTGCCATCTGCTGCGCGCTGCGCCTCGCGCGGTTCAACGCCCGGATCGACCTTGACGATCAACCGCATAAATCTGCCGGGTTCCTGACCGGGGTGCCTGCGCCGGTCGGGGCGGGGCTGGCGTTTACGCCGTTTTATCTGTGGCAGGAAACCGGAAGCGAGTGGTTCCGTGATCCGGTGATGATGACGCTGTGGCTGACGGTGATCGCGATCCTGATGATTTCGAACATGGCGACCCTGAGCTGGGCTTCGCTGCGTCCGCGCCGGGCGATCCGGCTGCCGCTGATCGCTTTTACTGGGCTTGCCTTTGCCGCCTTGTTGCTGGAGCCGTGGTGGACGCTCACAGCAATCAGCGCCGTGTATCTTGCGCTGATGCCCTATTACCTCGTCAAATACGGGCGGATCAAGCAGCGGCGCCGAAAGGAAGCATCGGCTGGCGCAGCGTCCCCGGACGCCGCGTAGCAACCGCGCGGCGCGGGGCGACCTTCGATCGCAGACCCATTTCCACCGCCGATGCCTGAAGCGCCAAGCCGGCGCGCATCACTTCACCTTCACGCATCAGCTGCGCATAGGCGGCGTGCGCCTTGATCAGGCAGTCTGCGACGACCGCGACGGCGATCAGTCCGGTGAGCGTGAACAGCACGGTTAGAGCAAAGGTGAGCATATTGGTTTCCTCTGATGTCCAGAAGTTCATATTTTGTTCTTTCGTCTTGTTCCCTACCTGTTCCGTTCTGTCAAGCGACTTTGTAGGCGCTGCCTTCCGATAATTTCTGTAGAGGGCTTTTCGGGACTGGATTTCGTTCGTTCGCCCCGTTAAGGGGTCAGTCGCATCGGCGTGGGCATTAGGCCATGCTCGATGCAAATTCACATGGAAGGCGCACATACCGGTGCCGCAGGCGGGATCTCCGCTAGTGGTTCCAGCCTTTCAGAGGAACAACCGGAAAGGAAATACCTATGGCGGCACCTGTCGTCTCAATGCAGCAATTGATCGAAGCCGGCGCTCACTTCGGCCACCAGACCCACCGCTGGAACCCGCGCATGAAGCCGTACATTTTCGGCGCGCGCAATGGTGTTCACATCATCGACCTTTCGCAGACCGTGCCGCTGTTCGCACGCGCGCTCGATTTCGTTGAAGCGACCGTCCGTTCGGGCGGCAAGGTGCTGTTTGTCGGTACCAAGCGTCAGGCGCAGGAGCCGATCGCTGAAGCCGCACGCATGGCGGGCCAGCACTTCGTCAACCACCGCTGGCTGGGCGGGATGCTCACCAACTGGAAGACCATCTCGGGTTCGATCCGCCGTCTTAAGGCTCTGGAAGAACTGCTCTCGGGCGACACCAGCGGTCTCACCAAGAAGGAAGTGCTCCAGCTCACCCGTGAGCGCGAGAAGCTCGAATCCTCGCTCGGCGGCATCCGCGACATGGGTGGCATTCCGGACGTGATGTTCGTGATTGACGCTAACAAGGAAGATCTGGCGATCAAGGAAGCCAACGTGCTTGGCATTCCGGTTATCGGCATTCTCGACACCAACGTCGATCCTTCGGGCATCGCTTTCCCCGTTCCGGGCAACGACGATGCGAGCCGCGCGGTGCGTCTGTACTGCCAGGCGATCGGTGAAGCGGCGCTGGCTGGCAAGGGCAAGTTCCAGGCCGACGTGTCGAGCGATTTCGGCGCGATGGTTGAGCCCCCGGCAGAAGCGGTGATCGCTGACGCCCCGGCTGCCGAAGCAACCGAAGCCTGATTTTTCACGCGGGACCGGCGGGTTTTCCGTCAATCCCGCGTCACATTTCCCCTCTAACGCGCCCGGCATTGCCTCCCAATCGGGAAGAGCAGGGCCGGGCGCCTGACAACACACGAAAAGGATTTTCTCATGGCCGATATTTCCGTCGCCGATGTGAAGAAGCTGCGCGAGCGCACCGGCGCTGGCATGATGGACGCCAAGAAGGCGCTGACCGAAGCCAATGGCGACATCGAAGCTGCGGTTGACGCGCTGCGCGCCAAGGGTCTCGCCACCGCTCAGAAGAAGTCGAGCCGCACCGCGGCTGAAGGCCTCGTCGGCGTGCAGGTCGAAGGCACCAAGGGCGTGGCTGTCGAAATCAACTCCGAAACCGATTTCGTCGCCAAGAACGACCAGTTCCAGAGCTTCGTACGCAACGCGACCGCTGTCGCGCTGGCGCAGGGCATTGTCGACGTTGAGACGCTCAAGGCGGCTGCCTACCCCGAAGGCGGCACCGTTGGCGAAAAGCTGACCGAGAACGTCGCCACCATCGGTGAAAACCAGCAGATCCGCCGCATCAAGCTGGTGTCGGTGACGCAGGGAGCGGTCGTTCCCTACATCCACAACGCGGCGGCTGACGGCCTCGGCAAGATCGGCGTGCTCGTCGCGCTGGAAAGCGATGCCGACGCTGCGACGCTCAATGCGCTCGGCAAGGACATCGCCCAGCACGCTGCCGCGATGTTCCCGCAGTCGCTGGACGCCGACGGCCTCGACGCCGATGTGATCGAGCGTGAGCGCAAGATCGCCGCCGAAAAGGCTGCCGAAAGCGGCAAGCCGGCCGACGTGCAGGCAAAGATGGTCGAAGGCGCGGTGAAGAAGTTCGCCAAGGAAAACGCCCTGCTCAGCCAGATCTTCGTCAAGGACGGCAAGGCCACTGTGGAAGAACACATCGCCAAGACCGCCAAGGACGCGGGCAAGTCAATCAAGCTGGTCGACTACGTTCGCTACCAGCTCGGCGAAGGCATCGAGAAGGAAGAAGTCGATTTCGCCGCAGAAGTGGCTGCGACCCTCAAGGGCTGATCGCTTTCTCCGATTGTCGGAATCATGGCACGGGCCGGGTGGTATCAACCATCCGGCCCGTTGCTTTTGGGCCGACCTGCGGGGCAGGTGCCGTCTGATAAGGCGGCGAGACGTTTCATGCATTTTATCAAGAGCGCGTTGATCGCTGCAGCCAGGCTGTCGGCCTGAGCTCGGCAGCTCCTGCTTTCGAAGCGCGGGCTGCGGCTGCCTAACCGCGCCTTTGCTGAACTGCTGCGCGACCCCAGTTTTGCCGGGCTTAGGCTCAAGTCCGATGTTCTGGCAAACGAGGAACACCTTTCGGTTGCACCACGCGGGCTCACGAAGCGTCTACTGCACACGCATGCCGCCGCCTCACGCGGGGACTAAGCCGGCCTTTCCCTTTGCGAAATCGCGCGTGGCCCGTTAAGTGCCCCGGCACCTAGATTCAGCCGGAGCCCGAAGCCTCTATGTCTCTCCCCACGATCAAGCGCGTTCTCCTGAAGCTTTCGGGCGAGGTCTTGATGGGCGGGCAGCAGTTCGGCATCGATCCTGAATTCGTTGCCGAGCTTGCCAAAGAGGTGAAGGCAGCCAAGGACACTGGCCTTGAAATTTGCCTCGTCATCGGCGGCGGCAACATCTTCCGCGGGATGGCAGGCGCGGCGAAGGGGATGGACCGCGCTCAGGCTGATTACATGGGGATGCTTGCGACCGTGATGAACGCGCTCGCTATGCAGAACGCATTGGAACAGTGCGGCGTGCCGACCCGCGTGCAGTCCGCGATCGAGATGGACAAGGTGTGTGAGCCTGTGATCCGCCGCCGCGCCGAGCGCCATCTCGAAAAGGGCCGCGTGGTGATCTTCGCCGCGGGCGTGGGCGCACCCTATTTCACCACCGACAGCGGCGCGGCCCTGCGCGCGGCGGAAATGAAGTGCGATGCGCTTTTGAAGGGCACCAGCGTCGACGGGGTCTATGACAGCGATCCCAAGCACAACCCGGACGCTGTGCGATTTGATACCGTCACCTACGACCGCGTTCTTGCAGATAATCTCAAGGTGATGGATGCATCGGCCGTGGCGCTGTGCCGCGATAACAAAATCCCGATCGTGGTCTTCTCGATCCGCGAAAAGGGCAATCTCGCACGTGTGCTCGCGGGCGAGGGTGTCCAGACCATTGTTCAAGACAGCTAAGACAACCAAAGGATACCCCAGCCATGCCGCAGTATGACAAGGCCGATGTCGAGCGCCGAATGAAGGGCGCTGTTGAGGCGCTCAAGAGCGATCTTCAGGGCCTGCGCACGGGCCGCGCAAACACCACCCTGCTCGACCCCGTCGTGGTTGAGGTCTATGGCTCGATGATGCCTCTCTCGCAGGTCGCCACAGTTTCCGCGCCAGAACCACGGATGTTGAGCGTGCAGGTGTGGGACCGGTCAAATATGACTGCCGTGGAAAAAGGCATTGCCCACGCCAACCTCGGCCTCAACCCGATCATCGACGGCCAGACCCTGCGTCTGCCGATCCCCGATCTGACGCAGGAACGCCGCAAGGATTTGGCGAAGCTTGCCGGGCAATATGCCGAAAAGGCCAAGATCGCGATCCGCAACGTGCGCCGCGATGCGATGGAAAGCCTGAAGACCGACGAGAAGAAGAAGGAAATTTCCGAGGACGACCGGAAGCGCTCCGAGGAGCAGGTCCAGAAGCTGACCGATCAATACGTCAAAGAAACCGACGAGGCAGCCGCCAAAAAGGAACAGGAAATCCTGACGCAGTGATTGCGGCAGCGGGATCGTTGGGAACAAGCTTGGACCAAGCGCGCGCCAGACATGTCGCCATCATCATGGATGGCAATGGCCGCTGGGCCAAGAAGCGTGCACTGCCGCGCGCGGTCGGTCATCAGCGCGGCGTGGAGGCCGTGCGGCGGCTGGTCCGCGCGCTTGCGCCGACGGGGCTGGAGTGCCTGACGCTTTATGCTTTTTCGTCCGAAAACTGGAAACGGCCGGACGAGGAAGTTGACGATCTGATGAACCTGATGCGCCGGTTCATCAAATCGGATCTGCCGGAATTCATCGCCAACAATGTGAAGCTGAAGATCATCGGCGACTGGCAATCGCTGGCGCCGGATATCGTGGCGATGCTGGAAGATGCATTGGCGCAGACCGCAGGCGGCGCGCAGACCCTTGCCGTCGCGCTGAATTATGGCGGGCAGCACGAGATTGCCCGTGCTGCGGCCAAGGCGGCAGCCGAGGGTGAGGTGAGCATAGAGACCATCGCCGCCCATCTCGACACGGCTGACCTGCCTCCGCTCGACTTGCTGATCCGCACCAGCGGGGAAATCCGACTTTCGAACTTCCTGCTATGGCAGGCGGCCTATGCCGAAATGCTGTTCGTCGATACGCTTTGGCCTGATTTTGAACCAGCGCATCTGACGCGCGCACTTGAAGATTTTGCCCGGAGGGAGCGGCGTTATGGCGGGCGGTAACATGCGGGTGCGCGACCCAAAGGCGGGCGTGTCGGACCTTCCGGTGCGGTTCGCCTCGGCGATCGTCATGCTGGTCCTGGCTGGCGGCGCCTTGTGGCTGGGCGGGTGGTTCTGGACCGGCTTTGTGGCGCTGCTGGCGCTGGGCGTGTTGTTTGAATGGAACCGGCTGGTCGGCCGCTTTGGCCTGAAGGCAGCCGCAGAGACGGCGTGGTTTTTTGGCGGTGTCGTCTATATCGGCGGCGCGGCGCTGGCGATGATGGTGGTGCGCAACGGGCGGCAGGTGCTGCCGTTTGATCCGATGCAATCGGGCTATGGCCCGCTGGAAGTGCTGGTCGCTTTCATCCTGCCTATCATTGCGGTCGATGTCGGCGCGTATTTCGCGGGCCGCGCGATTGGCGGGCCGAAGATCGCGCCGAAAATCAGCCCGGCCAAGACTTGGGCAGGGCTGGGCGGCGGGGCGACGCTGGCAGCGATTGTAGGCGTCACAGTTGAGCTCACCGATTTTGGACCGGCGGCCTTGCCCGGTACAAGCCTGCTGGCGCTGGCGATGGCAGCCATGACGGGCGTTATGATTGCCGTGATCGCACAGAGCGGCGATTTCTTCGAAAGCTGGATGAAGCGGCGCGCAGGTCTGAAGGATTCCGGGCAGATCATTCCGGGGCATGGCGGCTTGTTCGACCGGCTCGACGGGTTCCTCGCCGTGTTCTTCGTGCTGTTTGTGATTGCCACCATCCCCACTTTGCTGGGATGATGCCGCGATGACCCGCTCGCTTACTCTGCTTGGTGCAACCGGTTCGATCGGGGCTTCGACCCTCGATCTGGTGCGGCGCAATCGTGACGATTGGCAGGTGGATGCGTTGACCGCGCAATGCAGCGCGGTTGAGCTTGCTGCGCTGGCCCTTGAATTCGGCGCAAAACTGGCCGTTGTCGGTGACGAGAGGTGCCTGCCGGAACTGCGCGACGCGCTCGGATCCAGCGGTATCGAGGTCGCGGGCGGGCGACAAGCTTTGATAGAGGCGGCAGCGCGGCCGGTGGACATGACGGTGGCGGCGATTGTCGGCTGCGCGGGTCTCTCCCCAGTGATGGCGGCGGTGGAGCGCGGCGGCACTATCGCACTCGCCAACAAGGAAGCGCTGGTGTCCGCGGGCGAGGTGCTGATGCAGGCCGTCGTCCGGCACGGCGCGACGCTGCTACCGACCGATAGCGAACACAACGCGATCTTCCAGTGCCTCAGCGCCGGTCGTATCGAGGAAGTGGCAAAGATCACGCTCACCGCTAGCGGCGGGCCGCTCCGCACCTGGACGCAGGCACAGCTTGATGCGGCCACCCCGGCCGAGGCGGTGGCCCATCCGAATTGGTCGATGGGCGCAAAGATCAGCGTCGATTCTGCGACGATGATGAACAAGGGCCTCGAATATATCGAGGCGTATCACCTGTTTCCAGTCGGGCTGGAGAAGCTCGGCATCGTCGTTCACCCGCAGAGCGTGATCCATTCAATGGTCGAGTTCCGCGACAGGTCGACGCTGGCGCAGCTTGGCCCTTCAGATATGCGCGTGCCGATTGCATCGTGCCTTGCTTGGCCGCAGCGCATGGAAACGCCGCTAGCGCCGCTTGATCTGGCGGCAATTGGCGAGCTGACCTTCTTCGAACCTGACGAGGTGCGTTTCCCCGCAACCCGGCTTGCGCGCGAAGCGATCAGGGCGGGGGGCAGCGCGCCTGCGATCCTCAATGCTGCCAACGAAGTGGCGGTGGCCGCTTTTCTTGCCGGTCAGATCGCGTTCACCCGGATCGCGGCACTGGTGGAAGAAACCCTCAACCGCAGCAATGACGCCCCGCGCCCGGCAAGTCTTGCCGAAGTGCTCGACGTCGATCAATCCGCGAGGATGCAAGCACAGCGCTTGCTGGAGACCAACGCTCTTGTTTGATTCCCCCCCTTTCTGGATGTACATCATCGGTTTCCTGCTGCTGCTGGGGCCGCTGGTTACAGTCCATGAACTTGGCCACCTGCTGGTAGGCCGGCTGTTCGGCGTGAAGGCCGATGCTTTTTCGGTCGGTTTCGGCAAGGAGCTGGCTGGCTATACCGACCGGCAGGGCACGCGCTGGAAGCTTTCGCTGCTGCCGCTGGGCGGCTATGTGCAGTTCAAGGGTGATATGAACCCGGCCAGCATCCCTGATCCCGGCGCTTCTGCGGAGGAAGGCAGCTTCCAGAATGCTGCCTTGTGGAAACGTGCGCTGATTGTCGCGGCAGGGCCGGTAACCAATCTGCTCGTCGCACTGGCGATTTTCTTTGCCTTCAACCTCGCTTTCGGAAAGCCCCTGCCAGTCGCGCCCGAGGAAGTCGGCACCATTGCCGAATTTACCGAGAATTCGCGTGCCGAACGGGCCGGATTTGCGGTCGGCGACCGGATCGTGGCGATCGACGGGTTAGAAATGGGCGGCTGGCGCGCCATCCAGCAGACCATCATGCTCCGGCCCAACCACCGCTTCGTAATCACGGTGATGCGCGATGGTGACCGGATCGATCTGCCTGTCATCACTGCTTCGGAACAGCTGACCGACAATTTTGGCAATGCCCAAACTGTCGGCCTGATCGGCATCCGGACGCTGGAAACTGCGGAACGCTATGACCCGCTTTCGGTGGGCGAGGCTGCGGGCATGGCGGTGCAGCAATGCCTTGATACGGCACGCATGATGGTAGCCGGGATCGCCCAGATCATCCGCGGTGACCGGTCGTTCAGCGAAATGGGCGGTCCGATCAAGATCGCGAAATTTTCGGGTGAACAGCTCAGTTTGGGCCCGCTCAACTTCATCAGTCTGGCGGCGCTGATCTCGCTTAATTTGGCATTCATCAACTTCTTGCCAATCCCCGCGCTGGATGGCGGACATCTGATGTTCTACCTGGCCGAGGCGATCCGCCGCAAGCCGGTGGGACCGCAGGCGACCGAGTGGGCTTACCGCACCGGCATTGTGCTGGTGTTGATGCTGATGGCGGTGGTAACGGTGAACGACATAGTCTCGCTCCCCATTTTCGGAAGCTGATCAGGCGGGGGAAACGCGTGACGGCTGAAGTGCTCGCGGCTTGATTGCGAAGGGCACATCGGGCAGAGGCGTCCTCGGGGGCGGACGGCGCAATGCGGGCGCGTAGATAATCGGACAGAAAGGCGCATCACGGCAAAAGCTGGTAATGCGCTTGGTTGAGGACGGGATTTTAGCTGCATGAACCAAATGAGCGAGACGGGCACGTTGCGGGTCATTGGCACCCCTGCCGCCCCGCGCCCTGCCGCCCCGCGCTCTGCCGCCCCGCGCTCTGCCGTCCGGCTGGTGAGCCTGCTTGCCTGCGGTTCGTTCCTTGCGGGGATGCCGTCGCTGGCGCTGGCTCAGCAGGCCGGACCCGCTCCGGCTCCTGCCGCCGCACCGCGAGGCGAACTGATCCGCACCATCACTGTGGTCGGGTCCGAACGACTCGAGCCGACTACCATTCTCAGCTACATCCGCTTGCGGGTGGGTCAGGAATACACGGCCGCTGCGGCGGACGAAGCGATCAAGGACCTCGGTGCAACCGAGCTGTTCGCCAATTCCAGCATCCGCAATGACGGCGGCAATGTCGTCATTAGCGTCACGGAAAACCCGGTCATCAACCGCATCGTTCTCGAAGGCAACGAGCGGCTGAAGAACGACAAGATCGTGCCCGAGATCAAACTCGCGCCGCGCCAGATCTTCACCCGGTCTAAGGTCCGTGCCGACGTGGCTCGCATCATTGAATTGTACAAGCGTCAGGGCCGCTTTGCCGCCAAAGTTGAGCCCAAGCTGGTGCAGTTGCCCCAGAACCGCGTCGATATTGTCTTCGAAATCACCGAAGGTCCAAAATCCAAGGTCCGCCAGATCAACATTCTCGGCAACGACAAGTTTTCCGACGGGGAACTTCGCGGCGAAATGGTGACCAAGCAGGCGCGGCTCACCAGCTTCTTCAGCTCCAGCACCAGCTATGACCCGGATCGCCTTGCTTTTGACCAGCAGAAGCTTCGTCAGTTCTACCTGACCAATGGCTATGCCGATTTCCGGGTTGTATCGGCCGTGGCCGAACTGACGCCCGACCAGCGCGATTTTATCATCACCTATGTCGTCGAAGAGGGCGAGCGTTACAATTTCGGCGAGGTCAAGGTCGACAGCCAGTTGCGCGATTTCGACAGTGACGTGATGAGCACCCAGTTGCCGATGAAGGAAGGCGATTTCTACAACGCCAAAAGCGTCGAGGATACCGTCGAGCAGCTCACCGAGCTGGCCGGACGCTATGGCTATGCCTTTGCCGACGTGCAGCCGCGGTTCAAGCGGGATCCCGACAGCCGCAAGATGAACGTCACCTTCGTCCTGCGCGAAGCACCGCGCGTCTATGTCGAGCGGGTCGATATCAACGGCAACACGCTGACGCAGGATAAGGTGTTGCGCCGCGAATTCCGTCTGGCCGAGGGCGATGCCTTCAACAGCCTTGGTGTGCAGCGTACCAATGCCCGCATCAATTCGCTGGCCTTTTTCCAGGAAAACTTCGAGGTCAAGCAGACCGAAGGCAGTGCGCCTGACCGCATCATCCTTGAAGCCAATATCGAAGAGCGCCCGACCGGCGAACTGCAGTTTTCAGCCGGCTTCTCGTCGATCGAACAGTTCATTCTGGCAGGCAGCATCCGCCAGCGCAATTTCCGCGGGCGCGGGCAGACGATCGGCCTGTCGGTCAATTATTCGCAATTCGCGCGATCGGCGCAGGTGAGCTTCTCCGACCCCTATATTTTCGATCGCAACATTTCCGGCGGGATCGACATTTATCGCCGTGATTTCAGCAATTTCAACTTTACCGGCAACGAACGCAACACGACCTTCCAGCAGGCCACCACGGGCTTTTCGATGCGCGCCGGTGTGCCGCTGACCGAATACATGTCGCTCGTCGGCAGCTACACGCTCAACTATGATGACGT
Organism: Erythrobacter sp.; assembly: GCA_044348875.1. Lineage (GTDB taxonomy): Bacteria > Pseudomonadota > Alphaproteobacteria > Sphingomonadales > Sphingomonadaceae > Erythrobacter. The sequence goes on along the minus strand of JBIKSA010000017.1, from coordinate 13,586 downwards.
GACGCTCAATGACCCGCGGCTGTTTTCGGACATTGATGGAGACGGGGCGACCGAGTGTAATCCGCTGCTCGCCGGGCGCTTCCTGTGCGATGTGATCGGCACACGGTTGAGCTCGATCGTAGGCCTGAGCCTCAATTACAATTCACTAAATTCGCGCATTCGCCCAACACGGGGCAAAACTGTATCGTTGAGTGCGGAATTCGCAGGACTGGGCGGCGATGTGCGCTACACCCGGTTCCGCGGCCGCGCGCAGCAGTTCTGGAATGTGGGCAATTCGGGCTTCATCTTCTCGCTTCTGGCAGAAGGCGGGACCATCATCCCGCTTCGCGATCGTCCGGGCGCGGGTGTTGACGATATCTTCCTCAACGACCGCTTCTTCCTTGGCGAACCGCAAATCCGCGGCTTCGCTATCCGCGGCGTCGGTCCGCGCATCCTGACGCAGCAGTCGGTGCTCGAGGGCGGGCGCCCGGCTGTCGATGCCAACGGCAATATCGTATTTGTCACCGAGCGTCGTCAGGTTCGCGACGATGCGATCGGTGGCCGCAACTACTATCTGGGACGCGCAGAAATCGAAATTCCGCTCGGCACCGGTGCGCGAGAACTAGGTCTCAGGCCTTCCATCTGGGCGGATGTCGGCGCTCTGTGGGGCGTGGAGGCGCCGGTTCTCACCGTGAACCCTGCGGGCGATCCTATCACCAACGAAAATGGTCAGCCGCTTTACCAGATTCCCGGCACCAACGATGTCACCATTAACCCGACCCAGCCCGATGGTTCGCTTAACGTCCGGCTTGCCCAGCCCGGCACCAACATCCGCGAACTGTTCCTCGGCAACTCAGCTAGCCCGCGCATCACGGCGGGGATCGGGGTCAACTGGAATTCACCCTTCGGACCTTTCCGCATCGACTTTGCCCAGACCATCCGCAAGGTGGAAGGCGATGACGAGCGGCGTTTCACCTTCAATGTAGGAACTCAATTCTGATGACACGTTTTGCCAAGCTTCTTGCACCCGCAGGCCTGATCCTGGCCGCCACCGCAGCACTGCCCGCCCATGCGCAGGTCGAAGGCCGTATCGCTACGGTCGACATCACGCGCACGATCATTGGCACTACTGCCTTCCAGACTGCTTACGAGCAGGTCAACACCACCTATGCCACGCAGAACGAAATGCGCCGGACCAAGGCGCAGGAACGCCAGACCATGCTCGCCAAGTTCGACAAGAACGGCGACAAGCAGGTCGACGAGACAGAGCAGGGGGCCATGCAGAAGTCGCCTGATTTCGCCAAGCTCCAGACGATCGATCAGGAAATCCAAGCGCTCAATAACCAGATCGATGGCGCCCGCGTGTTCGCGATCGAACAGATCATCAACCAGTTCTCGCCTGCATTGCAGGAAGTGGTCACCAAGCAGCAGATCAAGGCTGTGATCGATCCGGCGTCGTTGCTGTTCGCACAGCCCGAAGCCGATGTGACCGCGCAGGTGACCACGTCGCTGAACACCAAGGTTCCCGCCGTCAGCGTGGTGCCGCCGGCAGGCTGGCAGCCGAGCCGCGAAGGCGTTCAGGTCTATCAGGAGATCCAGCAGCGTCTGGCGATGGCAGCGCAGATTGCGCAGCAGCAGCAAGCTGCTCAGGCGCAGCAGGGCGTAGCCGCGCCGGTTGGCCGCTGATCGGCACGGAGCTTAAACGATGAGCGACACGGGAAGCACGCCGGCAGAGGTGCTGGATTACGATATCGTCAAGATCCTTAAGGCCTTGCCGCATCGCTACCCGCTGTTGCTGGTCGATCGGGTGCGGTCGATCATGCTTGGTGAGCGGATACACGCGGTCAAGGCCGTGAGCATGAACGAACAGTTCTTTCAGGGCCATTTCCCGGGCGCTCCGATTATGCCAGGCGTGCTCCAGATCGAGGCGTTGGCGCAGGCCGCCGGTATCCTTGGGATCGAAACGATGGAGCTGGCCGGCACGGGTAAGCTGGTGATCTTCATGGGCATCGAAAACGCCAAGTTCCGCGCCCCCGTGACACCCGGTTGCCTGCTCGACCTGCACGTGGAGTTCACCCAGAAGCGCAGCCGCGTCTACAAGTTCAAGGGCGTGGCCAGTGTCGAAGGGAAGACCACGTGCGAGGTCGAATTCACCGCCATGATGACGGATGGTCTTTGATTTGGGCACGTCCTTCCGGGCGCGCGTTCTTGGTGCTGTTTTCTCCGCCTCGCGGTTGGTCTGCGACCGGGGCGGTGTGAACATCTGAGGTTGCATTGCGGCGGGTTCCCGCCTAAGCGCGCACCTTTCCATTCATAGCTGTGCCGGTCGGAACCGGCGCCACGCTGCAAAGGACATATGTCATGAAGGCCGAAGGTCACCCCGAATACCACCTGATCACGGTCAAGATGACCGATGGTACCGAATTCCAGACCCGTTCCACCTGGGGCAAGGAAGGCGATACGCTCGCCCTCGATATCGATCCGCTGAGCCACCCTGCCTGGACTGGCGGTCGTCAGCAGGTGCAGGAAGGTGGCCGTGTCGCCCAGTTCAACAAGCGTTTCGGCGGGCTCAGCCTCAAGAAGTAAGCTTTACAATCTGCGCAGCCTTCGGGCTGCAACGAGGAAGGCGACCCGACGGGGTCGCCTTTTTCATTTGGGGCTTACCCCTGCCATTGGCGCTCGCGATACCACTTGGTGATCACATATTTGACGCCCTTCCTGACCCTCATCCCGTGATGCAGCGTCGCGTGGTTGACGCCCCCGTCTGCGAAGCGGTTGTTCCAGCACAGCAACTTTCCCGCTTCGGGCTGGAAGGTCTTGTCGAGCAGCTTGAACCGGGTCGCGCCGCCCGCCGTCACGTCGTTGAGATAGACCATGAAGGTCCAGGTTCGGTTGCCTGACAGGGCGCAGTATTTCTGGAAGTCGCGGCCATCGGGCGCGAAATAATCGGTGTGCGGCTTGAACTCCTGCCCTTCGGCGTAGCGTTGGCCCTGCAAGGGTTCGCCGAAAGCCGGATCAATATCCGACAATTCGGTCAGCATCGTCTCGATCTGCCGGGCCGCTGGTAGGTGCGCCGGCAGGTCGCAGGTCTCGCTGGTGCGGAAGTAGGCATCGCCATTGTCATCGGCGATGGTTGAGGGGCGGCGGTCGGCATCGATCAGCGCGATCAGTTGGGCAGCAAGGTCTTCGGGCACGAATCGCCTGTGCTGAAATACCTCGGCCATCGGGGTCGGCACTCGTTGCATGGCGGGGTGCGAGGCGAGGCGGGCTGCGATGGATTCGCTTGTCTTGATCATATACCCATCACGATAGATGCCAGCGCCCGCGAGGCAACGATTTTGGTGCGGCGTAATAATCTTACGCCAGCCAGCGTGATGCGCAGTTTTCGCTTCCCACGGGCATGCCTTTGTGCAAGAGGCGCGGTCCCGTCGACGGCGCACTTGACCGGGCGACTGCCATGCGTAATTCGCGGCCCCGTGCGGGCTTGGCAGCGACCGAAAGGGAGCGTCCGGGCAGGGGCATGTGGCGATCGTAGCTCAGTTGGTTAGAGCGCCGGTTTGTGGTACCGGAGGTCGCGGGTTCGAACCCCGTCGATCGCCCCATCATCCCCCTTTTTCGTGCAGAACGAAGTCCGCGCCGGACAGGGGAGACAACATGACCGCATTCTGGGCTGAGCCCGATTTCGACGCGCATGAACTTGTGCAGCTGGTCCACGATGAAGCGAGCGGGCTGACAGCGATCATTGCGGTGCACTCCACTCATCTCGGCCCATCGGCGGGTGGCACCCGTTTCTGGCACTACAACGACCCCGCAGGCGCCATGCGTGATTGCCTTCGTCTGTCGCGCGGGATGAGTTACAAGAACGCCATGGCCGGCCTGCCGATGGGCGGGGGCAAGGCGGTGATCCTTGCTGATGAACAGCGCATCAAGACCCCCGAAATGCTCGCCGCGTTCGGCGATGCGGTGGAGCGGCTCAACGGCCGCTATGTGACGGCCGAGGATGTCGGCATCACCGAATCTGACATGGTCGCCGTATCGAAGCGCACCGCGCACGTTTCAGGCCTGCCAGTGACAGGTGAGGGCAGCGCGGGCGGCGATCCCGGCCCGTTCACGGCTTACGGCATCTACCTCGGGATCAAGGCCGCTGTCCGCCATAAACTGGGCAGGGACAGCATGGCAGGCGTGCACGTCGCGGTGCAGGGCACTGGTTCTGTCGGTGGCGGCGTTGCGCGGCTGCTGGCGAAGGACGGCGCAAAGCTGACGCTCGCCGATATCAACGCGGCCCGCGCTGCTGCATTGGCGGCGGAATTGGGCGGCACGGCGGTCGCATCGGACACGATCATGTCTGCGCCGTGCGATGTGTTCAGCCCCAACGCGCTGGGTGCCATCCTGGATGATGCGGGCCTTGCTGCGCTCGATTGCGCGATCGTTGCAGGCGGTGCCAACAACCAGCTTGCCCGCCCGAAACACGGTGCGGTGCTGGCGGGACGTGGGATTCTTTATGCGCCCGATTACGTGATCAACGCGGGTGGCATTATCTCGGTGGCGACCGAATATCTCGCCCGCCGCGATGGCCGCAACGGTGACATTGCTGCCGTCGACGCACTGATCGCGCAAATTCCCGGGCGGCTCGAATCGATCTGGCATGAAAGCGAAAGCAGCGGCGTGTCGTCCGACGTGGTCGCGGACCGGATGGCGCAGAAGCTCATCGGTCGCGGCTGACCGCCGGGAGCCGGGTGGCGTCGGGCGGCAAAGCGGGAACAAAACCGCACGGCCACCATTTGCGCTCTTGTCGGAACCGAGTGTAAGACTACAAGCTCGGCTGACGCGAAACCTATGCACATCTACGCCAATCCCACCCGTTTTCTGAGCCTCGCGAAGTGGCTTATGCCGCTCCTGTTCTGGAGCGGTCTGGTACTGTCCGTTGGCGCTGTCGCGTGGGGCTTGTTTGTGGTCCCGCCCGACCGGCTGATGGGTGATACGGTTCGCATCCTCTTCATCCATGTGCCTGCCGCTTGGCTCGGAATGGGCGGTTGGGCTGGGATCGCGATTTCCAGCGCTATGCTGCTGATCTGGAAGCATCCGCTGGCCGCCTTGTCCGCCCGCGCGATTGCCGTGCCGGGGATGGTGTTTTGTGCCGTGTGCCTTGCCACGGGATCGATCTGGGGCCGGCCGACATGGGGCACCTGGTGGGAGTGGGACGGCCGGCTGACGTCGATGCTGGTGCTGCTGTTCCTCTATGCAGGCTACATCGCGCTGGCGGAAGCGGCGGAGCGTGAAGGTTCTTCAAGCAAGATTGCCGCGATCTTTGGACTGGTTGGTGCAGTCAACGTGCCGATTATCAACCGATCCGTGGTATGGTGGAATTCGCTCCACCAACCGCCCAGCATAACGGCGGGGAAAAGCGCGATCGAGGCGACTTTCCTCGTCCCCTTGCTGGTGGCTGTTGTCGGCTTTTCCCTGTTGTTCGGCGCGGTTGTGCTGATGCGGATGCGCGCGCTGATTGCGCAAGCGCAGGTTGAAGCGCGCCTCCGCCGCCGCGCGCTTGATGATGACGCGCCGCTGGCCTTAGCCCCCTTGGCGGAGCAGGCATAATGCGCGAACAACTGAACCAGTGGGATTTCGTGCTGATGGCCTATGGTGTCGGCGGGCTTGCGCTGGCATGGCTGATCATTTGGGCATGGCGTTCGATGACCCGCGCTGAGGCTCAGCGTGACGCGGCGCGGCGGCGCTGAACAGGAAACCTGCGATGAAAGCCAAGCATCAACGTCTGATCCTTGTGATCATTGCGATTCTGGCGATTGTTGGCGCTGGCCTGCTGGCGGCATGGACCTTGCGCAATCAGGCGAATTATTTCTACCTCCCCGAACAAATGGCATCTGATCCGCCGGAAGTGGGTCAGGCGGTCCGGCTGGGCGGAATGGTGCAGGCCGGGTCGATCAAGACCATGCCCGATGGCGTGACGGTCAACTTCATGGTCACTGGCAACACGGCTGACGCTATTCCGGTGCGTTACAGCGGCATCCTGCCCGATCTGTTCGTGGAAAATTCGGGCGTGGTGGCCGAAGGCAGCCTCGGCCCGGACGGGGTGTTCATGGCCAACAACCTGCTTGCCAAGCATGACGAAAATTACGTGCCCAAGGAGCTTGAAGGCATGGGCACGCAGCAGGCCGCCAAGATGGCCGCCGAAACAACCGTTGGGTTGAAGTAACATCGTGCCACAAATGAGGGCCAAACAATGATTGCCGAAATCGGATTGGCGGCCCTGTGGCTTGCCGCAGCGCTGGCGGTGCTGCAGATGGTTTCAGGCGCTTTTGCTCTGAAAGCCGCCGAGGGCGAGATAAATCCGCTGGCGATTTATGCCAGGCCCGCTGCCATCGTTCAGGCGTTCCTTGCCGTATTGGCGTTCTTCCTGTTGCTCTGGGCCTTCGCGATCACGGATCTTTCGATCAAGCTGGTTGCAACGAATTCCCACTCGATGAAGCCTATGCTTTTCAAGCTGACGGGCACTTGGGGGAACCACGAAGGATCAATGCTGCTGTGGGTCGGCGTGCTGGCGCTTTCGGGCGGGCTGCTGGCGGCTTTTGAAAAGCGCCTGCCGGAACGCACTATGGGCGCGACATTGGCGGTGCAGGGGTTTGTGGCGTTGGGCTTCTATGCCTTCCTGCTGCTGTCTTCCAACCCGTTCGAGCGTCTGCCGGTTCCGGCGGCAGAGGGCACGGGATTGAACCCGCTGCTTCAGGATATCGGTCTCGCGATCCATCCGCCGACGCTTTATGCGGGCTACGTCGGCCTGTCGGTTGCCTTCAGCCTTGCGATGGGCGCGTTGCTGACGCGTGAGGTTAACCCGTCTTTCGCCCGGGTGATGCGCCCTTGGGTGCTGGGTGCGTGGGTGCTGCTGACGCTTGGCATCACCGCCGGCTCATACTGGGCCTATTACGAATTGGGCTGGGGCGGGTGGTGGTTCTGGGACCCGGTCGAGAACGCCTCGCTGATGCCCTGGCTCGCCGCGACGGCGCTGATGCATTCGGTCAGCGTGCTGGCCGCGCGCGATGCGCTGCGGACGTGGACAATCATGCTTGGCGTGCTGGCGTTCTCGATGTCGATGCTGGGGACTTTTCTTGTGCGGTCGGGGGTGCTGACCAGCGTCCATGCCTTCGCCGTCGATCCTGAACGCGGCGCTTTCATCCTCGGCTTGCTTGGTCTGTATATTGGCGGGGCGTTCACGATCTTCGCCCTGCGCGCCGGTGCTGTAGCCGAGGGCAAGCGGTTTGCCATTTCCAGCCGCGAAGGCGCGCTGGTGTTCAACAATGTGATGCTGTCAGCGATCCTGGCCATTGTGCTGCTGGGCACGCTTTACCCGCTGCTGACCGAGGCGTTCGATGTGCGCGTTTCGGTTGGACCACCCTATTTCAACCCTGCCGGCGCTATCTTTGCGGTGCCAATGTTCCTGGTCATGGCAGTCGGCCCGCTGCTGCGCTGGAAAAGCGACAAGCCTGCACGCCTCCAGTTTGAACTGGCGCTGATTGGCGCGCTGGTCATTGGCACCATCGCGCTGGTCAGCTTCTTCGGCCAGTTCCCGCTGCTGCCGCTGCTCGGCCTAGGCCTTGCCGCTGCGCTGGCGGTCGCTGCCTTCCTGCCTTTTCGTGGCCGCAAGATTTCGCGCGTCCCGGTGGCGACATGGGGCATGGTGATCGCCCATTTCGGTGTCGCTGTTTCGCTGTTCGGGATGGCTTGTGAGGGCGCATTTTCGCAGGAACGCCTCGCCGCAGTTGCGCCCGGCGGGACCGAGCAGGTCGGCGACTTCAAGTTCACGCTTGAAAGCGTGACCCCCGTTGCCGGGCCGAACTGGACGGCGATTGAAGCGCGGCTGGCGGTGCGCGAAGGCGGCGGCGAGCCGGTGATCCTCAACCCGCAAGCCCGCAATTTCTGGTCGCCGCCAATGGCCACGAGCGAAAGTGCGCTGCTGACCCGCTGGGACGGGCAGCTTTACGCCGTGATCGGCAATCAGGCGGAAGACGGGCGCTGGCAGATCCGCGTGTGGTGGAAGCCCTTTGTTACCTTCATTTGGTACGGTGGAATCCTCATCGGGTTGGGCGGCATCCTTGCTATTGCAGGGCGGGTGAAAGTCGATGTCACGCGTCGCAGCGCGACGGCCAAGGGCGCCCAGCGCCGCGCCGATGCCGAAGCGCTGGGTTCGCCCGCGCCGATGCCTGCGGAGTAATCGCTGATGCGCTCGCGTCTTTACCTGTGGGTGCCGCTTGCCCTGTTTGCCTTCTTTGCGGGTGTGGCTGGCTACATGCTGACACAGGAAAAGGACCAATTCGTCGAAAGCGCGATGATCGGCCAACCGCTTCCCGATTTTACTCTCGAACCGGCTTATCCGGGCCTGCCGGGTGCGTCCAAGGCGGATTTTGCCGGGGGCAAGCCGCGGCTGCTCAACATCTGGGCAAGCTGGTGCCTGCCCTGCATTGCCGAAGCTCCGCAGCTTGAAGCCTTGAAGGCGCAAGGGGTCGAGATCGTCGGCATCGCAATCCGTGACCGGCCCGAAGATGTGGCCAATTTCCTCGGCCGTTATGGCAATCCCTACACCCGGATTGGCGGCGATCCGATTTCCGAAGTGCAGCTGGCGGTGGGCTCGTCTGGCGTGCCCGAAACCTTCGTAATCGATAGCAAAGGCGTGATCCGCTACCAGCATATCGGCGACATTCGCGAAGGCGACGTTTCCACGCTGCTCGCCGAACTGGAGAAGGCACAATGATGCGGGCTTTTGTCGCGTTGCTCATGGCGCTGCTGGCGCTTCCTGCCTTCGCGCAGGACACCATGCCGCCCGCGCCCTATGCCTATAACCAGCTTGCCGATCCCCGAATGGAGGCGGAGGCGTCCGCGTTGATGCACACGCTGCGCTGCCTCAAGTGTCAGTCGCAGAGCATTGCGGATTCCGACGCGCCGATGGCAGGCGATATGCGCCATCAGGTGCGCAGCCGAATACTGGCGGGTGAAAACCCTGCCGAAATCCGCGGATGGTTGATCGCACGCTACGGCGATTATGTGAGCTACGAACCCGAAGTCAGCGCGACCACCTGGCCTTTGTTCGCGGTGCCGGTACTGGTGATTCTGGTGGTCGCGGGCGTTTTGCTGCGGCGGCTCGGCAAACGGCGCAATGATGCGGGAGATGCGGCATGATCGGCGGATGGCTCGCAGTCGGGGCGCTCGCTCTCGCGGCGTTCGCGCTGGCGGTGCTGCTGCTCAAGCTCCCGCGGGAGGGGATGACCCTGTTCGGGGCGGTTCTGGTGCTGGGACTTGCGGGCTATGCTTGGCAAGGCGCCCCAGGTCAGCCCTCCGCACCCAAGGCGCAGGTGGCCGAGGCCGGAGCGCAGGGCGCGGCGATGGTTGAAGGCCGCGCCGCGCTGTTTGATCGAACCCTGCCGCCCCCTTCCTATCTCGTCACGTCCGATGCTTTTGCGCGGCAGGGCCAGTTCAGCGATGCTGCGGCGATGTTGCAGAAGGGGCTGAAGGACAATCCTGACGATCTGGAAAGCTGGCTTGCGCTTAGCCTTGCGTTGGTCGGACACGCCGATGGCTTTGTCACGCCTGCCGCGCTGCAGGCATTCGGGCGAGCGCGGGCGGTTGATCCGGCGCATCCCGGGGCGGATTACTACCTCGGCATGGCCTATCTCCAGAGCGGCGAGATTGTTGCTGCGCGCAATGTATGGGCAGGGCTTGCCAAACGCTCCCCGCCGGATGCGCCATGGCGCGAGGGGCTGGACGCGGAAGTCGCGCGGCTCGATGACATGATTTCCCGCGCGCCGATGCTGCAAGGACAGTAACCTGCGCACCTCACAATCGGCGGGGTCGTATTGCAGGTGCCAATCGACGGTGCTACGCGCGCCGCCTTACCGGCCTCGAATCTTTCGGGCCCGATGGGCAGTACCGCGGGGATACGGGAAATCCGATTGTCATGACCAGCACAGCAGCCTCCGTAGATTCGCCCGCCGCACATGGCCATGGCCATAGCGCGTCCAAGCTGACGCTTGCTGTCGGCGCGATTGGCGTGGTGTTTGGCGATATCGGCACCAGCCCGCTTTACGCTTTCCGTGAAACTTTCGCCTCGCATCACGGTGCCCCCGGCATTGCGCCTGACGCTGCCCACGTCCACGGCGTGCTGAGCCTGGTGTTCTGGTCGATGATGATGGTGGTGACTGTCAAATATGTCTTCACCATAATGCGGGCGGATAACGGCGGTGAGGGCGGGAGCCTAGCGCTGCTGGCGCTGATCAAGCGGACGTCGACCAAGGCCGGTTGGACCGCGCCGCTGATCCTGCTCGGCGTGTTTGCGACTGCGCTGTTCTATGGCGACAGCATGATCACGCCTGCCATTTCAGTGCTTTCCGCGACTGAAGGCCTGCAATATATCGTCCCCGGCTTCAAACCGTGGGTCGTGCCGACAGCTGTTGGGATCCTGTTCGGGTTGTTCGCGATCCAGTCACGCGGGACGGACCGGGTGGGCAAGCTGTTCGGCCCGATCATGCTGACCTATTTCGCGATGCTGGCGACGCTGGGTGTGATGCATCTTTCGGCCAATCCGGCGATTATCCTGGAAACGATCAATCCGCTGAATGCGCTGCGCTTCTTTGCAACCGATGGCTTCGTCGCTTTTGTTGCTTTGGGCAGCGTTGTGCTGGCAGTCACAGGGGCAGAGGCGCTGTATGCCGACATGGGGCATTTCGGCAGGAAACCGATCGGGCTGTCGTGGCTTGGTTTTGTCTTCCCGGCTCTGATGCTCAATTACATGGGGCAAGGTGCTCTGATCCTGTCACAAACTTCGCCTGAGGCTGCCGCAGCACTGATCAAGGATCCGTTCTTCCTGATGATCCCCGATGCGGTGCGGGTGCCGGTGATCATCCTTGCGCTGCTGGCCACGATCATTGCCAGCCAGGCGGTGATTTCCGGCGCATTCAGCCTGACCCAGCAGGCGGTCCAGCTGGGCTTCATGCCGCGTATGGAGATCCGCCATACCAGCGCGGCCGCTGCGGGGCAGATCTACATTCCGGCCATCAACTGGGGCCTGATGGTTATGGTGATCCTGCTGGTGCTGTTCTTCCAGTCGTCCAGCAATCTTGCCGCAGCCTATGGCATCGCGGTCACCGGGGCGATGTTCATCGACACGCTCCTGCTGGCCGCAGTCCTGTTCTCGTTGTGGCGCTGGCCGCTGTGGAAGGCGCTGCCGCTGGTGGTTGCGTTCCTGATTGTGGACATCGCCTATTTCGGCGCGAACCTTATCAAGGTGCCGCAGGGCGGATGGGTGCCGCTGATGATCGGGTTCATTATTTTCACCCTGCTCACCACTTGGTCGCGCGGGCGCGAGCTGATGCGGGCGAGCATGGCGGAAGGTTCGCTGCCGATCGAGATTTTCGCCAAAAGTGCACACGGCAGTTCGACCCGCGTTCCGGGGACATCGGTGTTCATGGCGTCGACCAATTCGGGCGTGCCTTCCGCGCTGCTCCACAATATCAAGCACAACAAGGTGCTGCACGAAAGGGTGCTGATCCTCACCGTGCAGGTGCGCGGGATGCCCTATGTCGACGAGGCCGAGCGGTACGAGTGCAAGAACCTTGGCAATGGGTTCTACCGGGTGACGATTTATTGCGGCTTCCTTGAGGAAACCGACGTGCCAAAGTTGCTGAGCGAATTGTCGCTGTGCGACGGAGGCTTCGACATGATGCAGACCAGCTTCTTCCTTTCGCGCCAAACGCTGCTGCCGTCGAGCAAGCCGGGAATGGCGATCTGGCGCGAAAAGCTGTTCGCGTGGATGCTAAGGAACGCTGCGAGCGCGATGGCGTTCTTCAGGCTGCCCACCAACCGGGTGGTTGAACTGGGGAGCCAGGTGGAGATTTAACTTCCCGTCGGCGGCTCGTCCTTCAGTACCTCGTCCTTCTCCTCGACGCTCAGGCCGTGCTTCAGCAGCATCGGAATCTGGCTAAAGGTGAACAGGAAGGTCAACGGCAGGAATACCCAGATTTTGGCCCACAGCCAGCCTTCGAAGTCCATCTGCGCGCGCAGCACTTCGTTGAGGCCCGCAAGGCCCAGGAAGAATACGCCCCAATTACGCGACAGCTTGAGCCAGCCTTGCTCATTCAACCCCTCGAATGCGGCTTCCAGCAGGATACGCAGCAGCGCCTTGCCCGCCACGAAGCCGCCGAGCAGCGCCACACCGAAGGTCGCGTAGATCAGCGTGGGCTTCAACTGCACGAAGGTCGGATCGCCGAAGAAGATGGTGAGGCTGCCGAAGCCGACGATCAGTGCGGTCGAAAACCAAAGCATCGGCGACACCTTGCCCAGCCGCCATTTCGATATCACCAGCGCGGCGACCGCAGCGACCATGAAGGCGCCGGTGCCTGCGATGATCGCGGAAAGCTCGCTCACTGGATTTGGATCGGCGGGAGACTGCCAGCGATAGACGCCGAGAAACACCAAAAGCGGTCCGTAATCGACCGCAACGCTGATCCAGCTTGAGGCGGCTTGCTTGCCTTCGGTTTCGCTCATCATGCCACCCCTGCAATCACGCGGGCGACCAGATCGGGATCGAAGGGTCGCAGGTCTTCCATCTTCTCACCGACGCCGATAGCGTGGATGGGCAGGCCATATTGCTCTGCTGCCGCCACCAGCACGCCGCCGCGCGCGGTGCCATCAAGCTTGGTCATGATGAGGCCGGTGACGCCTGCGACTTCCTTGAACACGTCGATCTGGCTGAGCGCATTCTGGCCATTGGTCGCATCCAGCACCAGCACTACGTCATGCGGCGCTTCGGGATTGATGCGGCCGAGGACACGGCGGATTTTTGCCAGTTCCTCCATCAGCTCCTTCTTGTTCTGAAGCCGGCCCGCGGTGTCGACGATCAGCGCGTCGATCCCGGTGTCGGTGGCCTGCTTGACCGCATCGAACACGATCGCTGCCGGATCGCCGCCCTCCGGCCCGCGCACCAGATCAACCCCGATGCGGTCTGCCCATGTTGCAAGCTGGCCGATGGCAGCGGCGCGGAACGTATCGCCCGCGGCCAGCAGCACGCCGTAGTCATCCTCCTGAAACAGGTGCGCAAGCTTGGCGATGGTGGTGGTCTTGCCGCTGCCGTTGACGCCGATCACCAGGATCACCTGCGGGCGCGGGAAGGCGGTGATTGCGAGCGGTTTTGCCACCGGACGCAGGATCGACGCGATTTCTTCGGCCACAGCTTCCTTCAATTCGCGCGCGCTGATTTCCAGCCCGAAACGTTTGTCGGACAGCCGCGCACGGATGCGTGCGGCGGCGGCGGGGCCAAGATCAGACAGGATCAGCGCATCCTCGACCTCATCAAGGGTCGCGTCGTCAAGCTTGGCCGTCCCGCCGACCCCGGCAAGATTGGCGGTCAGCCGCTCGGACGTTTTGGCAAAGCCGCCGAACAGGCGCTGGGTCCAGCTGGTTTCACTCATCGGAGCAGGCCCTCCCAGACCTCGCGCGGGGTAATTTCGACGATGGTGCCGGGCGCCGTGCCGGAAGGCAGGGCGACGCGAGCGTAATTGGGGGCATAGCCGGTGCCGTCGCGTTCGGCGAGAACAGGCAGCGTTTCG
>JBIKSA010000060.1:0-13621 GCA_044348875.1 Erythrobacter sp. | reverse complement strand
ACAGGATTTTTAGAAGGCGAAACACTGGCGACCGCTACCACTGGCGCTGTTGTTTTCACTTCGCCCGCAACCACCCAATCCGAAGCTGGGCTTTATCCCATCACTGGGAGCGGATTGTCTGCCATCAATTACATTTTTGCGCAGGCGGAAGGCAATGCGAAAGCTCTGACAATTCAGTTGAATATTGTTAACCAAGTTCCGAGCGTCAGCACGCCACCACGGGCCGCTGGGGCAGGCGGATCAAGTGGTGCGGGATCGGGCTCGGGTTCAAGTTCAGGCTCGGGTTCAAGTTCAGGCTCGGGTTCAAGTTCAGGCTCGGGTTCAAGTTCAGGCTCGGGTTCGGGATCGGGGTCAGATTCGGGTTCAGGATCGGGATCGGGATCGGGATCGGGGTCAGATTCGGGTTCAGGATCAGGATCGAATTCAGATTCCGGCTCAGGATCGGATGGGGGCTCGGATTCTGGATCGGACACCGATGGTTCATCGCCGGCTGCTGGTGGTTCAGAATCATCAGATGGCGCCTCGACAAGCGGTTCACCGGAGGGATCGACGTCAACCGGTGCCAGCGGCGCGGATTCCGGTGGCGCCGAAGCAACTGATACGGGCGGCGATAGCGGATCATCAGATCAGCAAGCTTCGCAGCCATCTTCAGCGACCGTTGTCGCCGTCGAAGTCGAAGCGGCAGACCCCTTGCCACCTTCGCCTGTCGGCGAAGAACCGACCCCGACGCCGAGCGACCCCGAGGACAGTTCGGATCCGGTATTGGCCGCTGTTTCGTCCGATGATGACACGCAGCCGCAGACAACAAATGCACAACAGGAAATTGTATCGCTTACGCCCTCAATATCGATTGCGCCGCAACAGCAGGCCAGACCCCAAGCTGGGGTGCAGGATACTGCGCTTTCGATTAACGTGTCGCTGATGCCGTAGCAGTCCGATGCAAATTTCTCCCCATATCAGACGAGTTCAGTTGTCGCGCCTGTTGCGCCTGCGGAGATGCTGTTCGCCACGTGGTGCGCCGTGCCGTTGTAGGCGCTTGCATTCGGTCTTGAAGCACCGGCGGTGGCAGGCGGCTGCTTATCATGAACCACGCGGTTCGGGTTGGCGCAGCGATTGCCGGCTGCGCTGTGCGCCAAAGATTAGGACGAAAGCATCGGGGGCGCACCTGACGGGGGGAAACGGGAAGCGCACAACACAACCTGATGCATCGATAGATACATCGTGCCGCGGCACGGTGACGGCGTTGTGGCGTTCGAGCCTGTTTGCGGGGTCAGCGTCTCGGGAGGGGATGAGATGAGGCGAATTTTGGGGGATGTAATCTTTGGCGTCATAGCCAAGCGGGCGGCGGGGCGCGCTGGCGTGCGCGCGCTTGCGGTGCTGGCTCTGGCGGCGCTGTATCCAGCCTCTGGCGCAATCGGGAATGGAACGTTCGAAGGCGTGGCCAGCTGTGCCGGATCGACCTGCCATGGCCGGGCCGAAGGCAATGGCGCAGTCGTCCGGCAGGACGAGATTGCCACCTGGCAGGAACCATCTTCACCCGCCGGCGCGCACAGCAGAGCCTATGCCGTGCTGGGCGGACGGCGCGGGCAGCAGATCGCCGCGAGCCTGGGACTGGGTAATGCGCAATCTGCGCCGGCCTGCCTCGGCTGCCATTCGACCAATGCACCGGCAGGCCAGCGCGGGGCTAAGTTCACGTTGACCGACGGGGTGGGTTGCGAAAGCTGCCACGGTGCATCGGGCGGGACATGGTTGGCAGAACATTATGCACTGCCTGCCACCCATGCATCGAACATCGCGGCAGGACTGACCCCGCTCGACACCCCCAAGGCACGCGCCAATGTGTGTCTTGATTGCCATTATGGTTCCGCCAAGCCCGGCCAGTTCGTGACTCACGCGATGATGGCCGCAGGCCACCCGCGCGTGTCTTTTGAACTCGACCTGTTCGGCGCCTTGCAACAGCACCACAATATCGATGGCGATTATACAGCGCGCAAGGGAGCGCCCAATTCGGTACGGTTTTGGGCGGTTGGTCAGGCCGAGGCTGTGCGCCGCGCGACCAGCCTGTTTGCGCAGCCGAAGTTCGCTTACGAAGGCGCTTTCCCGCAGTTCTATTTCTATGACTGCCATTCATGCCATCGCACCATCACTGATGGCCCGGCGCGCAAGCTGACCTTCGAGAACAATCCCGCCCGCCCGATCCCCTTCGGTAACCCGCCCTTCAATGACGAGAACATCATCATGCTGTCCGCGGTCGCGGGCGCGCTGGTGCCGGGTGAAGCGGCGGCGTTCCAGACCGCCAGCCGCGATTTCCACAAGGCGATGGGCACCGGCCCTGCCGAAGCGCGCGCCGCTGCTCAGGCGCTGTCGGCGCGGGCCAGCGTGCTGTCGAACGCGCTTGCGGGCCGCGCCTACGCCGACGCCGATGCCTTCAAGGTGATTGCGATCATCGCGGGCGAGGCGACTGCGCCGCGCTTCACCGACTATGCCGGATCGGTGCAAGCGGTGATGGCGGTGGACACATTGCTCAATGCGCTGGTGCGGGAGGGCCGGGTAACACAAGGCGCGGCGGCGGGCATTCGTGGCGATATCGCACGCGCTTACAAGGCGGTCGAGGAGCCGAACGCCTATCGTCCAGCCGATTTCCGCACCGCGCTGAAATCTGCGACCGGCGCAATCGGACGGCTGAAGTAGCGATGCGCACAGGCCTCACCACGTTCTGGATCGCGGCAAGCGCACTGGTCCTCGCCTCCTGCGGGGGCGGCGGGCCTTCCAGCAATGGCGGCGCGACCGGCGGCACAGGGCCGACGCCCACGCCAACACCGCCACCTGCCGGACAGGTCTTCGCTGTTCCCGCAGCCGAAAGCCTGTCCAGCGCCGAGGTCGGCACCGTG
Source organism: Erythrobacter sp. (assembly GCA_044348875.1). Classification (GTDB taxonomy): domain Bacteria; phylum Pseudomonadota; class Alphaproteobacteria; order Sphingomonadales; family Sphingomonadaceae; genus Erythrobacter. The sequence goes on along the minus strand of JBIKSA010000060.1, from coordinate 10,730 downwards.
ATCGCCCGGGCTGCTGCCGAAGCGCGCGGGCGCGGCGTATCGGCAACCATTGCGGTGACTGACCGGGTGGGTAATGTCCTCGCCGTGTTCGCCATGCCCGGAGCCGCACCGACCGCGCGCATTCTCTCCGCACCAGACGGCAGCAATCAGGACGCGCAAGGCATCGTCATCCCTAGCGCCGGAGCCGCCATCGCCAAGGCCATAACCGGCGCCTACCTATCGAGCAGCGGCAACGCCTTTTCCACCCGCACGGCAAGCTTCATCGTGCAGGAGCATTTCCCGCCCGCGCCGACCACCGCCGGGCTGGAAAGCGGTCCGCTGTTCGGCGTGCAGTTCAGCCAGCTTCCCTGCTCGGATCTTGCCGCGCGGGCCAGCGACGGGTTGATCGGCCCCAAACGCTCGCCGCTGGGCCTCGCTGCCGATCCAGGGGGCTTCCCGCTTTATAAGAACGGTGTGGTTGTGGGCGGGGTCGGGGTGATCGCGGACGGCACCTACGGCTTCGATCCCAACGTGCTCGACCGCGATGTGGACGTGGACGAGGCCATTGCGCTGGCAGGCACGGTCGGCTTCGAAGCGCCGGTGGCGGTCCGCGCCGACCGCATTTCCGCCGATGGCACATCCTTGCGATATACCGATGTTGAATACCCACAGATCGGCAACGTCGCAGGCGCGACCCTTGCCGCGACGGCGGGCGCGCTGGTTCCGGTTACGGGTTATTATAACGGTGCGGGCCTGTTTTCGGGCGCAGCTTACGGCACCGAAGCTTCGGGCGTGCGCGCGTCGACCGCAGCGGAGTTCGCCAACCGCGATGCCTTTGTGCTCTCGAACGGAGCGGGGGCGAACCGCTATCCCTTGCGCGGCGGCACGGATGCCGGTGACGTTGCAAGCCCGCTGACCGCCGCAGAAGCGCGCGCGATTCTGGAAGAAGCTTTCACCGTTATGAGCCGTGCGCGGGCGCAAATCCGGCAACCCTTGGACAGCCGCGCCCAGGTGACGATCAGCCTTGTCGATACGCGCGGCAGCGTGCTTGGCCTCGTCCGGTCACCTGATGCACCGATCTTCGGCATTGATGTCAGCTTGCAGAAGGCGCGCACCGCCAATTTCTTCTCCGGACGGTTCGCTGCCAGCGAGTTGCTCGCCGCGTCCGGTGAAGTCCCGCAGTTCGTGTCCCGCACGCGCAGTTTTTTGGGTGACTCCAACGCCCTGACCGGCACTTTTGCGGTTTCAGACCGGGCCATCGGCAACTTGTCGCGCCCCTATTTCCCAGATGGCGAAGTGGGGCAGCCCAATGGCCCCCTGTCGCGCCCGATCCGGCAGTTCAGCCCGTTTTCGACTGGCCTGCAATCGGCGTTGGTGATCGCCAATCTGGGGCAGCACCTTCAATTCGTTACCGGGCAGAGCGGTGCTGATACTCCGCGCGCCTGCACCGGGCTTCCGGGTGTGGCAGGCGGCAATCCGCGGCTTGCCAACGGCATCCAGATATTCCCCGGATCAGTGCCGATTTATCGCGGTAGCACGCTGGTCGGCGCCATCGGCGTTTCGGGCGACGGCATCGATCAGGACGACATGATAAGCTTCCTCGGCCTGCACAACGCGGGCGCGCGGGTTGGCGGGATCGGCAATGCGCCTGCCGCCATCCGGTCCGACCGGATCGTGGTGCAGGTCGGTTCGCGGCAGGTGCGGCTGCGCTATGTCGGCTGCCCGTTTGCCCCGTTCCTTGATACCGCTGCGCAAAACGTGTGTGAGGGGCTGTAGATGGACTGGATGCTGCCCGCGCTGCTGCTGCTTCAGGCCTCGCCGCCGGAAGATATGCAGGTACAGACCGCCCCGCCCGGGGAGTTGGAGCACAAAAATGAATGGGAGCAGGACACGCCCGCCGTCGATCCTGCGATCATCGAAGGCCGCCAGCGCCCTGGCTACACCGCTCCGCTGCCGGAACGGATCGAGCAGACCAACGAAGGCGCTGTCCGTGCCCCGCCGCCGAGCGCCTTTCCGACCGATCAACTGCCGATCCCGGATCGTTGGCGGCTGATTGAAAGCCTCGGCCTGGTTAAGGAGAACCTGCTCGATCCTTATAACCAGAACACCTACAAGGGCGACCGGCCGATCAACCGGGCGAAAGTGCCGTGGCTGCCGATCAAGGAGGATGACTGGTTCTTCGTCGCCAACTTGATCAGCGATTCTGTTTATGAGCCGCGCACCTTCCCCATACCCGTCGGCGTGCAGACCACCGAAGACCCGGACCGCAACGACGTATTCGGGAACGACTTTAGTCAGGTGTTCAGCCAGACTTTCATCGCCGGTTTCGCGCTGCTGAAAGGATCGACCACCTTCAAGCCGCCGACCATCGAATACCGCGTCACGTTCGCCTACAACGTTAACTACGTCGATGTGCCGGAACGCCGCGTGCTGTTTGTCGAACCGTCGCGGCCCTCCCACCGGCTCGACCATTTTCTTGGCGTGCAGGAAGCCTTCGTCGATTACCACTTCAGCCAGTTCGACAATGACCGGTTCGATTTCATCTCGATCCGTGCAGGCATCCAGCCGTTCCAGTCGGATTTCCGCGGCTTCCTGTTCAACGATCAGCAACTGGGCGTGCGCCTGTTCGGATCGCGCGACAACAATCGCTTACAGTTCAACCTCGGCGCGTTTTGGCGGCTGGAGAAGGACACCAATTCGGGCCTCAATGCGATCACCAAGCCCCTGCGCGATGATTTGGTATTCGTCGCCAACGCGTATCGGCAGGACTTCCTGATCCCGGCGCTAACCAGCCAGTTTACCGTAGTCTACAACATGAACCGCGAGGCTGACGATGTCGAGATCGACGACAACGGCTTCCCCGTGCGCCCGGCCTTGCTGGGTACGCTGCGGGGCCGCGAATATGACGCGGTCTATCTCGGCTACAACATGGATGGCCGGCTGGGCCGGGTGAACCTGACCGGTTCTTTCTATTGGGCACTGGGGGAGGACCGGAACAGCTTCTTCACCGACCGCCCCGCCAATATCAACGCGCAGTTCGCTGCGGTTGAGGCAAGCTATGATCGCAACTGGATGCGTTTCCGCCTGTCGGCCGCCTATGCCAGCGGGGATTCCGATCCCTACGACGACACCGAAGGCGGGTTCGATGCGATCGTCGAAAACCCGGTATTTGCAGGCGCGGACACGTCTTACTGGATCCGTCAGACGATTCCCTTTGCGGGCGGAGGGCGGGCGGTTTCCGTGAACGGACGCAATGGCCTGCTTAATTCACTCCGCAGTTCCAAGGAGCAGGGGCAGAGCAATTTCAACAATCCCGGCCTGATTCTTGCGGGCACCGGCGCCGATTTTGATCTGACCCCGCATTTCCGGCTTTCGGCCAACGCCAATCACCTGTGGTTCGAGAATACGGCAACCTTGCAGGCGCTCAGGAACGAAGGCTCGATCCCGCGGGAGATCGGCTTTGACCTGTCTGCCGCCGCAATCTGGCGGCCCAAGGCCAATCAGAACCTCGTCTTCCGGCTCTCCGCCGCCACGCTGTTGGCGGGCGACGGCTTCCAAAACCTGTTCACCGCGCGCGGCGGCGGACAGGAGTTCGTGTCAATCCTCGCCAACGTGGTGCTGACCTACTGATGTTAAAGATTAGCCAAAACCTTACCCGCCACATGGCGCTGCTGATCGCGGCACTGTTGCTTGCTATCGGGCTGTTTGCGCGGGCGCCTATGGCAGCGGACAAGGAAAAGCCGGTCAAGCGCGATTACGCGGCGGTCTTCGCTCCTCCCGCGCCGCAGAGCCAGTCCGTTGCCGAGATGGAGGCCAAGTCCGAAGGCTGCAACACCTGTCATATCAAAACCGACGCGCCGACGATGCATGTCTCGCCCGCAGTGCGGTTGGGCTGCACCGATTGCCACGGCGGCAACGCGGGGGTGCGCGGCAATTCCGATCTGCCTCACGATCACCCGGATTATGTCGCCGCGCGCGACACGGCCCACGTCCTGCCGAAGTACCCCAAATCCTGGCACTTCCCGTCATCAGCCAATCCCAAGCGGTCCTACGCGCTGCTCAATCAGGAATCGCCGGAGTTCGTGAAGTTCATCAACCCGTCCGATTACCGCGTGGCGCGCGATGCCTGCGGTGCGTGCCACGTGGGCGCAATCGAGGCGGCGGAACGATCAATCATGGCGACCGGTGCGATGCTGTGGGGCGGGGCGAGCTACAATAACGGGGTTCTGCCGTTCAAGAATTACCTTCTGGGCGAAGCCTATACCCGTGACGGGCTGCCCGCTAAAATCACCACGCCGGGCGCAGGGCCGGGGGGTAAGCTGTCCGAAGACCAGGTCGCGCGCGGCGTGCTGGCCGAAATGTATCCTTTGCCCACATGGCAGGTCATCCCTCCCGGCGATGTGTTCCGCGTCTTCGAACGCGGCGGACGGACGATCAATTCCCAATTCCCGGAAATTGGCCTTCCAAACCCATCTGGATCAATTCAGCGATTGGAGGAGCCCGGAAGGCCTGATCTGAAGCAGTCCAACCGCGGTCCCGGCACCGGTCTGCGCGTCGCCATCCCGGCGCTCAATATCCATAAGACCCGGCTCAACGATCCCTTCACATGGTTCATGGGCACCAACGACCAGCCGGGCGATTACCGCCATTCGGGCTGTGCGAGTTGCCACGTGATCTATGCCAATGACCGCGAACCGCGCCATTCGCTGACCTACGCGCAGTATGGGCGCGACGGGCAGTCGATCACGGTCGATCCGACGATCGCAGGCAAGATCGAGCATGCGGCAGGGTATGGGGAGAAGAAACATGGCGCGGTGAAGCAGCCGGGTCACAAGGAGGACGACGGTCATGGCCATGGCGACAGTTCGGGCCCGGGCAAGCGCGCGGACGACACGCTGACCTTCGACGGCAAGGTGAAGGAAAAGGGCCACCCGCTCCAGCACGTCTTCACGCGCGCCATCCCGACCGCCCAGTGCATGAACTGCCACATGCACCAGCCGAATATCTTCCTGAATTCGTTCCTCGGCTATACCATGTGGGATTACGAGAGCGACGCGCCCTCTATGTGGCCGAAGGAGCAGAAATATCCGACCGCTGAAGAAGTGCGCGCAATCAATGACCGCAACCCCGAGGCTGCCGCTGTGCGCGGCAAGTGGGGCGATCTGGATTTCCTGCGCAACGTCTATGACCTGAACCCGACGCTGAAAGACACGCAGTTCGCCGATTATCACGGCCACGGCTGGAACTTCCGCGCGATCTTCAAACGTGACCGCGAAGGCAATCTGCTCGATGCGGAGGGCAAAATCGTCGACCCTGATGATCCGGAAAAATGGCGCAAGAAGGACGAAGGCAAGTTCGTCCCCGCTGGCGTCAATCCGGGTAAGGCCGTGCACATGATGGACATCCACGCCGAAAAGGGGATGCAATGCGCCGATTGCCACTTCGAACAGGACAGCCACGGCAACGGTTTGATCTATGGCGAGGTCGCCAACGCCATCGAAATCACCTGCAAGGATTGCCACGGCACGCCTGACGCCTATCCCACGCTGCGCACCAGTGGCCCGGCGGCGCCCCCTGAAGGACATAACCTTTCCCTGCTGCGCAACCCCGATGGCAAGCGCCGGTTTGAATGGCTGGAAGGCGCGGACGGCAGGCGAAAGCTGATCCAGCGGTCGATCGTCGATCCCAGCCTTGAATGGGAGATGAGCCTCGTCAAGGAATCGGTCGATCCCGCCACGCCGTCCTTCAACGCCAAGGCAGCCCGCGCCAAGCTGGTCAGTCGATACGGCGCGGACACCGGCAATTTCGAATTCGGCACCGGCATTGGCATTGATGACCGTGCCCACCGCGATCCGGAAATGGCGTGCTTCACCTGCCACCTGTCATGGACAACCAGCTGCGGCGGGTGCCATCTGCCCATCGAAGCCAACTGGAAGACCAAAAGCCACCGTTACGAAGGCGGCGAGACGCGCAACTTTGCCTCCTACAACCCGCAGGTCGCGCGCGACGATATGTTCCAATTGGGCAAGCACCAGACCACCAAGGGCAACCAGACCGCCCCGGTGCGTTCGTCATCGGCGCTGATCCTGTCGTCGACCAACATCAACCGCGAACGCATTTATGTGCAGCAGCCGCCGATCAGTTCCATCGGGTTCTCGTCGCAAGCCTTCGCCCCGCATTTCCCGCATACCGTGCGGCTAACCGAGACCAAGACCTGCACCGATTGCCACCTTTCGGCCAAGGACGATAACAACGCGATCATGGCCCAGCTGCTGCTGCTCGGCACGAATTACGTCAATTTCGTCGGGCTGAATGCGTGGACGGGCCTTGAAGGCGGGTTCCAGGCGACCCGCGTGACCGAATATGACGAGCCGCAGGCGGTGATCGGTTCCTACCTCCAACGCTATGCCTACCCCGATTACTTCAAACTTCACGTCGAACAGAACGGGCGTGAACTGAAGAACTGGGTGCGCGGCAAGACTTTCGATAAAAAGCTTTCGGGCGAAACCCAGCCGCTGGAAGAGTTCGCCAACGTCCACGAAGGCACGTCAGACCGCGTCGGCTGCCTGCAACTGCGCGGCGAATACATGTTCGTCGCCGGGGGCAAAGCTGGGTTCACCGCCTATGACGTGGCAAGCATCGCCAATAAGGGCACGTCTGAACGCATCCTCAAAGGGCCGTACTCCGCGCTGGGGCATGACACCAATGTGAAGACTACCAATGCCACCTGCATGGCCATCGCCACCAACCAGCCGATCGCGCCGACCCGGAATACCAAGGCGATGCGCGAAATGAACCAGGAGCAGGCCTTCCTGCCGATCTACAACTACGCGGCGGTGACCGACGCCGTGGAGGGCCTGATCCTCGTCAACGTCAATACGCTGGCGGACGGGGAATTCCGGAATAACAAACTGACCCGGAAAGTGTTCGCCGATGGTTCCAACGCGTGGAACCCGGGCGGGGTTCTGACTGGCGCCCGGCATATCGTGCTGGCGGGTGAGGTCGCCTATATCACATCGGCGAAAGGGCTGGTGGTAGTTGACCTGTCCGATCCCGCTACGCCCAAACTGGCGGCGGTGCGCGAGCTTCGCGATGCGAGGGCGAGCGCGGTGCAGTTCCGGTATCTGTGGGTCACCGACGCGGACGGTGTGAAGCTGTTCGACATTACAGCCTTGCGCAATCCGTTGGCCGTGCCCGAAGGGACCGTTCCGCTCGCCGATGCGCGGCGGATGTATATCGCGCGCACCTATGCCTATGTCGCAGCGAAGCAGGATGGGTTGGTGATCCTCAACATCACCAACCCGCGCAGCCCCAAGGTGCACCAGAAGGTGACGCTGGGCGGCAGCCTGAACGATGCCGAGGATGTGATTATCGGCACCACCAACGCCTCGCTGTTTGCTTACGTGGCGGATGGGCGCAACGGGATGAAGGTGCTGCAATTGACCAGCCCTGACAGCCAGCGCAATTTCTACGGCTTCAGTCCCGCGCCGGTGCCTGAATTGATCGCCTGGGCGCGGACGCCTTCGCCGGCGATTGCGCTGTCGAAGGGCCTCGACCGGGACCGCGCTGTGGATGAAACGGGCGGGCAGATGGCGGTGTTCGGACGGCTTGGCTCACGGCCCTTTACCCGGCCCGAAATGGAGCGCCTGTTCATGACCCGCAGTGGCGTGCCTTGGAAGGTGTCGGACGATGTCGATATGAAACGCTGGGTCGGGATGGCGCCGTTGGGCGCGCGGCGGGCAGAGCGGGAGTAAGGCCTACTCCCGCTCTGCGAACATGCCCTCGATCATGGGCTGCAGCCCGGCATGGAAGCGCGCCAGCACCTGCCAATCGCCCACCCGCTCGTAATGCGACACCAGCGTTTCGCCGTCCCAGCGGTGCAGGGCATAGGTCGGCGGCTCGGTGGTAATCAGCTCCCGGTCGTCGGGCACATCCTTGTCGATTGGGCTCAGGTCCATCGCCACCAGCGGCGCAACGGACGGGGTGACGCCCAAGGGGATGCCCGCAAATTGCGTCACAATCTGGCGGTGCAGATGCCCGCAATGGATCGCCTGCACCTGTGACTGGCCGGTGAGCACTTCGCGCAGGCGCAGCATCCACGGTTCGTCCGCGGCGGGGTCCATCCAGTCAATCCCGGCGACCACCGGCGGGTGATGCATGAAGATCAGCGTCGGCGTGTCCGGTGCCTCGGCCAATCGCGCGGCCAGCCAAGCGGCGCGTACATCGCAGAACGCCCCGCCATGTCGGCCATCCTCCAGCGTGTCGAGGCAGATGATCCTGAGGCCGAGCGGCGCATCGACGACATAATGCAGGAACCCGCCGTCAGCCGGTGCCACATGCGGGAAGGCACCCAGCAGCCCGGCGCGGCTGTCGTGATTGCCGACCAGCGGCAGGATCGGGCAGGGGCAATCAGCCAGCAATTCAGCCGTCTTGGCAAAGCTTTCCGCATCGCCGTGATCAGTGATATCGCCCGATAGCACCAGCATATCCGGGCGGTTCGGCCCCTCCAGCAGCCGCGCCAAGGTCGCGCGGAAGCGGATGAGGTTCAATTCCTCTGGCTGGTGGTCCGGGGCAAAGCCGACGTGAATGTCGGTCATTTGTGCGATCAGCACCGCACGGACGTTGGATGATGCGCTCCCGCTCATCGCTATGGTTTAGTCTTTGCTGCGATTCCTGCAACTGCCGGTTTGCCTGGAGGCGGCGGCTTGTAATGCGGCGAGGGGCCTTTGGGCGACCACTGCCCGGAAGGCAGGTGATAGGCATGGCACATCGCGCAGTCAGACGGCACGATGGTCTTCGTCTTCACTGCGCTCGCACCCAGATGGCATTCGCGGCAGCTTTTCAGATCAGGGATCAGCAAATCGCTCGCCGTCTTGGATGTATCTGCCGCGTGGCAGGTGGTGCATTTTTCCTGCTTGTGCGGCTCGTGATTGAAGTAGCCGCTGGTAAGGAAACGATCGGGCAGGTTGACCGGCATCAGGTCCGCCTGGCCGGTCGGTCCGCGCGTCGGCAGGTGGCATTCGGTGCACACGCCGCCCGCCGACAGCGCGTTCGACAACCCGATATAGCCGCGCACCGGACGGCCGAAGTCCGCGCGATAGGCGGGCGCGGCGCTGCCGATCTGGCCGGGCCGCTGGCGGACCGGGCTGACGGGCGCGCGCGGGCCGGATGATATGCGGGCGAGATCCTCCGCCAGGTCTTTCACATCGCCGTGGCGCAGCTTGGTAAAACCGCTGATACCGCGTCCCGAAACAAGGCTATGGCAGCCTTCGCAGGCGTCCTCCATCTTCACCTCTTTGAAGCTGACCTTGTCGGGCGTCAGGCTGTGGCAATCCTTGCATTCCAGCGGCTTGCCATATTGGCCGAGGCTGACCGCCATCCGCGCCGCGCCGCCGCGCGCATTCATATGCACGTCGTGCGGGAATTTGAGGCCGGAGCGTTCCACAGGCACGCTGCCCGCCACCGCGCGCACCGGCTTGGCCGCGCCGAAGCTGGCGAAATAAACCGGGCGCAGCTGCGGGTGGGCCTTGCCGAAATCATGCGCGTTGGAAAGCTGCGTATCGGTCAGGCGCTTATCGAGGGTCTTGTGACAATCGCTGCAGAACGCTTCGCCGCCTGCCGGCTGGCGTACCGGGCCTTCGTGTTCGGAATGGCACGACACACAGCCCAGCGGGCCTTCCTTGCCCAGCCCTTCGCCAATCCGCCATTGCAGCGCATCGCCGGGGGAGAGCGCAGGAGCGCCCTTGGCAAGGCGGGGCATGGACGCGTGATCGCCAGTCTGTTTGTGGCAGGACACGCAGGTTTCATCCTGGACGCTTTCAAAGGCCGCGACATGGCAGCTTTCGCAATTGTCCTGAAGGCTGTGGTGTTTCAGCGATAGGTCGCCGCTGGTCCATGCGCTGTCCAGCAGCACGGTTCCAGGCGTCTTGCCAGTCGGGTCGGGCTTGGCGGGCGCGCGCAGCAGATGGCTGGCAACCGGCACCATCAGGAGGAGCAGCAGGATTGCGCCTGCGAAGGCCCAGCTCATCGCCCGTTTGGAAGGCAACACGCTGGCAAGGGCGAAGCCGCGCAAAGCGTCGCCCTTGCCTTCTTCGGCGGTAACCTGACGGATGGTGATGGAGGTGCTGCCATCGGCTTCCCGCGCCACCGCCAGCCTTGCCGCACCCAGCGCGATCTCGCCCCCGGTGCTCAAGGAGATAGTGCCATCGCTGACCATCCGGCCATCCAGCGTAAAGCCCAGCGTGCCCAGCGCCCGCACCGCCAGATTGTCATCGCCCTGAAGGTCGATCCGTATGTGGTGCTGTTCCACCGCCAGATCGGGCAGGTGAATATCGTTGTCCGCCGCCCGGCCAATGGTCAGGCCGGGTTGATCCAACAAGCGGTCGCGCACCAATTCGCGTCCGGCGGCGGTGAAATCGATGGTGCGGATCAGGAATGCCATAGCCCGTCCCTTACCAGTAATAAAACACGCTGATCACGTGCGCGGTCAGCGCAGCGATCAAGGCGATGGTGAGGGGGATGTGGACGAACAGCCACACTTCGAGCAGCGCCCGGATGCGCAAGGCACCGCGGATCTGGGCAAGCTGGTCACGGCGCTTTTCCAGCAGCGCAGCGACGCGCGTTTCCGCTTCGGACTCGGCGCCCATACCCGCCAGCGCGCGCGTGGTGGCACAGCCCGGATAGCTTGCCGTCAACCGCGCCAGCGCTCCGCCGTAAAAAACATCCTGACCCAGCGCCGCGATCACCAGATC
>JBIKSA010000059.1:0-13711 GCA_044348875.1 Erythrobacter sp. | reverse complement strand
GCGCATCAGCAATTGCGGCGCGAAAACCATCGGTAAAAACGTCTTCGGGCGATACTGTGCCGTTAAGCAGCGCGACGACCTGATCGGCGCGCGCTTCCATTGCGGTCTGACCGGCAGGAGCTTCGGTGCGGGGCGGTTCCTGCGCAGCGGCGGGCGGGGCGAGTAAACCGAGAAGGGCAAGGGCGGGAAAGAGCCCTCTAGGCATCAATCAGATCCCGGTCGATATCGCCGGCGCGGTTCTGGATGAAATTGAAGCGGTGTTCGGGGTTGCGGCCCATCAATTCGTCAACCAACCGCGCCACGCCCGCCCGGTCTTCAAATTCCTGCGGCAAGGTGATGCGGATCAGTCCGCGCGTTTCCGGCGCCATCGTGGTTTCGCGCAATTGCTGCGGGTTCATCTCTCCAAGGCCCTTGAAGCGGCTGACTTCGACCTTTTTGCCTTTGAACACACTGCCTTCCAGTTCGGTCCGGTGCGCATCGTCACGGGCGTAGCGGCTCTCCTTGCCAGCGGTCAGGCGGTAGAGCGGGGGCTGGGCGAGGAACAGGTGCCCGCGCTTTACGATGTCCGGCATTTCCTGAAAGAAGAACGTCATCAACAGCGTGGCGATATGCGCCCCGTCAACGTCGGCGTCGGTCATGATGATGATGCGGTCATAGCGCAGATTATCCGCGTTGCAGTCCTTGCGCGTGCCGCAGCCCAATGCCAGCGACAGATCGGCGATTTCGGAATTGGCGCGGATTTTGTCGGCGGTAGCGGATGCGACGTTGAGGATCTTGCCGCGGATCGGAAGGATCGCCTGGCTTTTGCGGTCGCGGGCCTGCTTTGCACTGCCGCCCGCAGAATCCCCTTCGACGATGAACAATTCCGTCTCGCGGCCCCCTTCGCCGGAACAATCGGTGAGCTTTCCGGGAAGCCGGAGCTTCTTCGCATTTGTCGCGGTCTTGCGCTTGATCTCGCGCTCCTGCTTGCGCTTGAGCCGCTCGTCCATGCGCTCCATCACTTCGCCAAGCAGCGCCTTGCCGCGCTCCATATTGTCGGTGAGGAAATGGTCGAAATGATCGCGCACCGCATTTTCGACGAGCCGCGCAGCCTCGGGCGACGTCAGGCGGTCCTTGGTCTGCGACTGGAACTGCGGATCGCGGATGAAGACCGAGAGCATAACCTCTGCGCCGGTCATCACGTCATCGGCGGTGATGTCCTTTGCTTTTTTTGCGCCGACCAACTCGCCAAATGCCCTGAGCCCCCGCGTCAGTGCCGTGCGCAAGCCCTGTTCGTGGGTGCCGCCATCCGGGGTCGGTACAGTGTTGCAATACCAGCTTGTCGAACCGTCGGAATAGAGCGGCCAGGCAATCGCCCATTCAGCGCGGCCTTGTCCAATGCCGTCAATGAGGGGAAAATCCTGCGAGCCGGTGAACGCTTGCGCGGTGACGCATTCGCGCGTGCCCACCTGTTCGGCCAGGTGATCGGCCAACCCGCCCGGGAATTTGAAGACGGCTTCGGCGGGTACATCCTCAGTCGCCAGCGAGGGCGCGCATTTCCAGCGGATTTCCACGCCCGCGAACAGATAGGCCTTCGAACGGGCGAGCTTGAACAAGCGCTTTGGGTTGAAGCTACGGTCCCCGAAGATCTCAGGGTCGGGAACGAAGCTTACCGTGGTCCCGCGCCGGTTAGGTGTTGGGCCGAGATTCTGGATCGCGCCTTGGGTAACCCCGCGGGAGAATTCCTGAGCATAGAGCTGCTTGTCTCGCGCCACTTCGACCCGGGTAAGGACAGACAACGCATTGACCACGCTTACCCCCACGCCGTGCAGGCCGCCACTGGTGGCATAAGCCTTGCCGGAGAACTTGCCGCCCGAATGGAGTGTGGAAAGGATCACCTCCAGCGTCGATTTGCCAGGGAACTTTGGGTGTTCATCGACGGGAATGCCGCGTCCGTTATCGGCGATGACCAGCCGGTTGCCTTCTTCCAGACGCATCTCGATCCGGGTCGCATGGCCCGCCACCGCTTCGTCCATCGCGTTGTCGAGCACTTCGGCGGCGAGGTGGTGGTAGGCGCGGTCGTCCGTCCCGCCGATATACATACCCGGACGGCGGCGCACAGGCTCCAACCCTTCGAGCACCTCAATCGCAGAGGCGTTGTAATCGCCGCTGGAGGTGGGGGTGTTGGCGAAGAGATCGTCGGAGGTTGTATCGGACATGGGCGGCGTTATAGGCCCGCGCCCGCACCGCTCACAACCCACCCCCGTTGGTTTTACTCAGCGGCCAAAGCCGGTTGGCGCCGGATCGACGGGGGTAACGTCTCCACCTTTGATCTCGCGCACTTCCAGAGCACGTTCCACCACGCCGTTACGGCCGAAGCGGAAGGCCCCGTCAACGCCCAGAAAACCGCCACTGTCGTAAAGCTGGTTCTTGGGGAACAGCGAGCCAACCTTCCAGTCACGCGCGACCCTGAGCGTCAGCAGCACTGCATCATACCCCAATGTCGCCATACGGTAGGGCTGAGCGCCGAAACGCGACGCGTAGCTTTCGGCAAAGCGCTTATATCGCTGGTCCGAAACCGCAGAAAACAAGGCGCCTTCCAGCGCGGGCGCGCGGGCAAGGACTGCCTCGCCGCTCCACAATTCGGTGCCAAGAATGCGCGTCCGGTTGCGGCTCGACTTGTTCAACTCGCCGGCCGCGTCGACGCCCAACCGTGCGCTGTCGGCGATCAGTACGGTATCGTAGCCGCCGGCGCCGCGCAGGCGAGCTGCAGCGCTGACGATCGAGGTATTGCCGCGTGCATAGCTTTCGCGTCGCACCAGCGAGCCGCCGAAGTCACGCAGGGAGTTCTCCAGCGCCGAAAGCGCACGCGTGCCATAGTCACCTTCAGGCGCAAGCACGGCAAAGCGCGCGGCCCCGCGTCCGCGCGCGAATTCCACGGAACGACGAATCGATTGTTCGGGCAGATGGCCGATCACGAACACGTCCGTGTTGGCGACGCTTGCATCGTTTGAAAAGGCGATGACCGGCACTCCGGCAGGGCGTGCGGCCGCCTGCACGGCAGGCACAGCATCGGCGGTCAGCGGGCCAAGGATAAGCTTATTGCCATCGGCAATCGCCTTGCGCGCAGCGGTCGCGATCCCTTCGGACGTGTCATAGGTTGTGATGCGCAGATTGTCGGCGTTGGTATCCAGCAGCGCCATGGTGGTGGCATTGCTGATCGCCAGACCGACCGCGGCTGTATCACCCGACAGCGGAACCAGCAGCGCAATGCGGTGGCGCCCGGTATCGGTTGGCAAGGCCGTGGCGGAAGGTTCAGGCGCAGGTCCGGGGACGGGCGCTGTCGAAACTCCGGTTTTGGGGATTACCTGACAGCCTGCTGCCAGCAACGCCGCGCCGGCCAGCGCGACATTGCGCGACGTCAAATTCCGCGCGGCACCCGAAAATGATGCGGTCCAATTCGCCTGTTTCCAAAGCTTCATTCTTGCCGACCCCTCAGCCCTGCGCCATGGACACTTGCATCATGTCCGTGTTGCTATCTTCAATCCCCTCGTGGGAACCCGTACCCGGGCTGTATATCGTTGCTACCCCCATTGGCAATCTTGGCGACATGACCCTGCGGGCTCTTGCAGTGCTGCAAGGCGCGGAGATAGTCGCTTGCGAGGATACGCGTGTCACCGGCAAGCTTCTGAAACATTACGGTATCAAGGCGCGTCTTCAACGACTCGACGATCACGCCCCGCCAGAAGTGCGCGCCCGGATCATCGACGAGGCGAGGCTGGCACCGGTTGCGCTGGTAAGCGATGCCGGGACGCCGCTGATCTCCGATCCAGGCTATCGTCTGGTGCGCGAAGCGCGGGCGGCGGGCATCACCGTGACCAGCATTCCGGGGGCCTGCGCGGCAGTATCCGCTTTGGCGATCGCAGGCCTGCCGAGCGACCGGTTTCTGTTTGCAGGCTTCCTGCCGGTCAAGGACCAGGCGCGCGAAGAGGTTCTGGCAGGGCTGGCGGACGTTGCCGCAACGCTGGTGTTCTACGAAACCGCACCCCGGCTTGAACGCAGCCTTGCGGCGATCGGCAGGCTGTGGCCCGACCGTGAGCTGGCCGTCGCGCGCGAACTTACCAAGATGCACGAAGAATGCCGCACCGGCACTGCCGTCGCTCTTGCCGCGCACTATGCTGCGCATCCGCCCAAGGGTGAAATTGTCCTGCTGATTGGCCCGCCTGCCAAAAGCGAAGCGCCAGTCGCTGATACCGACGCCCTGCTGCGCGCCGCGCTGGCAGAGGCAGGGCCGGGCAAGGCGGCCGGCATCGTCGCCAAAGCCACCGGGATCGACCGCGCGACGCTTTATGCCCGCGTGCTGGAATTGAAGGGGGAATGACCGCGCGCACGCCCGAACAGCGCCACGAGGCAGACAGCCGCGGGCGCCAAGGCGAGGCCGAGGCCGCCATGTTTCTCGCCCAGCAGGGCTGGCAGATCGTGGCAGAACGGGTCAGGATCAAGGCGGGCGAGATCGACCTGATTGCCAAGCGCACCGGCATTGTCGCCTTCATCGAAGTCAAGTGGCGGGCCCGCAGCGCTGCGCTGGGTGATGCGATTGACGAACGACGGTTGACGCGGGTGGCCCGCGCGGTCGAATGCATCTGGCAGGATTACGCCACCGATGGCGAGGATATTCGCATCGATGTCATCTTGCTTGCACCCGGCCAAAAGCCGACCCACATCGAAAATGCTTGGATGCCTTTCACCTGATGCCTTCGGAGTTGCCTGAATGACCTTGCGCGTCGCTGTCCAGATGGACCCCATCGACACCATTAATATCGCGGGCGACAGCTCTTTTGCGCTGATGCTTGCCGCGCAGTCACGGGGTTACTCGGTCTTTGAATATCACGTCGAAAGCCTAACGCTTGACGAGGACGACCGCCTGTTCGCACACGCTTTTCCGGTGACGCTTCAGCCTGTCAAAGGCAACCATTTCACGCGCGGTGATCAGGTTCGGGTCGATCTCGGCAAGGATGTCGATGTTGTGCTGATGCGGCAGGACCCGCCGTTTCACATGGGCTACATTACCGCCACCCACATGCTGGAGCGGATGGGGCACGAAACGCTGGTGGTCAATGATCCGGCAAACGTGCGCAACTCGCCCGAAAAAGTGATGGTGCTGAACTACCGCCGTTTCATGCCACCGACGCTGGTGACGCGGTCGGTGGACGAAGTGCGGCGCTTCATGGACAGGCATGGCGCGGTGGTGGTCAAACCGATCCATGGCAACGGCGGCAAGGCGATTTTCCGCATCGGGGAGAACGGCGAAAACCTGACAGCGCTGTTCGAGGTGTTCAATCAGACCTGGCCCGAACCGCATATGGTTCAGCCGTTCCTCCCGGAGGTGGCGCAGGGCGACAAGCGCATCGTGCTGATCGACGGCGAAGTCGCAGGCGCAATCAATCGCATTCCGGGGGAGGGTGAATTCCGTTCGAACCTTGCCATGGGTGGCAGCGCGCAGCCGACCGACCTCACCTCGCGCGAACAGGAGATTTGCGCGGCGCTCGGCCCGGATCTGAAACGCTTGGGCCTCACCTTTGTTGGCATCGATGTGATCGGGGGTAAGTGGCTGACGGAAATCAACGTCACCTCGCCCACCGGCATCGTGGCAATTGACCGCTTCAACAACACTGATACGGCGGCAAAGATCTGGGATGCGATCGAGCGGCGGCTTGCCGAACGCAGCGCCGCAGCGTGACCAGGCGCCCTCAATGGACTGACCGAGACCCATGACAGACTTCCTCCTCGAACTGCTCGACAAGGGCGGCTATCTCGGCATTTTCTTCCTGATGATGGCCGAGAACGTGTTTCCGCCGATTCCTTCCGAGGTGATCATGGGCGGAGCGGGTGTGTTGGTCGCCAAGGGCCAAATGACCTTCGGCACGGTGTGGGTGGTTGCGACCCTCGGAACCGTGGTCGGTAACCTGTTCTGGTTCTGGATCGGCAAGGTATGGAGCGAGGAGCAGCTGAAGCGCATCATCGACCGCTGGGGACGTTGGCTGACGTTCGAGTGGGACGAATTCACGAAGGCACGCAACATCTTCCGCAAGTATGGCGATGGAATCGTCTTCGCGCTCAGGTTCTCGCCCCTCCTACGCACCATCGTCTCGCTGCCGGCGGGCCTGGCGCACATGAAGCTGTGGCGCTTCTGCCTGTTCACTTTCCTCGGATCGGGCATTTGGAACGCGGTGTTGATCTTCGGCGGACAGGCGGCGGCACCGCTGGTGGAGCGTTTCGAGAAGCTGGCCGGTTACGGCGTAGTCCTCTTCGTGCTCGCGGGGGCAGCGTTCTATGTCTACCGCGTGGTGAGTTGGAAACGGGTCGTGCAACAGGAGGGTGAGGATCAGGCCTAGGCGCGCGCTACGCTCTGGGATGGGCGTTGCGGTAATTCTCCAGCAGGCTCGCCGCATCGACCCGCGTGTATATCTGCGTTGATCCCAGCGATGCGTGACCAAGCAGTTCCTGCAGGCTTCTGAGGTCCGCGCCCGCGCTTAACAGATGGGTGGCGAAGGAATGCCGCAGTGCGTGGGGCGTGGCGGTTTCTGGCAGCCCGAGCGCGCGGCGCGCATGCGCCATTGCACGCTGCACCATTGCGGGCGAGAGCGCTCCCCCTTTCGCTCCGCGAAACAGCGGCTCGCCCCGCGGCAGCGGGAAGGGGCAGAGGTTTGAATACTCCGCCACTGCTGCCTGCGTGACAGGCAGCACGGGCACCACACGCTGCTTGCCGCCCTTGCCGGTCACTTGCAGCACCTCGCCCAGCATCGCGTCGCGCCCGTCCAGCGACAGGGCCTCGGCGATGCGCAGGCCCGATCCATACATCAGCAGCAGGACCGCCCGGTCGCGCGCGCCGATCCAATCGTCGGCGGCTAGGCCATCGACGAGTTCGGTAAGGCTTACGGCTTCATCAGGGGTGACGGGGCGGGGCAGGCCTTTCTTGATGCGCGGACCACGCAGCCGGGGAGCGGCAGGATCGGGATCTCCGGCCTGCGCCCTTGCAAAAGCAATGAACGCCTTCAATGCCGACAATTCCCGCGCAGTGCTGGCATTGCCGAGGCCTTCCGCACGCCGCGTCGCAAGGTGACTGCGCAGATGATGAACTTCGATCCGGGCAACGGTTGCCCAATCTTGCAGCACCTGTGCCGCCACCAACCGCTCGGCCGCACTGACATAAGCGCGCACCGTGTGGGGGGAACGGCGCCTGTTATCGGCAAGGTGCGAGCGCCATGCCCCTATGAGATCGGCGGCGCTCATGCGCTTACCAGTGTATCGGCCACCAGGTCGGCCAGTAGCGCATCGAGTAGTCCGCGCCCCGCTGGGGCAACGCCGATACGCGTATCATCAGCCCACACGAGCCCAAGAGCTGTGAGCCTTGCCAGCGCGCCCTCATCAACCAGCCCGCCGCGTTCCATGTCGAACCGCGCGCCCATTGCCGCAAGGTCAATCCCCTCGGTCAGTCGGAGACCCATCAGTAGCGCCTCGGTCGCCTGTTCCGAGACCGACAGCGACCTGGCCTCGACAATCCCGTTGCTCTGACGTTCAACCGCTGTGAGGAAGTTCTCGGGCTTCTTGTGCCGCACCGTAGCTATGCCGCCACGCCGACCGTGCGCGCCGGGGCCGATCCCGCAATAATCTTGATAGCGCCAATAGACCAAATTGTGCCGGCTTTCCTCGCCCGGGCGGGCGTGGTTGCTTGTTTCATAGGCAGGCAGACCAGCGCCTACGGACATTTCCTGAGTGATGTCGAAAAGTTGGGCAGCCTCGTCATCATCAAGCGGCACGAGCCGCCCGCGCCTCACATCGCTGGCAAACCGCGTCCCGGGTTCGATGGTGAGCTGGTAGAGTGATAGGTGCCCGGTACCCATTCCGATCGCACGGGTAAGCCGGTCGTGCCACAGTTCGGGCGTATGGCCGGGCAGAGCGTAGATCATATCGAAATTGACTCGCCGGAAATGCGCCTGCGCCGTGTCGAGCGCGGCGAGCGCCTCTTCGGCCCCGTGCAGCCGCCCGAGAAACCGCAGTTCGGCATCGTCCAGCGATTGAACGCCCAGCGACACACGGTTGATTCCCGCCACCGCCAGCGCAGCAAAATTAGCCGCTTCGACCGAGGATGGGTTGGCCTCCAACGTGATCTCGATCTCTGGAGCAAACCCCCACAACCGCTCCGCCTCGGACAGTAGTGCGGCGACAAGGGCAGGGGGCATGAGCGAAGGCGTGCCGCCGCCGAAGAAGATCGAAGTCAGCGGCTCGCCGCCTGCAAGCACGGCTTCTGCACGCATATCGGCAATCAGCGCAGCCTTCCACGCAGGCACATCCACGCCAGCGCGAACGTGCGAGTTGAAGTCGCAATAGGGGCACTTCTTCGCGCAGAATGGCCAGTGGATATAAAGCGCACGCGCCATGGTTGGGCTTTCAGGTCTGCTTAATCATTGAAGCATAGATCGAATTCATGCCGTGCTTCCACCTTGTGACCATGATCGCCCGCCTTCTCGGCGCAGCAATGCTTATGACAGCCGTTCCCGCCCTGCCGCAAGTGAAGGCACAAGACCAGCGACCGCTATTCCCGGCAGAACAGGAATGGCTCGCTGAACATAATGCCGCGCGTAAGGATGTGGGCCTTGGCCCGCTTCGCTGGAACCATGCGCTGATGCGCGATGCGCAGGCGTGGGCGAACAATCTTGCCGCGCGCCGTACCTTCCAGCACGATCCCGATTTGCTTCGGCGGGAGCAGGGCGAGAACTTGTGGATGGGTACGCGCGACACCTTCGCCCCGTGGCAGATGATTGACCTGTTGATTTCCGAAAAACGCGATTTCCAGCCCGGCACTTTTCCGGATATCTCGCGCACCGGGCGGTGGGCCGATGTAGGGCATTACACCCAGATTATCTGGCCGGACACACAGGAGGTTGGCTGCGCAACCGCTGTAAATGCCCGGCACGAGGTTCTCGTGTGCCGTTACTGGCCGGCGGGCAATGTCATGGGCTACTGGCTCGACCCGGCCGAACGGCTGACCCGGCGCTGAGTTACCCGAACTGTTCAGCCACCAGCTTTGCAAAGGCATCGGCGCGGTGGCTGATAGCATGTTTTTCTTCCGGGGCGATTTCCGCAAAGGTCAGTGTGCCGCCAGCTGGCACGAACACCGGATCATAGCCGAAGCCCAATTCCCCGCGTGGAGGCCACGTCAGCGCGCCATCGCAGCGCCCTTCGTAAACCGCATATTCGCCGTCCGGCCAGGCCAGCGCGAGCACACAGTGGAACGCCGCTGAACGATCGACGCCTGCGCCCTTATCGGCCAGCATCCCTTCAACCTTGCCCATCGCCATGTACCAGTCGCGGCCCGGAGCGCCTTCGAACCACTGCCGTTCGGCCCAGTCAGCGGTATAAACGCCGGGGCGCCCGTCGAGAGCCGCGACGGAAAGCCCGCTGTCATCGGCCAGCGCCGCCAGCCCCGATGCTTCAGCCGCCGCGCGCGCTTTCAACAGCGCGTTCTGCGCAAACGTCACGCCTGTCTCGGCCGGTTCGGGCAGCCCGAGCGAACCGGCCGAGAGACACTTGACCCCGTAAGGATCGAGCAGCGCGGAAATCTCTTTCAGTTTGCCCGCATTGTGCGTGGCAATCACCAGCGATCCCGAGCCGAGGCGGCGTGTCATTTCACCGCGTCCAACTGCGCGGCAAAGATCCGGTCGCAGCCGAGGCGGGCGAGACGCAGGAGACGCAGGAGCGCTTCCTCGTCATAGGTTGCGCCTTCAGCCGTCGCCTGCACCTCGGCGATCTTACCGCCAGACAGCAGCACGAAATTGCCGTCGGCTTCGGCGTTCGAATCCTCATCGTAGTCGAGGTCGAGCACCGGCGTCCCTTTGAAGATGCCGCAGGAAATACCGGCTACCTGCGCCTGGATCGGATCGTGCCTGATGTCGCCGGATGCCATGAGGCCGTTGATCGCGAGCCGCAGCGCGATCCACGCACCCGAAATCGCCGCCGTGCGCGTGCCGCCATCGGCCTGGATCACGTCGCAATCGAGCGTAATCTGGCGCTCACCCAGCTTCTGCAGATCGACCACGGCGCGCAAAGAGCGACCGATAAGGCGCTGAATTTCCTGTGTGCGCCCCGATTGCTTGCCCTTGGCCGCCTCGCGCGCGCCGCGGGTGTGGGTGGCGCGGGGCAGCATGGAATATTCCCCCGTCACCCAGCCTTCACCCTTGCCGCGCAACCATGGCGGTACGCCCTTTTCGACGCTCGCGGTGCACAGCACCTTGGTATCGCCGAAACCGATCAGCACCGAACCTTCGGCGTGTTTCGTGAAGGCGGTTTCGATGGTGATAGCGCGCATTTCATCGGGCGCGCGTCCTGAAGGGCGCATGGGTTGTTCCTTTTGTGGTTACGTGCCGCGCTAGAAGAAAGTGCAGGGACGGGGCAAGCTTGAGACGAAGGGAATTTGAGAAAGTTGACGATAGGCTTTAACTATCCCCCATGACCTCGCACCCCGTTAACGAACTGACCCAGCGCGCCCGCGACATTTTCCAGCGCGTGGTAGAAGGATATATTGAAAGCGGGCAGCCGGTCGGATCGAAGGCTCTGGCCTCTGACGGGACGCTGAACCTGTCCCCAGCGTCAATCCGCAGTGTGCTGGCCGATCTGGAAACCGCCGGCCTGCTTGCCGCACCGCATACCAGCGCGGGGCGGATGCCGACCGATGCCGGCCTCAGGATTTTCGTTGATGGCATGATGCGGGTGGCCGAACCGACAATGCAGGAACAGGCGGCAATCGAGGCAAGATTGGCCGAAGCAGGGCCGGTCGAGGCGGCGATCAAGCAGGCCTCTGCCATCCTTTCGGATCTTTCGGGTGCGGCAGGCATG
Organism: Erythrobacter sp.; assembly: GCA_044348875.1. Taxonomy (GTDB): domain Bacteria; phylum Pseudomonadota; class Alphaproteobacteria; order Sphingomonadales; family Sphingomonadaceae; genus Erythrobacter. The sequence goes on along the minus strand of JBIKSA010000059.1, from coordinate 2,836 downwards.
GTACTGGTTGCGCCTCGCGAACAAAGGCTTGCACAGTTCAGCTTGGTCGATCTGGGGCAGGGCCGTGCGCTCGCGGTGCTGGTGGGCGAGGATGGCGGAGTAGAGAACCGCGTTGTCACGATCGGAGGGGCGCTTGACCCCGGCGCGCTTGACCGGGCGTCGAACTATGTCACAGCGCGCCTTGCGGGCCGTACCTTGGCCGAGGCCGCGCAGGCCATGCGGTCCGAGATCAATGCGGGCCGATCGCAGCTCGATGATGCCAGCCGCGATCTTGTCGAACGCGGGCTTGCGGTATGGAGCGAGGATGCCGCCGCCCGGCCCGTGCTGATCGTTCGCGGCGCCGCCAACCTGCTCGACGAGGTAGCGCTGGGCGATATTGAGCGGGTGCGCAGCCTGCTTGAAGACCTCGAGAACAAGCAATCCGTCGCCGAACTGCTCGATTCGGCGCGAGCGGCCGATGCGACGCGCATTTTCATCGGTTCAGAGAACCGCCTGTTCGCTCTGTCCGGCTCCAGCGTGATCGCCTCGCCCTACCGTGATCGAGAGGGCCGCGTGGTCGGTGTGCTGGGTGTGATCGGCCCCACGCGGTTGAATTACGCGCGGGTTGTCCCCATGGTAGATTTGACCGCCCGTTCGCTGGGCAAGCTCATAGCTTGAATGGAAAGCTGCAAGAAATGACCGAGAATGAAAAGCCGCTTGATCAGGCGGTTGAAGACGAATTGAAGGGCGTGCCCGAGCATCTGCGCGAAGGCGGCGAGGAGGCCAACGATATGGCCGAAGCGCTTGAATCGCTGCGTCGCGACGTGGAAACGGCGAAGCAGGAGGTCCTGTATGCGCAGGCCGAAACGCAGAATGTGCGCCGCCGGCTTGAGCGCGAAAAGGACGAAGCGCGCGCTTATGCTGCGACCGGTTTTGCCCGCGATATATTGAGCGTGGCCGACAATCTGGCGCGCGCGGTGCAGGCCATTCCCGAAAGCCTGCGCAGCGATGACAGCATGAAAGGTCTGGTCATTGGCATCGAAGCGACCCAGCGTGAGCTGGAAAAGGTGTTCGCCAGCCACGGCATCACCCGCATCGCGGCCGTCGGCCTGCCGCTTGATCCCAATCAGCATCAGGCGATGCTCGAAGTTCCGACCACCGATCAGGAGCCAGGCACTGTTGTTTCGGAATTGCAGGCCGGCTGGATGATCAAGGACCGCCTACTGCGCGCGGCCATGGTGGCAGTGGCGAAGGCGCCGGACTGATCGGCAGAGCTATTCGCGCTGCGATCACTCCGCCGCGCGATGACCTGCGGAACATCCCTGTGTGATCTCCGGCAAGCTCGGGCCGTAACCGACTTTCCGGAGATCCGACATGACTTACCGCCTTGCCACTGCGATCCTTGGCGCATGCCCTGATTAAGCGGGCAGCGGGCTACCAGTGAATGGCAGGATCGCGTGATAAGCGCCGATGGAGGGTGCGCCAGCCACGCGCTCTCCGCTTCGCATCAAGAAGGCATGGCGGACGATTTCGGCCTGCTGCTCGATCCCGTAACGCTCCAGCGGCCAGCCCGGCTTCAGTGCGTAATCATAGCGGCACCACGGATGGCGTCGCAGCACCAGATACCAGCGGCCCAAAGTCTGCGCCTGCCAGACATGCACCATCTCGTGAATGAAATGTGCCTGGCTGTGCAGCGATGCGGCGGCGAAATCGTCGCAATAATGGGCGGCACGCGGATGGAAGTGCAGATGCCCCATCGGTGCCATCGTTACCCCGCGCGGGTGGAGCGGGAAGAACTTGCGGCGCTTGATCCTGACAGGCCGGTAATCAATCGCATCGCCGAACATTGATCGGGCCAAGGCAATCTCGCCCGGCGTCAGCACGCGCTCCGCGCCGACCGGGCAGGGCGGGGTAGGGGCCGGGCTGACCTCCGTCCCGTCTGCTCCGGTCAGCGGCGTGGTCAGCGTTCTTCCCCTGCGGCGCGCACCGGTGCATTTATGGACGTGGTCACCCCGTTAGAAAGAGTGAGTGTAATCTTGGCCGTGGCACCCGCTTTCAACGTTTCGGCAGGCTCCATAGCCATAACGTGCAGGCCGCCGGGCGCAAAGCTTACGGGCATACCTTCGGTCAGCGGCACGGCATCGGTCATCACCATCTGCACCTTGCCTGCATTTTCCGCGTAATCGTGGATCATCGTCATGCCTGCACCGTCGACTTCCACAGTGTCGAGCGTAATGCCGGGCGCGCCAGTGTAAGAAAGATCGAAGTAAACCGCCGCCGGATTGCCCGCGACAGGGGCCAGCACAACCCTGGCGTTATCGACGATCAGGCCAGCGCCTGCGGCTTCCTTGGCCGGCGGCGGGGGCGCTTCGCTTTCCGGCGCGCAGGCGGCAATAATGCTGACGCCAAGGGCGCAAACTAGCGCCAGCGCAGGGCGGTTGGTTGTCTTCACTGAAATTATCTCCTTGTGGAAGGTCTTCAAAACTACGTTGCTCGATCTCTTGTGCCAAGCAAATCCACACCTATATCGCGCTCACAAACGAGCCGCCAAGGCGCTTCGCCGATAACCGGGAAGCCGACGGCAGCGGTGTCCAACAATGTCCTTATGGATGGGAAAAAAATGGGTAAAGTAATCGGTATCGACCTCGGCACCACCAATTCCTGCGTTGCTGTCATGGATGGCGGCAAGCCCAAGGTGATCGAGAATTCCGAAGGCGCGCGCACCACGCCTTCGATCGTCGCCTTCACCAAGGATGGCGAGCGTCTGATCGGCCAGCCGGCCAAGCGTCAGGCGGTGACCAACCCCGACAACACCCTGTTCGCGATCAAGCGTCTGATCGGTCGCCGGTTCGATGAT
>JBIKSA010000058.1:0-13722 GCA_044348875.1 Erythrobacter sp. | reverse complement strand
TTGACGTTTTTGGTCGAGCGTCCCTTTCGAAAGTGCGACCGAGAGCGCAATTCGTTTCGAATCCGAGGGACGGGCGTAGGGCGGTCGATGTGGGCGGAAAGCGGTCGTTTGCAGGCACGGCAATAGCGGCGCGATCAGGCAGTAGATCAAGACTAGGTCGGGCCTTTACAGCCGCGGCATGAATGGTTGAAGAGCCCTGTGAACACAGCCTCTGCCAAAAGCGTGGCAACCATCCATGCCACATTCGCAAACGTCAAGTTCGTCCCCAAAGCCGGAGTGAGGCGAGTTAGTAGCAGTGCTGACTTACACAATTTGGTCGAACACCCATCCATCGACCTATACCATCAGATGAGAGAGACCTTGTCGTTCAGTGCCACGACTCCATCCTGCTCGACCGAACAGTATAGCCCGCGGAGACGTTGCTGGGCGGTGGCTTTGGCGCGCACCCAGAGATAGGCGTCCTTGCCGCAGCGGACCTTCCACTTCGCGCAGCCGTCATTGGGTTCGTCGCTGACGCGCAGAATGGCGGTGCCGACCTTCAGCAGGGTGCCGGTGGGCAGGTTGACCTGGCTCAGATCAAGATCGACAGCGATATTGTCACCCGGATGTTGGCGGGGGTCGCGCGACCGCCAGACAAGATCGAGCACGCGGGCCGACATCAGGCTGACCTGGTTGCGCGGGTCAGGTCTGCCATCGGGCAGGGTGAGCCAGGGGCGCGATGCCTCGAAATCGCCCAGCACGCCCGTGGCTCGGGTGAGCGTCAGGCTGTCGGGAAAGGTCCGCTGGTTGGGTTTCGGCCGCGCGCAGAGCAGGCGGATTGGGCCGTCATTCCGGGGAGCAGCCAAAACGCCGGGCAAGGCAGCGGCAAGGCTTGCCGCATCGATGAAATCGGTGGGCAAGACCGTCATGGGGCGGGCTCCTGTATCGGGCCGGTTTGCTTGCGTGCGATGTTCTGGTGTCGGGCGTCACAACTGGAACAGGTCGCGGTCGTTTCGGTCTGGCGCAAGGGAAAGCCGTCAGTCGCGGCGGAGATGGCACCCGCCGCTGCCAGCAGGGCCAGTGCCGCAGGCAGGCGCGCGCGCTGCATTGTCATTGCGCCGCCACGCGCCAGGCGGGCGGCAGTTCCGCGCCGACGTCGATCTTTTCGTGCTGCATGGGCAGGTCGATGTCGATGCTGCGGTCGAGTTCCTGCGCATAGCGGTGCCCGGCGTAGGTTGCGGCGGCGATGATCGCGGGGGCCTCGGCATCGCCGATACGTGCCAAGGTGAAGGGCAGGTCACCGGCGTCCTTCAGCGCGTGGTAGAGATCGTCGACCGGCGCGCGCTGGCCTACAAGCACCAGGTTCGCAGCCCGCAGGACCTTTTCGCGGCCCGAATGTTCGCAGGCCAGTGTGACGGACTGACCGTCGAACCATTCAAGTCCATGCGCCGTCAGAAGCTCCACCCCCAGCCCCATGAGGTAGCCCGGCACGCGCCAGCCTTCGCCGGTGTTCTCGGCCCAGGGCGACACCCGGTTGGCAGGGGTGACCAGCGTCACCGGCAACCCGGCCTTGCGCAGGCGGTCGGCAATGACGCCGCCCATGTAGTAGCCATCGGCATCGTAGATCACGGTCGGCCCATCAGGCAGCTGGCCGTCCATGATGTCGTCGGGGGTGAAGACTGGTGTGGCATCCTCGGCGATCGCTTCGAACCGCTGACCGGTGAACATGTCGCGCCGCCAACGGGCGCCGGTCGCGATGACAACGTGGTCGGCACCGAAGTCGCGGATGTCCTGCGCCGTCAGGCGGCTTTCGAGATAGACCTCGACATTCGGCATCTTGGCGATCTGCCCGGCGCGATAGTCACGCACGCGGATGTATTCACTCATCCCCGGCAGCGCAGCCTCGCGCACCACCCGGCCGCCCAGCACGCGCGTTGCCTCGGCCAAGGCCACGCGATACCCCCGCAAGCCAAGGGCGCGCGCCGCCTCAAGCCCTGCTGGGCCGGCCCCGACCACGAGGACCTGCGTGTCCGAGCCGCGGGCGGCAATCGTTTCCGGATTCCACCCCCGGCGCCATTCCTCGCCCATCGTGGGATTCTGCGTGCAGCGGATCGGCACCGACAGGCTGTCGCCCGAATAGCAGATATTGCAGCCGATGCATTCACGGATGTCCTCGAGCCGCCCTTCCTCGATCTTTCTGGGGAGGTAAGGGTCGGCGATGGACGGCCGCGCGGCGCCGATCAGGTCGGTCACGCCTGACTTGATCATCCGGACCATCGTGTCGGGCGATGTGAAGCGGCCCACGGTGACGACGGGCTTTGTCGTCACGCTGCGGACCCATGCCATGTAGGGTTCGAGCGAGCCTTCCTTGGTGAAACGCGAGGGACCCATTTCCAGCGAATAATCCTGGATGTTGATGTCCCAGAGGTCCGGCATCTCGGCCAGCAGGGCGAACATTTCCTGCCGCTCACCCAGGATCGGCTGGCCATCCTCGCCCGTCTCGGCATCGGCGGCAAATCGGACAACCACGCCGCAGCGGTCGCCCACCGCCTCTTTCGTCTCTTCGATCAATTCACGGACGAGGCGGCTGCGGTTTTCCAGCGATCCGCCGTATTCATCCGTCCTTGTGTTGGTCTGGGGGTCAAGGAAATGCGCCAGCAGATAGTTGTGCGTGGCATAAACATAGACCAGATCGAACTCGGCCGCCTTGGCGCGCAGGGCGGCGTTGCGGTGCCAGCGCCGGAAATTTCGGATGTCCTCCTTATCCATTGCGCGAGACTGGAAGGGGTGGCCCACACCATTCGGACGGTTGGCCACATCCATCGACACCAGCCGCGTGGCAAGGTTCGCGCTGCGCGAGCCGCCATACCAAAGCTCGACGCCCGCCAGCGCGCCGTGGGCATGGACCTTGTCGGTCATCAGCCGATGGCTGCGGATATCGCCGTCATCCCAAAGGCTGGCGCTGATATGCAATTGGTCATCAGATGAAGGATGGATAGAGCAGTACTCCGTGTTGACCACGCCCCAGCCGCCCTGTGCCTTTACCCCTCGCATCTCTGCCAGGGTGCGGGGGCGGGCCCAGCCCATGCCGGTGCAATGCGGCACTTGATAGAACCGGTTCCGGGTGGTGACCGGGCCGATCTGCAGCGGGCTGAAGAGAATGTCGTAGCGGGGGTCTCGGGTCATGGCGCAAAGCCTTGGGTTTCGGTCGCCCCATCGCGGGCGCAATGTCGGGGGAACAGGGTCAAGATCATGTGCAAGGCCCGGTCACGGCAGGCGGTACGGCGAAACTCGTTCGGATAAAGCAGCATGTTGAGCCAAAGACCGTCCCACATCGCCTCAGTCGTCAGCACGGTCTCGACGGGGTCAATGCCGGTATATCCGGCCTCGGCCACCATCTCGGCGATCAGGGTGGCGCTGGCCTCCAGCCTTTCGTCATCCATGTCGCCCACGGCGCGGCGATAGATGTCGCGTGCGCCCGCGTCGCCATAGAAGGCGAACCAGACCGCAAGTTTGCGCCGCGCGCAGATCGACGGATGGAAGCGCGACTCGACGATTGCGCGCAGCAATTCCCCGCTGGATCGGTCCGGCCCTTGAAGGCGGGATTTCCACAGGGCGCGCTGTTCAACGGCCAGATGCTTCAGCATGGCCTCGAACAGCCTGTCCTTGCTGTCGAAATGAAAGTTCGCAAGACCGACGGACACCCCGACCATCTCTGTCACCTTGGCCATAGTCGTGCCGGACAGGCCAAACTTGGCGATACAGTCGATCGTCGCGTCGATCAGCTGAAGCCTGCGTTCTGCTTTCGCCTCGGCGCGGCCGGTGCGCGGCGGTTCCGACGTGTTGAAAGTGTCGTTCATGTCGTCAACTCCTTGGGTTCGGTCCGGTCTCATCCGCATCGAGTATCAGAACCGCATCGTCCTGCCATGTCATCCAGACCGTCTGACCGGATTGCATGTCGTGACCAGCCTCCTGCTGGGCGACGGCGACCGGGGCCGGGTGGCCCGCGATAGCGATATGCAACATATGCCTGCCGCCCAGATACTGGCGCGCCTGGACCACGCCTTCGATGGCCTGCCCCCCGGGCTTGCCGGTTGCCAGCGAGAGTTTTTCGGGCCGGATCGCCAGGGTAAAGGCGGCCCCGTCCGTGTGTCTGGCCATGTGATCCGCAACGACGATTGTTCCCAGCCCCTCCACCTCGACTGAGCCAGTGTGGCGCCGGATGCCGGCGAAGAAGTTCATCGATCCGATGAAGCCGGCCACGGTGCGGTTGCGGGGACGTTCGTAAAGGCCTGCTGGTGTGTCGACCTGCACCACCTCGCCCGCCGACATGACGGCGACGCGGTCTGAGAGGGTCAGTGCCTCTTCTTGGTCATGGGTCACCAGGACGAAAGTAATCCCGAGACGCTGTTGCAGAAGACGCAGTTCCAGCTGCATCTGCTCGCGCAACTGCTTGTCCAGCGCGCCGAGCGGTTCGTCCAGCAGAAGGACCTTGGGCTTCAGGATAAGGGCGCGGGCAAGGGCCACGCGCTGTTGCTGCCCCCCCGACAGCTGATGCGCGCGCCGGTCGCCGTAGCCGGGCAGCGCGATCATTTCCAGCATGTCGGATACCATGGCGTCCTGCCTTGCCTTCGGCAGACCGAGACGCTGCAAGCCGTAGGCGATGTTGTCGCGCACGTTCAGATGCGGAAAGATCGCATAATTCTGGAACACCATGTTGACCGGGCGCAGGTGCGGCGGAAACTCCTGCATCTCCTTGCCGTCGATAAGAATCGCGCCTGAGGTGACGCCCTCGAACCCCGCGATCATCCGCAACAGCGTTGTCTTGCCTGAACCGGATGCCCCCAGCAGCGAAAAGAACTCGCCCGGCCGGATGTCGAGCGATACGTCCCGCACCGCCTGCACTCGGCCAAAGGATTTGCTGACCCCACGGACCGAAATCATCACCCCATCCGCCGGAGCAATGGCCGAGACTTTGGCCGTCACGTCGCCCTGTGCGTTCATCGCTGTGCCCCCGGTTGCGGTTGGCCCACGCGCATCAGGCGCAGGCTGATGAAGGCCAGAACGAAGCTGAACACAAGGATCAGCGTCGCCAGCGCCAGAAGCGACGGGAAATCCTGCGGAAAGCGCAACTGGCCCCAGATGTACATGGGCAGAGTGGACTGCGCGCCGCTGAGGAAGAAGGCCATGAAGAACTCGTCGAAGGATATCGTGAAGGTCATCAGCAGGCAGGCCAGGATTCCCGGCATGTTGCAGGGCAGTGTCACCCGCCAGAACGTTCGCAACGGAGGCTCGCCAAGATCGGCCGAGGCTTCCTCGAGCGACCGGTTGAAGCCTATGAAGCGCGGAAGTAGGACGCTGATCGCATAGGGCAAACAGATCACCATATGCCCGAGGGTCACGGTGACCAGCGAGAGCTGCACGCCGATACGGTTGAGCAGCGTCAGAAGGGCCACCCCGAGAATTAGGCCCGGCAGCACCAACGGCAGCATGATGAAGCCCACGGCAGGGGCCTTGCCGGGCATGCGGTAGCGCGCGATGGCCAGCGCCGCAGGGATTGCGATCGCCGTACAAAGGACGCTGACGAAAAGGGCGACCTTGATGCTGTTCCAGAAGGCGCGCAGCAGCGGTTCCCGGTTGAAGAGGTCCCAATACCATTCCAGTGTGAAACCCTCGAAGGGGAATTTCACATAGATGCCTGCATTGAACGAGAAGATGGGGATGAACAGGATCGGCAGATAGAGGACCAGCGAGAAGATGGCGGCATAGACGGCCAGTGGTCGGTTGTGTTGGTGAAAGCCGGTGTACCTCGCCATCGCCTACCTCTGGACCAGCTTGTTCAGCACAAGGAAGACCAACCCCGCCATGGCGATGGTCAGCATCATCACCACGGCCAGCGCCGCCCCGGCGGGCCAGTTGTTCATGGGGCCGAACATCGACTGCACGAGGTTGCCGACCATCATGCTGTCCGGTCCGCCCACCATCAGCGGCGTGATATATTCACCCATAGTCGGCACAAACATCATGATGAAGGCCGCGATCACTCCCGGCAGCGAGAGGGGAAACGTGATCCGCCAGAAGCGGCGCGCAGGTCCATCGCCCAGATCGGCGGCGGCTTCCAGATAGGTGCGGTTGATCTTTTCCAGCGAGACATAGATCGGCAGGATCGCGAACGCTGCCCAAGAATGGGCCAGCACGATGGTCACGGCGGTCTGGCTGTAGAGCAGCGCCGCCACGGGTTCGTCGATGATCCCAAGTGACAAAAGGCCGGTGTTCAGCACGCCCTCATAGCCCAGCACAACCTTCCAGGCGAAGACGCGCAACAGGTAGCTGGTCCAGAACGGCAAGGTCAGGACGATCAGCCAGAGCGACTTGTGACGATACGTGTGGAAGGCCACGAAATAGGCCATTGGATAGACGAGGATGACGGTGAACAGGGTGCAGGTCACTGCGATCGTCAATGTTCGCAGGATCAGAACGCCGAACATGGGGTTCTGCGCCATTGCGGCGTAGTTTCCCATGCTCGCAGTCTGTTCAATGTCATAGCCCGACAAGGACCATGTGCTCATGATCAGCGTCATTCCAAGCGGAAACAGGATCGCCGCCGCCATCAGGATCAACGCGGGCGCCAGAAGCAGGTGACCCCGCCAGCCTTCGTGGCGGTGCAGGAAGCGCGTCAGGGCGCCGGGTGCGACCAAGGCGCCCGACGATCCTTCGGCCACACTCATGGCCATCTCTTTGTGTTCTGTGCTCCCGGTACCATGACCTAAAACCCCAGCTTGATCTGTTCCCAGGTCGCGGTCATCCGCTGGTCCCATTCGGCAGTCTGGGGAATGCCGAAGTGACCAGCCTGTAAGATCTCCAGCGGATTGCGTGACAATCCGAGATTTGCCAAGTCCTCGTCCGAGAAGGAGTCAAAAGCCTTGCGGTTGGCCGCGCCGTAGCCGAATCCGGTCATCTGGTAGATCGACGCCGCCTCGTTGATCAGCGTGTCGAGCACCTCATAGGCGCTGTCGAGCTTGGGGGCGTCCTTGTGCAGCATCTGTCCGCAGACCCAGGTCAGCGCGCCTTCCTTGGGCTTGGCGAACTTGACTGGCACGCCTTGTCCGCTGAGGCTGACGACCGAACTGTTCCAGGCCATGATCGCCACGATCTCGCCCGCGGCCAAAGCCGTGTCGCTTGAGGTGGTATCATCGGTATACATGCGGATGAGCGGACGCTGTTCGCGCAATACGGCAGAGATCTTCTCGAAGGCCTCATCCGTCTGGATCTGGTCGAAGGGCACCCCAGCCTTGATTGCCGCGCACCACCACGCGTCACCGCCCCCGGCGAGCATCCCCAACCGACCGGCGTATTTGGGGTTCCACAGCATGTCCCAGCTTTCTTCCGCCCCTTCGAGATCATAGAGATCGGTGCGGTAGGCGACCGAGGTTTGTCCCCATTCCCATGGCATCATCCAGATATTCTCGCCGGTGCGGTTGTAGGACACGTCCCAGAGTTCAGGAATGACGTCGGGCCAGTTTGACAGGCGCGTCGGGTCGATCGGCTGGAAAAGGCCGCTCTCCGACCAACGCGGCACGTCCGACAAGCAGGGCATGACGATATCGGCTACGAAGCCCGACTTCAGCTTGTTCAACGCCTCTTCCGCCGAACCGTAGGTGGCGAAGTTCGGCAATTCGCCATGCTTGGCAACATAGCCCTCGAAGAAGCCGGGATCGTCGAACCCGCCCCAGGTGAACCAGGTCGCGTGGTCCTCGGGGGCGGCCTGCGCCCGGCGCGGCATCAGCGGCATCATGACCGATACGATGCCCAGCGAGGCGAGAGACCGGTTGAAGGCCCGGCGGCTGAGCTTGCCTTCGCGCAAGGCTCCCAGCTGGTCGAGAATGTCCATGGCAGTAACTCCCCTGTTGATGGCGAGGGCCCGTTGCTGGGCCGTTCTTTGCGTCTGAGACGGCTCGTTAGTCGCAGGTAATTCATCGAACGTTCATTCAATAAAGCGATTGACAGACCCTGCGAGTCAAGTGCAATTGCAGGGACTACTCCGGAAATGCCTCTGACAGCGAGGACTGCCATGCCCGGACGCCCCCGCGTGATCTACCTTGATCCGGCCGGACCAGACGGCGTGGGATTGCAACCCCTTGAACTGGAACCGGTCATGTTCCAGTCGCCCGTGCCGGTACAGAATTACCATCTGTATTTCGAGGATGAGGATCTGGGTCTTTCGGTCGGCATCTGGGATACCACGACGATGCAGGAGGCGTTCGGTCCCTATCCGACCGACGAGTTCATCCTTGTCACCGAGGGTGCCTTCGTGATGGTCGATGGCAGTGGCGGCGCGGTTGTGGCCAAGGCGGGCGATTCCGTCTGCTTCCATCAGGGCATCCCGACCAGTTGGAAGCAGGACGGATATCTGCGGAAAATCTACCTGACACTGGCTGCGCCCCAGAGTGCCATGCCGCTCAAGGACAGCGCTGAGGGCGGCGTGATCGTCATGCGTGAGCCGCCGGAAGGGGATAGGACTGTCATCTATCGCAACGATCCCGGCACGATGGAGGTGCGGCATGTCGCTCTCGGCGCCTTTGCCAGTCCGCTGGCCTCGGCGGGTGCGCATATGCTTGTGCAAGTGCTGTCAGGCGAGGTGGAGGTCAGCGAACCCGGCGACGTGGTTCAGGTTTTCCACGCCGGGCAGGTGTTCTTCATCCCGCAGGGCACGGTGCATGCGATGAAGGCCGAAAACGGTTTCAGGGCCTATCGCGTCAGCGTTAGCAGGTGAGCGACAGCCTCATCTGCAGCGCCCGTTCGTGCCGAAGGGTAGCGCCGGGTGCCAGTCAGAGATGGCGCGCGGCCGTTTCGGCGAGGTGGGGAGCGGAGGTGAGCGCATCCGCTATCTTCAGCAAACTGGGCGCGGCAGTGGCGACCTGATCACGGTCCAGCCAGGTCAGGATCACCCAAAGCAGGAAATCCACACCCATCGGTTTGCTGCCCAGCAGGAACGGTCCTTCCCCGATCGCATCCCCCAGCAGCGCTAGATGGCGCAAGACATAGGCTTCGGCAGCGGCCTTGATCCCTGGCACACCGACAGGGTCGGTGGTGTAGCGCTCGGTGTAAAACATCCGCAGCACAGCCTCGTAGACGTTGGCATGGGTAAAAGCCATCCAGCGATCATGTTGCGCCCGAAGGGGTGACCCCGGCGGCGGGGCAAGGTGGCTGTCGGGGTTGGCATCGGCAAGATGCGACAGGATCGCGGGCAGTTCGGTGACCACCGACCCGTCCGGCAGGACGAGCGCGGGAACCTGCCCCCGCGGGTTGATTGCGAGGAAGGCCGGGCTTGTCAGGTCGCCCGCCGCAGGGTCGAGCTCTACCCTTTCATGCGCAATGCCGCCTGCCACCAGCGCCAGCTCCACCGCCGCTGACCCAGACCCGGCATAGCCGTACAACCGATAGCTTGCCACCTTCTTCTCCTTTGCCGTTGGCGGTGCCAAGCCCGCCTTTCCAAAGTCTCGCCTCATGCGGGGCCGCCCGTGGCAAGCCACTTGCAGCCTGTTCCCATGCCGCAGGGTCACGCCCGCGACTGGCCACAGCGTAAGATGGCCGTGCAGGCTTGTTCATTTCGCCCGAGGACTGTCGGCCAAAAGGCGCTCAGCCGTTTGGCGACCCGTGATCAGCGCACCGTGAACCGTTGCGGGCTGGTCGGGCGAACAGGCCTCTCCTGCAAAGTGCAGCCGCCCGTCCCAGTCAGAGCCGAACAGAACCTTGCGATCCTTGCGGCTGCTTCCCACTGCCTTGAACGAGTAGGCGCCCATCGCATAGGGATCCTGCCTCCAGCGGCTGATCTGGGCGCCAAGCGGATCCGGAACCGAAGTGCCAAACATCGCGCGCAATGCCTCCATCGCCGAGGCTGTGGTGGCGCGATCGTCGAGCCGTTCAAGTTCGTCCGCTGTGCGGGCCGCATTGAAGCCGGCCAAGAGGGGCTGCCCCGTGGCGCGCAGATAGCTGGTCCAATCGGCCCAAAGCGTCTGTGTTGGCGAGAAGAACTCGATCCAGTCGGCATCTTGCGGCCAGAACACCCGGTCAAAGCGCAGAACGCATTTGTTCAGCAGGCCCATGTCAAGCCTGTCGATGGCGCGTTGGCGTTTGGAGTGCAGGAGTTCGGCAAAGGTCACGCAGCCGGATTGCAGGACACCCAGAGGAAGAGTGACAACCACACAATCGGCATCATGCTTGCCCCTGCTCGTGGTGACCGCAACGCCCCTGGTCAAAGGGGCAATCGTCGTCACCGGCTCATCCAGCCGGATATCCAGACCGCGCGCCAGATGCTCAAGGATCGGGCCAAAGCCCGGCGTCACCACGGCCTCATCCCCCGGAAAATCGATGCCGTCATCGAAATGCCATGCCGAAAGGCGTGACCAGTCACCCGAATACTCATGTTCGATCCGCGTGTTGATCGTCAGGCGGGCGATCGCGCGGTCGTGCGGAGAGAGCGCCTGCCAGTCGGGATGGGCGGTAATGGCCGCCTCCAGCGACATGTCTGCATCCAGATCGTCCACCGCCTCGCGCGCGCGATCAACAAGCTTGAGCGCGCGCTTTGCCGGCTTGATGAAATCGACCGGGCGGCCACCGTGATCGAAGGTCACGGACCGCTCATAGGTCGTGGGCGTTATGCGCAGGCCCACCTTGCGGGCAAGTGTTGTCACCGGGTTGCCCTTGGTGCCATGAATCCAGCTTGCGCCCATGTCCACCGGCAGGTCGGGCCAGAGGTGGCTGGTATGCGTCCGCCCGCCGATGCGATCACGGGCCTCGATCACGGTGACCTCGGCGCCCCCCATGGCCAGCCGCGCCGCCGCGCCCAACCCGGCTATGCCCGCACCAATGACCAGAACCCGCCGCGCCATCAGCCGCGCACCCGTTCGCTTTTCGGGTCATACAGCGGCGCAAGTGACGCCGTTGCCGGAACAAGCCGATCACAGACCTGAATTTCAAACCGCCCCGCGCGCAACGCGTCCGCCGTCACCCCGCCCGGCAGGGTGATGGTGCCAAGGCCCACCGATGCCCCCAGCGTCGGCCCATAGGCGCCTGCGCGGATATAGCCGACATCCGCCCCGTCGCACAGGATCGGCTCATTGCCAAAGAGCAGCGGTTCAGGATCAGCCAGCAGGAATTGCACCAGACGGCTGGGCAAGGGCCCCGCCGCCTTTTGCGCTAGCAGAGCGTCGCGCCCGATGAAATCGGGCTTGTCGAAATCCACCACAAAGCCCAGGCCCGCTGTCCGGGGCGTGTCCGTGTTGTCGATGTCCACCGCGAAATCGCGATAGCCCTTTTCCAGCCGCAAGGACTCCAGCGCCACCAGCCCGCAATGCACCACCGGCAGTCCCGCCACCCGGATCGCACCCGTCAGCGCATCATGTGCGGCGTGCGAATATTCGGTCGGGATATACAGTTCATACCCCAACTCGCCCATATAGGTCACCCGCACCGCCCGCACCGGCACCGGGCCGCATTCGATCATCGAACTTTGCCGGAACGGCAGCGCCGCGTTCGACAGGTCCGCCCCCGACAGCGCCTGCAAAACCTCGCGCGATCGTGGCCCCTGCAGCGACAGGATCGTATAGGCCGATGACACATCCGTCACCGCACAGACCTCACCCGCCCGGGTGTGCCGCCGCAGCCATGCGAGCGTGAAGGATTGCAGCACATCGCCGGTCACCAGCAAAAACTCCTGATCCCCCGTCCGCGTGATCGTCAGGTCCGACAGGATACCTCCCTGTTCATTCAGCCATTGCGTATAGACATTGGCCCCCACCGGCACGTCGATATTGTTGGCGGAAACGCGGTTCAGCACGGCCAAAGCATCGCGCCCCTGCACCACGATCTTGCCCATGAAGCTTTTGTCGAACAGCCCCACCGCCGTCCGCGTCGCAACATGTTCAGCCACGGCCAACTTGTGCCAAGGCTTGCGGGCGTGGGTGTATTCCACCTTTGGCGGGGCTGCGTCGGGGGAAAACCAGTTCGGCATCTCCCACCCCGAAAGCTCTACAAAGTATGCCCCCATCGCAGCGTAACGGTCATGCAGCGCCAGACGGCGCATGCCGCGCGCCGTGCTGTGCTTGAAATGCGGCAAGGGCGCGTAGGTGAAGGTATAGCCCAGGGATTTCGGAATCCGCGCGCCGAGATATGCCCGCGTTGCCTGATGCGGGCGGCTGCGCGCGGGCAGAAAACCGGTGATGTCCTGATCCGTCACCCCGGTCGTCAGCAGATCGGCCATGATCTTGCCCACCCCGCCCGCCGACAAAATCCCCAGCGAGTTCAGCCCGTTGGCAAGGAACAGCCCGTCCACCTCGGGGCTTTCGCCGACAAGGTATGACCCATCCGGCGTAAAACTCTCCGGCCCGCAGAAGAACGTCTTGATGCCCGCGCGGTGCATCACCGGATAGCGCGTGAAGGCGTGTTCAAGGAAAGGCGTCATCCGCTCCCAATCCGGCGGCAGGGTCGAGAAACTTGCGTCCTGCGGAATGCCCTTCAGGTTCCACGTTGCCCCTTCCGGCTCGAACAGACCAAACAGCAGGCCCCCGCCTTCCTCGCGCACATAGGTAAAGGTCGTCGGGTCCTCGACCACCGGCATATCGGGCGTCACACCCGCCAGCGGCTCGGTCAGCAGATAGTAATGCTCTGCCGCCTGCAAAGGCACGGAAACCCCAAGCTTCGCGCCCAGTTGCCGTGACCACATGCCCGTCGCCAGCACCACCTTGTCCGTGCGGATATCGCCTTTGGCCGTCCGCACACCGGTGACGCGGCTGCCTTCCGTCAAAATGTCCACAACCGGCGTCCCCTCAAGGATCAGCGCACCCCGCCCCCGCGCCCCCGCCGCCAGCGCCATCGCCGCGTCCACCGGGTTTACCCGGCCATCCGTCGGCGTATAGAAGCCTGATACGATCCCCGCCGTCTCGATCAGCGGGAACAGCGCCGCAATCTCGGCAGGCGAAATCTCGTGCCGTTCCACCCCCTGCGTGCGCACGAAATTCGCATCCCGCCGCAACACCTCGCGCCGCACCGGGTCGCAGGCCAAGTGGATATGCCCGCACTGCCGGAAGCCCGTCGAAAGACCCGTTTCCGCTGGCAGGTCCAGATACAACTGCCGCGAATACTGCTCGATCCAGATCAGCGTATCCGTTGACATCCCCCCCGACGCGATCAGCCCCGCTGCATGCCATGTCGTGCCCGAGGTCAGCTTGTCACGCTCCAGCACCACCACTTCGCGCAGGCCGAGGCGACCGAGGTGATAGGCGATCGACAGGCCGATGATCCCGCCGCCGACAATCACCGCCGGAGCATGTATGGGCTGGGCCTGTGTCATGACTGCCTCCTCCACATTCGCCCATACTGGGCCGATCCTTGGGACGACGCGCCGCTAAAAGGCAATCGACGGGCATGACTGGTCATGGATCGAAGCCTTTTTCGAGACGCATTCACTGAATGAATGTTCAGCGAAACAGTTTGCTGTCGCTTTGTCAACGTGAGCGCATCAAGGCCGATCCAATGTTGCGGACATCGCGGAAGCCCTGCTTTCAGCGCTGCGGCAGCAAGAGACGACATTTCAGGTCGTTGGTTCTTTCGAAGGGCAGTCCTTGATAGGTACGGCTTCTTTGGGCTAGCTGCTGCTATTCGCCGCGACATGCCCGAACGACTGCTAAGGGCCGAGGCTGTGTGGAAACGCTCTGACGATGCAGGGTTCGCGATTGGAACAGG
>JBIKSA010000153.1:0-2702 GCA_044348875.1 Erythrobacter sp. | reverse complement strand
GTCTGGTCGACGCGGCGGCCGACCTGGTTCACGATGCGCTGCGCAATTTGGAAGAGGTGCTGTTCGTCACGAAAGCGGATTGGGGCGAGCACGAGCTTGCCCTTTTTTTCGATGTAGGTCTGATCGGGGCCGTTGACCATGATATCAGAAATATCCGGGTCATTGAGCAATTCTTCGAGCGGGCCGAAACCGAGCAATTCGTCGATCAGCACCTTTTCCAGCGCGAACTGTTCGCGCCGGTTCAGCGTGACCTTCAGTTCGGCCAGCACTTCCATGATGATCGGGCGGAATTCTTCGGACAGTTCTTCCTTGGACAGCGTCGCCGCTGCTTCGGGATCGACCCGCTCAAGCAGGCGGGGGAGCACCTGTTCCTTGATCTTGTGAACGCTGGCTTCAAAGCCGCCGACTTCGGAATTGGACTCATTGACGGCCGCCATCCGTTCATTGAGGCGGTCGATCGCCTCGGCGGTGGTGGCCGGACGGGACGCTGACGGTGAAGGTGCTGGTGCAGGACGCGGAGCAGCGGCCTCACCCGGAATCGGCGGGAACTGCTCGCCGCCGCGTGGGGCCACGCCAGCGCCCTTCATTGGGCGTGCGACGCCGAAAGCTGGCCTTGCGCCCGGCTTCATTCCGCCTGCATTGCCCTTTTTGCCGAATGCGCTCATTCCCAGCCCCCAAGGGTCATAATCCATTAGCGCGCCTGCACTGAACAATGGCAAAGGTGCGTGTCGAGTGATGGTGAATAGGACGTAATGGTTGTTTTTTTCCTAAAACCCATCGGAACGGAGCAATCGCGGGGGCTTGCCGTCAGGGCGCGGCAGGCTAGAGCGGCACAAACGCCAGCTTGGGGTAAACACATATATGTGCGGCATTATCGGGATCGTTGGGCAGGGAAGCGTCGCAGAACGGCTGGTCGACGGGCTGAAGCGCATGGAATATCGCGGATATGACAGTTCCGGCATCTGCACACTTCACGACGGTGCGCTGGTGCGCCGCCGTGCGGAAGGCCGCCTTGCCAACCTGATGACGGTGCTTTCAGCCGATCCAGCTCCCGGGGATGTTGGCATCGCCCACACCCGCTGGGCGACCCACGGCGCACCCACTGCCGCCAATGCGCACCCCCACGCAACCGGCGAAGTGGCGATTGTTCACAACGGTATCATCGAGAATTTCAAGGACCTTCGCGCTGAACTTGCAGCCAAGGGTCGCGTGTTCGAAAGCGAAACCGACAGCGAGGTGGTCGCACATCTGATTTCCGATGCTGTCGAAGGCGGCGCCGACCCTGTCGACGCGGTGCGCGCAGTCCTGCCGCGCCTGCGGGGAGCCTTTGCACTGGCGATTGCCTTCCGCCAGCATCCCGACTTACTGATCGGTGCGCGGCTCGGCTCACCGCTGGTACTGGGCTATGGCCCGGAAGGTGAAGATGCGGAAATGTATCTCGGGTCGGACGCGCTGGCGCTTGCGCCGCTGACGCAGCGCATCGCCTATCTCGAAGAAGGCGATTGGGTTGTCCTGCGGCGCGACAGCGCGCAGATCTATGACGCCGACAACAATCCGGTAACGCGCGAAATTCGCGCATCGGGAGCGTCCGCAGCGGCGGTTGAGAAGGGCAATTACCGCCACTTCATGCAGAAGGAGATTTACGAGCAGCCCACCGTGGTGGCGCAGACGCTGGGCTCCTACCTGCGCCGCTCGGACAATTCGGTGGCCCTGCCGCAGATCGATTTCGATCTTTCCGCGGTGCGCCGTCTGACGATCGTTGCCTGCGGCACCAGCTTCTATGCCGGGATGGTGGCGAAATACTGGTTCGAACAATTCGCCCGCGTGCCAGTCGACATCGATGTCGCGTCCGAATTCCGCTACCGCAACCCGGTGCTGGAGGAGGGCGGCCTTGCCCTGTTCATCTCGCAGAGCGGCGAGACCGCCGATACCCTCGCGGCGCTGCGGCATTGCAAGGCCAACGGTCAGACCATCGGGGTGATCGTCAACGTGCCGACCAGCACCATGGCGCGCGAGGCGGATCTGCTGCTGCCAATCCATGCGGGCCCCGAAATCGGTGTCGCCTCGACCAAGGCCTTCACCTGCCAGCTTGCCGTGCTGGCCGCGCTGGCGGCGCATATGGCGGTGAAGAAGGGCCGCCTGACCCGCGAACAGGAGGCCGAGATCGTGCGCCACCTGCTCGAAGCTCCCGCCGCGCTCAACGCCGCGCTTGCGCATGATGATGATATCGCCGGCATGGCGCACCTCATCGCACCAGCGCGCGACGTGCTGTACCTAGGCCGCGGGCAGGACTATCCGCTGGCGCTGGAAGGGGCGCTGAAGCTCAAAGAAATCAGCTACATCCACGCTGAAGGCTATGCCGCGGGCGAGATGAAGCACGGGCCGATCGCGTTGATCGACGATGCCGTGCCGGTGGTGGTGATCGCGCCTTCGGGGCCGCTGTTCGAAAAAACCGTCTCCAATATGGAAGAAGTGCGCGCGCGCGGCGGGCAGGTCGTGCTGATCTCCGATGCCGAGGGTATTGCCCAGGCGGGCGAGGGGTGCATCGCGACGATTGAGATGCCGGTCGTCCATCCGCTGATCGTGCCGTTGGTCTATGCCGTCCCTGTGCAATTGCTGGCTTATCACGTGGCGGTGGTGAAGGGCACGGACGTCGATCAGCCGCGCAATTTGGCCAAGTCGGTGACAGTGGAATAGGCGCG
>JBIKSA010000085.1:0-8417 GCA_044348875.1 Erythrobacter sp. | reverse complement strand
GATCGCTTCCAGCTTAACCACGTTCGGCAAGGAACAAATCCCCGTGGCTTTACCACAATCTAACCATTGCGCGTTATCAACGCGTTGTGGCCAAGACCATTCTCTCTCCTGCGCCGACGCTGCCTGCTGAACTGCCGATCGCTGATGTTCTCGGTCTTTCACGCAACCCGGTGTTCGATCCGACGCGGCTGCGCGGCGATGACCATGCCGAATTGGTCAGCACGACCCGTAACCGGTTCTTCGCCAATGCACTGGCGGCTGCCTATGTCGTATCAGTATTCGCGCCACTGATCGGACTGGCGATTGTCGGCCCATGGGCCATTTTGCTGGGCTTTATACTTTTTAAGGCGCGCCGCACCGATCTGCTGCTGGTCGAACCTGGCTTCCGCGCCGGGCCGGCCACGCTGGCGCGGTGGCAGAACATCAACGCTGTCGCCGCCGGTTCGTGCTGGGTCAGCGCATTGCTCTTTTTCCCGTTGCTGGGCGGGCAGGCACAGGCGATCACGCTGCTGCTGATCATTTTGACGCTGATGATCGCGTCGACCTTTGTGTTTTCGACATCGCCCCTAAGTGTCGTGATCTACATCACGATCCTTGGACTTGGCGCTACGCTTTCGCTGGGGATTGAAGGCCAATGGCAGGCGATGGGCGGGGTGATCCTGTTCACTATTGCGAGCCTCGTCGCCACTGTGCAGGTGCGCATGATCTTCCTCAAAGCGCGGCTTGCCGAAGCCGCAGTGGTCGAGAAGGAAGCCGTCGTCTCGCTACTGCTGCGCGAATTCGAGGAGAATGAGGCCGATTGGCTGTGGGAGATTGATCCCGTCCGCCGGCTGCGTGGCGTGAGCCCGCGTTTCGCCTTCGCGCTTGGCCGGTCGCAGGCCGAGATCGAGGGGCAGCCGTTTCTGGAAATAGTGGCGGGAAGCAAATGGGCGAACGGGCAGTTCCCGCCGAGCCTTCACGACCTGGCCGAACGCCTCAAGGCCCGTGAGAACTTCTCCAACATGCTGGTGCAGGTGTCGATCCTTGGCGAAGAACGCTGGTGGGAGCTGTCCGGCACCCCGATGCGCGACGAACAGGGCCGATTTACCGGCTTTCGCGGGGTCGGATCGGACGTGACAGAGGCACGCATCTCCTCCGAGAAAATCGCCTACCTTGCCCGCTATGACACGCTGACCCAGCTGCCGAACCGGTTACAACTTACCGAAGCCTTGGGCGAGGCGCTGCGTTATGCCGTGCAATGGCGCACGCGGTGCGCGCTGCTGATGGTGGACCTAGACCGGTTCAAATCCGTCAACGATTCTCTCGGTCATATGACAGGCGACAAACTGCTCGCGCAGGTGTCTGCACGCCTGCAATCGCTTATGGGCGACAACCAGCTCTGCGGACGCTTGGGCGGTGACGAGTTTGCGATCGTGATCCGTGACGCCAGCACGCCGGGGGCGGTGCGCGATCTGGCTCGGCGCGTGATCGAACGTCTGTCCGAACCCTATCAGGTCGACCACCATACCCTGTACGTCGGAGCCAGTGTCGGCTCTGCGGAAGGGCCGCGCGATGGTTCCAGCGTTGAAGAGATGATGCGCAACGCCGACCTTGCACTGTACCGCGCAAAGGATGGCGGCGGGGCTGAGCATTGCCTGTTCGAACCGATGCTCCACGCTTCGGCAGAAGAACGCCGCCAGCTTGAAATGGCGCTACGCAAGGCGTTGGGGCGCGATGAAATGCTGCTGCATTATCAGCCCGTGGTCGACGCCGCGAGCGAGAGCGTGGTCAGCTTCGAGGCACTGGTGCGCTGGAACAGCGCCGAACACGGCTTTGTCAGCCCCGGCAAGTTCATCCCGCTTGCCGAGGAAACCCGGCTGATCGTGCCGATCGGCAAGTGGGTGATGCGCAAGGCCTGTGAAGAGGCGCGCAACTGGCCCGAACACGTCAAAGTCAATGTTAACGTCTCGCCCGAACAGCTACTGGAACCCGACTTCCACGAAGACGTGGTGCGGGTACTGGCCGCCACCGGCCTGCGGCCCGAACGGCTGGAAATTGAAGTGACCGAAAGCATCTTCCTGCGCGATGCCAGTGTGGCGCGTAATGCGCTTGAACAGGTTATGGCACTCGGCTGTTCGGTGGCGCTTGACGACTTCGGGACGGGTTATTCGTCACTCGGTTATCTGCGGAAGCTGAAGTTTTCGACAATCAAGATCGACCGCACTTTCGTACAGGGGGCCGCGCAGGGCAGCGCCGAAAGCCTCGCGATCATTAATGCCGTGGTGGCAATGGCAAGAAGCCTGAAGATGACCACCACCGCTGAAGGCGTAGAAACCGATGAGGAAGCCAATCTGATCCGCAAACTGGGCTGCGACAAGATCCAGGGGTTCTATTTCGGGCGCCCGATGACGGCGGATGACACACGCGGCCTGTTCTCCCCGATGCAAGCACGCCGCGCGTGACCAGCCGCGTCAGGCGGTTGCAAAGCTCGACAGGATGCTTTCGAACAGCCGCCGCCCGTCCGCGCCACCCAGCGATGTAATCGCAGCCGGTTCGATAGCGCGTTCGGGGTGCGGCATCATGCCCAGCACGCGGCCGTTGGCGCTTATCACACCGGCAATATCGCGTGCCGATCCGTTGCAGTCTTCGGCATAGCGGAACGCAACGCGCCCCTCACCCTCAAGCCGGTCAAGCGTCTCGCCATCGGCATAAAAATTGCCGTCATGATGGGCGACAGGAATGCGGATCGTCTCACCCGCGCCATAAGCTGCGGTGAAGGGTGAAGCGGTGTTTTCGACCGTCAACGCGACGGTGCGGCAGACGAACCGCTGGCCCGCATTGCGCAGCAGCGCTCCGGGCAACAGCCGCGCCTCTGTGAGGACCTGAAAGCCGTTACATACGCCTAGTACCGGCACGCCGCGCTCTGCCGCGGACACCACCGCGCGCATGATCGGACTGGTCGCCGCCATCGCACCCGATCGCAGATAATCGCCATAGGAAAATCCGCCCGGCAAAGCGATCAGGTCAAGTCCCGACGGCAAATCGGCGTCGCCGTGCCACACCCTGATGGCCGGCTGACCCGAAACGGCCTCAAGCGCCGTTGCCATGTCCCGGTCGCAGTTCGAACCGGGGAAGGTTATGACCGCCGCCCGGAACGCCATCAGCCCGCTGCCCCTGCTTCAATCGAGAAGCTTTCGATCACTGTGTTGGCGAGCAGCTTTTCGCACATCGCGGTAAGGGTGGCTCGGTCGGTGCCATCGGCCACGTCGAGTTCGATCAGGCGGCCGACGCGGACATCCGCAACGCCGTCAAACCCAAGCCCTTCAAGCGCATGGTGCACCGCACGACCTTGCGGATCGAGCACGCCAGGCTTCAATCGGACGAGGACGCGCACTTGCATGGCCGGATGCTCCATTTTTTGCGAAGATCGGCACTGTGCCGACGCGGGGCCGATATAGCGTGCCGCCGCGTAGGCGCAATCGCCCTGATGGGCTTCTGCACTACGGCGCGGCAGCTTTCGCTCCTCGGCTCGTATTTTTCATTCCGCCTTGGCCGCCGTGGCCGACCCTTCAGGCCGCACCACGAATTCGACCGCACCGCCCGGTACGAGGTATTTCAGCGCCGTCTGGTGAATATCTTCCGGGGTGATCGCCGCCATCAAACTTGGAGCGGCGACAAAGCGATCGAGCCGCTGCGGTTCGCTCTGTGTCCTTGCGGCAATGGTGATCCAGCCGCCCAGATCTTTGAGAATATTGCCATATTCTTCAAGATAGGGCTTGCGTGCCCGCGCGATCACATCTGCATCCATCGGGGCGCTGCGCAAGTCGGCAATCAGGCTCTCCAGTGCGGTGCGGCTCGCCGCCACCTGATCGGCAGCAACCGACGCGCCAATGATGAATGTGCCGTAGCCGGGGTAATAATGGCTGGGCTGCGATCCGGCCGAGGGCGAATAGGCCTGTCCCAATTCCTCGCGCAGCCGGTCGGTGAGTTCCAGCCGGACGATCCGCGATAGCAAATCCAGCCGGAGCGTCTCGCCAAGATCGCTGTCGTCAGTGGTCGGCCACTGCCACTGCAGCAACGCCTGATCGGGCTCGCCCTTGTGGGTAAGTGCGCGCTCTCCCCGGATTGAGGTAAAGGTCCGGGTGCGATTTTCGGTTCGAGGATTGAACGCGGCTTCGCGCTGGGGCAGAGCGCCGAGCGTTGCAGCCACGGCGGCGATCGCCGCGTCTTCGTCAAGATCGCCAGCCAGCGCTATTTCGATGGCACCGTGTAACAGCCGGTCGCCGATCGCGGCGCGCAAGGCATCATAGTCCAGTGCGAAGAACGCTTCTTTGGGTTGCAGGCTGAAGCGGGGATCATTGTCCGAAATTATCGCACCGCTGGCAGCAGCCAACGCCCGGCCAGGCGTAGAATCGAGCGTGTTGAAGAAGTTGTCGATGTTCTTGCGGAACCGCTCGACCCCTTCGGAACGATAGCCCGGATCGGTCAGCGTCGCGGCGAGTACCTGCATTTGCAACAGCAGATCGCGTGGTGTGGTGGTGCCCCCGCTGGTGAAAGCATCGGTATCGCCCGACAATCCGAAACTGACGCTGCGTCCCGCCAGCACGCTCGACAATTCGTCCTGACTATGCTTGCCGAGCCCGCCCGACGCTAGCGCACTAGCCAGATAGGTGCGCAGCGGTGCGTCGGCTGTGTTCATCAGATCGCCGCCATCGACCGCCATCGAAAAGGAAATGCGATCCTTACGCACGTCGGTTTTCTTGATTGTCAGCCGCACGCCATTGGCAAAGCGGATGGTGCGCAGGGCAAGGCGCGGCTCGACCGAGTCCGAGACCACCGTGCCCGGTGTGCCGAAGTCGCTATAGCCAAACGCCAGCGGGCCGGTTTCGATGGGGGCGGTGACGGGAAGGGCCATCGCTTCGGTAAAGGCGCTGCGCAAAGCAGCCCCGCCGCCAACGGGGGCAGTGCGGCCCTCGAAACGTATCAGCGGTTCCTCCATCCGCGCGGCATCGGTCAGCACGGCTTGCCACACGGCCTGCGGGGTGATTTCGGGGATCAGCCGCGCGAATTCGGCAATCGCCCATTCTGGCGTGGTCGGCACCCGTTCATCGCTGACCAGCGTCAGCGCAGCGCTGACAAACACGGCATTGCTGCGGGTGCCGGCCGCTTTGACTGCGTTTTCCAACCCGGTGCGGATGTTGGCGAGTTGTTCATCGAGCTCGGCCTGCGTGAACCCATGGCGGAGCGCCTGATTGACCTCACGTGTTGCGGCGAGCACGCCCTTCTTCCACTCACCATCGGCGCTGCTGACCGAAAGGCTCGTGATACGCGCGTCTTCGAAGATGTCGCCTGAACCAAAGCTCGCGCCGCGGAACGGTGCATCGGCGCTGCGGGCCAGCCGCGCAAGACGGCGGTTGATGATGGCATAGCCAATCCCGCGCAACGATGCGGCGCCGCGGCTGGCGAGGGTGTCGCGTTCGTCACGCCATGCAGCAAGGCGGCTGATCGTGACGCTTTCGGCCAAGGCGGGATCGATATGAATGTCGGTCAGCCCCTTGCGGGTCACATCGATTGGACCGGCGACCGGTTTGGCAGGGGCGGGGGCGCGTGTCCAATCGGCAAAGCGGGTACGGATCGCTGCCTCGACCCTGTCGACCGGAAAGTCGCCGACGATCACCAGCACTGTGTTGGAAGGCGTATAGGTGCGGTTGTAGAGCGCTCTGATCTGCGCCGCCGTGGCACCTTCCAGCACCTCCAGTGTACCGATCGGCAGGCGGTTGGCGTAGAGCGCGCCGGGGGCAATAAATGCGGCGTTATCCTCATAGTTGCGCAAAGCGAAGCCTGCCCGGTCGCGCCTTTCGGCAAGAATCACCCCGCGTTCGCGCGTCACGGCATCTTCTGAAATAGTCAGCTCGCTCGCGGTTTCGCGCATTAGCATCAGCGCCGTGTCCAGCAGCGCATCGTCGTTGCGCGGCAAGTTGAGCATGTATGTGATCGCTTCGAACCCGGTGGATGCATTGGTGTCCGCACCGAACGCCAGCCCCTCGCGTTCGAGAAGCTTGATCATCTCGCCTTCGGGAATGCCTGTCGAGCCGTTGAAGGCCATGTGTTCAAGATAGTGCGACAGCCCGCGTTCGGTATCGGTTTCCGCCAGCGCCCCCGACGCGATCCGCATCCGCACCAGCGCTGTACCCGCCGGCGTGGTGTTGCGGCGGATGATGTAGCGCATCCCGTTATCCAGCCGCCCGAAGGTGTAGCCCGGATCAACCGGCAGGTCGCTCGCTTCGAATGGCCAGACCGGAGCAGAAGCCACCGGTCCGGTGGCTTCTGGCGCAGCACGCTGATCCTGCGCGGCAAGGGCCGTGGTCAGGACGAGCGGGGAGAGCGCCAGCATAAGGCCGGCAGCAAGGGAGAACTTCCGCATGGATGTCTGGACAACTCTCGATACGATTGCGAGAGCGCTGAGAGTAACGGCTGAAACGGCCTTGTCAGCCTATTTCTTGAGCGGATTATTTTTTCAGAGGTGGCGGCCCGCGCAGGCGCGAGCGGGCATGCGACAGGTCGAATACTTCGCCTGGACCGTTGTCTTCGCCGTTCAGCAGGCCAAGGCGGCGTGCGACTTCGCGGTAAGCCTCTTCCTCGCCCCCAAGGTCGCGGCGGAAGCGGTCCTTGTCCAGCTTTTCGCCGGTCACCATGTCCCACAACCGGCAGCCATCGGGGCTGATTTCGTCGGCAAGGATCACGCGGCTGTAATCGCCATCGTAAAGCCGCCCGAATTCCAGCTTGAAGTCCACCAGCCGGATATCGATCGCGGCGAACATGCCGCACATGAAATCATTGATGCGGATCGCCATCGAGGAAATGTCGTGCATTTCTTCGTTCGTTGCCCAGTTGAAGCAGGCGATGTGTTCTTCGGCGATCAGCGGATCGCCCAGCGCATCATCCTTGTAATAATATTCGATCAACGTGTGCGGCAGCGGTTCGCCTTCGGGTATGCCGAGGCGCTTGCTGATCGATCCGGCCGCGACATTGCGCACCACCACTTCGATCGGGATGATTTCGACCTGCCGTATCAGCTGCTCGCGCATGTTGAGGCGGCGGATGAAGTGTGTCGGGATGCCGATATGGCCAAGGCGGGTGAAGACGTGTTCGCTGATGCGATTATTGATCACGCCCTTGCCGTTGATGGTGCCCTTCTTCTCGGCATTGAAGGCGGTCGCGTCATCCTTGAAATACTGGATTAGCGTGCCTGGCTCAGGACCTTCGTAAAGGATCTTGGCCTTGCCTTCGTAAAGTTTGGTGCGGCGGGACATCAGGTCTGCACTCCCAGCTCGGCTCAGGCCGTTAGCGAATGGTGCCCGGGGGCGGATTTGAACCACCGACACGCGGATTTTCAATCCGCTGCTCTACCCCTGAGCTACCCGGGCATTCGCTGCGAGCGACGGGGGAAAAGCCATGTGGCTGCCCCGGCGAGCAAATGAGAGCGGCCCTATGGCGAAGGCCGCCGGGGTTGGCAAGGGGGTTTTGTTGTCCCTAACCGCCTTTCTTTGCCAAGGCTCAATCCTGATCGCGCCAGTCTTCGCGCGCGACATCGTCTGGGTCGGCTGGCGGGCCGGGCACGCTGTAGGAATCCGAGAACCACCGCGCCAGATCTCGATCGCGGCAGCGCGTCGAACAGAAGGGCGCGTGTTCGGCGCGGCGCGGTTTGCGGCAGATCGGGCAGGGTTTGGAAAACGTCGTCATGCCGAAACAAGCTGGGCATGGGCAGCCTCGATGGCAACCCCCGGATCAGCTTCAACCCGCACTTCACGTGCCGTGCGGCGGGAAAGTTCGTTCAGCCAATCGGGCTTGAGCTTCGCCTTGAGCGCCGGGTGCACGGACATCAGCAGGACGCGGCCAGAACCGTCAGCCGCCAGCTCCGCCCGGCGGAGCGCCATACGCGCAGCCATGCCGAGGCGATGGCTTGCGAATCGGTGCAGCAGCGAGGGCCCTTCAAGCCGCGCGACCAGCTGGACGAATCCGAAGCCATTCATCGCCGTCCGTTCATGCGGCCAGTGATCGAGAGCAGAGCCCAAGGCCTCGTCCACAAGGCGGCGGTCTGATTTGGCAGCAAGTGTAGGAAAGTCGATCCCGATATTCCCTGCAAGGTCGAACCACGCCAACGCCCTTGCAATGGCCGGCACAGCGGCAAGCGCCACGTCGCGCGGGGAACCGATGCCGTCGATATCGATGACGGTCATGGCCGGGGCGGTGCTGACCAGAATCTCGCCGCCCGGAAAGTCGAGACTGGCGGAAGATGCGGCTTGCCACACATCTTCCCACAACCCGGCCGGAAAATGACGCACGACCTTGCCGGTGAGGTGAGGTGCGGCGGTTGGCGCTGCGGCATTATCCGCAACCCGTGCTTGCGCGCGCTTCAGTCGCCCCCGCTCGGCAAG
>JBIKSA010000002.1:0-117177 GCA_044348875.1 Erythrobacter sp. | reverse complement strand
CAGCGCGGGTGATCACGAGGTTGAGCATCTGCCCCTCGCTCACGCCGTGCGGCAGGTGATCGACCAATGCCTCATGGTCGCCGTCCAGCAGGGCGACCCCGCGATGCGTGCCCTTCAGCTTGGCGGTCAGTTTGCCGCTGACACGCGTGCCGGATGACAATTCGCCCGGCCAGCTGATCCTCGCTGCGAGCACCTGTTCGTTTTCGACCAGCAGGGCGCGAGTTTCGGCGATGCCTTCTTCGATCAGCCACTCAGCCAAGCGCAAATCCTGCCGCCTTCAGCAGCGCACGCGTGTGGTAAAGCGGCAGGCCCATGACGCCCGAATGGCTTCCCCTGATCCATTGGATCAGGCCTTCGGCCGCGCCCTGAATGGCGTATCCGCCCGCCTTGCCCCGCCAATCGCCGTCCGCGACATAAGCTTCGATCTCTTCGTGGGAGAGGCGCTTGAAGCAGACCACGGTCTCGTCGAGGCGTTCCCGCAGGTCCCCATCGGGCGAGCGAAGCACTACGCTTGAAATGACCTGATGTCGCCGCCCGCTGATCAGTTCAAGGCAGGCGCGCGCTTCTGCCTCAGTCTCGGTCTTGGGGAGGATTCTTCGTCCGACGGCTACCACCGTGTCCCCCGCCAGAACGAATCCGGTCGCGCCAACGGCCAACGCCTTTTCGCGCCCCATGCGCAAGGCATAGGCGCGGGGCAGTTCGCCCTTCTGCGGGGTTTCATCAATATCGGCAGGGGTGACAGCATCAGGCGACAGCCCAAGCCGCGCGAGCAATTCGCGCCGCCGGGGCGACGCCGATGCTAGTGTCAGATGAAGCGCGCCCATCAGGGCTGCTGCGCAATTATTGCGGGCCGGGGCCACCGCGACCCGGCATGAAGCGATAGGTAATGCGCGCCTTGGTGAGATCATACGGCGTCAGTTCGCACAGCACTTCGTCACCCACCAGCACGCGGATGCGGTTCTTGCGCATCTTGCCCGCAGTGTGGCCCAGCACTTCATGGCCGTTTTCAAGCTCCACCCGGAACATCGCATTGGGCAGCAACTCAACCACGCGCCCGCGCATTTCGAGGAGTTCTTCCTTGGCCATGAAATTCCTTTGTCTTTGTTGCGTGTGTCTGTTGCGGCGCACAATACGCCGGTCGATGTGCGGCTGCGCTTTAGCGATGCGGGAACCAAAAGGGAAGGCTCGTGCGTTAGGGGCATGATCGACAAGCCCCTGCGCAGGCTTTGGTCAGGCGATGCATGGCATCTGCCTGAGCAAATTTGTGACATTCAGTGGCAGCAAGAGGACGGTAAAAAGCCGCCCTGATAAAAAATGCAATCCGAAGGGACCACATGAACCTCTCCCTGCTTTTCCGCGCGAACTTGCGCGCTGGCACCTGCGTCCTTGCCATTTGTCTTGCTGTGCCGCTGGCCGCTGCGCCCAAAGAAACCGTGCAGCCGCAGCCCAACGTTCCGGCTCAGAAAGCGGAGGAAGATCCCGATACCGCCAGCGATACTGCTGTGACACGTAACGAGATCATCGTGCGTTCGGGGCGGCTGCGCGGTCAGTTGTTCGTCGATCAGGCACCGCTGCTGGAACTGGATGAAACCGCGATCGCAGCCGAAGGCGTCACGTCGATCACCGATTTGATTGCGCAGATCAGCGCGCGCACCGGTTCGGCACGCGGGCGTGGCGGCGGCGGGCCGGTGATTCTCGTCAACGGCATCCGTATCGGGTCTTTCCGTGAATTCGCCAATTACCCTCCCGAAGCGCTGGCTCGGGTCGAGGTGTTTCCCGAAGAAGTTGCCCAACGATTCGGCTTTCCGCCTGATCGCCGGGTCATCAACCTGATCCTCAAGGACAATTATTCGAACCGTCAGGTCGATCTGGAGTTCGAAGCGCCGTCGCGCGGAGGCTATAGCCGCAACGAACAGCAACTTGGCATTCTCAAGATCGCCGACGGCGGGCGGATCAACGCCAGCATCCGGGTGGAAGACGCGACGCTTCTGTCCGAGGCCGAGCGGGACATTCCGCAGACGCCGGGGTCGGTTTCGCAAATCGCGGGCGATCCCGATCAGGCGCGTTTTCGCAGCCTGTTGGCCGACACCTTCGGCCTTGATGCGAACCTGTCTTGGGCCAAGGCTATTGTGAGCAGCGGCACATCGTTGAGCGCCAACGTCAATTTCGCCCGCGACGAAAGCCGCAGCCTCGACGGGCTCAACACCGTGCTGCTGACGGGGCCGACCGGCGCGAGCGCGGTGCGCACCTTTGGCGCGGAAACGCCGCTTGCCCGGCGCACGTCCAACGATACGCTGTCGGCGGCGGGATCCATTACGAAGCCGGTTAATGCCTTCCGCCTGACCAGCACCTTCGATACTTCGGTCGCCGAAAGCGAAACGGCCATCGACCGGCGACTGGACAGCACCCAACTTCAGGCTTTCCGCAATCGGGCGCTGGCTGGCACGCTGACGATCAATGGTGCGCTGCCGGGCGACACCGATAATGGCTTTGATGTCGCGCGCAGCCAGTCGATCAACGGTCGTTCGCTGACCACGCTGGAAGGCGGCCTCGGCAATCTTCCCGCGGGCGAGGTGCGCGCGACCTTCGATGTGGGACTCGATTGGCAGCGGATCAAAAGCGCCGATACCCGATCCACGCAAGACGTGGCGCTGACCCGCCGCAACCTGTCGACCGGAGCCAATCTGGTGGT
Organism: Erythrobacter sp.; assembly: GCA_044348875.1. Taxonomy (GTDB): domain Bacteria; phylum Pseudomonadota; class Alphaproteobacteria; order Sphingomonadales; family Sphingomonadaceae; genus Erythrobacter. The sequence goes on along the minus strand of JBIKSA010000002.1, from coordinate 114,485 downwards.
GCCGCTGACCAGCAGCCGCGAGGAATTCGCCGATGCGCTGGGCAGCTTCACGCTCAATCTTCAGGCGGGGATCGAGGATCTCAGCGACTTCGGACTGCTCGGTGACTGGAACGCGGGCCTGACTTGGCAGCCGTTCGACGGGCTGGACCTGTCGGCGACCTATATCTGGCGCGAAGTGGCGCCGGGGCTGGGCGCGCTTGGCAATCCGCAGATCGTCAACCTCAACGTTCCGGTCTTCGATCTGGTGCGCGGCGAAACGGTGCTGGCTGATGTCACGTCCGGCGGCAATCCGGGCCTTCCGGCCGAAACCCAGCGCGACTGGAAGTTCTCCGCCAATTGGGAGCTGCCCTTCTGGGAAAACTCGCGGCTGCAGGTGGATTATATCCGCAACCAATCGGACAATGTGGTTAGCGGATTTCCGCAGATCACCTCTGACATCGAGGCCGCCTTCCCCGGACGCGTGACGCGTGCGGCACCGGTCACTCCGGGTGAGGTCGGGCGCTTGCTCGCGGTTGATCGCCGTTCGGTCAGCTTTGCTGAAACGCGCGCTAACCGGGTGCAATTCACCTTGTCGACCAATGGTTCGATCGGTGCGCCCGCGGGCGGTGGTTTTGGTGGTCCCGGTAGCGGCGGCGGCGGCGGGGGCGGTGCCCCGGCATCCGCGGCGTCGCCACCCGCTGCGCCGACAACCGGCGGCTTCGGCGGTGCGCCAACACCCGAGCAGCGCCAACAATTCATGGCATTCCGCACGCGCCTGTGCGCTGACGACGGGCTCACTTTCCTTGAAAAGCTGGTCGCGGCCATTGACAGCGGCGCGGATATCTCGGCCGAGTTTCCCGGGATTGATCCAACGCGGCTCGCCCCGATGCTGGCGCGGTTGCGCGGCGCAGACGGCAAGGTCGATACGGCGCGGCTGGCAGGCTTCCGCACCCGCATTTGCAGCTTCGATCCGGCAATGATGGGCGGCGCCCCCGCCGCAGGCGGAAGCGCCCCGGCAGGCGGCGCTCCGGCTGGTGTGCCCCCGCAACTCGCCGCCTTCCGGGAACGCGCCTGCGGCCCCGACGGCAATGCTGCCATCGCGGCCCTCGTCGCCAAGATCGATCGCGGCGAAGATGTCTCGGCCGAGCTTCCGGGCGTCGACCCTGCCTTCATCAAGATGGCACTGGACCGTTCGCGCGCACCGGATGGCACCATCCCGCCCGAAGCGCTGGCCCAGTTCCAGCAGCGGTTCTGCGCAATGGCTCCGCCCGCGGGTGGTGCTCCTGCGGCGGGGGGCGCTGCCGCGGGTAGAGGCGGTGCACCTGCAGGTGGCCCGGCTTTCAACCCGCTCGCGCAGCGCAGCTTTCAGGGCTGGCGCTATTTCGCCAACCTGACGCACACGATCGAGCTCGATAACCAGATCCTGATCGCCCCCGGTCTTGCCCCGCTCGACCAGCTGGACGGTCAGGCGACCGGCGCGTTCGGACTTCCGCGCCATTCCAGCAGGCTCGAAGCGGGTCTGTTCGGCAAGGGCGTCGGCTTCCGCCTGTCAGGCATCTACACCGGCGAGACTCGGCTGGACGGGGCGGCAGGTACGACCGATTTGTTCTTCGATGACATTGTCACCTTCAACTTGCGGGTGTTCGCCAACATGGGCGAAGTCACCGGCAAGAATGAAGGCTTCCTCAAGGACTTCCGGGTCAGCCTTGTTGCAGATAACCTGTTCGATGCGCAGCGGCGGGTGAGGGATTCGGCTGGCGTCACGCCGATCAACTACCAGCCGTTCGTGATCGATCCGCTGGGACTGTATCTCGGTATTGATCTGAGAAAGTTGTTTTGAGGGCGCACCTGGGCGAACGCCTCGGCGCGTCTTAGACGGGCGCCTCGGCCAAGGCCTCGGCGCAGGCAAAGCCGCTCGCCCAGGCCCATTGGAAGTTGTAGCCGCCGAGCCAGCCGGTCACGTCCACCGCCTCACCGATGGCGTAGAGGCCGGGCACTTTGGTTGCTTCCATCGTGCGCGACGACAAATCGGCGGTGGCGATGCCGCCTGCGGTGACTTCCGCCTTGGCGAGGCCTTCAGTGCCGTTAGGGGCGAAGCGCCAATCGGCCAGCTTCGCCTGTGCGTGGCGCAAGTCTTTGTCCGACACATTGCCCAGTTCGCGCTCCAGCGCCAACCGATCAGCCAGAGCATCGGCCAGCCGCACGGGCAGGGCTTCGCGCAGCAATGTGCGCAGATGGGTGCGGGGCCGGTCGCGCTTGGCGGCCAGCAACCAGTCGCTTGCCGCATCGGGCAGAAAGGTGATGCCGACCTCCTCACCATGCCGCCAATAGGACGAGACTTGCAGGATCGCCGGGCCTGACAGCCCTTTGTGGGTGAACAGCGCGGCTTCGGCAAACTCCGCTTTTGCCGCCCGCGCCCGCACCGGGGCAGCGACGCCCGATAGCTCTCGGAACAGCGCATCCTCGCCGCCCAGCGTCAGCGGGACGAGAGCCGGGCGGGGCTCCACCACCTTCAGGCCGAATTGCCGCGCGAGCCGATAGGCAAAATCGCTTGCCCCCATCTTTGGGATCGAGGGACCGCCGGTGGCGATCACCAGTGCCGGGGCTTGCCATTGGCGGCCATCGGCAGCGGTGACGGTGAAGGCGCCGTCCGCCTCGCGCACTACATCGGCCACATCGACCTCGCAGCTCAGCGTCACCCGATCCACCGGGCATTCGTCGATCAACATCGCCACGATCTGCTTGGCCGAGCCATCGCAGAACAATTGCCCCAAAGTCTTTTCATGCCACGCGATGCGATAATGATCGACCAGCGCGATGAAATCGGCAGGCGTATATCGCGCCAGCGCGCTCTTGGCGAAATGCGGGTTGGCAGAAAGGTAATTGCCCGGCCCTGCGCCAAGATTGGTGAAATTGCAGCGGCCACCGCCTGAGATCAGGATCTTCTTGCCGGGTGCATCGGCTTTCTCGAGCAGCGCCACGCGCAGGCCGCGCTGGCCCGCTTGGCCTGCCGCGAACAGACCCGCTGCGCCCGCGCCAAGGATAATGACATCGTGATGCTCCATCCGGGTGCGGATAGGCGCGCGCGCGGCAATTGCCAATCGCCCCCCGCAGTCCCTATCTGGCGGGCATGGCCCGAAACCCCGCCACCCCCCACGATCCGCCCCATGGCCCCGGGGGCGCGGAACGCTTCAACGAGGAGCGTGCCGCCTATACCGTGTCCAGCGCCCAACCCGATCTGGAAGGCGGTCTTCAGGCGATCCGCGAGACGGTGAAGGTTCTGAAGCCCGTTCCCGGTGTCTACCGGATGCTGGATGCGCGGGGCGAGGTGCTATATGTCGGCAAGGCCCGCAGCCTGAAGGCGCGCGTGGCGAACTATACCCAGATCGCCGGGCTTTCGGGCCGATTGCAGCGAATGGTCAGCCAGACCCGCAGCATGGAGATCATCACCACCAATTCCGAGGCTGAGGCGCTGCTGCTGGAAGCGCAGCTGATCAAGCGATTCCGCCCGCCGTTCAACGTGTTGCTGCGCGACGACAAAAGCTTCCCTTTCATCCTGCTACGCGCCGATCACGCTTTTCCGCGCATCCAGAAGCATCGCGGGGCGCGGCGGGCGAAGGGCAATTATTACGGGCCGTTCGCAAGCGCGGGCAGCGTCAACAGCACTCTGAACGCGTTGCAAAAGCTGTTCCTGCTGCGGTCCTGCACCGACAGCTTCTTCAACAACCGGGACCGTCCGTGTCTGCTGTACCAGATCAAGCGGTGTTCGGCGCCATGTGTGAAGCGCATCGACGAAGCGGGGTATGACGCGCTGGTGCGGCAGGCGAAGGATTTTCTGTCGGGCAAATCCGGCGCGGTGCAGGCCGATCTGGAACGGCAGATGGCGCAGGCGGCGCAGAACCTCGATTTTGAAACCGCGGCGATGCTGCGTGATCGGCTGCGTGCGGCGACGTTCATCCAGGGGTCGCAGGCGATCAATGCGCAGGGGTTGGGTGATGCCGATGTGTTCGCGCTGGCCGCGAAGAACGGACAGATGAGCATCCAGTCCTTCTTCATCCGCGGTGGGCAGAACTGGGGCCACCGCGCGCTGTTCCCGCGCCACACCAATGATGTGGAAGAAGCGCAGGTGCTGGCCGACGTGATGCTGCAATTCTACGAGGAAGTGCCGCCGCCGCCGACCATCCTCGTCGATCGTGACCTGCCCGAATGCGAGCTGATCGAGGCGGCTTTAAGCGAGCTTGCAGGCCGCAAGGTGCGCATCTCCATTCCCGAACGCGGCGACCGGCGCAAATTGATGGCGCAGGCCCAGCGCAATGCTATCGAGGCGCTGGAACGGCGACTGGCCGAAACCGGCACGAAGGCCCGCCTGAACCGCGAGCTGGCAGAGTTTCTGGAGCTCGATACCCCGCCGCAGCGGATCGAGGTCTATGACAATAGCCACATCCAAGGCGCTAAGGCTGTGGGAGCGATGGTCGTGGCCGGGCCGGACGGCTTCGAGAAGAACCAGTACCGCAAGTTCAACATCCGCGAGGCGCAATCGAACGATGATTTCGCGATGATGCGCGAAGTGATGGCGCGGCGGTTCCGCAACTTTGCCGAAGGTGAGGAGAGCCCGGAATCCAAGCAAGGCGGCCATGAAACCATTCTCCCTGATCTGATCCTAATCGACGGCGGCAAGGGGCAGCTATCAAGCGTCATGCGCGTGCTGGAAGAGATAGGCATTGCAGACGAAATTGCGGTAGTCGGCGTCGCCAAAGGTCCGCATCACGGGCGTGACGGGCGCGAAGTTTTCCACTTCCCTGACGGCCGTGAGAAGATATTGCCGGTGAATTCGCCGCTGCTGTTCCACCTGCAAAACCTGCGCGACGAGGTGCACCGCTACGTCATTGGCGCGCACCGTGCGAAACGGTCAAAGGCGATCACGGCCTCGCCCCTGGATGAAATTCCCGGCATCGGGCCATCGCGCAAGCGCGCGTTGCTGCTGCATTTCGGGACCGCATCGAAGGTGCGGGCGGCATCGTTTGAAGACCTGCAACGCGCCCCCGGTGTCAGCATAACGGTGGCGCGCAAGGTCTATGATTTCTATCACGCAGGCGGATAGAAAAGGGCGGACCATCTGGCCCGCCCTTTGTGATTTACTGGCCGTCGAGCGCCTTGCTCACCAGCACATTGATCGAAACGCGGCGGTTCTGCGCGCGTCCCGCGGCGGTGGTGTTGTCCGCAGCCGGGTCGGCAGTTGCCATGCCGGTCGGCGTGAGCATCCGGTACGGCTTCCATTTGCAAACCTGCTGGAGGTGATTGACGACCGCGGCGGCGCGCTTTTCCGAGAGGGTCTGATTGACCTCCTGCGAACCGGTTATGTCGGTGTAGCCGAGCACCAGCATCAGCGAATTCTCGTTTGCACCGGCTTGCTGCGCGGCGGAGCACAGTTCCGCCTTGGCAGCTGGCGAAATCATCGCCTTGCCAGTGTCGAAATAGACGTTGGTGGTGCTCTTCAGGTTGTATTTGTCGATATCGCCGAGGCGTCCGCGCAAGGCTTCGGTCGCGGCGGCGTTCTGCTTGATCGCTTCGCCCTGCTCGCCGAACTGCTGCTGTGTGCCTCCGCGGATCATTGCTGCAATCTGGCGATCGTCGCTGGTGAAGCGCACTTCGCTGGCGACGAGGCCCTGACCATACTGCGATGTCTTCACGATCACCGGCAGGCCGTTCATCAGCGCGCTCTGGTCAAGGGTCTTGTTACCGATGCCGAGGAACCCGCCGCGGGTCCGGATTTCGGTTTCGGGGTGCAGCGTTACAAGCGTGCTGGTGCCGTCGTCCCCTGTGATCTGCAGACGCGAACCCTTGCGGGCCGAAATCATGCCGGTAACGCGCGGGCCTTCGTCCATTTCGGCTAGCGGGGGCAGAGTGCCATAGACCGTCGTCAACACCTCGCCTTGGTCCTGAGGCAAGGCGTCAGGGGCGGTCTGAGCGGAGAGGCCGGTGGCCGAAGCTGCGCCCAGCAGAGCGATAAGCGCAAGGCCGCGCGGGTGTCGGAGGGTGGTTTTCACAGTGATAATTCTCCTGTGTGGGGGCCGCGGTCCCGTTATGGTGGCCCTTGATGACGTTCTTGCGTGAGGCGTGGTTGTTCAGCAGCACCTTGCTCGCAGATGAACGTAGGCACCCCAATAGCCATGGGAGCGGGCAATTGGGGCAGGGGATGCGACGAGCCGAGGCAATCGGCCGCGCCGCACCCTTGATTCAACGTGGTGCTTGAGCCGAAATCCAGCGGTCGATCTTGGCCTCCAGCACCGCCAGCGGCAGCCCGCCTGTGTTCAGCACCTGCTCGTGGAAGGACTTGATGTCGAACTTTGCGCCCAGCCGGCTTTGCGCCCGCTGTCGCAGTTCCTGGATTTTCAACGCGCCAATCTTGTAGGCCAACGCTTGTGAGGGAATAGCGATGTAACGATCCACTTCTGCCACCACTTCGGTGCGGGTCATGCCCGAATTCTGCATCATGAAATCAATCGCCTGATCGCGCGTCCAGCCCTTAGCGTGGATGCCTGTATCGACCACCAGCCGCATCGCGCGAAGCTGTTCGTCCTGCAAGGTGCCGTAACGGTTCCAGGGGTCCTTGAAGAAGCCCATCTCGTTGCCCAGCGTTTCGGCATATAGCGCCCAGCCTTCGACAAAGGCGGTGGTGCCACCGTAACGCATGAAGGCGGGCAGCGCCTCGTTCTCCTGTGCCAGGCTGATCTGGAAATGATGCCCCGGCGCGCCTTCATGCAGATACAGAGTAACATTGCCGGGCGTCAGGCGGCTGGGCAGGTCATAGGCGTTGAAATAGAACACGCCCGGACGCTCCCCGTCTGCCGATCCCGACTGGTAAGAACCGCCCGCCTCGAACTCCTCGGTCGAAGGGTCGTAGGGGCGGATTTCCAGCGGCGACTTGGGGATCAACGAGAAATAGTCGCCGATCTTGGCATCAACCTGCTTGCCGATGTCGTAATAGGACTGCGTCAGCGCCTCGCGGGTCTTGGGCTGGAACTTGGGGTCGGTGCGGACATAGTCGAAGAACTGGTTAAGCGTGCCCTTGAACTTCACTTCCCGCTTGAGCTTTTCCAGATCAGCCTTGATCCGCGCCACTTCCGACAGACCAAGCTGGTGGATCGTTTGGGGATCGAGCGGGAGTGTGGTCGAATCTTCGACCAGCCGGGCGTAAAGCTTGTCACCGCCCTTCATCTGCGAAAGGCCGATGCTGTCCCGCGCCACGGGGAGATATTCGCCGCGCAGAAAATCGCGCAGCCGCGTGTTTGCGGCGTAGATTTCACCCGTTTTGGCTTCGTAAGCGGCGGTCAGGCGCGCTTTGTCAGCGTCCGAAAACTCATCAGGGAACGCCTTGGTCGGCGCCATATATTGCGATTCCGTCAGCGCCGTGTTCAGCTGTGTGTCGAGCTGGGTGACCATGATGCCGGTGGTCAGTTTTGTTTCGATCACACCGCTTTTCATACCTTCGCGGAACTTGGCGATCGCCCGGTCGATGAAGGCGATGTAATCATCGTGGCGTGACAGGTTGTCCTCGTAATTGGCGAGGGTCTTGAACGGCGCAACGCCGGTGCCGCTGGCAAAGGTGGGGTAGAAGGTGTGCAGCCCGAAGAAATGGTTGAGCGGCCGCACCTCCGTCAGCCTGCGGGTTTCGTCGGTGTAGCCGAGCAGGGCGCGTTCCTGCGTGTATTTGAACACGTCATAGGCAAGCGCATCGGTTGCATCCAGCTTGCTGCGGTCAACCTGCGCGAGCAGTGCGAGGTTCAGCTTGATGTCGGTGCGTGCGGCAAGGAACGCGGAATCGGTCAGCAGATCGCCCAGCCGCCCGGCGTTCTCCTCCTCCCCGCGAAATAAGCGGCTGAGGGGATTGAGCGCCAGTTCCCGCGCGTCGGCATCTTCGAACAGGGAAAACAGCTTGTCATGTTCGGACTGATCGGCGGCGGCGGCCGTCTGCGTCGGCGCGGCGGCGGTCTGTGCCAACGCAGGGGCGGCGGTAAACAGCAGCGCAGTCGATGCGGCAAGCGCAAGGCGAAGGGTCATATAGTCGGTCCTCGGGAGAAGTCAGTCCAGCGCTGCGCGCTACTCTGCGCGCGCAGGCCCGCACAAGGGTGGCGGCGACGAGCGACGCTCGCCCCTCGACCGGTGTCATGGCGTCATGCCATCAGGTGCAGACGAAACGCTCCGCATGGAAGGCAGCATCGGCGCGAAGCTGGTCATGCTCGACCCACACCGAATGCGTGCCCGAACAGATCTTGTGCGGCAGGGCGAGGCGGCAGATGGGGCCTTTGGCGATGTCGGACGCATCAAGGATCGCACATTCGGAGGTGCCCGTGTTCTCGTCGATCAGGAAGGTGACGAGATAACCGGAGTCTTCCGAAGTCCCGCCCTTACGCGGGATCATCGGGCTTTCGCTGGCATAGACCCCTTCTGGCAGGCGATAGACCTGTTCCTCGCCGGTCAGCGTGTCGTGGCGGACATAGCCGTTGAACAGGAACCAGCCGGGGCGGGAGGTGGTGGACCAGACATAGCGGCTTTTGCGCATTGCGAACTTCGGATTGATCATCCCGAATTCGACAATTTTTTCGGACAGGGGCTCCTCGCGCGTTTCGCCGGTTGTCAGGTTGAAACGCCAGCGGTGCAAACGGCTCTGGAAGGAATGTTCGTCCACATAGGCCATCATGTGGCTGTAACGGCCCATCTCTTCCAGCGGATCGGGCATGGGCTTGGATTGGTGGTATCCTTCGAGGATCACCTCATCGCCTTCCTCCCATGCATTCGTCCAGTGAAGCACGTAGGTCGGCGCGGCTTCGAACCAGCGGATATCCTGCGACTGGCCGTGGCGGGGGATGAGAGCGAAGCGGGTCGGCACGCCATCATGGATCCGCGCAGCGTGAATGTTGCGGCCCAGCAGCTCCTCGTCCCAGAACAGCGGCATATCATTGAGGATCGACCAGTTCGGCGTGATTGCCATGTCGTGCGGCAGGCGCGGGCCGGGCAGGGGGACGGGCACGTAGTGCACCAGCGTGCCGCTGCGGTCGACCACGCCGTAATGCATGAAGGGCGCGTGCTTCGAATAGTTGAAGAACATCAGCTCGCCGGTCGCCTCGTCGGCCTTGGGGTGGGCCGAGACGCCGTCCAGCGGCACCCAGGGCGCCTTGCCCCGGCTCCCCAGCGTGACCGGATCGAGCATCCACGCCTCGCCGCATTGGTAGAGCGTGGCATAGGCGGTGCCGGCGTGAACGATAATGTCAGTCGATCCGGTGTCCTTCAGCCCGCCATGCGCGCCGAAGCCGGGGCGCACGCTTGTCCCCCACGGGTCCATCAACCCGCCCCATAGGCTGCGGCCCGCGATCTGTTCGGCCTCAAAACAGTGGGTGCGCACGAAGCGGTTGCGATAGCTCGCCTTGCCGCTCGAGATATTGACCTGATGGATCATCGCGTCGCCATCAAAGGGGTGATGGCGGCCAAGCGGCTGGTGCACCTGGTTTTCGGTGTTGCGCAGGTAGATGCCGTCGATGTCGGCGGGAATCGCGCCTGCGATGACCGGCAATTCGGCGACATCCGTCTCCTCGTGCAGCGGCGTCCACGGCCCCGTCAGATAGGGGTGGTTCGACGGCTCCAGCGTGTGTTTGACCGGCGGGTGGCGCGTGATCTGCATGATGGACTCTCCCTGCCGCCAAGATGCGCGAGCCTGCGCGGGCTGGCAAGCAGGCTCGCGCGAAATTTGATCCTGATCAAGGCATGTGGGGCCGTTTGGGCCGATAGATAGCTGCATCAATGGGAGACAAGCCATGAAATCGATTCTGCTGCACATCGACCACGACCGCGCCATGAACGCGAGGCTGCAAGTGGCCCTCGACATCGCCCGCGCGACCAATGGCCACATCACCTGCCTGCAAGCCATCAGTTACGAGGTCTTCGCGCCGGGCGATTTCTATGGCTCGGCGATTGCGGCGGCGATGCCGGTGATCAAGGAAAACGCTGACAATCTGCGCGCCGAGACCGAAGCGCAGCTAGAGCATGAAGGCGTGCCGTGGGACTGGCGCTTTGTCTATGGCATCGCGCCGCACCGCCTGCTCGAAGCCTCGCCGCTGGCCGATATCGTTATTGTTGGGCCAGCAGAGGCGGGGTCGGACGGGCGCGGGCCTTCGGCGCTGGTGGGCGATCTGGCGTTGAAGGCGCCGACGCCGGTGCTGGTGGTGCCGGGGGATGCTGGAGTGCTGGATGTTGGCGCGCCGATGCTGGTGGCGTGGAACGGATCATCCGAAGCCGCCCACGCGCTGCGTGCCTCCATCCCGCTGCTGGCGTGTTCGTGCAAGGTCACGCTGGCGAGCATCGCCGAGCCGTCCGAAATGGCGCGCTTCAACTTTCCCTCCACCGAAGGCGCGAAATACCTCAGCCGCCACGGGATTGACTGCGAGATTGTCGAAATCCCGCGCGGCGAGGATAGCATTGCCGACACGCTGTTTTCAGCGGCGCAGATGCGCGGATGTGGGCTGATGGTGATGGGCGCCTATGGCCATTCGCGTCTGGCAGAACTGCTGCTGGGCGGGGTCACACGGCGGATGCTGAGCGAACCGCAGATGCCGATTTTGCTGGCGCATTAGTTTGTTGCGCAGCCCCCAGGGGCTGCGAACCTCAAGAACGCCGCCGCATCATGCCTTCCTGCGCGACGCTGGCCACCAAGTCGCCGGCTAGGTTGAAGATGCGACCGCGGTTAAAACCGCGCCCGCCGCCGCTCCACGGCGCGTCGGTGGCGTAGAGCAGCCATTCGTCGGCGCGGGCATCACGATGGAACCACAAGGCGTGATCGAGGCTCGCACCGACCAGTTCATTGCGCATCCACGAAAGCCCGTGCGGCAATGCGCTGGTGCCGAGCAATGTGTAATCGCTGGCGTAGGTGATGATTGCGCGGTGGAGCTCCGGCGTGTCGTCCACGCCGGTGATCGGCGCGCTGACCCGGAACCATGAATGGGCGCGCGGCTCGCGCGGTTCGCTGCTCATCCAATGCAGGCGATCGGTGGTGCGCAATTCGATAGGGCGCGGGCGCAGCATCAAGCTGCGCTGCTCCTCGCTGATCATGTCGCCCCATTGCTCCGCGATTTCATGGCGGATCTCGATATCGGGGCGCAGGTCACCGGGCGGTGACACGTCGGGCATTGGCGAATCGGCGTGTTCCAACCCGTCCTCGGGCAGCTGGAAACTGGCGGTGAGGTTGAGGATCGGCACGGCGATCCCCTCCTCGTTCTCCTGCGCGGCCACCACCCGGCGGTTGGCGAAGCTACGCCCGTCAAAGTCGCGCGCGATGCGATATTCGATCGGAGCGCCCTCGCGCCCGCCGCGCAGGAAATAGGCGTGGAGCGAATGCGCGCACTTGCCGTCGGTGACGCTGGACTGTGCCGCCTGAAGGGCCTGCGCCAGCACCTGACCGCCGAACACCCGGCCGATGCCGTCAGCCTGCGGCAGCCCGGCGTAGACATCGGCCACGCGTTTTTCGACGGTCAGCAGGCGGATGAGGTCTGCGACAAGTTCTTCATTGGTGGGTGCTTCGTCCATGGCGCAAAGCCATGCTGCGCAGTGAGTTCCCCGTCAATCCCAGCTTGCGCATCATGCGGAAGGCATAGGCCTTGCCATAATTCTGATGCGGCCAGCAGCCCGGCGCGGCGGGGCTATCACCAGCACGAGCAGCGCCTCGCCCGGAGCAAGCGGGAATTCGGTGTCGTGGGGCGAGCATGGCATCACCCCACTTCCATTCGTGCGGGCCGCCTGCATGGGAGGTCTCGCTGTCGATCACCTTGGTGCTCCGGATCGAAGTGATAGGCGGTGACCGCACTGGGGCTGGAGACGAAGATGAAGCCCTGCGGGGTCAGCGGTGCGCGGTGTTCTTTAGCGGCGGCGGCCGCTGCCCGACGGGGAACAGAGGCGGCGGCAAAGAAAAACCCCGCCGGAACTGCTTCCGGCGGGGTTGAAGGTTCAGATCAAGGTTAGCGGATCATGCCGCCCCATGCGCCAGCGCGGCCAGCAACAGCAGCGCTACGATATTGGTGATCTTGATCATCGGGTTCACGGCTGGGCCAGCGGTGTCCTTGTAGGGGTCGCCGACCGTATCGCCCGTCACCGCAGCCTTGTGGGCTTCGCTGCCCTTGCCGCCGTGATTGCCGTCTTCGATGTACTTCTTGGCGTTGTCCCACGCCCCGCCGCCAGCGGTCATCGACAGCGCGACGAACAGCCCGCTGACAATCACGCCGAGGAGCAGTGCGCCCAAAGCCGCAAAGCCATTGTCCTGACCGGCAATCGCGGTGATCACGAAATACACCACGACTGGTGCCAGCACAGGCAGCAGCGAGGGGACGATCATTTCTTTGATCGCGGCCTTGGTGACAAGGTCCACGGTGCGGGCATAGTCAGGCTTGGAGGTGCCTGCCATGATGCCGGGATTTTCCCGGAACTGGTTGCGAACATCCAGCACCACGTCGCCCGCCGCACGGCCGACCGCCGTCATGCCCATCGCCCCGAACAGGTAGGGCAGCAGGGCGCCGAGCAACAGGCCGACGATCACGAACGGGTTTTCAAGGCTGAAATCCACATTGGCATCGGGGAAGAAGGTCCGAAGGTCCGTGGTGTAGGCCGCAAACAGCACCAGCGCGCCAAGGCCTGCCGAACCGATGGCATAGCCTTTGGTCACGGCCTTGGTGGTGTTGCCCACCGCGTCGAGCAGGTCGGTCTTTTCGCGGACACTATCGTCCAGACCTGCCATTTCGGCGATCCCGCCGGCGTTGTCGGTGACCGGGCCATAGGCATCGAGCGCCACGACCATCCCCGCCAGCGCCAGCATCGCTGTCGCCGCATAGGCAATGCCCATCAGCCCCGCGAGGCCATAGGCGATGATGATCCCTGCCACGATCACCAGCGTTGGCAGTGCGGTCGCTTCAAGGCTGATCGCCAGGCCCTGGATCACGTTGGTGCCGTGGCCCGTTTCCGATGCCTTGGCGATGGACCGGACCGGACGGTAGGCTGTGCCGGTATAGTACTCGGTGATCCAGATGATCAGGCCGGTAATGACGAGGCCCAGCAGCGCGCAGTAGAACAGCGTGCGGCCGGTGAATTCGGTCATGCCCTGACCAGGGTTGATGACCGTGTTCATGTCGACCCCGACCGAGCCGAGCGCATATTGCACCGCGATCCAGATCAGCGGAATGGAGGTTACGGCGGTGATGATGAAGCCCTTGTACATGGCCCCCATCACGTTCGTTCCGCCGCCGAGGCGCACGAAGTAAGTGCCAAGGATCGACGTAACGATGCACGCCCCGCCGATCAGAAGCGGCAACGCCATCATCGGAAGCAGCAGATCGCCCAACTGCGTCAGCAGCAGCGCGGTCAGCACCATCGTTGCGCCAACGGTGACGACATAGGTTTCAAACAAGTCAGCAGCCATCCCAGCGCAGTCGCCTACGTTGTCGCCAACGTTGTCCGCGATCACGGCAGGGTTGCGTGGGTCATCTTCGGGGATGCCCGCTTCGACCTTGCCGACAAGGTCCGCGCCGACGTCTGCCGCCTTGGTGAAGATCCCGCCGCCAAGGCGCGCGAAGATGGAAATCAGCGAAGCGCCGAAGGCAAGGCCGACCAGCCCGTCGATCACGGTGCGGTCGCTGGGGGAAAGGCCCATCGGCCCGACCATGACATAGAAGAACACGGCAATCGCCAACAGCGCGAGGCCCGCGACCAGCATGCCCGTAATCGCACCCGCCCGGAAGGCGAGGGTGAGCCCGGCCTGAAGGCTGGTGCTGGCAGCCTCGGCGGTGCGGACGTTGGCACGCACCGAAATGTTCATGCCAATATAGCCTGCAACGCCCGAAAGCACGGCGCCGGCGACAAAGCCGACTGCGGGCACCATGCCCAGTGCAAAAGCGACAATCGCGGCAACAACGATGCCGACGAGCGCAATGGTGGTGTATTGGCGGTTGAGGTAGGCCTGAGCGCCTTCCTGAATAGCGGCGGCGATTTCCTGCATGCGTGCATTACCAGGGCTCGAACTGAGCACCTGGCTGCTGGTGATGATGCCGTAAACAATGGCAAGCACCCCCAGCCCAATTGAAATGAGCAATAGATTCACGAGCAATCCCCTCTCGTCTTATGTTGCTTCCCCATTCGGGTGCCTGCGCCTCCATTTTTGATCCCTCGGGCGCAGGGGGGTCAGCTTAGGGCTTCGCGGAGGGCTGGCAAGCCTCCAGCCGCCGACAGCGGGGGTTTTGCGCGAATTTGAGAGGGGTTTGGCCCGGTGTTGTCCGGGTTTGGCCCGGTCTAGCCGTGGCTGTAGCCGAGCCGTGCAGGGTCGTTCAGCAGGATTTTGCCCAGTACCAGCGCCGCCGCAGTGCGGGCGGTGACGGTTCCGATACGGTGTGCGGCGACTGGCAGGCAGACAGCAGGCGGGGCAGCAATCAACAGCTCGTAATCATCGCCCCAGCGCATACAGGCATCGGCCCGCGTCTGATCGGCGACCGGGATCAGGGCAGGATCGAGGGCGATTGTCACTCCACTGGCCTGGGCCATGCGGAAGGCGTCGAGCAGCAGGCCATCCGACACATCCATCATCGCGCTGACCATGGGAGCAAGCGCGATCCCTTCGGCAAGACGGGGCACCGGGCGGTCGAAGGCAGCCCTGTGCGCAGCCACGCCTTCAAAGCCGAGCATCGCCCTGCCGACTGCGCCAGTGATGTAAATGTGGTCGCCCGCCTGTGCCCCGCTGCGGGCGGGGACGGGGGTATGCGCCGCGCGGCCAATGGCGGTCAGGCCGAAGCTCCGGGTGCCGGTCGCGGCCACCGTGTCCCCGCCCAGCAAGGGCGCATCAAAAGCGGTAAGTGCTTCGTGGAGCCCTTCAAGAAAGCGCGCATCATCTCGCCCAAGCATATGACCCAGCAGCACGCCCAACGGCTCTGCGCCTTTGGAAGCAAGGTCGGAAAGGTTGGTCGCGACCAGTTTCCACGCCACATCCGCCATGTCTGCATCCAAGCGGAAATGCGTGCCTTCGGCCATCACGTCATGGGTGATGACAAGCGTCTCGCTGCCTATAGTCAGAACCGCGCAGTCATCTGCTAACCCGCGCGCACCGGGGTGCAGCGGCAGGGCGCGCAGGGCCGCGAGGAATTCGGGCTCATTCATCGGGCTGATGGATTAGCCCGCACGCGTCTCTTTGGCCACCGCGTCCAGAATGCCGTTCACGAACTTCGCTTGCCCGTCATCGAAGAACGCCTTGGCGACTTCGACATATTCGTTGATCGTGACCGCAGGCGGCACATCCTGGCGGGCGAGTAGTTCATAAGTGCCAGCACGCAGCACCTGCATCATTGTCTTGTCGAGGCGCGCGATGCTCCACCCGGCGGCAAGCTTGTCGGCTACCAGCGCATCGATCTCGTCGCGCCGCGCATCGACACCGCGCACCACATCGTCGAAAAACGGCACTTCGGCGTCAGCATATTCGGCATCATCGAAGTCGTCATCGTCGATGGTGTTGCCTAGCCGGTGCTGGTGGAATTCATCCAGCAACCGGGCAAGGGCAGTGCCCTCCATGTGTTGCTGGTAAAGCGCCTGTACGGCGGCAAGACGCGCAGCCGAACGGGCTTTGGAGCGGGCGGGTTGGTTCATTTGATCCTCAGTTCCACGGATTTCGCGTGGGCAGGTAGCCCCTCGGCATGGGCGAGGGTCGCGGCGGCAGGGCCAATCGCGGAGAAGGCGGCTTCGTCAAGCCCAAGGAAGCTGGTACGCTTCATGAAGTCCAGTACCGAAAGCCCGCTCGAAAAGCGCGCGCGGCGACCGGTGGGCAGGACGTGGTTCGGCCCGGCGACATAATCGCCGACCGCTTCGGGTGTCATACGGCCAAGGAAAATGCTGCCCGCGTGGCGGATCGCCTTCAGGTATGGTTCGGGATCATCGACAGCGATCTCGACATGCTCGGCAGCGAGGCGGTTGGCAAGCGCCGGTGCCTCGGCCAGCAAATCGTTGACGACGATCATCACGCCGTGCGCGTCCCAGCTGGCCCGCGCGGTTTTTGCAGTTGAAAGCTGGCCGATCTGAAGGTCGATGCAGTCTTCAACCTGCCGGGCGAAACCGGCATCGTCGGTGATCAGGATCGATTGCGAGGTTGGGTCGTGTTCGGCCTGACTGAGCAGATCGGCGGCGATCCAGTCAGGATCATTCTTGCCGTCGGCAATGACGAGGATTTCGGAAGGCCCGGCCACCATGTCGATGCCGACCACGCCGTAAAGCTGGCGCTTGGCCTCGGCCACCCAGGCATTGCCGGGGCCGGTGATCACGTCGACCGGCTTGATGCGCTGCGTGCCATAGGCCAGCGCGCCCACCGCCTGCGCCCCGCCGACGCGCCAGATCTCGTCCACGCCGGCAATATGCGCGGCGGCCAGCACCATGGGGTTCGATTGGCCCTTGGGCGTGGGCGTGACCACCACCAGCCGCTCAACGCCCGCAACCCGCGCCGGAATGGCGTTCATCAGCAGCGAGGAGGGATAGGCCGCGCGCCCGCCCGGAACGTAAAGCCCGGCCGCGTCCACCGGCCGCCAGATCGCACCCAGCCTGACGCCTGCGGCATCGACATAATCACGGTCAGCCGGAAGCTGCGCCTCGTGATAGGCCCGGATGCGCGCGGCGGCGAGTTCCAGCGCCTCGCGCAGATCGGGGGCGAGGTCGTTATAGGCCTGCTCACACCGCTCGCGGGTGATCAGCCAATCCGCGTCCTCGACCAGCGCATAGCCATCGAACCGCTGGGTATATTCCATCAACGCGGCATCACCGCGCCCCTTCACCGCCTGAAGGATCGAGGAAACCTGCCCCGCAACATCGCTATCGGATTCGCGGCGCGCATCGACGATGCGGGCAAAGCGCGTCTCGAAATCGGGATCGAGGGTGGAGAGCAGCGATACCGTCATTGAACGGCGGCCTTCTGTTCGCGTTCCTCGGCCTCGCGGCGGAAGGCGTCGACCAGCGCGGCAACCCGGCGATCGGTTTTCAACGCCGTGCGATTGACGATCAGTCGGGCAGAAATTTCAAGAATTACTGAGGTTTCGACCAGCCCGTTCTCGCGCAAGGTCGTTCCGGTCGACACAAGATCGACGATCTGGCGCGCAAGGCCCAGCGACGGAGCCAGTTCCATCGCGCCGTTCAGCTTGACGCATTCGGCCTGCACGCCGGCCGCTTCGAAATAGCGGCGGGTGAGGCTGGGGTATTTGGTGGCGACGCGCAGGTGGCTGGCGCTTCCCGCCTCGTCATGGTCGGAAGCCATGCGGGCGACCGACAGGCGGCACAGGCCGATGCCCAGATCAACCGGGGCGTAAAGATCGGCGTAGTCGAATTCCTCGATCACATCCGAGCCAACGATGCCGACCTGCGCCGCGCCGTGGGCCACAAAGGTCGCCACATCGAAGGCGCGCACGCGGATCAGGCGCATGTCGGGGCGGTTGGTGCCAAAGGCCAGCGCGCGGCTCTTGGGATTGTGGAAGTCGGCATCCGGCTCCACGCCCGCGCGCGCCATCACGGGCAGCGCCTCGTCAAGGATGCGCCCCTTGGGGATAGCGAAGGTCAGCTGTCCGGGATTGTCGTGGGTGCCAATGCTGGTCATGATTGGCCGCGCACTTAAGGGCGGGACGCCAAAAGGGCAATGGAAATGGGACATTCGGGATCACGCCCCGCCTATCATCCCGCCGCTATGGACATGTTCGGAGAAGGCAGGGCGGCGTGACTGGTTCATCCAGAGCCTAACCTGCGAGAAACGCCTCCATAGCCGCATTGACCGCATCAGGCGCTTCCCACGGGACGAAATGACCGCAATCGGGCACGCGCACGATGGTGAGCGGGTCGATGATGTCCTCCAGCCCTTCAAGGTTCTCCGGGGGCAACGCAAGATCGTCGAGGCCCCAGATCACCAGTGTAGGGATAGTCAGCTTGGGGAGCGCCGGAGGCGTCCAGCCCTCGGGGATCGCGAAAGGCGCATCCATCGGCGGCACGTCGATCGGGCTGGCGCGGTAATAATTGAGCATCCCGAAGGCCGCATCGCGGTTCTGCCAGTCGAGCAGCAGCGCGTCGCGTTCCTCCGGCTCCATCGCGGACGGGCGGTCCCACTTGACCTCTTTCAGTAGCAGGCCGGTCAACCCATGCTCCTTCACCAGCGCATCATTGGCGGGGTCGCGGAAGCCGCGGATATACTGGCTCGCCTCGCGCTGCACGGGATGCGTGTAGAGCAGCTTCTGGAAGGTCACGGGATGCGGGGCATTGGCGATCACGGCGCGGGTGACGCGGGCGTGTTGCCCGCCAAGCGCCACGCCCCACGCCAGCGCGCCGCCCCAGTCATGGCCGACGATGGTGAAATGGGCGATCCCCAGCGTATCGGCCAACATGAACACATCGCCGATCAGCTTGTCAGGCGTGTAAGCTTCCACCGCCTGCGGCTTCGACGATCCGCGATAGCCGCGTTGGTCCGGGGCGATGCAGCGGTAGCGATCCGAAAAATGCGCGATCTGGTGCCGCCAGGTGCGGTGACTTTCCGGGAAGCCGTGCAGGAAGATCAGCACCGGCGCCTCCACCGGCCCTTCATCAACGATGTTGAGGTGGATGCCGTTGGGAAGGTGCACCCGCTTCAGGTCAAAGCTCATCACTGCTGCTCCAGCTTGTCCATGTAGCCCTTGGCGACCATGCCGGCGACCTGATCGAACAGCGCCTCGGGCGTGCGGCGCAACTCGCCCATGGCCAATTCCATGCCCTCGGCGACGATGATCTCGCGTGTCCCTGCCGCGATCCCGTCGAGCATCTGGCGGGCGGCCACATCGGACGGAATGCCCTCGTCGATCGCCTTGTCGCTGCGCCCGCGCGCGGTGCCTTCGGCGGTGAGTGCGTTGCGCGAGACATTGGTGGCGACCGATCCGGGGTAGATCGTGTGGACCGACACACCGTTAACCGTCAGCTCAGCCCGCAACGCGTCGGCATAACCCGCAAGGCCGAACTTGGCGGCCGAGTAAGCCGTACGCATCGGCACACCGACCTTGCCCGCGATCGAGGAAATGAACCCCAGCGCGCCCGAACCACGCTCCGCCATGTGGCCGATCAGGCCTTGGCTGAAGGCGATCTGCGCGACGAGATCGACCGCGATGATGTCGCGGTAAACCTGCATCGACGTTTTCAGCGCCCGGCTGCGCTGCGAAATACCGGCATTGGCAAAGGCGATGTCGACACCGCCCTTCCATGCGATGGCCTTGGCGGTCGCATCGGCCAGAGCGGCATCATCGCGCACATCGAAGGCGAGAATCAGCGTCTCTCTGCAATCGGCCGCGACTTCGGCCAGCCGCGCTTCATCGCGGCCCGAAAGCACCACATGGCTGCCCCGTGCCGCCAAGTCGCGTGCGAGTGCCGCGCCAATGCCCGATGATGCGCCGGTGATCCATGCCACCTTGCCTGCGTAATCCATCTGTCTCTCTCCCGTTTGTGCGAGAGTTAGCGGGCGGGCAGGGCGAGGGCAATCAGGTTGCGATTGCAGACCGGATCATGTTGGCCAGCTCCACCGGAAAGATGGCTTCGTGCCAATCCTCCAGCTCCGCAAGCGTGAACCAGCGGTGCCGGGTCATAAGCGCCTGTTCTGTTTCGGTATGGCCGCTGGTGTCGATTTCGGCCTTCGCCACCCGGACAAGGAAAAACCGCTCGTCCGCCTGCACCGGCTCGCCCTCGACAGTGATGAACTCGGGCGTCATTCGCGCAATCTGCGGCCCCGGTTCGGCGGTGATGCCGGTCTCCTCGAACAGCTCGCGCCGCGCGGCGTCTTCAAAGCTTTCGTCCGGCTCGCACTCGCCGCCTGCCGTTACCCAGAACGGATCGCGCCCCGGCACGTCATAGCGAAACATCAGCGCGCGAGTTTCAGGATCGATCACGATCAGCCGCGCGGCGGGCCGGAGGCGCAGTTTAGGATTGAGAGCGGTCACGCTCAAGCCTCCGGCACGCCCGCCTTGATCGCCACGGCGTGGACCCGCTGGCCGACAATATCGCCCAGCGCCGCGATCACCGCGCGCTGGCGGGCGAGGCGGTTCATCGGCGCAAAGGCAGCCGCCTCGATCTCGATGGTGAAGTGGGATTCGCCTGATCCGTCATCGCCCATATGGCCTGAATGCTTGGCGCTGTCGTTGATGATCGTGAGCTTCGTGGGCGCAAAAGTCTGGATAAGAAGCTCACGCATTTCCTCGGCAACGGACATCAGGGCTTTCCTTCTTTGCAATCGGACTGCGGCAATTCGGGCTTGGAACTCGGGCTCCCAATCGCCATGCATACAGGCTTATGCCTTCACCACGATTTCACGGCCGCGTCGAGAGCGCAGGGCAAGAATGCCAAGCCCCCGGCTGCCAGGACGCAGGGGAATTCCGCGCGCCCGGACATCGCCCGCACGGCTTTGACGGTCCGGGGGAATGGCGCTGGTTCTGCTTGCAGCACGTGCGGGAATTCAATGCGGGCTATGACTGGTTCGAGGGCCTGAGCGCTGAGGAAATCATGCGCGCCCAATCACCGATTGCCGGCTGGCAAACCGAAAGTCGGGTGTTCCGGCCTACCGCTGGTATCACCGACACGCCGCGCTGGGCCGATTATGCCGATCCGCTGGAAGCAATCTCAGCGCGCGCACGCGGCATAAAATCGAAAGCCGAACGAGAGGCGAAGGCCGCCAATGACACCTTCGGGCGCACACGTTTCTCTCGCGAGGAGGCTCAGGCGCTCGAAGTCATGGGGCTGGGCAGCGATACGGATCGCACGCGGTTGAGGCGCCGTTATTCCGAATTGGTGCGGCGCTATCACCCCGACCGCAACGGCGGCGACCGGCGGCACGAAACGCAGCTGACCGCCGTGGTTGATGCCTATCAATTGCTGAAGAAAAGCGCCGCGCTGGCCTGAATTCAGCCCTGCGCGCCCTTGATGATCGCGGCGTCGACGCCGTTGGCCGCAGCATAGGCGGGCCGCTGGGTTATGCGATCGACATAGGCGCGGAACGATGGCCGTTCAGGGATCGAGCCGAACCGCAGACCCCAAACAAACTGGCTGCCCACATAGGTATCGGCCATGGTGAAGCGGCCGCCGGCGACGAAATCGTTCTGCGACAACCAACTGTCCAGCGCATCGAGCGCCAAATCCAGGCTGCCGAAACCGGCCATGCCGCTCTTGCCCTCAGGCACCTCCCAAGCCATCGCCTTGGCCACAACCGCCTGTTCCAGCGGTCCGGCTGCAAAGAACAGCCAGCGGAAATAGGCGGCTTTCTCATGCGCGTCCGGCAAAAGGCCCGCTTGCGGGTGCGTTTCTGCAAGGTAGTGATTGATCGCCGCGCATTCAGTGACGACATGATCGTGCCCCTGATGGTGATGCACCAGTGCGGGCACCTTGTTCATCGGGTTGATCGCCTTGAAGCTTTCCGGGCGGCTCGCCCAATCGAACACCACCTGATCGTAATCTGCGCCCGCTTCGTGCAGGGCCCAGCGCGAAATCTGGCCGCGGCTCATGGCGACGGTGTAGAAGGTGAATTCGGCCATCGGTCCTCTTTCTTGAAATCTCAGGGGCGGGCTGTGGGCTGACGGAACGCCCAGCGCAAGGTGCGGCCCATGCCCCACGTCGCCGCGCGGGCGGGCAGCGCGGTCAGCATCGGGCGCTGGAGGCTTAACATTGCCCGTGCCCAATCGGGCAGCATTGCGACCGCGTCGGCGGTGATCATTGTCTGGACGCTGCGCGGTGTGCCGGACGGACGCTGGCTCAGTACCAGTTGGGCAACCTCTCGCGCTTCGGGTGAGGTTGCAAGATCATGGCGCAGGGCTCTGAAAATTCTCTCCGCTTCTGCCCGCGTCTCAGGCACCGGATCAGCCCCCAGCGCCCGGGCGATGATGGCAAACTGCCGATAATACTCGTCCTGCTCTGCCATCGGCATGGAGGGGCGTACATGGCGTATATAGCCCGCCAAAAAGCTCTGTGCTTCAGTGACATGGACCCAGGCGAGGGTGCGGGGATTGACCGCCTGATATGGTGTTCCGTCGGGCAACAAACCGCCCACCTTGGCATGGATACGGTTGACCCGGTCAATCGCCTTCATCGCTTCGTCACGGTGGCCGAAGGTCGTCACCGCAATGAAGCGCGCTGTGCGCCGCAGCCGCCCGTGCATGTCCTCGCGGAAATTGGAATGATCCAGCACGCCTTGCAGCGCGTGGGGATGCAGCATCTGGAGCAGCAGCGCCCGTACCCCGCCGGTCATCATGCCGACGATATCTGCATGAACCTGCCGGATCGGGCTGTCGCGTTCAAAAAGCGCATCATCAGATGGAGGGGTCGGGGTATGCCCAGCGCTTGCATCGTGAAACACCCCGCGCACCTGGGATACCAGCTTCAGCCGCAGCGATTCGACGGGGTCGGGCATGGATGGAGATATAGGGACTATCCCGCCGCGCGAAAGGCGCGCTCGTCAAAATGCGAGGTGGCCGAGGCAAACCATGGCTTGCAGCAGCGCGCCATGCGTTCTAACCGGACATCGCGATGACTTCACCCTCCAAGAACAATGTCACCGGCGCCAGCGCCATGCCCAACCAGCCCGACACCACCGTCGATGTCCGTGAGGTCTTCGGCATCGATGTCGACTGGAAAGTGCCCGCGTTCTCCCAAAGGGACGAACACGTGCCGGAAACGGACGGCGCTTATGTGTTCGATCCGGACACTACGCTGGCGATCCTGGC
Source organism: Erythrobacter sp. (assembly GCA_044348875.1). Taxonomy (GTDB): domain Bacteria; phylum Pseudomonadota; class Alphaproteobacteria; order Sphingomonadales; family Sphingomonadaceae; genus Erythrobacter. The sequence continues at coordinate 91,743 of JBIKSA010000002.1, read as the reverse complement.
GGGCTTTGCGCACAACCGCCGGGTGATGGTGCAGGGCTATCACGGCACGGGCAAATCGACGCACATCGAACAGGTCGCCGCGCGGCTGAACTGGCCTTCGATCCGCGTGAACCTGGATGCCCATATCAGCCGCATCGATCTGATCGGGCGGGATGCGATTGTCCTGAAGGATGGACTTCAAGTTACTGAGTTCAAGGAGGGAATTCTTCCTTGGGCGCTCCAGCACCCGGTGGCGCTGACCTTCGACGAATATGATGCGGGCCGTCCGGACGTGATGTTCGTGATCCAGCGCATTCTGGAATTCGATGGCCGGCTGACGCTGCTCGATCAAAACCGCGTGATCACGCCCAACCCGTTCTTCCGCCTCTTCGCAACCACCAACACGGTCGGGCTTGGCGATACCAGCGGGCTGTATCACGGCACGCAGGCGATCAATCAGGCGCAGATGGACCGCTGGAACATTGTCGTCGCGCTCAACTACCTCGCACCCGAGATCGAGCAGCAGATCGTCAAGTCCAAGACCCCCAAGGCCGACGACAAGCTGATCGCCGACATGGTCAAGGTGGCGGAACTGAGCCGTCAGGGCTTCATCAACGGCGATATTTCCACCGTGATGAGCCCGCGTACGGTCATCACCTGGGCGCAAAACGCGGCGATCTTCGGGTCGACCGGGTTTGCCTTCCGCCTGAGCTTCCTCAACAAATGTGACGAAGCGGAACGCACGCTTGTGGCCGAATATTACCAGCGCGTGTTCGGCGAAGACTTGCCGGAAGGCGCGGCGAAAAAGCGTTAAGCGGCCGCTTGCAGGCAAGTGTCATAGGCTGGTAACACAGCAGTCGTCATGACGTTGTTCGACCGATTCTGGAAAGGCTCGCGGGCCGGTGCCGAAGATGGCGCTGGTCCCCCTTCGGGTTTCTTCCCGCTTTACGAATCCAACCGTCCGCTTGATGATGAGGACGACCTCTCGCCCCGGCCGCGCGCGTCTTCCACGCCCGATTTTGATGCCTGGGATGCCAAGCTGGCCGGTATCGACGATGCCTTGGTCATCGATGAAAAACGCCGCCTGCGATGGTGGCAGCGCGATTACTGGCGCACCCGCAGCAAGTTGTGGTGGACAGGGCGAGGCATTATGGCTGCTCTGGCGCTGTTTGTGGTGCTGGTTGGTGGGCTGGCTATCACCGCGCCGCTTTCCAAAAGCCTTGAACCCATCGCCCCGCCGCAGGTCACGCTACTGGCCAGCGATGGCACGCCGATTGCGCGGCAGGGGGCGGTGGTCGAAGCACCGGTCAAGGTTGCCGATCTGCCGCCGCATGTAGTCGAGGCCTTCCTCGCCATCGAGGACCGGCGCTTTTATTCGCACTGGGGCATCGATCCGCGCGGCATCGCCCGGGCGGCGTGGACGGGATATGGCGGCGGATCGACGATCACCCAGCAGCTTGCCAAGTTCACCTTCCTCACCCCCGAACAAAGCCTGACGCGCAAGGCGCGCGAGGCGCTGATCGCGATCTGGCTGGAAAGCTGGCTGACCAAGGACGAGATCCTCGAACGGTATCTGTCCAACGCCTATTTCGGCGACAACCAATATGGACTGCGCGCTGCGTCACTGCACTATTTCTACCGTCAGCCCGAGAAATTGCGGCCCGAACAGGCGGCGATGCTGGCGGGATTGCTGCAAGCCCCGTCGCGCTACGCCCCGACCAAGCATTACGACAAAGCCAAGAAGCGGATGGAGCTGGTGGTGCAGTCGATGGTCGCTGCCGGATACCTCACCGCTGCCGAGGCTAAGGCGCTGCCCGATCCGCGCATCGATGTGCGGACACGGGACGGCAATCTGCCGACCGGCACCTATTTCGCCGATTGGGCGCTGCCGCTGGCGCGTGAGGGGATGGACGCGACCTATTCCAAGTCCGTGCTTACCACCACGCTCGATTCCCGGCTTCAATCGCTCGCCAATCGCATTGTCGCGCGCGCGCCGATTGGCGGAGCACAGGTTGCGCTGGTGGCGATGCGCCGCAATGGCGAAGTGGTGGCCCTGGTGGGCGGGCGCGATTATCGCAAATCGCCATTCAACCGCGCCACACAGGCGCGCCGCCAGCCCGGGTCGACGTTCAAGACCATCGTCTATCTGACGGCACTGGAAGCCGGGTGGGAGCCGGATGACACCATCCCCAACACGCCCATTGAACAGGGCAGCTACCGCCCCAAGAACGCGCGCGGACAATATTCGGACCAGATCACGCTGGAAGATGCCTTCGCACAGTCGAGCAATGTCGCAGCGGTGCGGCTATTCCAGGCGGTGGGCAGCGACAAAGTGATCCGTACCGCCCGCCAGCTGGGCATCACCGCCCCGATGACCGAGGGCGATCCCAGCCTTGCGCTCGGCACGTCGGCGATGACGCTGATTGAGCTGACCGCCGCCTATGCGGGAATTGCTGCCAATGATTACCCGGTCGAACCCCACGCCTTTGCCCGCGCAGAGCAAGGCTGGTGGGAGTGGCTAACGACCCGCAGGGATTCGATGTCGGGCGGCACGCACGAAGACCTCGAAGGGATGTTACGCGCGGCGATCAATCGCGGGACAGGGCGGGGTGCATCGCTGCCCATCGCCAATTACGGCAAGACCGGCACCACGCAAGACTACCGCGACGCCCTGTTTGTCGGCTATGCGGGCGATCTGGTGGTCGGGGTGTGGATCGGGAATGACGACAACACTCCGCTGAACGGGGTAACCGGCGGCAGCACGCCTGCGCGCATCTGGCGAGAATTCATGCGCGGGGCGCTGAAAATCGAAGGTGCGCCCGCGCCCAAGGCAGACACCTCGCCCGATCCCGAAGGCCCGGTGCAACCGCTCGATGTGATCGAAGAGGGCGAAATTCTCCTGGGACAGGATGGCACCAGTCTCAAGGTCGATAGTGATGGGGTAACGCTCACGCAGCAGGGCGTTCCGTTGGAGGTCAGGGTCGACGGGCAAGGGGTGCTCGTCCAGCCCTCCGCCGCGCCAAGCCCGCCGCCTTAGGCGGGCAAGCGCCTTAAACTATCAGGATATTCATGACCGCCGTGGCGATAGGCCGGTCGCGGTCATCCTGCCACGCTTCAACCGTGACATTGGCATTGCGGCGCCCAAGGCGGGTGATGCGGCCCACAGCAAAGCTGGTCCGTGATTTACCCGCTGCAAGGTATTGGACGGTGATGTTGATCGGCTTCAGCTGCGGATCGCGGCCCGCAGCGATCAGCGCCGTGCGCAGCGCCGCATAGCCTGCATTCTCCAACAGGCCGGCGGTTGCCCCGCCGTGGAAACGCTGCGGGCGACCTTCGACCATCGAACCGAAATCGACCGTCAGCACCGGCATTTCGCCTTCCGCGCTCCCGGTCAATACAATGCCAAGCGAGCGGGCGTATGCTGGCAGTTCCAGCTGCTCACTCATCGCCGCCACTCCTTAACGCCGGGTTCGTCTCGCGCGGGTCTGCGCCAATCGTCATGAAGACGCCGGCCACGTGCGCGACCGGATCATCGGGATTGTCGTCATAGGCAATGCCCCGCACGAAGACGGCAGAGCGCGTGCGGCGGTAACATTCGACTCGGCCCTTTACGCTCGCCCGCTCACGCGCGGGGCGCTGATAATCGACGCGCAGGTCCAGTGTGGCTACGGGGTTGAAGGTGCCGCTGGCCTGCCAGATCGCCATGCCGCTGGCCATGTCCATCAGGCTAATGATCGGGCCCGAGGCGAGCACCGGGAGGCTCGCATCGCCCAGCAGGTCTTTGCGCCAAGGCAATTCAAGCTCGACCCAGTTATCGCCTTGATCGACGAAGCGCAGGCCCAGCCAGCCGGTATGGCCGTGGCGGAAGAACCACTTGGACGCTTCGCGCGCGTCAAACCGGTCTGGTGGTGTGTTCATGGCCGCGTGCATAGGGGCGCAGGCGCGGAGGTGGCAATGGCCATATTGCGAGGGGGCTAAAGCACGCCGCCGGCCAGCCGGTCGATTGCGCCTTGCAGGATGACGGCGGCGGCGTGACTGTCGATGGCGGCGGCGCGTTTGGCGCGGCTCATGTCCTGTCCGATCATGGCGGCTTCGGCGGCTTGCGTGGACCAGCGTTCGTCCCACAGGAGGATCGGCAGGCCGAATGCTTCGGCGCAATTGCGGGCATAGGCGCGCGAGGCTTGCGCGCGCGGGCCTTCCGATCCGTCCATGTTGCGCGGCAGGCCGAGAACCATTCCCTTGACGTTGCGAGACTGGATGAGAGCGGCAAGGGTTTCACGGTCCCGCCCCCACTTGCCGCGCTGGATGGTGGTTCCGTTGGTGGCAAAGCGCCAGCCTGCATCGCAGGTCGCCGTGCCGATGGTCTTGGTGCCGAGGTCAAGCCCGAGCAGCACGCCGCCGTCTCCTACAGCGTCGCCGAAGCCGCGCGCGTCCTCGAAGATCAGGCGCACTGAACTCAACGCCGCTTCCACGCATCCGCCCGGCGGTTCACATCTGCCTTGGTGTTGGCCCAGAACAGCGGGACGTCATACACGTGGTAATCATTGCCTGGCAGCACATAGGAGCCCATTTCCGGCGGCGGGCCGATCAGCAGCAACCCGCGCTTGTCGCAGCGCGCAGGCACAAGTCCGGGGCGAAGCTCGCCCTTTTCCATGGTGTCTTCGGGCACCAGCGTGCCCAGATTGGCGCTGGCAGGTGCCGCGCCGCCCGGTGTGCCGGTGAGCGGGTTGGTGCACAGCATCGGGTCATTGCCGGGCGCTTTGCCATCGAGCGCCGGGAAGCTGGCATAGGCTTCCAGCACCAGCGCGGGATCAGCTGGCTCGGCAAAGCTCGACCAACTGATCACGCAGGCGGTCTGATCGGGAGCGGCGCAGGCAGGAACGCCCATCACCGGCAGATCGTGCAGGGTCGAGAGCGGCCAGCCTACCAAATAGGCTACCACCAGCCGCCCGGCGACGGGTGAGCCTTTCACTTCCTCGGCCAGCAGGCGTTTGAGGTGCAGGGCGCCTTGGGAGTGGCCAGCCAGCACGATCGGCGTTCCGGGCGCGACGGTGGACAGGAAAAAGCGATAGGCTTCGCGCACATCGGCATAGGCGGCATCGATGGCCTGTTTGCCTTCGGGCGCATCGGTAAGGAAGGCGCCTATGGTGGCCTGCCGGTAGCGCGGCGCCCAGATTTCGGACGCATTGTTGAAGGGGCTGGCCATGCCGCGCAAATAGATGCGGGCGATGCGTTCCGCCTCGGCGTCACCGCCGCCATCAAGCGGGGCGTTCCAGCTCGACCGGTTGAAATAGCTCGTCGGGTGGACGAAGAACACGGCGAAGGGCTGCTTGGCCTCGGCATTGGTGGGCAGCAGACCGCGGTCCGAGGCATAGGCCGGTTGCCAACGCGATGGATCGCTCACTCCGATGCCGGGGCGCGAATACCAGAGGCCCGGATCTTCGTAGGCGTTGGCCTCCAACGGCGCGACGGGCGTGAATGCAGCCGAGGGCACCGAGGCAAGCTTCATGAGCTGGCCGGGAAACAAAGCCAGCAGGATCCCGCCGCCAATCACGAGAACGATGCAGAACGCGACGAGATAGAGGAACTTGCGGGCCATTGTTGCGCGTTGCCTTTGCGTTATTTGCGGGCCGCGGCACCCTCTGCCAGCGGCGGGCGCAGCGTTGTCCATGCGCGGTCACCGCGCAAGCTGGTGAACCAGCTTGCCGGGTTCCAAGTGGTTGAACCGTCAAGGCTGAAGGTGATGAATTCGGCGCGCCCGCCGATATTGGCAAGCGGAACGCCGTCGCCAAGCCCGTTTTCGATAGCAGATGCGCGGCTGTCGGCGCTCTGATCGCGGTTGTCGCCCATCACGAAAACGCTGTCAGCGGGCACGGTATAGGGGCCATAATTGTCGAGCGACTGGTCGACATAGTCGATGGTCAGATAGGTCGCGCCGTTGGGCAGCGTTTCGCGCCAGGTCGGCGGTGCGAAGTAGTCACGCCCGTCGGGCTCGGTTTCGCGGAATTGTTCGAAAGCGGAAAGACAGGGGCTGCCCTTGCATAACAGGTCAGGTTCAAACGGCAGGCGCACCGCGGGCACAACTTCACGCTTGATCGGCGTGCCGTTGAGGATGATCTGCCCGCCGCGCACTTCGATTGTGTCGCCCGGCAGCGCGACGACGCGCTTGATATAATCTTCGTCGCGGATCGGGTGGACGGGGATCACGATGTCGCCATATTCCGGCGTGTCGGCCCACACCCGCGTGTCGCTGCGCGGCAGCAGATGGAAGCTGGCCGAGGCCCATGACCAGCCATAGGGATATTTGCTCACCACCAGCCGGTCGCCCACCCACAAGGTCGGCATCATCGATGTGGAGGGGATGTAGAACGGCTTGGCCACAAGACTGTGGAACGCCAGCACCGCCAGCAGCATCAGCGCGAGGCCGCGGATCTCCGCAATCCAGTTGACCTTATCCGGGGTACTGCTGTCAGTCACGGGCGAGCTTTCGTCTGTTGAAATAGGGTAGCCACGGGTAGCCTGTCACAGGGGAATGGCTTCGATGATCACAAAGGCCTGCGCCCAAGGGTGATCGTCGGTAAGGGTCAGATGGATGCGCGCCTCATGGCCTTTTGGCGTCATTTCTTCAAGCCGCAAAGCCGCGCCGCCCGTCAGCGCAAGGGTGGGCGCGCCCGATGGCGCATTGACCACGCCAATGTCCTTCATGAACACGCCGCGCCGGAAGCCCGTGCCGACCGCCTTGGAGAACGCCTCCTTGGCGGCAAAGCGTTTGGCGTAGGTGCCTGCGATGGTGAAGGGGCGGCGGCGGGCCTTGGCGATTTCGGTCGGCGTGAAGACGCGGTTCTCGAAGCGTTCGCCATAACGCGCGATCGAATTGGCGATGCGTTCGATGTTGCACAGATCGCTGCCCATTCCGATGATCATGCGGTTGCTCGCAGGATTACGGCAATCAACAACGCCAGGGCGATTGCGTGGAGCATCACCTGCGATTTGAACAGCGGATGCGCGAAATCGCCCTTGGCCATCTTCAGCGCGCCGACATAGCCGAAGATCTGCAACGCCAGCCAGCCGACTGCAAACACCACCATCACCTGTGCATTGAGCGCAAAGCCAAGGAAGCCGATGGCCAGCAGGAACAGCGCCGCCGCGCCAAACGCCCAGCGCTTCTGTTCGGCGGTCAGGGTGGGGACTTCAGATTCGGCCAAGATTACCGCACTTCATCCATCAGATCGCGCATCCGCCGGATCGCGTTTTCGAGGCCGACGAATACCGCCTCGCCGATCAGATAGTGCCCGATATTGAGTTCTGCAATCTGCGGGATCGCGGCAATCGGTTGCACGTTTTCAAAGGTGAGGCCGTGGCCTGCGTGCGGTTCAATCCCGTTCTTGGCGGCAAGCGCGGCCATGTCGGTGATGCGGCGCAATTCGCGCTCTACCTTGGCGGCGTCACCATCCAGAAAGGCGTGGGCATATTCGCCGGTGTGGAATTCCACCACCGGCGCGCCCAACCGCAGGGCGGCGTCGAGCTGGCGCTCGTCCGCTTCGATGAACAGCGAGACGCGGATGCCGGCGTTGCGCAATTCCTCGCAGATGGGCGCCAGCGTGTTGTGCATCCCCCCCGCGTCGAGCCCGCCTTCGGTGGTGCGTTCCTCGCGCTTTTCGGGGACAATGCAGGCAGCATGGGGCTTATGACGCAGGGCGATGGCGAGCATTTCGGGCGTCGCCGCCATTTCGAGGTTCAGGGGCAGGTTGGTCGCCGCCTGAATGCGCGCCAGATCCTCGTCGCGGATATGGCGGCGGTCTTCGCGAAGGTGCGCGGTGATCCCGTCGCCGCCCACGGCCGCGACGATCTCCGCTGCACGCACCGGATCGGGATGATCCCCACCGCGCGCATTGCGGATGGTGGCGACGTGATCGATGTTCACGCCAAGGCGGAGGGGATTGGGGCGCAAGGGGCGGGGAGTGTAGTTCTGGTTCATTCTTTCCGGCTTCCGGGTTTGGTCACTTCTACGCGTGCCAACGCCTCGGGGATGGAATCGGGTGCGAAGGTGGGAAAATCAATCGCAAGCAGCGGGTAGAACGGCACACCCAGATCGACCGAACCGCAAGAGCGGTCGATGATCGCGCATTCCGCAATCACTTCGCCACCTTCACGCGCCACGGCCGCGATGGCTTCGCGGCTGGACAGGCCGGTGGTGACGACATCCTCCACCATCAGCACCTTGGCGCCCGGCGCGATGGCAAAGCCGCGGCGCAGGTGGAAGGTGCCTTCGGGCCGTTCAAGGAACATGGCGTCAAGGCCCATTGCCCGACCGACTTCGTGCCCGATGATGATCCCGCCCATCGCCGGAGACAGCACGACATCGATCTGTTCGCGCACCGCGGCAGGGATGCCGGCCACCACCGCTTCGGCCAACCGCGCGGCGCGCAGCGGGTTCATCAATACCCGGGCGCATTGCAGGTAATGTCCGCTATGCCGACCTGAAGAGAGCTTGAAATGTCCTTCGAGTAGGGCTCCACTGGTGCGGAACTCGGCGAGAACTTCCTCTTGTGTCACAAACGAACTCCTTAGAAAACGCGAGAGAAACCGCCGACTTGCGCGCCGGGCATGGAGCCTTGCATAATTTTCTCCCTAGAAGCGCTTGAGGCACTCGGCAAGCGCGGCTAAGGGCGGGGGTGAAGCTGGCCTTAGGGCTGGCTAAACGCTGTCTGCCGCAGGTCTCCAAGAGGGGCAGGGTGCAGGCGGTATGGGATCAGATTCGAACCATTTGGGCACAGTGATGGGTCAAAGGCACACCTGTATGAAAAAGGCTATTCTGGCAGTATTGACTGCCGGGCTCGCGGCAATTGCGCCGGTGAGTCTTGCGGCGCAGGACGCTGCCGCACCCGTCGTCACTCAGGCTGAGGCCGGTGCCGTCGAAGGCGCGCAAACCGCGCCCGGTCCCGAAGCCCTGCCGGGCAATCTTGCCCCGGCCGAAGCGGCATTGGCCCCCCAAGGGCAGGGCGCCTACACCCCCATGGCTCCGACCAAGGGTAAGGGCATGCCGACCTCTTACGAGGACGATGCCATCAAAAGCCTGACCTTCCAGGATCAGTATTCGGACAACGGCGAATATGCGTTGTGGATGCATGACGGCATCCTGATGCCGGTGATCACGGTCATCAGTCTGCTGGTTCTCGGCCTGCTCCTGTATGTCGTGGTGCGCTTCAATCGCCGGGCCAATCCGGTCGCGTCGAAGACCACGCACAACACGGTGATCGAAGTCGTGTGGACGATTGTGCCGGTGATCATTCTGGTGATCATTGCCGTGCCTTCGATCACGCTTCTGGCTCGCCAGTACGAAACGCCGCCCGCCGATGCCGTCACCATCAAGGCGACTGGGTATCAGTGGTATTGGGGTTACACCTATCCCGACCACGGCGAAATCGAAGTCGTTTCGAATATGCTTGATGATGCTGAAGCTGCCAAGCGCGGTGAGCCGGGTCAGTTGGCGGTGGACAACCGCATGGTAGTGCCAGCCGGCGTGCCGCTGCGCATTCAGACCACTGCGAGCGATGTGATCCACGCCTTCGCGGTTCCGTCGCTGTGGTTCAAGATGGACGCTGTGCCGGGCCGTCTCAACGAGAAGATGCTGACCATCAAGGAGCCGGGCGTGTACTACGGCCAGTGCTCCGAACTGTGCGGCGCGCGTCACGCCTATATGCCGATCGCCATCGAGGCGCTCCCACCGGCTGAGTTTGCCGCATGGGTGAAGGCGCAAGGCGGATCGATGCCTGGTGAAGAAGCGGCCGCTCCGGCTGCTGTTCCCGCCGCCGAAGCTCCTGCCGCCGCTCCGGCTGTGGCCGGCTGAACCCGATAAGTATTGAAGCAGAAGAGTAGCTGATCATGGCAACCACCGCAGAAGGCTTCGACGCCCACCACGATCACGGACATGACGTCCACGATCACGCGGACCATAAGCCGGGCTTCTTTGCCCGCTGGTTCATGTCGACCAACCACAAGGACATCGGCACGATGTACCTGATCTTCGCAATTATCGCGGGGATCGTCGGGGGTGCCATTTCCGGCATCATGCGTGTCGAACTGGCAGAACCGGGTATCCAGTACCTGCAATGGTGGGCCCAGTTCATGGGCGGCGCCAATGATCTGAACACTGCGCTCCACATGTGGAACGTGTTCATCACGGCGCACGGCCTCATCATGGTGTTCTTCATGGTGATGCCGGCAATGATCGGCGGGTTTGGTAACTGGTTCGTGCCGCTGATGATCGGCGCTCCAGACATGGCCTTCCCGCGCATGAACAATGTCAGCTTCTGGCTGACCGTGGTTGGCTTCCTGTCGCTGCTGTTCTCCCTGTTCGTTCCCGGCGGCACCGGCCCCGGTGCGGGCACCGGCTGGACCGTCTATGCCCCGCTGTCGACCAGCGGCTCGGTTGGTCCGGCAGTCGACTTCGCGATCTTCTCGCTGCACCTTGCGGGCGCCGGATCGATCCTGGGCGCGACCAACTTCATCACCACCATCTTCAACATGCGTGCGCCGGGCATGACCCTGCACAAAATGCCGCTGTTCGTGTGGTCTGTGCTGGTCACTGCCTTCCTGCTGCTGCTGGCACTGCCGGTGCTGGCTGCTGCCATCACCATGCTGTTGACCGACCGCAACTTCGGCACCACCTTCTTCAACCCGGCGGGCGGCGGCGATCCGGTGCTTTACCAGCACCTGTTCTGGTTCTTCGGTCACCCGGAAGTCTACATCATGATCCTGCCGGGCTTCGGCATGATCTCGCAGATCGTGGCGACCTTCTCGAAGAAGCCGGTGTTCGGTTATCTCGGCATGGCCTACGCGATGGTCGCGATCGGCGTGGTCGGCTTCATCGTCTGGGCGCACCACATGTACACCGTCGGTCTCGACGTGAACACTAAGATGTATTTCACGGCGGCCACCATGGTGATCGCTGTGCCGACCGGCGTGAAGATCTTCAGCTGGATTGCCACCATGTGGGGCGGCAGCATCAGCTTCAAGTCGCCGATGGTGTGGTCGATGGGCTTCATCTTCCTGTTCACCGTGGGCGGCGTCACCGGCGTGGTGCTGGCCAATGGCGGGATCGACGACAACCTGCACGACACCTACTATGTGGTCGCTCACTTCCACTACGTGCTGTCGATGGGCGCCGTGTTCTCGCTGTTCGCGGGCTTCTACTACTGGTTCCCGAAGATGAGCGGGCGGATGCACTCCGAGCTCCTGTCGCACATCCATTTCTGGACCTTCTTCGTCGGCGTGAACGTGATCTTCTTCCCGCAGCATTTCCTCGGGATGCAGGGGATGCCGCGTCGTTACCCCGACTATCCGGAAGCTTACACCTTCTGGCATGAGATCAGCACCTACGGGTACTACATCATGGCCGGTTCGATGGTGTTCTTCTTCGTCAACATCGCCTACGCGCTGCTGGCCGGGAAGAAGGCGGCTGCCAATCCGTGGGGCGAAGGCGCAACGACGCTGGAATGGACTCTGCCCAGCCCGCCGCCCTACCACCAGTTCGAAACGCTGCCGGTCATCACCGACGCGCACGACTACCACGATCACCGTCCGGCGACGGCGTGATCGGCTCCCTCGCCGGAGCATAGGCAAACGGGGGGAGCGCGGGCTGAGGCCTGCGCTCCTTCGCAATGGAACCGATACAGATCATGGCATCGACCGCACCCCAGAGCACTGCGACTCTCCCCACGGAATGGCGTGACTTCTTCACGCTGACCAAGCCGCGGGTGATGACGCTGGTGATCTTCACCGCGATCTGCGGTGTGCTGGCTGCGCCTGGCAACATCCATCCGGTGCTGGGCTTCACTGCGATCCTCGCCATTTCCATGGGGGCTGGCGGTTCGGCGGCGCTCAATCACTGGTGGGAAGCCGATATTGACGCCGGCATGAAGCGGACCATGAACCGCCCGCTGCCCGGTGGCCGGATGCGGCGCGAAGATGCGCGCGATTTCGGGATTTTCCTGTCAGCCGTTTCGGTTGGCCTGATGGGCGTGGCGATCGGCTGGCTGGCGGCGGCGCTGCTTCTGGGCGCCATCATCTATTACGCGGTGATATACACCATGTGGCTGAAGCCGCGCACGCCCCAGAACATCGTCATCGGCGGCGGTGCAGGCGCGTTTCCTCCGCTGATCGGCTGGGTGGCGGTGACGGGTGAAATTACGGCCATGCCGTTGCTGCTGTTTGCGATCATCTTCTTCTGGACCCCGCCGCATTTCTGGGCGCTCGCGCTGTTTGTGCAGACCGATTACGCCAAGGTTGGCATTCCGATGCTGCCGGTGGTCGCGGGTGAGAAGGTGACGCGCCGCCAGATCATGATCTACACCCTGCTTCTTGCCCCCATTGCCGTCGCGCCGTGGGCGATTGGCGGGACGAGCTGGATCTATGGCTCTTGCGCCGTCGTGCTTTCCGGGCTGTTCGTGGTGCTGGCCATGCCTGTGTTCACCCGGATGCGGTCTGAGGTTGACGACATGACGCCGGAAAAGGCGCTGTTCAAATTCTCGATCGTCTATTTATTCGTGCTGTTTGCGGCTCTCGTTGCAGACCGTGTTGCCGCTTATCAGGGATGGATCGCATGACGCCCGAAGAAGAGCGCGAATTTGCCCGCCGTCGCAAGGCACGCAACTGGGTGGTGGCGGGCACGCTGCTGTTCTTCGTGGTGCTGTTCTATGCGATCACCATGGTTCGCATCGGAGGGCAGGGGTGATGGCCAGCCTTGCTCCCCACGCTGACGATACCGCGCGCAGCAACCTGCGCGTGGGGTTGATGGCGTTTGCGGGCGCGCTGGCGATGCTGGGGCTTGGCTATGCTTCGGTGCCGCTTTACCGGTTGTTCTGTCAGGTCACCGGCTTCGGCGGCACAACGATGGTGGCGAGCGAAAGCCAGGCAGCCAGCGCTGCGGCGGCTGCGACCGGGCAGAAAATCTCGATCCGTTTCGATGCGACCGCGGCAATGGGGATGCCGTGGACCTTCCGTCCGTCGCAGGCGACCGACACCATCACCATTGGTGAGCGCGATATTGCCACCTATGTCGCTCGCAACGACAGCGATCAGCCGATTACCGGCATGGCCACTTTCAATGTCGAGCCGGAGCAGGCGGGCAAGTATTTCAACAAGATCCAGTGCTTCTGCTTTACCGAACAGACGTTGCTGCCCGGGCAGGAAGTGACCATGCCGGTGCTGTATTATGTCGATCCGGCAATGCTGGACGATCCGAACATGAACGGCGTGGAGCAGATCACGCTCAGCTACACTTTCCACCGCGCGAAGGACCCGGTAACTCCGGAAGCCCCGCGCACCAATTGAACCTTTGACGCACAACCCAGGGACGGGAACGACCAATGGCTGGCAAAGTAAACCACGACTACCACATCCTTGAACCCGATATCTGGCCGCTTGTCGGCTCGTTCTCGGCGCTGACTTTCACCAGCGGGATGGTTCTGAGCTTCCACCCCGATCTGTTCGGGACAGCCGCCAGCTTCGTGATGTGGGCAGGGCTTGCGGGCCTGATTGCGACCTTCTTCATGTGGTTCAAGAATATCGTGATCGAAGCCCAGCGCGGTGATCACACGCCCGTGGTGCAGTTGCACATGCGTTACGGCATGATCCTGTTCATCGCGTCGGAAGTGATGTTCTTTGTCGGCTGGTTCTGGAGCTTCTTCGACTTCGCTCTGTTCCCGACCGCGCTGACCTATGACGCGGCGGCGGGCACCACCACCAGCCTGTTCGGTCAGGAAGGCGCACCTTTGGCCGCCTTCATCCCGGAAGGCATGGAAGTGCTCGATCCCTTCGCGCTGCCGTTGCTCAACACGCTGATCCTGCTGTGTTCGGGCACCACGGTGACCTGGGCGCACCATGCGCTGATCCACGGCGACCGTCAGGGTCTGAAGCAGGGCCTGTGGGCGACCATCGCACTGGGCGCGCTGTTCAGCTGCATCCAGGCCTATGAATATGCTGTCGCGCCGTTTGCTTTCGGCGGGAACACCTATTCGTCCGCGTTCTACATGGCGACGGGCTTCCACGGGTTCCACGTGGCGATCGGAACGATCTTCCTCGCTGTGTGCCTGTATCGCGCGTACCTTGGCCACTTCACCGCGCGCCAGCACTTCGGGTTCGAAGCGGCGGCGTGGTACTGGCACTTCGTGGACGTGGTGTGGTTGTTCCTGTTCGTCGCCATCTATGTGTGGGGCGGCTGGGGTGCTGAATTCCACTAATGCGCGCGGACCCCTCCGGTCCGAGTGAACATAAGGGGCAGCCGGGATTACTCTCGGCTGCCCTTTCCGGTTTGTGCCCCCGCTGCGGGGCGAAGACTTTGTTTGCCGCACCCGCCGCTCTGGCGGATGAATGCGCGAACTGCGGGCTCGACGTCCGCTCTCTGGAGCGCGGCGGACGGTTTGTCGGCGTTGCGACGATGCTGCTGGCGCTGGTGCTGATTATGGCCGCGCTGGGCGTCGATGAATGGCTCCGCCCGCCGCTGTGGCTGTCGTTCCTGTTCTGGGGGCCGGTGACGGTGGGGGCGGTAGTCTTCGGCCTAAGGTTCTACAAGACCATGTGGGTCTATCATCAATACGAGGAACGCCAGCCATGACCCGCCGTGTGCCGATATTTGCGACGATCACCGTGCTGACGGCGGTGGCCACGATGATCGCGCTTGGCGTCTGGCAGCTTGGCCGCAAGTCAGAGAAAGAGGCGCTGATTGCGCAGTATGAAGCGGCTTTGCAGGACAATACCGAGGTGCCTTGGCCTGCGTCCAGCGATACCCAGACTGCGCTGTTCCGGCGCACAACGATCGATTGCGTGAAAGTACGTGGGATCAATCCGATCTCCGGCAAGTCGGCCACAGGGCGTTCGGGCTGGGTGCATGTGGCGCGCTGTGAGCATGCGGGCAAGGACGAGGCTGATGTCACCATCGGCTGGTCGCGCTCGCCCGAATCCCCGCAATGGCCCGGCGGCCCGGTGACAGGCCGGATCGCAACCTATGGCGATACCATCCGGCTTGTAGCCGAAATGCCGGTGGCCGGTCTTGAACCGATGGCCAAGGCCGATCCGGGTGACTTGCCCAACAACCACCTCGCCTATGCCGGGCAGTGGTTCTTCTTCGCGCTCACCGCGCTTGTCATCTACGTGCTGGCATTACGGCGGCGAGGGCGCTAGGCGCCTTCGCATATGCAATACGTCTCGACACGCGGCAGCGCACCGGCGCTCGATTTCGAAGGGGTGACGCTGGCAGGCCTCGCCAGTGATGGCGGTCTGTATCTGCCAGCCGAATGGCCACGCTTCAGCAAGGCCGAAATTCGCGCCATGCGCGGCCTCTCCTATCCCGATCTTGCCGCACGCGTCATGGCGCCGTTCGTCGCAGGCAGCCTGACCGAAGATGAACTGCTCGCCCTGTGCCACGGCGTGTATGGCGATTTCGGCCATGCCGCCGTTACCCCGCTGGTGCAGATGGATGAGCAGCACTGGCTGCTCGAACTGTTTCACGGCCCGACGCTCGCGTTCAAGGATGTGGCGTTGCAGTTGCTGGGTCGCCTGTTCGAGACGTTCCTGGAACGCCGGGGCGAGAAGCTCACGATCGTCGGCGCGACCAGCGGTGACACGGGTTCTGCCGCGATTCAGGCGGTCGCCGGTCTGGAGCGGGTGGAAATCTTCATGCTCCACCCCAAAGGCCGGGTCAGCGATGTGCAGCGCCGCCAGATGACCACGGTGCGCGCGCCCAACGTCCACAATCTCGCCATCGAAGGCAGTTTCGATGACGCGCAGGCCCATGTGAAGCGGATGTTCACCGATGGCGATGTGACAACGCGGATCAACCTCGGCGCGGTCAATTCGATCAACTGGGCGCGGCTGATGGCGCAAGTGGTCTATTACTTCGCTTCTGCGTTGCAACTGGGGGCGCCGGACCGGACGGTGGCTTACTCCGTCCCCACCGGCAATTTCGGCGATGTGTTCGCAGGCTATGTCGCAGCGAAAATGGGTCTGCCCATCGAAAAGCTGATCGTTGCCACCAACATCAACGACATTCTCCACCGGGCGATTTCCAGCGGCGATTATTCGGCGGGCGGGGTGACGGAGACAATCACGCCGTCGATGGATATTCAGGTCTCCTCGAACTTCGAACGCCTGCTGTTCGATACCGGTGGGCGCGATGGCTTGGCGATGGCAGCCCAGATGCACGCTTTTGAAGCGACCAAGGCGATGCAGCTTACCAACATGCAAACGCAAGGTGCCTCGGCCCTGTTCACTAGTGCGCGCGCCGATCAGGTTGAAACTGCGCAGGCGTTGCAATGGGCTTATCGCGCCGCGGGGCAAGTGATCGATCCGCACACCGGCGTGGGCCTGCACGGCGCGCGGGCAGCGGCGGTAAGCCTGCCGGCTGATGTTCCGATTATTACCCTTGCCACCGCGCACCCGGCCAAGTTCCCCGACGCGGTGGAACGCGCCATCGGCCTGCGCCCGGGCCTTCCCGCTCGGGTTGGCGACCTGTTCGGACGCGCGGAAAGCTATGTCGAGCTGGCCGGCGATTACGCCACCTCCCGCGACCATGTGCTGACCCACGCAGCGGGCGCGGGCGCGCCGTAATGGCTAGCCTCATCCAGCAGCCGCTGGTGATGGAATGCGCCGGATGGAATTCCTACCGCCTGCTCGACAGCGGGGCAGGGCGCAAGTGGGAGGCTTTTGGCCCCTACAGCTTTATCCGCCCCGAACCGCAGGCCATGTGGCAACCCCGCGTGCCGGATTGGACGGCGGCGGGCGAGTTCATCCCGGGCTCTGATGAAGATGGCGGCGGCCGCTGGCAATTTGCTGAACGCTTGCCTGATGAGGGCTGGGAACTGGATTGGAACGAGGTGCGCTTCACCGCCCGCCCGACGCCGTTTCGCCATTTGCAATTCTTCCCCGACATGGCCCCGGTGTGGGACTGGATGCGCGGGCAGTTGGATGGGATGAGCGAGGCTGAAACGCTGAACCTGTTCGGCTACACCGGCCTCGGTAGTCTCGCCCTGTCACGCCACGGTAAGGTCACGCACGTCGATGCCTCGAAGAAGTCCGTCGCCCAGGCGCGCGAGAATGCTGCGCTGTCCGGCATGGCGGAACGCCCGATCCGCTGGCTGACCGATGATGCGGGGAAATTTTCCGCGCGTGAGGTGCGGCGCGAGCGGCGGTATGATGGGATAATCCTTGATCCGCCCAAGTTCGGGCGTGGGCCGGATGGCGAGATCTGGCGGCTGGAAGAACATCTGCCGGCCCTGGTCGCCGATTGCGCCAAGCTGCTGGACGGCGATAGCCGCTTCCTGTTCCTCACTGTCTATGCCGTGCGGATGAGCAGCCTTGCCATCGCCGGTTTGCTGGAGGAGGCGCTCGGAGCTCTGCCCGGCATTATCGAACACGGCGACCTTGCCGTTCGGGAAGAAGGTGAACGCGGGCGTTTATTGCCGACGGCAATCTTCGCGCGCTGGTCAAATCCCCGCTAAAGGCCTGGATCATGAGTGATTCGCTTATCCTTGAAGTCAACGATCTCGTCGTCGATGTCCTGACCGGCATCTATTCCGAGGAGACGGGCAAGCCGCAGCCGCTGCGCATCTCGATTGCAGCGCATTACGCCGTGGCGGATCGTTATGAGCCGGACACGCCGCTGGAAGCGTCCAAGAACTACATGGACCTCAAATTCGCCGCGTCGGGCGGGTTGCCGCAAGGCGTGCATTTCAAGCTGATCGAGGCGGTGGCGGATCACATCTGCGAAACGCTGTTTGTGCAGGATGTCCGCGTTCATGCCGTGACGGTCAAGATCGTCAAACTCGCCATTGCCGAAGCGGACGAACAGATCGGCATAACTTTGCACCGCACCCGCCGCGCATCCCACGGGGGCTGAAGCGATGATGCGGCAGATTGAGGTCGGGCTGCTGCCATCGGGCGCGCTGGATGCCGCGACTGCCTTCATGGCCTCTCATCTGGAAGCTGCGCGCGCGGCGCTAGCTGACGGCCAGGCCACCGCGCTCGCCATCATCCTGCCGCCCGCCGGTGACGATCACCGCGACTGGCGGCTGGCCCTCGCCCGCGATCTGGCACGTGAGGCCGCGCCCAAACGGGTCAATGTGATCGCCGGAACGCCCGGAGAGGCGCGCGAACAAACGCTGCACTTTTTGTCAGATGCGCCCGGCGTGACAGGGCAGTATCTAGTGTGTCATGACGACATTCGTGCCGACGCAAACGCCCCGCAAACCTGACCTGATCGTGTTGCGCGACGCGGCCGACAGTGCGCCGCCGCTGGTCGACAGCTTCCAGCGCCGCATAACCTATCTGCGTCTTTCGGTCACAGATCGCTGTGATCTGCGCTGCGCCTATTGCATGCCCGAACGCATGACCTTCCTGCCCAAGAAGGACGTCCTCAGCCTTGAGGAGCTTTATGATCTCGCCACCGGTTTCATCGCGCGCGGCGTCACCAAGATCCGCATCACCGGGGGCGAACCGCTGGTGCGGCGCGACATCATCGATCTGTTCACGGCGCTGGGCCGCAGGTTGGGGCATGATCTGGCCGAATTGACGCTGACCACCAACGGCACCCGTCTGGCGGAACATGCCGGGGCGCTGGCCCGCGCCGGGGTGCGGCGCGTCAACGTGTCTCTCGACACGCTGGACCGCGCCAAATTTGCCGAATTGACCCGGCGCGATTCCTTGCCGCAGGTGATGGAGGGGATTGCCGCGGCCAAGGCTGCGGGGCTGAAAGTAAAACTGAACGCCGTGGCGCTGAAGGGCGTCAATGATGGCGAACTGCCCGATCTTATCGCATGGGGGCATTCCCACGGCCATGACGTGACGCTGATCGAAGTCATGCCCTTGGGCGATGTCGAGGAAGAGCGGCTCGACCAGTATCTGCCACTTGATGATGTGCGCGCAGGATTGGAAGCCCGCTGGACGCTGACCGAAAGCCACTACAGAACTGGCGGACCGTCGCGCTATGTCGATATTGCCGAAACCGGCGGGCGGCTGGGCTTCATCACGCCGCATACCAGCAATTTCTGTTCCGGGTGCAACCGCCTGCGCGTGACCGCGACCGGACAGCTTTACCCCTGTCTGGGCGGCGGCGAGCAAGTGGATTTGCGCAGTGCGCTGCGGTCTGACACGCCAGATGCGAACCTTGCCACTGCGCTGGACGAAGCGCTGCGGATCAAACCTGAAAAGCACCATTTCCGCATGGATGCGCGCGGGGCGGCTCCGGCGCTGGCGCGGCATATGTCGATGACGGGGGGCTGAGGGGCGGTGGTCACCGTGGTTCTGCTCGGAAAGCTTGCTGACCTTGCAGGCGCGGCGTCGCTGCAACTGGCCGCACCGCTCGATTGGGCGGGGCTGAAGGCGGCGCTGCCCGCAGCTCTGGCCGATGCGGTCGACGATCCGCGCAACCGCGCGGCGATCAATGGCACGCTGCTGGTGGACAAAGCAGCATTGCAGGCAGGCGAGGGCGACGAGATCGCGCTCCTCCCGCCCGTGTCAGGCGGCTGATGCGCGATATTCGCCTGCTCGAAGTGCCCTTCAATCCCGGCACGCTGATCGGTCCCTTCACGCAGGCCAATCCCGGGCTGGGCGGCGTATGCACGTTTGTCGGCAAGGTGCGGCATGATCAGGGCGTGGAGGCGCTCGAACTCACCCATTACGAACCCCTCACCTTGCCGGGGATGCACGCGTTGGCGGATCGCGCCTTCGACCGCTTTACCCTGATGGGGCTGCTGATGGTCCACCGTGTCGGCGTGCTGCGTCCCGATGAGCCGATCGTCTGCGTTTCGGCCGCCGCGCGCCACCGCCGCGATGCGATTGATGCGGTCGATTTCTGCATGGACCACCTCAAAAGCGCGGCGTGGTTCTGGAAGCGGGAAAAACGTTCCGGTGAATGGTGCTGGATCGAACCGCGTGAACAGGACGCCGCTGATCTGGCGCGCTGGCAGGGCTGATTGATCCGGATCAAAGCAAGGTGTCCCGCAGCCGGGTAATGCTTCTTCAACAAGGAGGATTACCCCATGAGCCACATCGTCCATGATCTGATTGCCAGCGGCGACGCCCGCATTGTCGCCCAACCGGCCGCGGTGCGCCATCAGGTCGAAGCCGACCGCAATTTCGGCCTGCCAACCACGTTCTACGGCGCAACGGTGGGCTGCTATCTCGGCTTTCTGGTGATCGTCGGCAGCGCCTTTGCCAACCCGGTGCTGGCGATCCCGATGGCGATCTTCGTGCTGTTCATTGTTGCGGGTTTCGGCATTCCGGCGGTCTGGACCCGGCTGGCGGGCAACACGTCAGAGCCCCAGACCCTCGGCGAATTCGAAGCGCGCGGGATCATGACCGAAACCGGGCGGCTGGCCGCAAGGGATGCGACCATTCAGGTGCTGATCCTGCCGGTGCTGCTGGTGGTGTGGGGTCTGGCCGTCGCGGTGATCGCCGCGTTGGTCGCCTGACCGGGCGATTTCCCCTCGGGGCGGGAGGTGTGCGCTACCGGAAGTGGCCACCAGAAGAACCCTATCGTCCCGAGATATCCTGCAACATGGCCGCATCCAGAAGGGCAATGCCGCGTTTGCCTGTCCGCCGGATCGCGCCCATGTCTTCCAGCTCGCCCAGCTTGCGGCTTACCGTTTCGATGGTGAGGCCGAGCATATTGCCGATCTCGCCGCGGGTTAGCGGCAGTTCGAAAAACTTGGCGACATGGCACGAACTATCGCTCGCAGCGGCCGCGAAATCGTGAAGCAAGGCGGCCAGCCGGGCTTCGGCGCGGGCATGGCCGGTCAGCTCCAGCAGGTTGCGCGTTGCCAGGAGGTCGGCCTGACTGCGGCGCAGCAGCGCGCGGGCAAGCGCCGGGTAATCCTCGATGGCGCGTTCGATATCGGGCTTGGCAAAGGTGCACAGGCGACTCTCGGTAAGGGCCACCACGTCATGATGAGCGAACGGCGCGAACAGTTCGCCGATGAATCCCGCCGGGTGGACGAGCGCGAGGATCTGCTCCTTACCGTCCACATCCACCGTCGATACTTTGAGCGCGCCCGATAACAGCGTGGCGCAGGCGGCTTGTTCGTCACCGGCGGCAAACAGCATTTCGCCGCGTTTCAGGATGCGGCTGCGTCCGGCGGCGGCCATGGCATCGCGTTCTTCGATGGTCAGAACGGCGCAGGCGGCGGTTTCATTGACCGGGCAAGTCCTGCACGCAAGGTTCATGGTCCCATCACTCTCCAAAGCTGGACGATTGCCGCATCTTCGCGGGCGACCATAGCCGCAATGTCGCTTTGCGCGGCGGTGACCGCTGGATCGGGGCTGAGCGCCCCAGAAGCCTCGGCCGCCAGCATATCAAGTGTGGCAAGCACGCCGGCTGTCTTGCCGCGCTGCGCATCCAGATCAGCCAGCGCGACGATTGCAGCGGCGCGGGCCTTACTTTCGAATGGCAGCCCGGCCGCGGCGCGGGCGAGTCGCACCGCTTCGGATTCGCGCGTTGTAAAAGCCGCATCGGCAGCGGCTGCGGTGCTGCGCAGTTCGGCAATTCTGGCAGGCGGGGTGGCCGGGCGAACGGGGGCAGGCGGGGCCGGTGCCTCGGCGACAGCGCCGCTTTCAAATGGCCGCATGGCCAGCGACGGGTACTTGCCTTCCCCTGCGGCACAGGCGGTCAATGCTGCGAAAAGCGGCACCATGGCGGGAGTTATGACAAGTTTTGAACGCATAAATATCCTGTGTCTTGTTACCATGACACAGGCCGATGGCAAAGCTTCCTAACGGATTCCGCCGTGCCACTTTTTGCCGACGCCAGGCCCGCACGGGCGTTGACTTGGTCCAGCCTTTCCCCTAACGGCACGCATCCTTTACGGAGCTGCATTTGCGCAAGCCCCGCATTGCCGTCCGGTTGACGTGGCCCAGGCTGCCGATCCGGACATCGTACAGATAAGAGAGTTTAGAGCCATGTTCGCTGTAGTGCGCACGGGCGGCAAGCAATATCGGGTTGCCGCCGGAGACAAGATTGCCGTTGAAAAGCTCGCAGGCGAAGCCGGCGACACGATTACGCTGGGTGACATCCTGCTGGCTGGTGAAGGCGATACCCTCGCCGATGCCGCTTCGGTGACTGTCTCGGCGGAGATCATCGCCCAAGCCAAGAGCGAAAAGGTGATCGTCTTCAAGAAGCGTCGCCGTCACAATTATCGGCGCAAGAACGGCCATCGCCAGCAGATGACCCTGCTGCGCATCACGGCCGTCGGTGCAGGCGAAGCCAAGCCCGCCAAGAAGGCGGCTGCCAAGAAGACCAAGAGCGAAGCGCCGGCTGAAGCCGCCGCCACCGCTGAATAAGGAGCGACTGAACCATGGCACATAAAAAAGCAGGCGGTTCATCGCGTAACGGTCGTGATTCGGCCGGTCGTCGCCTTGGCGTGAAGAAGTTCGGCGGTCAGGAAGTGATCGGCGGCAACATTATCATCCGTCAGCGCGGCACCCGCGTGTACCCGGGCGTGAATGTCGGCATCGGCAAGGATCATACCCTGTACTCGCTCGCCGAAGGCGTGGTGCGATTCCATGCTGGTAAACTCGGCCGCAAATACGTCTCGGTAGACGTAATGGCCGAAGCCGCAGAATAAGCGGACGATTCGATAAAGGGATCGTCCGGCAAGGACGGTCCCGGTGGGTGCAAGACCCGCCATTTGAGGGAGACAGGACCGTCCTCGCCAGAGGGGGTCTGTCTCCCTTTTTCGTTTCTCCCTCGAAAGCTGCGGAATTATAAGGTTTCGCGGCCTTAAAAATGTCATGCGTGCGCTCTAGAGGCGACGCGGGGCGAGGTAGGGAGAACGCGCGTGTTCCATCGCAGCGAAAGATTGTTCCTGAGACCCGCTTTCCCAGAGGATAGCGCGGCGATACTGGCGGGCATCGGCGATGAAGCCGTGGCGCGCAATCTCGCCCGTGCGCCTTGGCCCTACACCATTGATGATGCCCGCGATTTCACTGCGCTGCCGCAGGATGTTCGCCTGCCGCATTTCCTCGTCACGCTGCCGGGACAGGGCGTGATCGGCTCTGCCGGTCTGGGCGAGCATGAAGGCCAACCCGAAATCGGTTACTGGATCGCGCGCGAACACTGGGGGCACGGTTATGCCACCGAAGCGGCGGCCGCCGTGCTGCGGATTGCCCGCACGCTTGGGCACAGGCACCTGACCGCGGGGCACTTCACCGATAATCCGGCGTCGGGCAGGGTGCTAAGGAAGCTTGCATTCATGCCAACCGGTCTGATCGTCAAGCGCCCCTGCCGCGCACGCGGGACGTTGGTCGATACGGTCGAGTATGCTTTGGATTGCGATGCCGAAATGCCGCCAGTTCCGTTCGCCCGCGCCGCCTGATCAGGCCTGACGGGGCTGGGCCGCGTCAAAACGGGCGCGGCTTGTTCGCACCTGCAAAAGCGATTAGGTGCACCCGTCATGGCCAGTCGCAAAAGGTTGACGCCCGAGGAATCGCGCAGTTCTGCGCTCGAAGCCGCGCGTGCGCTGCTGATCGAAACAGGGCCGCAATCAGTGACACTGAAGGCGGTGTCCGGGCGGATCGGGCGGACCCACGCCAATTTGCTGCACCACTTCGGATCCGCATCGGGTTTGCAGAAGGCGCTGGCGGAACACCTTGCGCGTACGGTTTGCGAAACGATCCTTCAGGCCGTCCATGCCAGCCGCGCCGGGCTTGGTTCAGCGCGCGAGGTTGTAGATCTTGCGTTCGATGCCTTCGACCGCGAAGGGGCGGGCGCGCTGACCAGCTGGATGCTGCTGACCGGCAATGAAGACGCGCTTGATCCAATCATCTCGACGATCCACGATCTTGTCGATGAACTGGCTCCGGGTGAGGCGAGCCATGAAGGTGGATCGCAGCACATCCACCGCGACACATTGTCGCTGGTGCTGATGGCCCTGGGCGATGCGCTGATCGGCGGGGCGCTGGCCAAGTCGCTGGGCCTGCCGCGCGACGCTGCGCGCGAACGGGCAACCGCGATGCTGGAAGCCAGCCTTGCGGAGCATCAGCCGGCCTAGGCGTCGCCTGCTACCCCGGCCCGCTGCCATGCGGGCAAGGTGGCGGGATCAAGGCTTTCCACCCGCAGATGATCGACTGCCAGCGCTAGGTCGGGGTAAGCTGCCACGCGCCGCGCTTCGTCCGATGCGTCCAGCGGCACCACCACCAGCCGCCGGTTGACCTTCTGCCGCCAGTTCATCCGGGCGGTGTTTTCCTGCCCGACATAGCAGCCCTTGGTGAAGCTGACGCCGTTCAGTTCGACCGCGTTGGTTTCCAGCCACAGGATATCGCCGAGTTCGGCGCGACCTTCCGCCACACCCAGCAACAGGCGATGGGCGAGCCATGCGGCGTCCGCACTTTCGCCCAAGGGGGCAGCAAGCCAGCGTTGGCCAAGCTCGGGTAGCCGCGGATCGGGAACTGCGCCTGAATGCGGCGCGGCGCTCCAGTGGACAGCCAGCGTTCCATCACGTGCAATCGCGATTCGCCGCCGCAGCCGGTACATCGACAGGCGCTTGACCAGATCATCGGCGAGCGCCGCCTCACAATCGAGGATCAGATCGGCTCCGTCGCGCCAAACCAGAAAATCGAACAGGTGCTTGCCCTGCGCGCTCAGCAACGCGGCATAGCAGGGCAGTGGGCCGGCGGTGTCATTGGTGACAAGGCCTTGCAGGAACGCGGCGACATCCTCCCCTTCGTCCATGGGGGAAAGGCGCACAAGCGCACGAGTGGTGAGTTGGGTTGCCATCATGCGTGACAGATAGGCACGTGCAAAGCTAAGGGGAAGCCATGACCGACCGCCTGACGATCCGCCGCCCCGATGACTGGCACCTGCATTTCCGCGATGGCGATGTAATGCGCGAAGTGGTGCCCTATACTGCACGCCAGTTCGCCCGCGCGATCGTGATGCCCAACCTCACCCCGCCGGTGACGACGACCGAACTGGGGGCGGCGTACCGTGACCGGATTATGGCAGCGGTGCCTGAAGGGGTGCGCTTCACCCCGTTGATGACCTGTTACCTCACCGACAACACCGCTGCCGACGATCTGGCGCGCGGTGCGGCGACAGGCGTGTTCACGGCGGCCAAGATGTATCCCGCCAATGCCACGACCAATTCGGCGGCTGGCGTCACCAATGTCGAAAAGCTTTATCCCGTGCTCGCCCGGATGGAGGCAGAGGACATCGTGTTGTGCATCCACGGCGAGGTGACGGATCACAATATCGACGTATTCGATCGCGAGAAAGAGTTCATTGACAGGCATTTGCGCGGGATTGTTGCGAACTTTCCGAAGCTGCGCGTGGTGTTCGAACATATCACCACTTCGGACGCGGTGGACTTTGTCATGGAGGCAGGCCCGCAGGTTGCCGCGACCATCACGCCCCAGCACCTCCACATCAACCGCAATGCCATGCTGGTCGGCGGGATCCAGCCGCACAATTACTGCCTGCCGGTTGCCAAGCGCGAATCCCACCGGCTGGCGCTGCGCAGCGCGGCGACCAGCGGCAGCCCGAAATTCTTCCTCGGCACCGACAGCGCCCCGCACCTGCGCAGCGCCAAGGAAAGCGCCTGCGGCTGTGCAGGTATCTTCGGCGCGCCCTATGCGCTGGAAAGCTATCTCACCGTCTTTGACGAGGAGGGCGCCCTGGAGCAATTTGAAGGCTTCGCCTCGCTCCACGGCCCGGCTTTCTACAAGCTGCCGGTGAATGAGGAGAGCGTGACGCTGGAACGCGCCGAGGTGGCAGTGCCCGCATATCTGCACGTCACCGGAGAGGAGATCGTCCCTTGGCACGGCGGGCAGACGATCGGGTGGAAGTTCCTAGGCTGAAGCCGCTTTTCGCTTCGCCCACAAATCCCAGACAAATACACCCACCGCGACCCAGATCAGCACGAAGCTCGCCAGCTTTGCGGGCGCGAGGGGCTGGTTGAATACGAACATCCCGAGGAAGAACACGATGGTGGGTGAAAGATACTGGATGAACCCCAGCGTCGAATAATCCATCCGCCGTGCGGCAATCGCGAACAGCAGCAGCGGGATGGCGGTGACCACGCCTGCAAAGATGATGAGCCCGCTCATCCATGCATCGTGCCCAAAGGCCGACCCCTGCGGGCTGACCGCGTACCATCCAGTTATGGCGAGGGCGACGGGCAGCAGGATTGCGCTTTCGATGGTCAGACCCGGCAATGACCCGACTGAAACCTGTTTACGAACAAGGCCATAGAGTCCAAAGCTTAGGCCGAGTGACAAGCTGATCCACAGGCTGGTGACTGCGCCCGCCGCCAGCAGTGCCACGGCCACAGCCGCGATGGCTACCGCCAGCCACTGCCGCCGGGACAGCTTTTCGCCCAGCACCAGCGTCCCCAGCAGCACATTCAGCAGCGGGTTGAGGTAGTACCCGATGCTGGTGGCATAGACCTCACCCTCCATGATCGCCCAGATATAGACGAACCAGTTGATCGCGATCAGCACCGCGCTGGTGAACAGCGCCATCAGGCTGCGCGGGCTTTTCAGCACCGCGACAAGTTCTGCAGACTGGCGGCGCCAGGCCACAATCAGCAGGCACAGCGGCAACGTCCAGATGATCCGCCAGCCAACGAATTCGAATGGCGGCACGCTTTGCACCAGCAGCAGGTACAGCGGCAGAAAGCCCCAGATGACATAGGCACCCAGCGCCGGGGCTAGCCCTGAAGCAACGGGGCCTGAAGCCGGGGACGCAGGGGTTGGGGCGGGGCTGGCCATATGGCTGCGGCGTTAGGGGCCGCAGGCTGGGGGCGCAAGCAGCAGCATCGCTTAACGATGGCTGTCAGGCGATTTGCGGATTCGTTCAGATTGGACGCTGTATGTATGAACAACATCGATCTTGCGACCGTTCCCACCGACGGTCGCCTGCGCGGGGGCATAGTGTCGCCGCGGGCGGCGCCTTCGGAGCCCCCTGGTTCCGGAGGCGTCGCCATGTCCGGTGAACGCCAATTTAACCATCCCTGTGACAATGCAGGATCATGCGATCTGTTCTGATCCTGCCCATGCTCAGCCTTGGCCTTGCGTCTTGCGCCGACAGCGCGGAGGAGGCGCGCCGTGATGAGGCATTGATTGCGCGCGATCCGGTGATTGCCCGCGCGCTCCACGATCCCTTGATGACCGATCCCGATCTTGCCTCGCGTAATGAGGCGAATGCCGCGATCGGCTTTCCCGATAGCAATGCCCTGCCGGTGATCGCCGCCAGCCCCGAAGACGCGCTATCCGCGCGGGAGGCGCTGCGGTTGGAACTGATGGAGGCTGGCCTGATCCCCGTCCTTCCGGCGGCGCCGGAGAGCGATGACAGCACGCCCTCTCCGCCGCCGCTCGGTCCGATGACCAGCCCAGCCGATCTGATTGCGGCTGTCGGCGCGCCCGCGGCCTGCGCGGCCAAATTGCGGGAAGATTTTGCGATTGCCGCCAACCTGCCGGCACCTGCCGCCATCCCGCAGGGCGGCATGGTGGTGCAGGCGGGCGGAGCCGACGTGGCGGGGTGCGCCTTGCGGATCATCCGTTATCAATCGGCTGCTCCCGCAGAAGACGTGCTGCACTATCACTATGCCTGCGCGGTGCGTTCCGGGCTGACGGCCAAACGGCTGGGTGCCACGGTCATCGCGGCCAGTGGCAAGGGCGGCGAACGGCTGACCGTTCATGTGCGCGATGCCGCCCACGGGTTGACCGGGGTGACGCTGGTATACCGCGCGAATTAAGGCCTGAGGCCCACCGGGATGATTGCGCGGGGCTGATCCAGTTCGGTGCTGGCGACCGGATAGGCGCAGTAATCGGCGGCGTAATATGCTGCCGGGCGGTGATTGCCCGACAGGC
Source organism: Erythrobacter sp. (assembly GCA_044348875.1). Classification (GTDB taxonomy): domain Bacteria; phylum Pseudomonadota; class Alphaproteobacteria; order Sphingomonadales; family Sphingomonadaceae; genus Erythrobacter. The sequence goes on along the minus strand of JBIKSA010000002.1, from coordinate 63,906 downwards.
CGATCCCGCCGAACGGAGCCTTTGACGAAGCCCCGTTGGTGGGCGAGTTCCAGTTGATGATCCCAGCCCGGATGTTCGCCCAGAACCGCCCGTAATCGTCGGGCGATCCGCCTATCAGCGATGCCGACAGGCCAAAGCGGGTGTTGTTCGCCTCGGCAATGCCTGCGTCCAAATCGGGGACGCGGATCACCTGTAACAGCGGGCCGAACAGCTCGATATCCGGCCGGTCGGGCACATCGGTCACATCGATGATGCCTGGGCTGAGAAACGGCAGATCGGGCGCTGTGCGGCGCATATGCAGCAGCACGCGCCCGCCTGCGGTTAGCAGCGCGACGAAGCTTTCCGAAAGGCGGTCGGCGGTTTCATTATCGATCACCGGACCCATGAAAGGCTGGGGTTCGCCCAGCGGATCCCCCACCATCAGTTTGCGCGCCAGCGGCACGAGTTCCGCCATCAGATCATCGTAAACGCTGTCCTTGACGATCAACCGCCGCGCAGCGGTGCAACGTTGTCCGGCGGTGGCAAAGGCGCTTTGCACGATGACCGTGGCCGCATCGGCCAGTTTCGGCGTGTCGGTGACGACAATGGGATTATTGCCGCCCATTTCCAGCGCAACGATTTTGGCCGGATTGGCGGCCAGTTTGCGGTTGATCGCAATACCGACCTGCGCCGATCCGGTGAACAGCACGCCGTCAATGCCGGGATGGGCGACCAGCGCCTTGCCTTCTTCCGGCCCGCCGACGATCAATTGTAACACGCCCTCCGGCACGCCTGCGCTGTGGAAGGCGGCGACCAGCGCCTCGCCCACAGCGGGGGTTTTTTCCGAAGGTTTGAACAACACCGCATTGCCCGCGATCAGGGCAGGGACGATGTGGCCATTGGGCAGGTGCGCGGGGAAATTGAACGGTCCAAGCACTGCCATCACGCCGTGCGGTTTGTGGCGCAGCGCCGCGCTTCCCCCGATCCCTGCGTCGAATTTTTTCTTGCCGGTGCGTTCGGCATAGGCCTGCACCGAAATATCGACCTTGTTTACGACCGCGTCGACTTCCTTGCGGGCTTCCCACAGCGGCTTGCCTGCTTCGCGTGCGATCAGATCGGCAAAGGTGTCCGCATCGCGGCGCACGGCATTGGCGAAGTCGCGCATGATCCCGATCCGGGTGGTGAGCGGCTGCGCGGCCCACGGCGCCCAAGCGTGGCGGGCTGCAGAAACGGCTGCATCGACATCGGCCAGCGGCCCGCGCCACAATTCCTCACCGCTAGCCGGTTCGTATGAAATGAGGATGTTATCGGTCACGCTTGCGCATCTGGCCTGATTGGGGCTGCCCACGAAGTACAGGGAAATCACCTATAACGATCATGGATGAAAAGATAGGGGCGGCCCGGTTACGCATGACCCCGAGGTTGTGGTGCAGGGCCGTGCGCTTCGCCCATGCGGCGCAACGCGGCAACCTTGGCGTTCAGCGGTGCCCAATCGTCACCTTCGGCAATGGCGGCCCAGATCGCCTCCACCTCCTCGATCAGCATGGATTGCGGGCTTTCGTCCGTCCAATAGGAATGCGTGTCATCCACCGGTTGATAACCCGCTAAGGCCTCGCCCAGCGCGCCTGTTGTCGCGCCGCGCTTGCCGCGATTGCCGAAGAAGAAGGCATCGGGCTGGGCTTTGCTGTCACGCATCGCAGCTTCGCAGGCAGTGACCAGCTGCGTGTCAGCCTCGACCCCTTGCGGCGCTACGCCCAGCCGCCAGCACCACCGCCGCGCGACCGCCTCCATATAAAGCGGCCCGAACCGTTCCAAAGCGGCGACCAGCGGCCCCGTGTCGGCATGCAGGCGCAGCGCAACCGCCAACTGCCCGCAATTCCAGTGCAGGGCTTCGGGCTGTCGGCCAAAGGCGTAAAGGCCCGCGTGATCGAAATAGGCTGCGGTAAAGCCCGGCTCCCATTCCGGCAGCCAGCGCCACGGGCCGTAATCGAAGCTTTCGCCGGACACGTTCATATTGTCGGTGTTCAGCACCCCGTGGACGAAGCCTGCCACCATGTAGCTGGCGGCCAGATCGGCCATCCGTTCCACCACATTGTGCATCAGCCGGATCGCGGGTTCATCGCGCGCGGGCGCATCGGCGGGCGAGGGCGGGCCGGGGAATTGGGTGAGGCAGTAATCGATCAGTGCCGCCATCTCATCCGCCTGCTCCAGCGCAAGCAGCCGCTGGAAGGTGCCGATGCGGATGTGCGAATGCGACAGGCGGACCAGCACGGCAGAGCGCGTGGGGCTTGGTTCATCCCCGCGCCACAGGCTTTCGCCCGTTTCGATAACGCTGAAGGTTCTGGAGGTGTTCACGCCGAGCGCCTCCAGCATTTCCGTCGCCAGAATTTCCCGCACCGCGCCTTTCAGCGTCAATCGGCCATCGCCGGCCCGGCTCCACGGGGTTTGGCCCGAACCCTTGGTGCCGAGGTCCATCAATCGGCCCCGATCGTCCCGCATCTGGGCAAACAGGAACCCGCGTCCGTCGCCGAGGTCAGGATTGTAAACACGAAACTGGTGCCCGTGATACCGCAGCGCCAGCGGTTGGAGGAGGTTGCCCGGCAGCGGGGCAAAGCGCCCGAAATGCGCCGCCCATTCGGCGTCTGTCAGCTTTGCCAGTCCGACGCTTGCCGCCGCGCGGTCATTGCGCCAGCGCAGCCGCGTATCGGGGAAGTCCGCTGCTGCCACGGGATCGCCCAGCCAGTCGGCCAGCGTCATGATCGCAGGATCGCCGCAATAGGGGGCGGACAAATCGGAGTGTTGCACAGGCTCGCTCATCCCGCGATAGTGGGGGCAAGCATGACCGGGCGCAAGCATTCCGGTCCAAGCATCAAAGGGAATACTGCCGCCAATGGCTGCCACATACGAAGATCGCTATTGGACCAGCAGCGACGGGCTTGACCTGCATTACCGCAATTATGCCGCCCCGGATGGAGCTGCTGCCAAGCTTCCGGTGCTGTGCATGCATGGCCTGACCCGCAACGCACGGGATTTTGCCGCGCTGGCCGATGGGCTGGCCGCGACCCGCCGGGTGATCGTGCCCGAAATGCGCGGCCGGGGGCTGAGCGATTATGCGCCCGATTCGGACACCTATTCGCCGGTCACCTATGTGCAGGACGTTGAAAAGCTGCTGGCGGAAGAAGGCATCACGCGCTTTGCCGTGGTCGGCACGTCGATGGGCGGGTTGATGACCATGCTGATGGCCGCCGCAAACCCGGGCCGGATGAGCGCGGTGGTGATGAACGATATCGGCCCGGTGATCGACCCTGCGGGGCTGTCGCGCATTTCGGGCTATGTCGGGCAGGGGCGTAGCTATCCCACATGGGTTCACGCCGCGCGCGGGCTGGCCGAAGCGCAGGCTGCGGCCTTCCCCGACTACGATCTCGATCAATGGCTCGAAATGGCCAAACGCACGATGGTGGTGACGCAAAACGGGCGGATCAGTTTTGACTACGACATGGCGATTGCCGAACCTTTCGCAAAGCCGGGCAATGCCGCGCCGGCCAATTTGTGGACCGCGTTCGACGCGCTGGCGGGCGTGCCGATGCTGCTGGTGCGCGGCGGGCTTTCGGACCTGTTGAGCGAGGATACGGTTGCACAGATGGGCCAGCGCAACCCCGTGATGCGCACCGTAACTGTCCCGCGCGTCGGCCATGCTCCCACGCTGGACGAGGCTGAGGTTCGCGCCGCGATCCTCGCCCTGCTGGACGCGGCGGAGTGAACCAGCCGGGGGGCGGCGAGGTGCCCCGCATTCTTCACTGCCATTCCACCTTTTCCGCCGGGGGGAAGGAAGTGCGCTGCGCCCGGCTGATGAATGCCTGGGGCGCGCGGCTGCACCACACCATTGTGTCGGGTGAGCCGGGGGCGCTGGCTGCCGCCGCGCTGGTCGCGCCAAACGTGCGCGCGGAATATCCTATCACCTTCCCTTCGCTGGTGGGGCGCCCCACGCCGGCGCGGCTGGCCGCGATTGCCAAGGCGATGGAGGGGTATGACCTGATCTGCACCTACAACTGGGGGGCGATGGATGTGGTGATGGCGCACCGGGTGTTTGCCGATGCCTATCGCCTGCCCCCGCTGGTTCACCACGAAGACGGCTTCAACGAGGACGAGGCCGAGAGCCTGAAACCGGTCCGCAACCTGTATCGCCGCGCCGCGCTGGGCCGGGCGGCGCGGGTGATTGTGCCTTCGACGGGGCTGGAACGGATCGCGCGGGAGGCATGGCGCCAACCCGCCTCCCGCGTCGAACGGATCGTCAACGGGATCGACACCGCCGCCTTTTCCGCTGCGCCGCGCACCGATGCGCTGCCGATTGCCAAGCCCGAAGGCGTGCGCTGGGTCGGCACGCTGGCAGGCTTGCGGGCGGTCAAGCGTTTGCCCGATCTTGTCGCGGCCTTCGCCGGCCTCCCGCCCGAATGGCACCTTGTGATCTGCGGTGAAGGGCCGGAACGCGCGGCGATCCTTGCTGCCGCCGATGCGCTGGGCCTTGCTGCGCGCGTTCACCTGCCGGGCAATGTCGATCCTGCCAAGGTGGTCGGCCTGTTCGATATCTTCGCGCTATCCTCGGCCTCGGAACAGTTCCCGCTTTCCGTGGTGGAAGCGATGGCGGCTGGCCTGCCTGTGGCCGCGCCCGAGGTCGGCGATATCCGCCACATCCTCGGCGCCGAAAACCGCGCGCTGATTGCGCCGGTCGGCGATGTGGATGCGCTGGGCGGGACGCTGACCGCGCTGGCCGCCGATCCCGCCCTGCGCGCGCGCATCGGCAGCGCCAATCAGGCCCGCGCCCGTGCCGAATTCGATTTCGCCGGCATGCTGGCTGCCTATGAAGCGGTCTATGCCGCGGCGCTCAGCCGCGCGTTCTAGACCCGCCGAACCGGCTTCCCGTGCTTCACCCCACGTTCAACCTCGCCGCCGTATACCTGCCGGTCATTGCAGCCGCCATTGCGCGCTCCGCCTCACCTGCCTAAAGAACGCGCGGATCACAGCAACGAGGATACCTGGCCCGACATGGCGCGCACTCCGATCACCACTCCTTCGGTCCCCACCACGTCACGCGAGGATGAGGTGCTGATCCGTGAAATCGACGAAGCGGTGCGCGAAGATGCTGCGCTCACTTTCCTGCGCGAACATGGGCTGAAGGTGCTTGGCGCGATCACGCTGGGCCTTGCGGGGCTGGGCGGCTACCTGATCTGGGATCACTACGCCGAACAGGATCTGGAACAGCAGTCCGAAACGCTGATTGCCGCGCTTGATTCTGCCGACCAGCGCGACTTTGCAGCGGCCTCGCAAAAGGTTGCGCCGCTGCTGGCGGACGGCAGTTCTGCCGGGGCCCGCGCTGCTGCCCGCTTCATTCAGGCGGGCGCCGCGCTGGAGGCGGGGGATACCGCCAAAGCGACCGGGCTTTACAAGGCGATCGCCGCCGATGCCGACGCGCCGCCCGCGCTGCGCGATCTGGCCCGCATCCGCGATGTCAGCACCAATTTTGACCGTATGAATCCGGCCGACGTGATCGCGCAACTGGGTGACCTTGCCAAACCGGGCAGCGCCTATTTCGGCTCCGCCGGTGAACTGGTGGCGATGGCGCATCTTGAAGGCGGCAACCGCGCGGCGGCGGGCAAGATCTTCGCCGACATCGCCAAGGATGAAAAGCAGCCCGAAAGCCTGCGCAGCCGCGCACGCCAGATGGCCGGGTTGATGGGGGTCGATGCAGTTGTCGATGTTGACAAGCTGCTGAAAGATCAGGGGGTCACGTCCGAGGGGGATGGCGGCGCCCCCGCAGCCCAATAAGACACACGATTGGAACGGACGGCAATGACACAGACGAAAATCGCGCGTGCCGCGCTGCTGGCAGGATTGATGGTGGCCGGGCTGACCGGCTGCAAGGGCGGGCTGTTCGGCGGCAAGGACGAAAAGACCACGCCCACAGTCGGCAACCGGGTGCCGATCCTGTCGCGCATCGAAAACGGGGCCGAAGTCGATCCCGCGCTCGCGTCGATTTCGGTGGTTCTGCCGCCTGCGCGTGTCAACGCCGAATGGGCGCAGGCAGGCGGGGCAGCGGGCAAGTCCTATGGCCACCTCGCGCTGGCTGAAAACCCGTCGAAGGTGTGGACCGCTCAGGTCGCCGGGTCGAGCAACCGGATGCGGCTTGCCGCAGCGCCGGTGATCGGCGGCGGCAAGCTGTTTGCTGAAGGCACGGACGGGGTGATCGTCGCCTTCGACAAGACCACCGGCGCCAAGCTGTGGACGCGCGGCGATGAAGGCATGACCAAGGATCAGGCGCCTTCTGCCTTCGGCGGCGGGGTCAGCTACGAAGCGGGCAAGCTTTACGCAACCAACGGCGTGGGCGATGTGAAGGCGGTTAATGCCGACACGGGCGAAGTGCTGTGGAAGGTCAAACCCGCTGGCCCTTTGCGCGGTTCGCCGACCATCGCCTTTGGCCAATTGTTCGTCATGACGCAGGATAACCAGCTGATCTCGCTCAAGGCCACCGATGGTTCTCTGGTATGGGACGAAAGCGGATCGAACACCCAGTCGGGCGTGTTCGGGGTGGCGGCACCGTCTGCCGGGCAGGGGACGATCGTCGGCGGTTATTCCAGCGGCGAATTGACCGCCTACCGTTATGAAAATGGGCGGGTGCTGTGGTCCGACGCGCTCGCGCGCACCAATATCTCGACCACGGTGGGCACCATCACCGATATCGACGCCGATCCGATCATCGATTCGGGCCGCGTCTATGCCTTGGGGCAGGGCGGGCGCATGGCCGCCTATGAACTGGTCACCGGCCAGCGCATCTGGGAACTGAACCTTGCGGGCATTTCCACCCCGGCGATTGCGGGCGAGTGGATCTTCACCCTCACCGATGACGCGCGCCTGCTAGCCATTGCCCGGTCTTCGGGCCGGGTGCGCTGGGTTACGCAGCTTCAGGGTTACAAGGACGCTGAAGACAAGAAAGGCCCGATCTTCTGGACCGGCCCGGTGCTGGCAGGCGGCCAGTTGTGGGTCGCCAGTTCGCGCGGTGAAATCTGGAAGGTGAGCGCGGGCGAAGGGTCGGCCAGTCTGTTTGCGGATGTCGGCCAGCCGGTCAGCCTGCCGCCGGTGGTGGCCGATGGTTATCTGTATGTGATGGACGATGCGGGCGTAATCCACGCCTGGAAATAGGTATCCGACAGGGGGGCTGCGCCAGACTGGTGCCAGCCCCTCTCCAGACCCGGCTTAGACCCCCGTCAGGCCCCGCCTTGAGCCGCTTTCGCGCGCGTCTTGCCCGTCTGTTAACCCTTATGCTGTAGGGCACGGTGGTCATGGTTGCACCGCCCCTGCATAGTCCAACACCGCCCCCCCGGCCGCCGGTCAGCGACGTTTCGACCGGTGTCGGGTTGGCGGGGCTGGCGGGGCTGTTTGTGTGGATTGCCTTTTGCCGATCCTACCCGGAAATAGCCGGAGTGCTGGGTTTGGGCGGCGGGCTTTCGGCTGAACGAGGGGTTCTGTCAGGCCCTTACGCCGCCCTTGCTGCGATGCTGTTCACCGCGCTGCCGATGGCCCTGTGGTCGGTGCTGATCGACAAGGTGCACCTGCGCCCCTCGACCGGAATCGACTGGACCTTGAAGCGTCCGCTGGCCGAAGTGATGCCGGTGGCGGTCATCAAGCTGGTCGGATTGTGGGCAACATGGGCGCTGATCGCAGGGTTTTACGCGCTGGCGCGGTGGTACTGGACGGGCAGCTACCTGTTTGCGATGGAGGTGCTGACGATCGCCACCCTTCCGCTGGTAACGCTTTCGGTTCCTTACGTAATCTGGCTTGACCGTTATCTGGTGGAGCCGCGCGATGGGGCGTTCCAGTTCGGCGCTTTTGTGGTTGGCGGCGGGATGATCGGACGCCAGCAATGGGACGGCGCAACGCTGGCCAAACACTGGCGGGCATGGGCGATCAAGGGGTTCTTCGGTGCCTTCATGATATCGATCCTGCCGCCCGGGTTCGCGCAGGTGGTGACAGCTGATCCTGCGCAACTGGCTGGCCGCCCTGTCGAATTCGTGATGCTGCTGGTGACGCTCCTGTTCCTGATCGACGTGCAGATAGGCACGGTGGGCTATCTTCTGACGATGCGCCCGCTGGATTCGCACATCCGTTCGGGCAATCCGTTTCTGGCGGGCTGGCTGGCTGCGCTGCTGTGCTATCCGCCTTTCGTGTGGGGGATCATCGGGCAGAACAACCAGATTCTCAGCTACGAATTCGCCACCCCCGGCTGGGCGCACTGGTTTGCGGGGCATAATGCGCTGCTATGGATGTGGGGCGGCCTTCTGGTTGTGCTTACAGCCATTTACGCTTGGGCGACGGTGGTGTTCGGCATCCGCTTTTCGAACCTCACCTATCGCGGCGTGCTGACCCACGGGCCGTATCGGTTCACGCGCCACCCGGCCTATCTGGCGAAAAACCTGTTCTGGTGGGCGTCTGTCCTGCCGTTTCTGGTGACCGGCGGGTCATGGCTGGAGGCTTTGCGAAACTGCGTTTTCCTACTGGTGGTCAACGGCATATATTATTGGCGCGCGCGGACCGAAGAAGCGCACTTGATGGCCGAGGACGCCAAATACCGTGAATATCACACGTGGATGGAACAGCACGGCCTGGTCACCGCTCCGCTCGCGCGGTTGAAGCGCCGCTTCACCGGCGCCGCGTCCAGCAACAACGAGGTGCCGCTTCACCCCGCCGAGTAGGATTACATCACTGGCGATCCTTCATCGGCGTGGAATTTCACCGCTTCGATCACCTGAAAATCCAGATCCGCGATCGCCGCGCCGAAAGCTGCCATATGCGGCGTGGCGAAATGCGCGGCGAGGGCCGCTTCGTCCTGCCACTTTTCCACGATGTGCAGGATGCCCGGCTGCAACATATCCTCGGTGAAGGCATAGGCGATGCAGCCTTCTTCGGCGTTCGATGCGGAGACCATAGCGGCAATCGCCGCGCGGGCTGCCGTCATCGAATCCACACCCAGTTTGGCCTTGGCCAGCACGATCAGCATATCGAAATCCCTCCCTTAGAAGGACTGTTCATAGACCCGGGTAATATCGCCGTTCCACTCGCCATAATAGGCATCGAGCAGGCGCTGGGCCGGAACCTTGCCGCTGGCCACGATCTCGTCGAGCGTTTCAAGATAGCCGGTTTCGTTATCGCCTGACGCATTAAGCCGCGCCCGCGCCGCCAACCCTTTATGCGCGATAGCCAGGGCCTCGCGCCCGATATCGCGCAGGGTATGGCCGCCGGGAACGGGCGAATCCAGTGCCAGTTTGGGAGCCGCGTTGCGCAGCGCCTCACGCTCTTCCATCGTCCAGTCCTTGACCAGATCCCACGCTGCATCGAGCGCGCCTTGATCGTACAATAACCCAACCCAGAAGGCAGGCAGAGCGCAGATACGGCTCCACGGGCCGCCATCGGCCCCGCGCATTTCAAGGAAGCTTTTCAGGCGCACTTCAGGGAAGGCAGTCGACAAGTGGTCCCACCAATCGCTTTGCGTCGGGCGTTCGCCGGGCAGAACAGACAGCTTCCCGTCCAGAAAGTCGCGGAACGAAAGCCCCGCCGCGTCGATGTATTTCCCGTCCCGGAAAACGAAATACATAGGCACATCAAGCATATAATTGGCCCAGCGTTCGTATCCGAAGCCGTCTTCAAAGACAAAGGGCAGCATCCCGGTGCGGTGCGGATCGGTGTCCGACCAGATGTGCGAACGATAGGACAGGAACCCGTTGGGCTTGCCTTCAGTGAACGGCGAATTGGCGAAGAGCGCCGTTGCCAGCGGTTGCAGGGCCAGGCCCACGCGGAACTTCTTCACCATGTCGGCTTCGGACTGGTAATCGAGGTTCACCTGAATGGTGCAGGTGCGCAGCATCATGTCGAGGCCCATCGTCCCGACCCGCGGCATATGCCGCAACATGATGTCATAGCGGCCCTTGGGCATGATCGGCAGTTCTTCGCGGGTCTTGTCCGGCCACATCCCGAGGCCGAGATAGCCGACGCCGCATTTTTCGCCGACCTGTTTCACCTGCGCGAGGTGCCGCCCCGTTTCCGCGCAGGTCTGGTGCAGGTTCTCCAGCGGCGCGCCCGACAGTTCCAGTTGCCCGGCAGGTTCAAGGCTGACCGCGCCATCCTCCCCTTTCAGAGCGATGACGTTGCCGCCCTCTTCCACGGGGCTCCACCCGAACTGTTCCAGCCCGCCGAGCAGATCGCGGATGCCGCAAGGCGCATCATAGGACGGGGCGCTGTGGTCCTTGTGCCTGTAAACCAGCTTTTCGTGTTCGGTGCCGATGCGCCATTGCTCGGGCGGCTTTTCGCCGCCGATCATGGGCGCCAGCAACTGGTCGAAGCCTTCGATGACCGGATCGTCGGCAGTGGAAGCTTCGCGTGTACTCATCGCAAGGTGGCCCTCTCTGGCCGGTTGCCTTAGAAAACCCACTTGCCGGTGGGAAGCGCAAAACGTGTTTCTACCGACGAAGCGCGGCTACCAATCGCCCGCGCTGGCCATCCACACGGCCAGAGCGGCAATGGCGGCCGTCTCTCCGCGCAGGATGCGCGGGCCGAGCGAAATGGGGCGCGCGGCGGGGTGAGCGCGGATCGCGGCACGCTCGGCATCATCGAAGCCACCTTCGGGGCCAGTGAGGATCGCGGCGGGGCCGGAATGGGCCGGGAAGGCGGCTTCAGCAGGTTCGCCCCCGTTTTCATCGGCGAAGAACAGTGCGCGGTCATGCTGCCAACCGGCCAGCAGCGCATCCAGCTTCACCGGATCCGCCAGTTGCGGCAAGGCGGTGCGGGCGCATTGTTCGGCGGCTTCAGTGGTGATGGCGCACGCGCGGTCCAAGTTGAGCTTGTCCGCCACGCAGCGGCGGGTGATCAGCGGCTGAATGCGAGCCACCCCCAGTTCGGTGGACTTCTCCAGGATCAGGTCGAACCGGTCTTTCTTCAGCAGCGCCGGAACCAGCCACACATCGGGCACGGTTTCGCGCGGGCGGAGCATTTCCGACACTTCCAGCACCACGTCGCGCTTGCCCGCATCGGTCACCCGCGCCGCCCATTCGCCGGTGACATCGTCGCACAGGATTACCGCGTCGCCCGGGGCAACGCGCATCACCCGGGCGAGGTAATGTGCCGGATTGCCTTCGATCCGCACGGCCATGCCTGCGCGCAGTTCGTCAGCGACAAACAGGCGCGGCGCGCTTTTCGGGGGCCATGCAGGAGTAGCGGGCATGGCTTTGCTCTAAGCCTTGCTGGCGCTAGGGAGCAAGCCATGACTGAACAGATCGTCCCCGATAGCGAACACCGCGGGCTGGTGGAGCGCCTGCCGCAGCTTCCGCGTGATCTTGCGCTGCTGGCGCGGTTTGACCGGCCGATCGGGTGGTGGCTTTTGTTCTGGCCCTGCGTCTGGGGGGTGTGGCTGGCGGGAGCGGGGGCGCAGTTTGCGCTGCTTGGCTGGCTGTTGCTGGGCAGCATCGCGATGCGCGGGGCGGGGTGCGTTTTCAATGACATTGTCGACGCCGATCTGGATCGGCAGGTGGCCCGCACCGCCCTGCGACCGGTGGCGAGCGGGCGGGTGTCGAAACAGCTGGCGTGGGGCTGGCTGGTGGCGTTGTGCCTCATCGGGCTGGTGGTGCTGCTGCAACTTCGGCTGGAGGCGCAGATCGTGGCGCTGGGCAGTCTGGCGCTGGTCGCCGCCTATCCCTTCATGAAGCGCATCACCTGGTGGCCGCAGGCGTGGCTCGGCATGGTGTTCACCTGGGGGCTGCTGGTCGCCTGGACCGAGCTGCGCTGGGACAATTGGGAGGTGCTCGCGTGCCTCTATGCCGGGAGCATCTGCTGGGTGATCGGGTATGATACGATCTATGCCCTGCAAGACCGCGAAGATGATGCGATGGTTGGCATCCGGTCATCGGCGCTGGCGATGGGCGCGCGGGTGCAGGGCGGCATCGCGGGGTTCTATGCCGGAGCCGTGGCCCTGTGGGCGCTGGGTTTCTGGCTGTACCGTGAAGACCCGCTGGCACTGCTCGCGCTGGTGCCGGTGGCGGCCCATCTGGCGTGGCAGGTGATGACACTGGACATCGATGATCCGGCGAACCCGCTTGCCCGGTTCCGCGCCAACCGCTGGGCCGGCGCACTCATGGCAGCCGCGTGCTTCGTGGTGGGGAACGCGTAAGATGTGCAACCTTTACCGCATGACCAAAAACGCCAGCGAGGTCGCGGCGTGGTTCAATGCGGTGGACGGCGCAAGCGGGGCGAACTTCGCGGCCGAGGTCTATCCCGGCTACAGCGGCCTTGTGGTGCGGGAAGGGGCGGTGAGAGCGATGACCTGGGGCTTTCCGCTGGTGCGGAAAGGCGCCAAGGGCCAACCCCTGAAGCCCAAACCGGTCAATAATGCGCGTGCCGACAAGCTGGGGACGGGCTTTTGGCGCCATGCTTTCGAGACGCGGCGCTGCCTGATCCCGCTGACCGCCTGGGCAGAGGCCGAAGGGCCGAAGGGACGGATGACCCGGACATGGTTGAGCCTCCCCGATGCACCGCTGTTTGCCGCCGCTGGCGTATGGCGGCCATCGGACGAATGGGGCGATTGCTATGCGATGGTGATGACGGACAGCGATGGCACCGCAACCGCCGCCATTCACGAACGGATGCCGGTGCTGATCGCACCGCAGGACCAGGCGCGCTGGCTGGACGGAGGCGGGCAGGAGGCGCTGGCGCTGTGCCGGGGCTGGTCAGGGCGGGTCACCATTGATGGCACGCAGGAACCGTGGGGCAAGCCTGGGGCGAAGCCTGAGCCGCCCGGGTTGTTCTGACCGCCCGATAGCCCGGCGCACAACCGGCATCGACGAACGACACGCCGCGTCGATCAATCGCGTGTAATGGTCCACCAAGACGCTTCCCAACAGCGGCATCTGCGGTACGATGCAACATATTGAATCAGGGGACCATCATGCTTGAACTCAGCGGCGTCAGCCACACTTATCCCAACGGCACCCACGCGCTGGATAATGTCAGCCTGAGCATCCCCAAGGGCATGTTTGGCCTGCTGGGGCCGAACGGCGCGGGCAAATCGACGCTGATGCGCACCATCGCGACCTTGCAGGCGCCCACGCAGGGCAGCATCCGGTTCGGCGATATCGATGTGTTGGCACAGCCTGACCGGCTGCGGCGCACGCTGGGTTATTTGCCGCAGGATTTCGGCGTCTATCCGCGCGTTTCGGCTTATCAGATGCTTGATCACATGGCGGTGCTGAAGGGCGTGAACAACGCATCGGAACGCAAGACGGTGGTCGAACACCTGCTGAACCAGACCAACCTTTGGAGCGTGCGCGGCAAGGCGATTGCGGGCTTTTCAGGCGGGATGCGCCAGCGGTTCGGGATCGCGCAGGCGCTGATCGGGGAGCCGGAACTGATCATCGTCGATGAACCCACGGCGGGGCTTGATCCCGAAGAACGCAACCGGTTCCTCAACCTGCTGGCCGGGATTGGCGAGAATGTGGTGGTGATCCTGTCGACCCATATCGTCGATGACGTGGCCGATCTGTGCCCGCGCATGGCGGTGCTGGCAGGCGGCAAGCTGCGGCTGGAGGGCGCACCGCATGATCTGATCGCCTCCACCCAAGGCCGCGTCTGGCAGCGCACCGTGCCGCACACCCAGCTTGGCGAAATGCAGGCGGCGCATGAGGTTATTTCGCACCGCTTCTTTGCCGGCGACATCGTGGTTCATGTCCTGTCCGATACCCAGCCCGAAGGCTTTGCGCCGGTCAGCGGCGGGCTTGAGGATGTCTACTTTGCAACCCTTGCCGAAACCCGCCGCGCGCCCGCCGCGCGCGCTGCGTAAGGGAGGCTGCGCCCATGCTGACCGCCAGCCTTGCCGCGTTCGAAATCCGTTATCAGCTCAGAAACCCGGTGTTCTGGGTTTCGGTCGCGATCTTCTTCCTGCTCGGCTTCGGCCTCAGCGCCAGCGACAATATCAGTTTTGGCGCCCCCGGCGCGGTGCATGAGAATTCGCCCTATACCGTCACCTTCGCGCTGGGGGTGTTCGCCACTTTCTACCTGTTCGTCATCACCAGCTTCGTTGCCAATGCTGTTGTGCGCGACGACGTGACCGGTTTCGGCCCGATGATCCGCGCGACGCCGGTCGGGCGCACGCAGTTCCTTGCCGGACGCTTCCTTGGCGGGCTGGCGATCGCGATCCTTGGATATATCGCCGTGCCGCTGGGCATTGCCACGGGGGCGGCGATGCCTTGGGTCGATCCCGAAACGGTGGGACCGGGCGGCTTTGTCACCTATGCTTGGCCGTTCCTGATCATCGCCATTCCCAACCTGATCCTGTCATCGGCGCTGCTGTTCAGCCTGGCGACGGTCACGCGGTCGATGCTGGCGAGTTACATCGGCGTGCTGGTGCTGGTGATGGGTTACCTCACCGTCAGCGTCGTAGTGGGGGCCGATCCGTCCTATCAGGATGTGATCGCCCGCTATGAACCGCTGGGCAGCGGCGCGATTGGCGAGGTGGCGCGGTACTGGACGTCGGCAGATATGAACACCCGGCTGGTCCCGCTGGAAGGCAACCTGCTGTTCAACCGCATCTTCGTGCTGGGCCTTTCGGCGCTGTTTCTGGGGATTGCATGGCTGCGTTTCAGCATGACCGAACGTGCGCCGTCGCGCTGGCGGCAGCGGCGGCTGGCCAAGCAGGCGGCGCGCGCTGCCAAGGCTGAAGACGCGCGCCCGCAAGTGCTAACCGCGCCGCCTGCGCGCAGTTTCGGCCTTGGTCACGCCCTCGCCAGCTTCTGGCTGCGTCTCAAGGCCGAAGTGCTGCTGGTGATGAAAAGCCCCGGCCTGATCGTGCTGCTGCTGCTGGCGCTGGCGCTGACCACGCTGAACCTCGTGTTTGCGCAGACCGCGTTCGGCACGCCGTCCTATCCGCTGACCGCCGATGTCATCACTACGGTGATCGGCAGCATCAGCCTGTTCAGCCTGATCGTTGCGGTGTTTTACGGCGGGGAACTGGTGTGGCGGGAACGGGATGTGAAGATTTCCGAAATTCTCGATGCGACGCCGGTGCCCGCATGGGCGGTGTTCGTTCCGAAAATTCTGGCGGTGTTCATTGTCCTTTTGGCGATGGCGCTTTCGGGCATGGTGACGGGGGTAATTTTCCAGATCGTCAAGGGCGCAGCCAGCATCGATGCGGGGCTGTATCTGTCGGCCTTTGTGATCCCGCAGAGCATTGATCTGCTGCTGCTGGCGGTGCTGGCAGTGTTCTTCCAGGTGCTCAGCCCCAACAAATATGTCGGCTGGGGGCTGTTTTTGGTGTGGTTCGTGGCCCGCCTTGCCCTGTCGAACCTTGGTTACAGCAATATGCTTTACAGCTTCGGCGGCACGCCGAGCGAGCCGCTGTCCGATATGAACGGCACCGGCGGTTTCTGGGTCGGCGGGGCGATTGCGCGGGTGTATTGGGCGTGTTTCGGGGCGCTACTGCTGGTGCTGGCGCACTGGTTCTGGCCGCGCGGGACCGTGGTTGCCGTAGTGCCGCGGGTGAAGGGCTTTGCCAAGCGCATCAGCCCCGCGTCGGGCGGGATCGCCATGGCGGCAATTGCCGGCATGATCGGCACAGGTCTGGTGATTCACAATAATATCAAGGTGCTCAATACCTACGAAACCTCTGATGAGGCTGAGGCGCGGCGGGCCGATTACGAGCGGAAATATCTGAAGTTCGCCAATCTGCCGCGCCCGGTGGTGACCGATGTGGCTTTCGATGTGGCGATCGATCCGGCGGCAAAGCGGATGGACGTGACCGGGCATTACGCCCTGCGCAATGACAGCGGCGTACCGATCACTGAACTGCATATCCGGCAGGGCGATGATGCTACCGAATTCACCCGACTTGCCGTGGCGGGGGCAAAGCTGGCCAGCCATGACACGCGCCATTTCCACCGCATCTACCGATTTGAAACCCCGCTGGCGCCGGGGGCGATCACGCGGCTCGACTTTACCTCGCGGCTGATGCGGCAGGGCTTTGCCAATCGCGGGGCGGCCACCGACATCGTCGACAATGGCACCTTCGTGAACAACTTCACTTTTGCGCCGATCATCGGGATGGACCAGCGCGGCCTGCTGACCGACCGGACCGAGCGGCGGCGCCAAGGCCTGCCGGACGAACTGCGCATGGCGAAGCTTGAAGATACCGCTGCACAGGGGCGCAATTACATCGGCGCCGATTGGGTCAATTCGCGCATTACCATCAGCACCGCCGCCGATCAGGTGCCGATTGCGCCCGGCAACAAGGTGTCGGATCAGATCAAAGGCGGCCGCCGCGTGGCGGTGTTTGAAAGCCCGGCGCCGATCCTCAACTTCTTCTCGGTTCAATCGGCGCGCTACGCCGTGGCGGAGGATCAGGTCGGCCCAGTGCGCTTGAGCGTCTATCACGATCCCCGGCACGCGTGGAACGTGCCCGCCATGCTGAAAGCGATGAAGACATCGCTGGGGTATTACGAACGCAATTTCGGCCCCTACCAGTTCGGCTATGCGCGGATCATCGAGTTTCCGGGCTATGCCAGCTTTGCGCAGGCGTTTGCGGGCACCATGCCCTATTCCGAAAGCGTCGGTTTTGCGGCCGACGTGCGCGATCCCGAGACGATCGATTACGTGTCCTACATCACCGCGCATGAAGTGGGGCACCAGTACTGGGCGCACCAGATCGTCGGCGGGGATATGCAGGGATCGACCCTGCTCTCGGAAACGCTGGCGCAATATTCGGCGCTGATGGTGATGAAAGAGCTGTATGGCGAGGACAAGATCCGCCGCTTCCTGAAATTCGAGCTGGATCAGTATCTGGCCGGTCGCAAGGGCGATGTGCTGGATGAACAGCCTTTGATGCGGGTCGAGAACCAGCAGCACATCCACTACCAGAAGGGCAGCCTTGCAATGTATCTGCTCCAGCAGCGGCTGGGCGAGGATGCGGTCAACCGCGCGCTGGCGCGGCTGATCGCGCGCTACAAGTTCAAGCCTGCGCCATACCCGCGCAGCCTCGATCTGATTGCCGAGCTGCGCAAGGAAGCCAGGACGCCGCAGGACCAGGCGTTGATCACCGATCTGTTTGAACGCATCACGATCTACGACCTGAAGGCCAAGGACGCGGTGACGAAACAACGCGCCGATGGCCGCTGGGCAACCCGCATCACTGTGGAAGCCGGCAAGTTCACCGCCGATGGCAAGGGCAGGGAAACGCCCGCCAGCCTTGCCGAAAGCATCGAGGTCGGCGTCTTCACCGCCCGGCCTGAAACCGGCGCATTTGCCAGCGCGGATGTGCTGTCGATGAAGCTTTATCCGGTGCGGGCGGGCAAGCAGGTGGTTGAAGTGGTGACCGCCAAGAAGCCGCTGTTCGCCGGGATTGATCCGTACAACTTCTACATCGACCGCAATTCGGACGATAATCTGGTGCCGGTAACTTAGCCTTCCGGCCCCAGTTCAGGATCAAGATCGCGGGGGCGGGCGAAGTGGACAAGCTCTGCGCAATACCGCTTCAGCTCGCTCCAATGGGCGACATCGCATTCGAGCACGGCGTAGGACGCGGTCGGGAACTTCACCACCGCTTCCTTGAACAGGGCGTTTTCCTTGCCCGGTGCCACCAGTTCCAGCAGCACGTCCTGAAGACCGGGATTGTGGCCGGCGATGAGGATCGCCTTCGCCTCGTCATCGCCGCTTCCGGCGTGGGCCTCGATCGCCTCGACGATGGTGTCGAAGCTGGCGAGGTATAGCCGCTGGTCATAGATCGGCGTCACTGCGGGCAGCGCGTTTTCCAGCGTTGCCTTGACGCGCACAGCGGGGCTGGCGATCAGCCGGTTCCACTTCACGCCGTGGTCGCGGATATGGGCACCGATCAGCTCGGCACCCTTGCGGCCGCGCGCGTTTAGCCCGCGGTCGAAATCGCGCTGGTTGGTGTCGTCCCAATCGGACTTGGCGTGGCGCAGGAGGCCGAGGATTTTCATGGCTGCAAGGCTCCGTGCGCGGGGAGGGACTGAGTGCCCCCAACACCAGCAGCGACGCGTTGTAAAGCCTGATCGAGCGTCACGCGCAGCACGGGGGTGCCGGGCGGGAACGCAGACAGCAGGCGCGTGGGGAAGGCGGGGGACAGGACGATGAAATGCCCCGCATCATCCTTGCTGCGGATCAGCCGGCCAAATGCCTGCGCCAGCTTGGCGCGGATGATGCGGTCGTCATAAGCGGATCCGCCGCCCGCCAGCCTGCGCGCCTTGTGCAGGATATCGGGGCGCGGCCAAGGCACCTGTTCCAGCACCACGCAGCGCAGCGAATGGCCGGGAACGTCCACTCCGTCGCGCAGCGCATCGGTGCCGATCAGGCTGGCCCGCGGATCGTCGCGGAAAATGTCCACCAGCGTGCCGGTGTCGATTGGGTCGACGTGCTGGGCATAGACCGGCAGGCCCGCGCGGGCGAGCCGGTCGGCAATGCGGCCATGCACCGCACGCAGGCGGCGGATGGCTGTGAACAGCCCGAGCACGCCGCCGCCGCAAGCCTCGATGATCCGGGCATAGGCGCCGGCCAGCGCGGGCAGATCGCCCTTGGCAATGTCGGTGACGATCAGCACCTCGGCGCGCGCGGCATAATCGAACGGGCTTTCCGCTGCAGAGAGGAGGGGCGTGCTTTCGACATGCGCGGCGCCGGAACGCTGGATTGCGCTGGCCCAGACATCGTCGCTTGGTGTGCGGTCGGTCAGGGTGGCGCTGGTCAGCATGACGCCGTGCGCCGGTTCCAGCACTACGCGGGCAAACGGCTTCATCGGGTCGAGCCAGCGGCGGTGGATCGCCACATCGAATTCGCGCGCTTCGGACCGGTCGACAGCCAGCCAATCGACAAACTCGGGGTCGGCCGGGCCGCCCAGCCGGTCCAGCAGCGCCTCCCACGCAGCGATCAAATCAATCCGCCATGTCAAAGCGAAGCGCGCGCCTTCGATCCGCGCGCGGCCTTGTGCATCGAGCCAGTCGGGCGGATCGGCAAGGATCGCCTCCAAGCGTCCCCCAAGCCGGATCAGCGGCACCCGGATGCTGGCGAGCGCTTCGGCGGCGTTGCTGGCGGCTTCGATCACCTCACCGGTCAGGCCCGCCGCCTCGGTCTCGATTGCGTAGCCTGCGTCAATCCCCCCGCTTTCGTCGCGGGCATAGGTGGCAGTGCGCACGGCGGCGAGCAGCGCCTCCACTGGCCCGAAAGGCGCGTTCTCGCCAAGCCGCTGAAGCCAGCCATCGGACGGTAGCAATTGTCCCGCTTTGCAGGCAGCGGCGATGGCTTCGGCGCCTGCATCATCATAGCTGGCAATATCTGCCAGCCGTGCCGAAAGCCCCCGGCGGCGCCCGCGCGATTCCTTTTCGGGGCCGATGATCCAGCGCCGCAGTTCGATGGTTTCCTGCCCGGACAGGGTGGCAGCGAAGGTTGAATCCGCCGCGTCGAAGACATGGTGGCCTTCATCGAAGATCAGGCGCGTCGGGCGCTGGTTCGGATCGCGGGCGCGGGCCGCGTTGACCATCACCAGCGCATGATTGGCAATGACAAGATCGGCCTGCGCAGAATCGCGCGCGGCACGCTCGATGAAGCACTTCCGGTAATGCGGGCACCCGGCATAGATGCATTCGCCGCGCTGGTCGGTGAGCGCTGCGATCCCGCGCTTCCTGAACAGCGTGCCAAGCCAGCCTGGCAGATCGCCGCCCACCATGTCCCCATCGCGGGTGTAGGCGCCCCAGCGCGCCACCAATTGCGCAAGGATCGCCGCGCGCCCGGCGAACCCGCCTTGAAGCGCGTCCTCCAGGTTGAGCAGGCAGAGGTAATTCTCCCGCCCCTTGCGCACCACCACCGGCGGTGAGCCATCGGCACGTTGGGCCGGCCATGCACGGCGGCTTTCGGCGCGCAATTGCCGTTGCAGGTTTTTGGTAAAGGTCGAAACCCAAACGGTGCCGCCCGCTTGCTCCGCCCAGACCGAAGCAGGCGCGAGGTAGCCCAGCGTCTTCCCAATCCCCGTACCCGCCTGCGCCAAAGCGATGTGCGGGCGGCCTTCACGGGGGCGCGGGGCAAAGATGCGGGCGACGTCCTGCGCATAGGCGCGCTGGCCATCGCGGCTTTCGGCGCCTTCGCCGGTCAGTCGGGCAAGCTGCGCCTGCACGGCTTGCGCGGATAGCTCCACCTGACGCGGAGCGGGGCGATCGCCGGCCTCCTCCCATTCGGGCAGCTTGGCAAACAGCCAGCGTTCGGCCCGTTCAGGCTTGGCGATGTGAGGGCGCAGCACCTGCGCCCACGGCCAGCGGAGGCGCTCCAGCGATTGGAGCGCGCTCCACGCGCCTTCGCGCTCCGCCCAATCGGGATGCTGAAAGGCGGCAATCAATGCGCCGCCTGCGCGCTGGAGCAGTTCCGGCACGGCGGCGTCATTTTCCGGCACCGGCAGGCCCAGCGCTTCGGCCAACCCGCGCGGGGTCGGCACGCAGAACCGCGCAGGGTGGATGAAGGCAAAGGCCTCCAGCAGATCGAGGCCCGACAGATCAGGATATCCCAGCCGGCTTGCCACCAACGGCGCGTTCAGCATCAGCACCGGCGTATCGGCGGCGGCCATGATCGCATCGCCCTTGGACACGGCCGTGGTCGCGCCCTCCAAGCCTTGGGCGCGGTCGCGCAGCCAGTGCCCGCCATGGCTGGCGTGCAGCGCGGGCAGGGTGAGCGGATCGGGAATGGCAGCGGGGGATGTCACGCCGCTCAAGATGGGCGAGGCAGGCGGTATTGTAAACGGAGGCCGGCCCTCTTTGCCCCGTCGTCTGTCCTACAACGGGCCAGCGGGATAGAACCGCGTGATGACCGGCTCGCCTTTGGTGTTTTTCCCGGCCCCCCTGTGTTCGCACACTTCGAAAAGTGCGTTCAACAAATTGGAAATGAACATGAAAATGACAAAAATCAAAGTTTACACGGTGTAAACTTTGTAAACTTCGCCCGCTCCATTCCGCTTGCAAGGCCGCGCGCCTTGCCTAATAGCCGGCCCATCATGACCATCACGCCCGAAGCTCTTATCGCCGCTGCCCAAACGTCCAAGGCCTGGCCCTTTCAGGAAGCGCAGCGCCTTGCCAAGCGGCTGCCGGAAGGCAAGCCTGGCGGGGTGCTGTTCGAAACCGGCTATGGCCCGTCGGGCCTGCCGCATATCGGCACGTTTCAGGAAGTGCTGCGCACCACGCTGGTGCGGCGCGCTTACGAGGCACTGACCGGCGGCGCGGCGACGCGGCTGGTGGCGTTTTCGGACGATCTGGATGGCCTGCGCAAGGTGCCCGACAACGTCCCCAATCAGGCGATGCTGACCCAGCATCTCGGCAAGCCGCTGTCACGCATCCCCGACCCGTTCGACAAGTTCGAAAGCTTTGCCGCGCACAATAATGCGATGCTCCGCGACTTCCTCGACCGGTTCGGGTTCGAATATGAATTCGTCAGCTCCTCCGATTGCTACAATGGCGGCAAGTTCGACGCGGCACTGAAGGGCGTGCTGGCGAACTTCAGCGCGATCCTCGACATCATGCTGCCGACGCTGGGGGAGGAACGGCGCAAGACCTATTCGCCGATCATGCCGATCAGCCCCGCGACCGGCGCGGTATTGCAGGTGCCGATCGAAGTGGTGGACGCCGCTGCCGGGATTATCCGCTTTACCGACGAAGATGGCAGTGTGGTCGAACAATCCGCGCTTGGCGGCATGGCCAAGTGCCAGTGGAAGGTCGATTGGGCGATGCGCTGGGTGGCACTCGGCGTCGATTACGAGATGTACGGCAAGGACCTGACCGATAGCGGCATCCAGTCGGGCAAGATCGCCCGCGTGCTGGGCGGCCACAAGCCCGAAGGCCTGATCTACGAGCTGTTCCTCGACGGGAAGGGCGAGAAGATTTCCAAGTCCAAGGGCAACGGCCTGTCGATCGAAGATTGGTTGCGATATGGCAGCCCCGAAAGCCTTGGGCTTTACATTTTCGCCAATCCCAAAAGCGCCAAGCAATTGCACGCTGGGGTGATCCCGAAGGCCGTGGACGATTACTGGCAGTTCCGTGCCGCGATCCCGGTGCAGGACGTGGACAAGCGGCTCGGCAATCCCGTGTGGCACCTGCTGCGCGCGAATGAACGCCATGAAGGCGCCGAGGCGCCTGGTGAGGGTGAAACGCTGCCAGTGCCGTTCAGCCTGCTGCTGAACCTTGTCGGCGTGCTGGGCGCAGGCGCGACGCGGGAGGCGGTGTGGTCATATCTGGGCAATTATGTCGCCGATGCCGATCCGGCTGCGCATCCGGCGCTGGATGCGCTGGTAGGCCGGGCCCTGGCCTATAATCGCGATTTCGTCGCCCCGACGCTGGAGAAGCGCGCGCCTGCGGGCGGTGAAGTGGCGGCGCTTCAGGCGCTCGACGCTGCGCTCGAAACTGCCGATCCGGCGACAAGCGCGGAGGATCTCCAGACCATTGTCTATGAAATCGGCAAGATCGAGGCGTTCGGCTTCGAGACCCTGCGCGACTGGTTCAGAGCGCTTTACGAAACCCTGCTCGGCAGCGAACAAGGGCCGCGCATGGGCAGCTTCATTGCGCTTTATGGCATCGCGCCAACCCGCGTCTTGATCGCTGAGGCGCTCGCCAGAGGATGACCCGCGAAGCCGATCCGCACCAGCTCGCCCGTGACCTTCTGGGTCGCGATTTCGACGATCTTGAGGCGGACGAACAGCGGGTGCTGAAGCGTGTGGCATCAGGCAGTTTCACCGGCCGCGATGCCGATGAACTGGCGCAAGGGCGTGAATCCTGGGGCGACCGGCTGGCCGACCGGGTAGCAACGGTGGGGGGAAGCTGGGGCTTCATTATCGCGTTTGGCGTGGTGCTGGTGGTGTGGACGACGCTGAACAGCGGGGCGCTGGAACTGCTGGGGGTACGGTCTTTCGATGCCTACCCCTTCATCTTCCTTAACCTGATGCTGTCGATGCTGGCAGCGGTGCAGGCGCCGATCATTCTAATGAGCCAGAACCGGCAGGCCCACAAAGACCGCATCACCGCGCGCCACGATTACGAGGTGAACTTGCGCACCCAGCTGGAAATCCTACGGCTTGCCCACCGTGTGGAGAAGCTGGCCCAGAAAGCGCGGGCTGAGCGTCGGGAAGACAGCAGCTCAGCATCCGACGGCTGATCGCAGCCCTGTCCTAACGCCATTCGCGTGTGCGATACCATTTGGTGATGATGTATTTCACGCCCCGTTCGACCGGCATTCCTGCGTGCAGGGTCGCTTCGTTCGGGCGTCCATCGGGCAGGGCATTGTTCCACAACAGCAGAACGCCGGGCTCGGGTTCGATCTCCAGCCCTAGCAGAGTGAAGGCCGTCGCACCGCCTGCCTCGACCGTGTTCAGATAGGTCATGGCCGTCCAGCTGCGCTGACCGCCGCGGGCTTCTTCCTGCGGCCAGTAACCTTCGGAGGTGTAGAACCAGTCATTATGCGGTTTGAACTGCTGGCCCGGGTGGTAACGCTGACCTTGCACCGGCTCGCCGATGGCCGCCTGCGCCCCTATCACGGCGTCAATCCGCTGCGATAGCCCCGCGACAAAGGCATCGCGTGGATCAAGGTCGCCGGAATAGGAGGTGCGAAAGCCGCTGGCATAATCAAGCTCGTGCAGAGCTGAAGGACGGGCAACGGCGTCAATCATGTCTCGCAGCCGGGCGCATTCGGATTCGGACAGGAAGCCGCCGATGGCGAACAGCTCGATCCGGTCGTCCGCCACACGATATGCTGCCGGGTCTGCCAAGAGCCGCGCACGCACGCATTCGCCGATGCGGGCAAGGGCATCTTGATCCGGGACCGCGTCAGTCATGGCTAGTCTGGTAGCAACGCACTTCGGTGCGGCCAAGCGTAGCGCGGTGCAAGCAAAAGCCCCGCCGGATCGCTCCGACGGGGCTCGATTGTATTGGGTGACGAGCTACCAGAAGAAATCGTGAATCACGTCAACCACTTCCCCGCTGTAAATATCGACCAGGGCGACATCGTCATAATAGCGAACCCACTGGTAAGGACCATATGCCGGCGGGAGGCGATAGGCCCAGGGGTCGTTGATGAAGAAGCGCGGCTGGAAGAACAGGCTGTCGAGGAAAAAGCCGGTATTCAGACGGCTGTAGCGATGCGACCGGAACGGCGCAAAATACGGGCCGGGCCGGAACAGGAACTGATTGCCGCGCCGGAAATCAGACCAGTTATAGCTGCGATTGCCGCGCCAACGGTTGTCCCAGCGGCGGAAGTCACGGTTGTCCCAGCCCGGACGACCATTCCATCCCCAGCGCCAGTCATCTCGCCGCCAGTTACGTCCCCCATCGCGCCATCCGTCGCGGCGGCCATCGCGCCAACCATCACGGCGGTCATCACGCTGCCAATCACCGCGCCGCCCCTCACGCGCCAGATCACGCACGCCGTCACCCCAGCCATTGCCGCGGGTGTTCAGGCGTGCATCACGCCTGCCGCTCCGCCAATCGTCCCGGCGACCGTCGACGCGGTCTGCGCGGCGATCCCCGCGATCCTCGATGCGGTCGGCGCGGATATCCCCGCGACGCTCGACACGGTTCGCGCGGAAGTCGCCGCGATCCTCGATCCGGTCGGCGCGAGCATCGGTGCGGCGGTCTACACGGTCCGCAGCATTATCGCGGCCGCGCCATTCCAGCCGCTCGGCGCGCATATCGCCGCGCTGCTCCACACGGTCCGCGCGCTGCTCGCTGCGCTGATCGACCTGAGCCGCACGCTGTTCACTGCGGCGGTCAATGCGTTCAGCGCGCTGCTCGCTGCGGCGTTCAATGCGTTCGGCTCGCTCTTCACCGCGCTGCTCGGCCTGAGCGCGCGATATCACACCGCTGCCAAAGCCGCCGCGTGCTCGACGCTCGCCCCTTCGTTCGGGCTGTGCATAGGCGATGGCTCCCGTTTCAGGCTGCGGACGCGCGAACTCTGCGCGCGCTGGCGCGCTGCGGTTAGCGGCAGGTGGGCGTTCGAAGGCGGCCGGAGCCGGCGCGAGTTCGTCCGGCTGCACAGCCAGCATCTCCTGCGCGGCAGCGGGAGCAGCGGGAAGGGCAATGGCAAGCGCCGCAGCCAGCGCCGCGAGCGATCCGCCCGACTTGGCGAACGGGGCAAAGAGGGTCGTCATCGAAAGTGCCTCCATTATCGCCAGCCCACCACAAGCGGCTTGTTGAGATGCTCCGGATTATCCTGCGCAGACTGTCGCAGGGATGAACCGAGTGGGCGTTGTTCAGAAAAATTGGGTTTGGCATGAATGATTGTGTCATTGCTTGACGCGCGGGGCGTTGCCGCCAAAGGCGAAGCGGCCATGATTGAAACGCTCGATAACTGCCTGACCGACTGCCGCGATCGGCTGATTCGCGCTCCCCATGACCGCAAATCGCCACTGCACACACCGGTGATCGTCACTGGCGATGTCGATGCCCGGGTTATGGTGCTGCGCGCCTTTGACAGTACCGCGTGGCGGCTGCGTTTCCACACCGATGCCCGCGCGCCCAAGGCACAAGTGATCGCCGCCGATCCGCGCATCGCGGTGCTGTTCTATGACAAGGGCGCCAAGGTGCAGATCCGCGCACGCGGGATTGGTCAGATCGTGCGGGAGGGCGCCGAAGTCGATGCGGCTTGGTCGGCGAGCACCAATTTCGCGCGGCGGTGTTATCTGGGCGAGGGGCCGGGGGCCGGCTCTGATGTGCCGACATCCGGCCTGCCGCAGGAATTCGAAGGGGTCGAACCCGATGATGGGCAGCTTGTCCCGGCCCGCGAAAACTTCGCGCTGCTGCGGATCACGGTGACAGCGTTCGATTGGCTCTATCTGGCCCATACCGGCCATGTTCGCGCGCAGTTCCTGCGCAGTGGCGATGGGCAGGATTGGACGGGGCGCTGGGTTTCGCCTTAACGTCTGCCGCTGCGTTTCCGTAATGCAGCGGCAAAGCCTCCGCACAGCAACACCGCCAGTTCCGGCTGCAGAAGAATACCCGTTGGCACGCTCTGCGCCCCCTGATGCGACATTTATGGTCATTAGGGAAAGTGACGTAGTTCTGATCAGAAGTAGCCACACGAGAGCTGGGCGGGCGGGCTTTGGCCCCACCCGCCAGTCGCGGATCAGCGCGTCAGCTTCTTATAGGCAAGCCGTGTCGGGCGGTCGGCAGCATCACCCAACCGGCGGCGCTTGTCTTCCTCGTAAGCTTCAAAGTTGCCTTCGAACCATTCAACATGGCTGTTGCCTTCAAAGGCAAGAATGTGGGTTGCGAGACGGTCGAGGAAGAAGCGGTCGTGGCTGATGACCACGGCGCAGCCCGCAAAGTTTTCGATCGCGTCTTCCAGTGCCGCCAGCGTTTCAACGTCGAGATCGTTGGTCGGTTCGTCCAGCAGCAGCACGTTGCCACCCTGCTTGAGCATCTTGGCCATATGCACGCGGTTACGCTCACCGCCCGAAAGTTTACCGACGTTCTTCTGCTGGTCCGCGCCCTTGAAATTGAACGCCCCAACGTAGGCGCGGGTCGATGTTTCTTGCTTGTTGACAGTCATGTAATCGTGCCCGCCTGAGATTTCCTGCCAGACGTTGTTCTTGGGATCGAGGTCATCGCGGCTTTGGTCAACGAAGCCCAAGTGGACGGTGCTGCCGATCTCCACCGTGCCGCTGTCGGGCTGTTCCTTGCCGGTGAGGATCTTGAAAAGTGTGGATTTTCCCGCGCCGTTGGGGCCGATAATTCCGACGATACCGCCGGGTGGCAGCATGAACGACAGGTTTTCGAACAACAGCTTGTCGCCGTAGGACTTGGTCAGCCCCTTGGCCTCGATCACCTTGCTGCCCAGCCGCTCAGGCACCTGAATGACGATCTGCGCCTTGCCGAGTGAACGGTTATCCTGGGCGTTCTGCAATTCTTCGAATTTGCGGACACGTGCCTTGCTCTTTGTCTGGCGTGCGGCTGGCGTCTGCCGAATCCATTCCAGTTCGCGCTGCAAGGCTTTCTGCTTGCCGCTGTCTTCGCGGTTTTCCTGCTCCATGCGCTTGGCCTTCTTCTCCAGATAGGTGGAGTAGTTGCCTTCGTATGGGTAGTAGCTGCCGCGGTCGAGTTCGAGGATCCAATCCACAACGTTATCAAGAAAATAGCGGTCGTGGGTAATCATCAGCACCGCGCCGGCATATTCCTTGAGGTGGTTTTCCAGCCACTGGACGGATTCTGCATCAAGGTGGTTGGTCGGTTCGTCCAACAGCAGGATCGACGGCTTCTGGATCAGTAGGCGAGTCAGCGCAACGCGGCGCTTTTCTCCGCCCGACAGGCTTTCCACCGCCCCGTCGCCCGGCGGGCAGCGCAGGGCTTCCATGGCGACTTCGAGCTGGTTGTCGAGCGTCCAGCCGTCCACCGCGTCGATCTTGTCCTGAAGCTCGCCCATCTCAGCGCCGAGTGTGTCGAAATCGGCATCAGGCTCGCACATGAGCGCGCTGATTTCATTGAAGCGATCGACCATGTCCGCGATGCCGCGCGCGCCGTCCTTGACGTTTTCGAGCACGGTCTTGCTGGGATCGAGTTCCGGCTCCTGTTCAAGGTAGCCGACGGTGATGTTCTCGCCCGGCCAGGCCTCGCCCGTGAAATCCTTGTCGATGCCCGCCATGATCTTGATCAGCGTCGATTTGCCCGCACCATTCGGGCCGACGATCCCGATCTTGGCGCCCTGATAGAATTGCAGGCTGATGTTGCTCAGCACCGGCTTCTGGGCGCCGGAGAAGGTCTTGGTCATGTCCTTCATGACATAGGCATATTGCGCGGCCATCGGTTCAGTCCTTCGGGATCCAAAAATCAGGTAGGGAGGTTTGGCTGCGCAGATAGGGAAGGGGATGGCCAAGGGCAAGCGGCTAGACTTGTAAGGAGCTGCCCGATAGCATCTTGCCCCATGAACCGTACACTAGCTGCGCTGCTTGCGCTTACCGTCGC
This sequence comes from Erythrobacter sp., assembly GCA_044348875.1. Taxonomy (GTDB): domain Bacteria; phylum Pseudomonadota; class Alphaproteobacteria; order Sphingomonadales; family Sphingomonadaceae; genus Erythrobacter. The sequence continues at coordinate 35,917 of JBIKSA010000002.1, read as the reverse complement.
CGTCCCCGCCGCTGCCAATACGCCCCCGCCGCGTCTGTCGCTGGAACAGGCGGCGGACAATGCTCTGACGGGAGACAGCGATGCGTGGCAATTCGTCGAGGGCATCACGACCGAGGTTGGCCCGCGTCAGGCCGGGACCGAGGCTGAGGCGCGCGGGCGTGCCTGGGCCGCAGCGTGGTTGAAGGCCAAGGGTTTTACCAATGTTGCCGACGAGCCATTCATGATGGACACTTGGGTGCCCGGCGACATCGCCCGCGCCCGCGTAACTGCGCCGTTTGCGCAGGATCTGGAAGTGCTGCCGCTCGGCAACTCCGCCGCAACGCCTGCGGGCGGGATAGAGGCCGAGGTGGTGTTCTTCCGCACGGTCGATGACTTACGCGCCGCGCCCGAAGGCAGCCTAAAGGGCAAGATCGTCTATATCAGCCATCAGATGCGGCCCGCGCAGGACGGATCGCATTACGGTTTCGCCGGCCCCGCGCGGTGGGTCGGCCCGGGACTCTCCGCGAGCAAGGGGGCAATCGGCGTCGTCATCAAATCGATCGGCACTGATCACCACCGCAACCCGCATACCGGCGGCACAAGCTTCCCCGCCGGCGTCGCTGCCATCCCCGCAGGCGCGTTGAGCCTGCCTGATGCGGAGAACCTCGAACGGATGTTCACGCGTGCCGGGGAGCGTCCAATCACGATGAAGCTGGAATTGAACCCCCGCCAGATCGGGAGAACGCAAAGCGGCAACGTTGTCGGGGAGATTGCGGGGCGCAATGCCAGCCTGCCGCCGGTGTTGCTGGCGTGCCATATCGACAGTTGGTGGAACGCTCCGGGGGCATTCGACGATGGGGCGGGCTGCGCGATCATCGCGTCCGCGGCGCTTAATGCGGCGAGGGCGGGTCAGCCGCTGCGTACGATCCGCGTGCTGATGGCAGGCGCTGAGGAAACCGGACTGTGGGGCAGCAAGGCCTACAGCACCGCGCATATCAAAGAACCGATCGCCGTCGGGATCGAAAGCGATTTCGGCGCGGACCGCGTGTGGCGTTTTGATTCGAACTTCCGCGAAACCAACCCCGTGCTGCACAAGCGCATTGCGGCTGCGGTTGCACGCTTTGGCGTGTCGAGCGGAAGCGACGTCGCGACAGGCGGCGCGGACCTCAATATCGTGCGCGACCAGAACAGCGCCCTGATCGATCTGCAGCAGGACGGCACGCGTTACTTCGACCTGCACCACACCCCGGATGACACGCTGGACAAGATTGATCCGGTGCAGCTGCGGCAGAATGTGGCTGTGTGGACCCAGGTTGTCGGCATCCTCGCCAACGAAGAAACGTCGATCCTGACGGGTGGGCCGGTCCCGGCTGCGCCGCCGATCATGCAAGGCAAGTAGCGCAGGCTCCAGCGCTGCAGGTCAGGCGCGCGTTTCGCTGCGATAGGCGCTGAGGAACACCAATTCCCGCAGCTGCGCATCATCAGGCAGGCCAAGGCCGGTCAGATCGGCAATGCCGGTGATGCGTTCCGCACCAGCATCCTGCGCAAGCGTGATGCGGTGCGGCAGGATGCGCTCACCGGCCTCCAGCGAATAGAAGGCCTGCACCACCGGCCGGGCCGGGTCCTTGCGGTTTTCGTCGATCACCAGCGCGATCTTGCGGCTGGAAAGCGTTACGAATGAACCAACGGGGTAGATGCCGACGGTTTCGATAAACAGGCGCAGGATTTCCTCGTCATAGGCGCTGGTCTGTTCGCTCATGACAGCGATTGCCGCCGCCGGATCGAGCGCGGGATTGCGGTCGGTGCCCGACAGGTGAAAATCGAAGCTGTCGCAAATCGCCGCCATTCGCGCGACCACGGGAATGTCATCGCCTGCGAGACCTTGCGGATAGCCACTGCCATCTATGCGTTCATGATGGAACAGGCAGGCATCCAGCACCAGTTGCGGCAAATCGCCGTCATTCTTAAGCGCACGGTGGCCCAGCGGCACGTGTTGCTGCCAGGTGCGTTCATCAAGATTCCGATAGTCGCCGCCCGGTGGCTCGCTGACGTGCGGTAAGTAATTGACTCCGATGTCCAGCAGCAGTCCGGCCAGCCCGCAATTGTAAATGTCCTGCGCTGGCAGCTTCATCCGGTCGGCCAGTGCAACCATCAGCGCGCTGACAGACAGGGCGTGGCGGAAGATCTGCTCGTTCTTGAGCTTGCAACGCATCAATCCGCTGAAGGCCTGCGGATTGCGGCGCACCGAAGCGAGAATGTCGCTCACCACCGGTTCCACCTTGCGCACATCGAGCGCCTTGCCCAGTCGGGCGGCAATGAACGTTTTGCCGAGCTTTTCTCGCGCCTGATCGGCAATGGCGCCGGCGGCTGCGACCTCCTGACCCATTGACGCTGGCTGGATGGCGGTCAGCTGGGCGGACGTGCGCTGCTTGATGCTCTTCATGCGCGCGAAACCTTGCGGCTTGACCATGGAAGCTGTCTGTTCGGCGCCGTGCTGAGGGGGTTGCGATGTGCTGGAGGTCAAATCCATTCCGCGGTCGGTATCGATAACCAATCCGCGCAGGCGGCTGGATTTGATCGCGGCAAGTTTTGCTTCGTCATCGATCAATAGCTGTGATTTCCAGAATGGGTGGTCGAACCATCGGCCTTCGAACTTGTGCACGAACATGCCCATCTGGACATCGGAGACTGCGATATTCTTCAACATGCGGTTTGCCCTTGTTCGCCGGTTTTCCGCGCCATTATAGGGATGTGAGCCTTGGCAATTGCGTCGAGGCATACTCGGGAAAATCCCTATGAGGCTGTCGAGCCTCTGTTTCAGAAGTCGCTCGAGCTGACGCAAGCGCGCTGGTGCGCCGACCCACCGCGTCCGACGCAGAGCGCTCTTGCTAACCGGGCGAGTAGGGCCGAACAGGGTTCCGGAACGTCTTGCAAAGGTAACCAATGTCCGCCTCCAGTGCCCATCCCGACGATCCGCATTATGTCCACCGCTCCGGCTGGCTGCGTGCGGCGGTGCTGGGGGCGAATGATGGGATCATCTCGGTCGCATCGCTGATCATCGGTGTCGCGGCAGCTACGCCAGATCCGGCAGCCGTGATGATTGCCGGGATCGCAGCGCTAATGGCCGGCGCCATGTCCATGGCGGCGGGGGAGTATATCTCGGTTTCCAGCCAAGCGGATTCGGAACGCGCCGATATCCGGCGCGAGCAGGAAGCGCTTGCCGCGACCCCGGCAGACGAGGAGGCGGAATTGGCCGCGATCTATGTGGAACGCGGGTTAAGTGCTGCCACCGCCTCAGCTGTCGCTCGTGAACTGACCGCGCTTGATCCTCTGGCGGCGCATGTGCGTGACGAGTTGGGACTATCTCAACACTTCGCCGCGCGACCCTTGCAGGCGGCAATGGCGTCTGGCGTGACATTCAGTGCTGCGGCGGCACTGCCGTTGCTGGCGGCGTGGATCGCGCCGCCGGGCACGGTCATCGCTGCTGTGGTGACAATATCGGTGCTGGCGCTTGCCGCATTAGGAGCGTTGGGAGCCAGGGCGGGGGCTGCGCCTGTTTTGCCAGCCATGTCACGGGTAGTTGCCTGGGGCGTTTTTGCGATGGCGACGACGGCTGCGGTTGGCCGCCTGTTCGGGGTGAGCGTCTGACGTTTCCAGCGCGGGTGCGCGATTTGCCGCCCAACAGGGTGTATATTGCCGCAGCGCGCGCTGGAGATGCGATGTCGCCAGGTCCGCCTCCACGCTTTCCGTCAGCGGGCCAATGGTGCGCATCATCATTGCCAATATCTGCTTCTGATCACAATCATATGCCGCGCAGCTTGCCTCCGATTGCTTCCTGTTGGGCACGGATCCGCATCCGCAGATAGAGAAAGCCTAGGGTCTAATCGTCGGTCACGAACTTCTATGTCCAGCGCGCCGCGCGTCGGGAGAAGATCTGCTGTCAGAGCGGCTATGATTGACGGCTCTGAAACGGCGACCCTTGTCAATTTATCACATTCCAGTCATCCGAACGGGGCGGATTCCGCGCCGAGAGGTTCAACTCATGCCCGACATCGTCCCGTTCCTGATCGACATCGCGCCGTTCATCGCCATCGGCATGGCCGCGCAGATGATCGACGGGGCGCTGGGCATGGCGTTCGGGGTGATCACCCAGACCCTGCTGGTGAGCGCGCTGGGCGTGCCGCCTGCCACCGCCTCGGCCAGTGTGCATCTGGTCGAATTGTTCACGACCGGCGCTTCGGGGGCGAGCCACATCTGGCACCGCAATGTCGATTGGGGGCTGTTCCGGCGCCTCGTTCCTTTCGGCGTGCTTGGCGGAGTGGCGGGGGCTTATGTGCTATCGAACATTGACGCTTCTGCTGCGCGGCCGTTCGTTATGCTCTATCTAACCGGCATCGGTTTTTACCTGCTGTGGCGGGCGATCCGGCTGCCCAAGCCGAGCTTCGCAGATCCGCGTTACACCCGCCCGCTGGCGGCGGCAGGCGGCTTTCTCGATGCCGCGGGCGGTGGGGGATGGGGGCCGGTTGTCACCTCTAACCTGCTGATACAGGGCGGCGATCCCCGGAAAATCATCGGCACGGTCAATTCCGCCGAATTCCTGCTGACCCTGTCGATCTCGATTGCGTTCATCGCCACGTTGGGCTTTGCCGCCTTCACGCTCATCACCGTGGGGCTGATCATTGGCGGCGTGATCGCCGCACCCTTCGGCGCGATCCTTGCCAGCCGCGTGCAGCCGCGAGTGTTGCTTTTGGCTGTAGCGGTGGTGCTAATTGCGACCAGCAGCTACAGCATCTATCGGGCATGGTCGGCGATATAAGGCCGATCATCCAAAAGGCGGGTCATGGACACCGAACTGATATTGATCTGCACGCTGACAGGGCTGATCAATCTGATCGGTGCGCTCGCCTATGCCGCGCGCATCGCCGGGGTGCGCACCGGACGGATCGCCTTGAGCTTCGCCTTGTTCAACGTGCTGTTGCTGGTGTCGCGCACGTCGAACGGTTTTCTCGGCCCGTTCCTTGCCAAGCGGATCGAGACGGCCTTGGCGAACGGTGGGGGTGACGCGCTGATCTGGGACTTGCGACTGGTGCTATTGGCTGCCGCCGCCTCGGTAGCGCTGGGCATCGTGCTGGTGCCGACCGGGCAGCGGGTTTTTGCCGCAGCCATAACCTTCTTCCAATCCAACCGCTCCACCACCCGGCTGATCTTGCGGAGCATGACGCCTGCGGGCTTGGCCACCCTTAGAGATTCGGTCGCGTTGCCATCGGGTGAGACGCTGCGTTCGTTAAAGGGGCCGCGCGGCGTGAGCTGGTCTGTTCTGATCGCTAATGCCGCGGCCCAGGGCCTGCTGGCGGTCGGCGTGCTGGCCTCGCTTTATGCCGGATACCTTGTCCCCGAATTTCGGGTCACGGCCTCGCAGATGACGGCGATCGTCAACGGCTTTGCCACGATCCTGCTGTTCGCGCTGATCGACCCGCAAATCTCGGCGCTGACCGACGACGTGGTGGACGGCAGCGTGAACGAAGCAACGTTTCGCCGGGCGATGATCTGGGTGTCGCTCAGCCGGCTCGCCGGTACGCTGCTGGCGCAGGCGTTGCTGGTGCCTGCCGCAGTGGTCATCGCTTGGGCGGCAGGGTGGCTATAAGGTTCCGGGCGCCTGAACAGCCATCTGATATGGCTTAAAGCCGCTACCGGCGATCATGCCGCCTCATTGAGAGGTTAAAAGCGGTTTTCTTTCAATGATTTGCGTGAAAAGTGGTCGGGGAGACAGGATTCGAACCTGCGACATCCTGCTCCCAAAGCAGGCGCGCTACCAGACTGCGCTACTCCCCGACACTGTTTCGTCCCGCCCTTCGCGCCCGTCCGGTGGGCCCGGCAGGATTCGAACCCGCGACCTAGCCGTTATGAGCGGCCAGCTCTAACCGCTGAGCTACAGGCCCTTGAAAACGGCACCGGACAGCAGGGCGATGACGAGCCCCTTACTCTGTGGCTGGCTCCGAGACAAGCGTCCAGGAGGTGCCTATTTTTCCGCCGCGGCAATGATATCGGTCACGGTGCAGCTTCTAACGCCGCGCGCGGCCAGATGCGCATAGACCGCTTCCAGCCAGCCATATAGCCTCTCCACCATCGCCTCGTCCTTGGCATAGGGGGTGTGCCCGGGGGCAAGTGAGGGGCTGTGGAGCGACATGACCAGCACCGGCAGGCCGCTGTCCAGCGCCAGATCGATGCCGCGCAAAGCCTCTTCGGCAGAGACGCCTTCAGGTGTCAGCGCGATGCGTTCCAGCAGGCGGAAGCGGGAAAAGCCGGAAAACACCGTCGGAAGATGACGCTGGACGCGTTGGATGACTGGCCCGAGCTGGCGCAGCGGCCCCCAATAGGCGCTGGTCAGCGGCAGTTCGAGCAGGCTTCGATCGGCATCGACCCAATAAGGGGCCAGCGGATGGCCGCTGTAATTCGCGCCGCCCTGCGGGCTGTAGTCGAACAGCGGCCTGACGGAGGTGTCGATCTTGATTCCGGCGCTCTTCAGCAGGCCCGCCGTGTGCGGCCCCAACCCGTAACGTCCCGCGCGGTAGATTAGCGGCGCAGCGCCGAACGCGGTTTCGACCGCATCGCGCAGGCCGATTAACTTGGCCGACTCCAGCGCTTGCGGCAGGTTTCCGGGAAACGAGTTGTGGGCGCTCACTTCCTCATCGAAAGGCGGGTTGACCCATGGGTGAAGCTGCACGCCCACTTCGGCGGCGCCGCGCCGCACCGCATCGCCGATGATTTCGACCGCGCGGGCATCGTGTACAATCGGCCAGTCGACAAGGTACACGGGCCGCGCGCCCAGCCTTTCGCAAAAGCTTTGGAAACGCGGGATCGCAGCGACGTGGCTGAGGCCATAGCCTTCGCGGCGGAACGGGCCTCTCCAGTCGAATTCTTCCTCGGTATCGACGGTCAGCAGCACCCGCTGGCCGAAACCGCGCGCAAACCGCGCAGTGCGCCCCAGCGGCGGCACATCGAGCATCGAACCGATCGCCATTTCTTCCCCGTCCCCAGAAGACCTAGCTTACCCTGTTGCCGAGCTCGGCAGGCCGGCAGGTTCGGTCAACAGCGGTAATGTAAGGACAATATCAGCGTTCTCACGTGTCAGCGCGCCGCCTGCCGCGCGCGCTTCGGCCCGGGCAAGGCGCAAGGCAAACCCGCTGCCGAACAGACCCGGATTGATTATCCCCTTGGCTGCGCGGGTGGTGGCGGCGAAAAGGTTGTCCTCGTGCAGCAGCCGGGCGGGAAGTGTGCAGGCTACGCGTGCCATCGCACCGTGTGGCGCGATGAGCGGATCGATCCGCACCGCAATCTGCTCGCCCGGTGAACAGGCAGCACCAAGGCTCGCCAGCAGACGCCAGACCAGCGCCTCTGCATCTTCGGCATCAAGGCCGACCAGCACGCAGGCATCATTGGTAAAGGCCAAGGCGAAGCCTGCGTTCTGCGGGGCTAGCACCGGATCAAGCTGTCCAGCGGTGCGGCGCAGCAGGGCGGCAAGATCGGCCTCACCCGTTTCGACTCGCGCGGCGCCCGTTTCCAGCCGTGCCAGCCGGTCCAGCTCCTCGAACCCTGCAAGAATGCGTGCCGCATCAGCAGCAATCGCAGCGGCAAGTGCCCGGTATTCGTGCGGGGCAGGGCCAAATAACTGCTGCTGGATCACCTCGGCATAGCCTTGCACCGCTGTGATGGGGGTGCGCAGTTCGTGGAGCAGTTGGCGGATGCGGTCCGCTTCGCGCGCTTCGGCTCCGGTCTGCGGTGCGGCGTCCGCAGGAAGGCGGCGGAAGCGGCCGTAATAACCCGTAAAATGACCCTCCTCGCTAAAGCGCGGTTCGGCATCAATGATCCAGCTTCCGGCGATTGCAGGCGCCCCGGCAAGGGTGATTTTGCCGCGCGTGACAGGCTGGCGGCGGGCAACGGCGCGGGCAAGGCCATCGCCATTCGGGCTGTCATGACCGACCGGATGGGACGCGAAAAGGCGTACGCCGACCACCATTGGCGCGACATCGCCGCTTGCCCAGGTTATCCGCCCTCCGGTGTCGGCGACGAAGCCGAAGCTGGCGACGTGGCGTTCGGCGCGTTCGTGAAGCTCGCCCAGGGGCAGCCGCGGTGAGCTTTCGGCTTCGGGCTTGCTCTCTCCGCGATTTCGCCGGAACTGGGCGATGCGTTCGACCAGCGCCGAAATTTCGGTGCGACCATTGTCATCGGCCTTGAGCGCGGCGGAGGGGGTGCGACGCGGAGGGGCAGGTTCTGGCTGCGGCATCGCGCGCAGGGGCGCGGCGAAAGAGGCAGAGGTAGAGGCCGCAGGGGGCGGAGCGGGTAGCCCGCGGTCATGCACACCCAGCCGCGCCAGCAATGCCTCCACATCAACCGGCAGATCGCGCCGCAGGCGCAGAAAACCGCGCGCCCGCACCGGCAGGCGCGGGATCAGGGCGTTCCAGTCGTCCGATGACAGCTCTGCCCGCGACAACCCAGCCGCCGCGACCTCTGGCTGATCATTCGCCAGATGGGCCGCGAGATCGGGGTTGCGCAGCCGCCAGCCAGCCTCACGGATGATGCGTGCCCGTGTCGGGGCTGGGATCGTTTCGGCTAGCGCGTCCATCCTTAGCCATGCAACAGCCAACAGGTTTTCGCCGCCGCCATCAGGCCCGAGGCGTTCCCGCCCGAGCAGGTCCAGCAGCTGGCGATACTGCGTGCGCAAGCTCGCTTCGCCAGTGGCGCGCTGGCGCAGCACAGTGGCAAGGCGATCATCGAAAAACACGGCTTCTCCTCTAAGGCGGCGCCGGCGAATCGCAGGCGCCAGCAGTGGACGTCACGTTCAATAGCCGACGATGCCCATTCCGTCTTATCAGGATGCCAGGATTGTCACAGTCTAACGCGAAAGGTGCGTTGCAAAGCGGGACAATTGCTGTCAGACCTAATAATATTAGTCAGACGGGCCGTTCGGCGCGCGTCTTGTTTCTTTGGGATGTGTCGCATGTACCCCGCCTTCGGGTGGGCACGCGTGTGAAAGGAGCTTCAGCTACGTGGCCAATCTTGACGATATCGACCGCCGTTTGCTGGCGGAACTTCAGGCGGAAGGCCGCGTCACCAATGTCGAACTCGCGCAACGTGTGGGGTTGACGGCGCCGCCGTGCCTGCGCCGCGTTCGCGGGCTGGAGGAGGACGGAGTGATCCGCGGCTATCACGCCGATCTCGATCCGTCGAAGCTGGGTTTTGCGATCACGGTTTTCGCGATGGTGAGCCTGAAAAGTCAGGCAGAATCGTCCTTGCGCGAATTTGAGGACCATATGCGCGCCCTTCCCGAAGTGCGCGAATGCCATATGCTCAATGGCGAGATCGATTTCATCCTCAAGATCGTCAGCAAGGACTTGCAAAGTTTTCAGGAGTTCCTGACCGGCAAACTGACGCCAGCGCCGAACGTGGAAAGCGTCAAGACCTCGCTGACCATCCGCACCGCCAAGCAGGAGCCCGGCGTCCCGTTGTGAGCGAGGAGCGGGTCGTTCCTCGGCTTGCCGAGCCGATCACCGGCCGCTGCCTGTGCGGCGCGGTCACGGTCACGGTCAGCGCAATGAAGGCCGAAGTCGATATCTGCCATTGCGCGATGTGCCAGCGATGGGGCGGTGCGTTCTATGCCGGCGTGAAGGGCGAGGGCGCACAAATCGCAGGCGAGACAGCGATCACGGTTTACCGATCAAGCGCATGGGCCGAACGCGCGTTTTGCGGAACCTGCGGCAGCAACCTGTGGTATCGCTTTCTCCCCACAGGAGGCCGATCCTTTCTCGCCGGCTTGTTCGATCTACCCGAAGGCTTCGGGATCGAGCAGCAGATTTTCGTCGACGAGAAACCCGATTGGTATGATCTTGCCCAGGAAAGCCCCACGCTGACCGGCGAGCAGGTTATTGCCGCAGCGATGGAGCAGGGCTTTAAGTTCGACTGAATCCGCCACAACACGCCCCGTTGGCGGCCTTCTGGCCGATTTCAATGCAGCTTGAGCCGTGGCCGCACGATGCGGTTCACGCGGCCTACCAGCATCAGGAAGGTCGCTTTCACCCAGCCGTGAATGCCGATCAGGTGCATGCGGTACAGCGAAGTATAGATGAAGCGCGCCAGCCGCCCTTCGATCGCCATGCTGCCGCCGATCAGATTGCCCATCAGGCTACCTACGGTCGAAAAGCGGCTCAATGACACCAGCGAGCCGTTGTCGTGGTAGACAAAATGCTTGAGCGTGCGGCCCTTCTGCATTCGGACGATATTGTCGAACACCACGCCCGCCATCTGGTGCGCAGCCTGGGCGCGCGGCGGAACAGGGCGGTCCTCGCCCGGCGGGGTATAGCTGGCGCAATCGCCCAGCGCGTAGATGCACGGATCGACCGTGGTCTGGAGCGTGTCGGTAACCATGATCTGGTTACGTGAATTGGTGTCCAGCCCAAGGCTCGGAAGGAATTCGGCGCCCTTCACTCCGGCCGCCCAGACGATCAGATCGGCCTCGATCACGTCGCCGGTCTTCGTGATCAGCTGGCGCGGCTTCGCTTCGACTACTTGCACGCCGGGGCGCACGTGCACGCCCAATTCGCCCAGTTCATGCGTCGCCGCCGCAGCAAGTTTTTCGGGGAGGGCTGGCAGAATGCGCGGCCCAGCCTCCAGCAAGGTAACGTGCATCCGGCTTTCGTCGAAGACCTCAAGCCCGTAATGCCGCAGCGCGCCCGCTGCGTTGTAAAGCTCTGCGGCCAGTTCCACCCCTGTTGCCCCGCCGCCCACGATCGCGATCCGCACTTGTTCGTCCGCGCCGGGATCGTTCATCATTGCCCGGCTGACACGCAAGCAGTGGTTGAGCAATCGCGTGCGGAAGCGGTCGGCTTGTTCGCGGCTGTCGAGATAGAGGCAATGCTCCTTAACCCCCGGCACGCCGAAATCGTTAGATACCGATCCCATCGCCAGTGCGAGGATATCATAGCGGATGGTGTGTGCTTCGATCAGGTCGCTGCCGTCATCATCCTTGACCGGCGCAAGCCTGACTGTTTTGGTTTCGCGGTCGATCCCGTCAAGGCTGCCCTGAAAGAAGCGGTATCCCCAGCGATAACAATGGCCGCGGTAGCCGACTTCATCGAGGTTCGCGTCCAGCGATCCGGCGGCAACTTCGTGCAGCAGCGGCTTCCAGATGTGGCTGAGGTTCTTGTCGACAAGGATGATGTCATGCCGTTTGCGCCCATACTTCGCGCCGAGCCGCCGGACCAGTTCCAGCCCGCCTGCGCCTCCGCCGACAACAACAATCTGGGTCTTGCGGCTCATCCGTCACTCCTTTGCACCAATGTGCAGCGCCATCCCGCCTTGGTGTTAGCTGGATCGCCAAACAAGATCGCGTCAAATCATGCCGGTATCACTGAGGCATGATTGTGTTCGAAAGGGGAGAAGGGCCTGCCTTAAGCAAACGGGCGAAAAGGACCAAGCCTTTCCGCCCGTCGCCAATGGCGATTTTTATTGCAGTGCAGCATTATTGCACTGGTCGCGCTGCCAAGGTTAGGCCTCGCGCTTCTCCAGCCATTCTTCCAACCACTTGATCGAATAGTCGCCGTTCAGCACGTCGTCCTGCCGCAGCAGTTCCTGATGCAGCGGGATGTTGGTCTTGACGCCTTCGACGACCATCTCCTCCAGCGCGCGGCGCAGGCGCATGATGCAGCCTTCGCGTGTGCGACCATAAACGATCACCTTGGCAATCATGCTGTCGTAATAGGGCGGGATCCGGTATCCGGCGTAAAGTCCTGAATCGACGCGCACGTGCATTCCGCCAGCCGCGTGGAAATAGGTCACAAGGCCGGGAGAAGGCGCGAAATTGAACGGGTCTTCCGCATTGATCCGGCATTCGATCGCATGGCCTTTGAACTCCAATTCATCCTGGGTCACCGACAGCGGCTTACCTTCGGCGATGCGGATCTGTTCGCGCACCAGATCAAGCCCGGTGATCGCTTCGGTGACCGGATGTTCGACCTGCAGGCGGGTGTTCATTTCGATGAAGTAGAACTCGCCGTTTTCCCACAGGAATTCGATCGTGCCCGCACCGCGATAGCCCATGTCACGCATCGCCTGGGCGCAGACCTCGCCCATGCGCATCCGCTCTTCTTGGCTGATCACGGGCGAGGGCGCTTCCTCGAGCACCTTCTGGTGGCGGCGCTGGAGCGAACAATCGCGCTCACCCAGATGGATCGCATTGCCGTTGCCATCGCCGAACACCTGGAATTCGATGTGGCGCGGGTTGCCGAGGTATTTCTCGATATAGACCGTGGCATCGCCGAACGCGGCCTTCGCCTCGCTGCCGGCCTGCTGGATCAGCGTTTCGAGTTGGTCGGGGCCGTGGCACACTTTCATGCCGCGCCCGCCGCCGCCCGAAGCGGCCTTGATGATCACCGGATAGCCGGCAGCTTCGGCAATCGCCTTGGCTTCGGCGATATCGGAAACCGCGCCGTCCGAGCCGGGGACCAGCGGCAGCCCGAGCGCGCCCGCGGTGCGCTTCGCCTCGATCTTGTCGCCCATCGTGCGGATATGTTCGGGCTTGGGGCCGATCCAGATGATGCCATGCGCTTCGACGATGTCGGCGAATTTTGCGTTTTCCGACAGGAAGCCATAGCCGGGGTGAATCGCATCGCACTGCGCGATTTCCGCCGCTGAGATGATGTTGGCGATGTTGAGATAGCTGTCGCCAGCAGGCGGTGGGCCGATGCACACCGCGTGATCGGCCAGCCGGACGTGCATCGCATCGGCATCGGCGGTGGAGTGCACCGCAACCGTCTCGATCCCCATTTCATGCGCGGCGCGGTGGATGCGCAAGGCGATCTCGCCGCGATTGGCGATCAGGATGCGTTTGATACCCATGATCTCAGGCAATCACCACCAGCGGCTGATCGAATTCGACCGGCTGGGCGGTTTCGATCAGGATCGCGGTGATCGTTCCGGCGCGCGGTGCGGTGATCGGGTTCATGACCTTCATCGCCTCGACGATCAGGAGGGTGTCGCCTTCCTTGACCGACTGGCCAACGCTGACGAACGGCGCCGCGCCCGGTTCGGGCGTAAGATAGCAGGTGCCGACCATCGGCGATTTGACCGCGTTCTTGAGGTCAGGCCCGGCGGCCGCTTCCGGCGCGGCCGGAGCTGCTGCGGCCACAGGGGCGGGCGCTGCTGCTACAGGAGCAGGCGCTGCGGCATAGACCGGCGCCGCGGAAGCTACCGCTCCGCGTGACACGCGGATCTTGCGGTCGTCATCCTCGACCTCAATCTCGGTCAGACCCGTTTCATTGAGCAGTTCGGCGAGTTCGCGCACCAGTGCGGTGTCGATGTTCATACCCACCGACTTGCGCCCGTTTGCCTTACCGTCTTGGCCAGCGTCGTTTGCCATGTATGCCCCTTATGAATTCCTGAGCGCGCCATGCAGCGCGATTGAGCACGTGGGACTATTGCCGCCAATTGCTGCTGGCAAGTGGCAAGGGTGCAAAATGTGAAAGTCACGTGACGAATTATACCTGCCCCGACGCTACGGCATCGAGCGCGATGCGGTAGGATTCGGCCCCATGGCCTTCCACCGTCATCGCCGCAGCCATGCCGACATAAGAGAGGTGGCGAAAGCTTTCGCGGGTTTTGGGATCGGACAGGTGCACTTCGATTACCGGCGTGCGGATCGCCTTGATCGCATCGAGCAGTGCGACGGAGGTGTGGGTATAGGCCGCAGCATTAAGCAGCACCGCCCGCGCGCCTTCCGCCTGCGCTTCATGCAGCCAGTCGACTAGCATCCCTTCGTGATTGGTCTGGCGCATCTCGATTTCGAGCCCGAGTTCGCGGGCGCGATCTTCGAGCATCCCGGCAATATCGTCGAGCGTGGTGGTGCCATAAATCTCCGGCTCACGCGTGCCGAGAAGATTGAGGTTGGGGCCGTTGAGAACGTAGACGAGGTTGGTCATGGGGGCGGGGATAGCGGGAAGGCGGGCAGCGGGGAAGGGGTGCGCCGTACAGAAGTTCGGGAGAAGGCAGAGCTCGGCTTACCGATCCACGCCCTTGACCTTGCCCCATTGCCGCGCGGCCGTGTAGCCCAGATAACCGGTGCCAAACAGCGCATAGAGCGGCTCGGGCAGACCCGCCAGATAGGCGTTCATCCCCGCCGCGATGTCATGCGCCGCCGAGGGACTGAAGGCGCTCAGCAGCCCCATCGGCAACGCCGCGAGCAGCAGGATGTACATGACATACAGAAAGCTCGGGCGGGCGCGGCTGGTCCAGGGGTCTTTCGAATTCGCCTCGGCCACGATCGCCTGAAGCTGCGCTTCGATCATGCGCATTTCCTGCGTCCCTTCGAGCGCGATCAATTCCAGCTTGGCTTTCGCCCGGGCTTCCTTGTCGGGAATTATCTTGTCGATGATCGCCGCTATGGGGCCGATGAGAATGTCGATTAGGGCCATTGCGTGCGCTCCTGCGTTGTTGAGTCGCTTCGAAATTGACCAAATAGGTTAAGGTAGGAAAGGCATTTAACCTATTTCCCGCCGGCCTCGGCAAGCAGGCGCTGCGCTAGAGCCAGATGCGGGCGGTCCAGCATCGCGCCGTCCAAGGCAACCACGCCTGCGCCCGGATGATCGGCGAAGGCTTGCACCACCGCGCGGGCATGGGCGAGTTCCTCGGCGCTCGGCGTGAAAGCGGCGTTGATCGGTTCGACTTGCGCCGGGTGGATTGCCAACATCCCCCGAAAACCAGCCGCGCGCACGGCCTTCGCTCGCCGTTCCAAAGCCTCCAGGTCGCGGAACTCCGGCTGCACGGTCTCGATCGGCGCAACCCCGGCTGCCGAAGCGCCGATCAGGCACAGGCTGCGCGCCATTTCATAGGTGTGCGCATATTCGCCGTCCGGCCCGCGCTGTTCACGCGCGCCGAGCGCCGACGACAAGTCCTCCGCCCCCCAGCTCATCGCCGCCAACCGTGCCTTGCCGGGATAGTCGCCCGCATATTCGCCGGTGCGGAACATTGCCGCTGCCGTCTCGGTCACCAGCGCGGCAATCAGCGTGCGCCCCTGAGGGATGCCGTTCGCCGCCTCTAGCGCGGTCAGGTAATGGTGGAGCTGTGTAATGTCGGCTGCGCCTTCCGCCTTGGGCAGAAATATCCCGCCGGGGCGCGAAGGGATGATCGCAGCCAGATCGGCGATGCAGTCCGCGGTCGAAATCGGGTTGATCCGCACCCACAGCCTTGCGCGGTTGTCCGATGCGGCGATCACCTCGGCCACCATCGCACGCGCCGCCGCCTTGTTTTCGGGCGAGACGGAGTCCTCCAGATCAAGCAGCGCGATATCCGCTGCGCTGCCGATCGCCTTGCCCATCTTCTTTTCGCTATCGCCGGGGGCGAACAGCCATGAACGCATTCTGGGGGCGGCGGGGGCGGCGTGGGTCATGAAGCGTCTCTCCTCGTACCCCGCTTACGAAGCGCGTGGACTGCCGACAAGCCTAGAACGAACCCTCGACATCGAAGCTGAAGATCGTCCCGAACCGCCGGTCACGGCGTTCGCTGAAGGCGGCCTGTCCGGCGGTGCGATTTGCAAACACGGTGCGTTCGAACCGGTCAGCCTGATCGAGCAGATTGCCGACCCGCGCACGCACGGTCAGGCCCGCGATGTCCTTGTTTTCGAGGAAGGCAAATGCCTGCGCAAAGCTTGGCTGTGCAAGCGAAATTTCGTTAAGCCTTACGACCTGCGCTACCTTCGTCCAGTCTCCGCGCGTGCCGAAGGCCCAGTTGCTGTCAGGGATATCGTGTCGCAGCCGGAGTTCGAGCGACACCAGTTCGTTGCCTGACACTTCGCGCACAAATCCGAGCAGCGGATCGCGCACCTGGCTCTGGTTCCAGCCGACGGTGAAATCGAAGCGCGTGCCCTTCCAGCCGATTCCGTCGGACAGCAGCGTGGCCTGCGTTTCAAATCCGTAAAAGCGTGCCGACGGCAGGTTGCCCGGCGCCTGTCCGCCGCCCGCCAGCGGAATCTGGTCGACGACGTCGATCAGATCTTCAAGGTAGCCGCTCATCGTGAGGTTGCCGAGCGCGCCGAGCCGCCAGCTTGCCTCAAGCTCGTAAACCCAGCTTTGTTCGGGCTTCAGGTTGGCATTACTGGCGTCGGCGCGGTCCTGATCGAGATCAACCGTGGCGATGAAGTCGAAGAAATTGAGCTGCCCCACTACCCGTTCGATCCGGCCGGCGAGGTTGAGATCCGGGTCCACCTTCCAGTCGAGCGAGACGAAGCCTTTGGGCCGCCAGAACGTGCGGGTGAGGCCAAGCGGCCCGGACTGGCTGATCTGCGAATATTCCCCCCCCGCGGAAACTTGCAACTGGAGGCCATTCGCCAACGCGCGGCTCCACGTTAGCCCTGCATCGACGCGGTCCTCGTCCACCCGCGCGCTTGCGCCTTCGAGCGCCAGCGGCTGCAACACCCCGGCGGCATCGCGTTCGGAAAAGGCGGAGGTGATATCGAGATAATTGCGCGCGCCTTCGACCGCGGCGACAAGGTTTCCGCCCTCTGCCGCCACGGTATACTCCCCGCGCAGGATCGTTTCGCCTTCGTCCGCGTCCTGCACGAACAGAGACCCTTGCGGCGCACGGTTATCGGTGAAGCTTGTCAACACGCTATTGGTGAAGGGGCTGTCTTCGTAGCGGTGATAGCCGATCAGCTTGAGCCGCCCAGGCCCGAAGCCGAATTCGTAATCCGCGCCCAGCTCGAAATTGAATTCGTCTTCGGTGCGGCGCAGGTTGCGAACCCGTTCGGTGATCCCGCCGGGCGCGCGCTGCGCGGAACTTTCGGTGTCGCGGAAGATGAATCCCTGCGTTTGGCCGGTGAGATTGAGGATGCTGCCATTGTCGGCGGTGCGGCTGTATGATCCTGACAGGCTGATGCGGTCATTGTAAAAGCGACCGATTTCATCGCGCAAAGCTACCAGCGTGCCGGCGCCGTCGAAGACCTCTTCGGGCCCTTCGTTGCCGCGGCGATTGGATTCGTTACGCAGCGCCAGCGTCCATTCGCTTTTCGCGCCGCTGCCGGCCAGGGCCACGCTTCCCTGAAGCAGCCGCGGGGTCACGTCGATGGTGCGGAATTCCGGATTGTAGCGAAACTGCCCGGAGACCCGCCCGCTGGCGAGGGTGACAAGGTTGAGCACCTGTCCGGTCAGCCCGCCAATGCCGAGGCTGGCGCCGTCCACTAGTTCCAGCCGCACCACATCTTCGACAGGAATTCGGCGCAATGCTTCGAGCGGGCCATTGGCCTTGCCCGGAATGCGGCGCCCGTTGATCAGCACATTGGTATCGGCCTGGCCGAGCCCGCGGGCGCCATCACCTTCGCGGATCGAGAAACCGGGTACGTTGCGAGCCATGTCGAAGGCGCTGCGCGGGGCAAACCGCGCGAAGTCTTCGGGCAGAAAGGTGCTGCGCGTCGACTGCGGCGTTGCGGCCACGGTTGTAACAGTGCCCTCGTCCTGTGCCGCAGCGGGCACAGCGAGTACTGCGGCCACGGCAATCCATGCAGCGGCAGAAAAGTGATTGGCGCAGATCATGCTGTGCGCTTGGCCGGAAAAGTCGCGCCGTGTCGAGTACTTGCCAACCACGCCTTCGTCTAAACGGGATCGCTCATCGACGAACGCTGGTGGTACCTCCGGTACGCCTCGCCTCTTTCCATTAGGCGGGGCCGCGACAGGTTGTTATGAAGGACGCAAATTCGAACAGGGGGATTACGCGGTGGCAATCGCATTTTCGGTGAATGGCAAGCCGGTGAGCGTGGAGGCAGATGCCGACACGCCCTTGCTGTGGGTCTTGCGTGATGATCTCGGCATGACCGGCACAAAGTTCGGCTGCGGCATTGCGGCCTGCGGGGCGTGTTCGGTGCATATCGACGGCGCGGTCACGCGTTCGTGCAGCGTGCCGGTGAGTGATATTGCCGGTAAGGCGGTGACCACCATCGAAGGGCTGAAGGGCGCTGACGGGGTGCTCCACAAGGTGCAGGCCGCATGGATCGACGCGCAGGTGCCGCAATGCGGATATTGCCAATCTGGCCAAATCATGGCGGCGGTCGCGCTGATCGAGCGGGTTGGCACGCCGTCCGACGCGCAGATTGACGAGGCGATGACCAATATCTGCCGCTGCGGTACCTATCCGCGCATTCGCAAGGCGATCCTTGCCGCCACAGGCGCTGCTGCACAGACGGGAGAGGCATGATGGCTGACAATCCCAATCCCGATCTCGATCTCGATCTGCCTGAAGCCCCGGCTCCCGCGGCCAAGCCGAAGAAGAAGGGCGTCAAGCGCCGCATCTTCCTGATCGGCAGCGCGCTGATCGTCGGTGGCGGCGTGTTCGGCGTGTGGTGGACCGACAGCAGCGCCAAGGCGAAGGCAAAAGCGCTGACTGTGGGCGAGGGTGAGCACGGCTTTCTCACGTGGATGAAGATCGCCGATGACGACACCGTCACCGTGTTCTCCCCGCATATCGATTTCGGTCAGGGATCGCATACGGCGCTGGGCCAAATGCTCGCGGACGAGCTTGATGCGGCGTGGGACAAGGTGAAGGTGGAACAGGCCCCGGCAGACCTTGCCTTTGCCAATGCGGCGCTGGCCAAGGGCTTCCTGCCCTCGATGGTGGGCGAGATGGTCGCTGGTCTGCTGCCCGATGCGATCATCGGGATGATGGCGCGTTCAATGCCAATCCAAATCACCGGCGGATCATCCGCGATCCGCTTCACGGGCGAAGTCGGGATGCGCAAGACTGGCGCGGCGGTACGGATGGCGCTGATCGACGAAGCGGCTGACCGGCTGGGCGTGCCTGCCAGCGAACTGACCACGGCCGATAGCGTCGTAACTCACGCCAAAACGGGCAAGTCGCTGCGCTATGGCGAATTGGCGGCAGGCGCGGCGGCGCGTTCGCTCAGCAGCGATCCGGTTCTCAAAACGCGCGATCAGTGGAAGCTGATCGGCAAGCCTGTGGCGCGGCGCGATATCCCTGCCAAGATCGATGGCAGCGCGGTTTACGGGATCGACTTTACGCTGCCCGATATGCGCGTCGCCACCATTGCGGGGGCTCCGGTGCGGGGCGGGAAGCTGGAATCCGTCGACGCGGCGCCTGCGCTGGCCGTGAACGGTGTCGAGAAGGTCGTGAAGCTAGATGACGCGGTAATCGTCATCGCGAAGGGTTACTGGCAGGCACAAAAAGGCCTCGCCGCGTTATCGCCCAAGTTCACCGATGGCGGGCATGGTGGAATGTCCTCGCCAGCGATTTACGCCGCCCAGGCCAAGCTGATCGCTGGCGGCAAGCCCGATAACGAAGCCGGCGATGGCGATGTCGAGGCCGCGTTCGGCGCGTCAGGCGCAAAGGTGGTCGAAGCCGAATACCGCGTCCCCTTCCTTCACCACGCGATGATGGAACCATTTGCGCTGACCGGCCATTTCAAGGACGGCACCCTCCACCTGTGGGGTGGGTTGCAGGACCCGCTCAGCACCCGCACCCGCGCGGCCAAGGCGGCGGGGCTGGATGTCGACAACATCATCTTCAACCCGATGATCATGGGCGGCGGCTTTGGCCGGCGTTTCCCCGATATCGTCGAGATCATCGATCAGGTCGCGCTGCTGGCCAAGCAGGTGCCCTATCCGGTCAAACTGATCTGGAGCCGTGAGGAAGACGTACGCCGCGGCACATATCGCCCGCAATCGTCAGCAGGTTTGAAGGCCGCGATCAAGGACGGCACGATCACCGGGCTGCGTATGGATTACGCCCAAAGCGGCAATGCCGAAGGCGAGGTGCCGTTCATCTACAATATCCCGGCAACCTCGCGCCGCCATTTCGCCTATCAGTCGAACCAGATCGACGGGCCGTGGCGGTCGGTCAATGCGACCCAGATCGGGTTCTATACCGAAAGCTTCATGGATGAACTCGCTGCGGCGGCGGGTGAGGATCCCTACCAGTTCCGGCGTAAGCATCTCGCTCCCGGTTCGCGGCATATCGCGGTGCTGGACATGGTGGCCAAGCGTTCCGGCTGGGGTACGCCGCTGCCCGAAGGCGTGGGACGCGGCATTGCGATTGTCGAAAGCTTCGGCACGATCGTGGCCGAAGTGGTCGAGGCAGGGATGAAGGAAGACGGCAGCCCCGATGTTCTGAAAGCATGGGCGGTGGTCGACTGCGGCACCACGGTGAACCCCTTGAACGCCGAAGCGCAGATAGCGGGAGGCCTGATCATGGGGCTGTCATCGGCCATCGGTGAACAGGTGACGCTGGACAAAGGCGCGGTGGTGGAAAGCAATTTCGCCGACTACCCGATCCTCAAACTCGCCGAAGCGCCGACGCAGATTGATGTGCATTTCATTGAAAGCGGGGCGAAGACCGGCGGGATTGGCGAACCGGGCCTTCCGCCTGCCTCACCCGCACTCGCCAATGCCCTTGCCGCGGCGAGCGGTAAGCGCATCCGCAATCTGCCGCTTCTGGCGCAGGCCAAGGCGTAAGTTGCAGGGCTGGTCGGCGCTGATCCTCGCCGGGGGAGCGGGGCGGCGCTTTGGCGGTGGCAAGTTGATGGCTGATCTGGCGGGCGCACCGGTCATCCGGCGCGTGGCCGAACGGGTTGCCGGCACAGGCTTTGCCGAGACGCTGGTAGTGACCGGCGCGGATGACGCAGGGCTGCGCGCGGCCTTGGCGGGCGTGCCGTGCCGGATCGTCCATGCGCCCGAATGGGCCGAAGGCATGGCCGCCACTTTGCGCTCCGGAATTGACGCGCTTGCACCGGACGCGCCCGGCGTGTGCGTGTTCCTCGGGGATATGCCGCTGGTGCCGGTGGGTCTGTGCGCTGCTCTGGCCGTTGCGGCGAGCGAGGCGGGCTTTGCCGCGCGGCCCCGCTGCGAGGGCAAGCCCGGCCACCCCGTCGCCTTCACCCGCGCTGCCTTTGCTGATCTGATGACCCTGACAGGCGATCAGGGGGCAACAGCGCTTCTCAATCAGCGGCCCGATGTGGTCGCCTATTGCGACACTGCCGATAACGGCGCGCTTATGGATATCGACACGGCTGCCGATCTGGCCGCAGCGGCGTTGGCGTGGAAGACCTGCGCAATGTCGGCCACCAGCGACAGCGCGACATCGCGCGGCGCCTTGCCGAAACCGTAAAGCCCGATCGGCGCGTGCAGACGCGCTATCTGCGCCTCGCTCACGCCGTGTCCGCGCAGCCGCGCTGCACGCGCCTCCAGCCGAGAACGCGCGCCAATGGCGCCAACATAAAAGGCTTCGCTTTTCAGCGCGGCGGCCAAACCGCGCTCGTCATCTTCACGGTCGTGGGAAAGCACTGCGATGGCGGTCCAGCGGTCGATCCCGATGGCGGCAAGGGCGCTCGCCGGATCGCTGCGGTGATAGATGATACCGGGAAAGGGCGGCGCGTCCGGACCGCCCGGCGCGATCAGCGCGGCGTCCCAGCCCAAGTCGCGCGCCATCCCAAAGGCGGTCAGCGCCGCGCCGTCCTCGCCTACTAGCACCAGCCGCAAGGGCGGAGGAAACAGGCGGGTGTAACGTGCGCCGTCCCAGTGATCGGCAGGGGTATCGTCAGGGACACCGTCAGGGGCAGGGGCGACAGGTTCGGCGCTGCGTTCCCGCCCGTCGCTCGACCACAGCACCGGTTGACGCTTCGTCCAGCCTGCCAGCAGCGTGGCAACCGCCGGTTCATCTGCCGCCACCGGTTCGACCAGCACCGAAATCCCCGATCCGCAGGCCAGCTTGATATCGATCCACGGACTGCCCTCGCCGTAACGCAGCAGGCGCGACTTGCCGTCCTTCATGGCGTCGCGTGCGTGGCGGGCCACATCGGCTTCGATACAGCCGCCCGAAAGGAAGCCCCAATAATCACTATCCGTGACGAGCATTTGGGCCCCCACATCGCGCGGCGCCGATCCGTCCACCGCCACCAGCGTCGCGATGGCAAAGGCGCGCGGCAGCACAGTCGCGGCCAGCAGCGCTTCGCGGATATCGTCAACGGGAGCGGCGTGACGCCAGCTGGTCATGTTGGAAGGGCGGCTTTCGCAAGTAGGGCTCTGGCAAGCCTAAACCGTCCTCCGCCCGCGCGCAATTACCGCGCGGCGACGTGTCTCAACGCCGGAGGAAGAAATTTCCACTGGTCGGGACGAGAGGATTCGAACCTCCGACCCCCACACCCCCAGTGTGATGCGCTACCAGGCTGCGCTACGTCCCGTCACCAGTGGAGCGGCGCCTATAGGAGCGCCTGTGCGGACTGGCAAGCGGGTTTGAGGGTGTGTTTGTTTTGTGAGCCACCTACCGGCCGGCCGGGCGAGTGGTTTTCGCCGTGCTCCAGCACAATTGCAAAATCACCCCGCGATTGCGGGTTGCTTGCAATACTGCTAGTCGCGCCCACTTGAACGGAAGGGGACACCGGATTGCGGCACGCGATGTGCGCAGAACGGAGCCGTCTTCCCATACCTTCAACGGATCCGACAGGCTTTAACGCATGACATTCAACCTTCTTGCCGCTGCCGGAGCGGGCGCTGCTGCAGCACCTCCGGCCTGGATCAGCTTCCTGCCGATTATCGGCATGATCGCGATTTTCTGGTTCCTGATCATCCGCCCGCAGATGAAGCGGCAGAAGGAACATCAGGCCAAGATAGGCGCCGTCAAAAAGGGCGATCAGGTCGTCACCGCAGGCGGGCTTGTGGGCAAGGTGATCAAGGTGGACGAGACCTATGTCGAACTGGAACTGGGCACCAATGTCCGGGTCAAGGCGATCAAGGCGACCATCGGCGACATCATCCCGCCGGGCGGCAATCCCGCCAACGATTGATCCGGCCGGTCACATGACTGTCCGCCGTTGTCCCCCTTTGCGTGTGAGACCCTGACGCAATGCTCGATTTTCCCCTTTGGAAAAAGCTCAGCCTGTGGGCGGTGACGCTGGCAGCATCGCTGCTGGCGCTGCCTTCGCTGTTCAATGTCGGGGGGCTGGATTGGCCCGCAGCGCTGCCCGATCCCGAGGTTAACCTCGGGCTTGACCTTGCCGGCGGTTCGCACCTGCTGCTCGAAGCCAAGGCAGGCGATGTGCGCGAACAGCGGCTCCAGAACATGGAAGAATCCATCCGCCAGTTGATGCGCAATGCCAAGCCGCGCATCCGCATCGGTGATGTGTCGACAGCCGGGGGGCAGTTGTCCTTCATGCTGGATGACGCTGGCGATATTGACCGCGCGCGCGGGTTGATCGAGCCTACGATGCAAGGCGCCACCACCGTTCGCGAGTGGGAATTGCAGGTCGTCGATGGCCAGCGCATGGTGCTCGAACAGACCGATGCTGGCGTCAGCCAGGCGATCGATGATGCTATGGACAGCGCCACGGAAGTGGTGCGCCGCCGGATTGATGAACTTGGCACACGCGAACCGACGATCATTCGTCAGGGCGAAACGCGCATCGTGGTGCAGGTGCCGGGCCTGCAGGATCCCGACGCGCTTAAGCAGTTGCTGGGCCAGACCGCGCAGCTCGAATTCAAGCTGGTCGATCTCAACGCCTTGCCGACCAATATACAGGCTGGAATTGCGCCCCCGGGTAGCGAGATTTTCCCCTACGCACCTGGCACACCGGGTGAAGGCCAGTCGATTGCGGTGCAGCGGTTGGGGGGCATTCGCGGTGACAATCTCACCGGCGCGCAGGCCGGCGTTGACCCACAGAGCAACCAGAGCGTCGTCAACATCGCCTTCGATGCGCAGGGCGGGGCCAAGTTTGCCAAGCTGACCAGCGAAAATGTCGGCAAGCCGTTTGCCATCATTCTTGATGGACAGGTGCTTTCGGCGCCGAACATCAATGAACCGATTGTGGGCGGCCGCGCCCAGATTTCGGGGAGCTTCACGCCGGAATCGTCAAACCAGCTCGCCATTGCACTGCGTTCTGGCGCTTTGCCGGTGCCACTGGCGGTTGTCGAGGAGCGCACTGTCGGGCCAGACCTTGGCGCGGACTCGATCCGCAAGGGCATGCTCGCGATGGGGATCGGCAGCCTGGCCGTGATCGCGCTGATGGCGGCGACCTATGGCCGCTTCGGCGTCTATGCGACCATCGCGCTGGTGTTCAACGTGCTCATGCTGTTGGGCCTGATGGCGTTGGGCGGTTTCACGCTGACCCTGCCGGGGATCGCAGGTTTCGTCATCACCATCGGTGCGGCCGTGGACGCCAACGTGCTCATCAATGAACGTATCCGGGAAGAACGCGCGCGCGGCCGCAAGGTCATCGCCGCGGTGGAGACCGGGTACAAGGAAGCCAGCCGCGCGATCTGGGACGCAAACCTCACCAACGTCATTTCCGGCGTGGCGCTGTTCGCGTTCGGTTCGGGGCCGGTCAAAGGCTTTGCGGTTGTGCTGGTGATCGGCATCGCGACCTCGGTCTTCACCGGGGTAACGCTGACCCGCATGTTCGTCGCCGGGTGGCTGCGCAAGACGCGCCCCAACGACATCACGATTTAAGGAGCGCGCTGTCATGAAACTCCTGAAGCTCGTCCCCGACAATACCAACATCAAGTTCCTGAAACTGCGGATCCCGTTCTTCGTGCTTAGCCTTGTGCTGATCTTCGGGAGCTGGGCGGCGGTGCTGGCCAACGGCCTCAACTTCGGCGTCGATTTCGCCGGGGGGCAGGAAGTGCGCATGACCTTCCAGCAGAAGCAGACCGCCCCGATCGCGTCCTTGCGCGAACTGGTCGGCGGGCTTGGTTACGGCGACCCGGTGGTGCAGGAATTCGGTGCGCCGAACCAGGTTTCGATCCGTGTGGCGCTGCCCGAAGGGGCAGAGGACACGCCGGGCGCGGCAACCGCAATCGGTGACAAGGTGATCGCCGCCATCAAGGCGGAATACCCCGACGCGCGTCGGGACGGCAACGACACGGTATCGGGCAAGGTCGCAGGCGAGTTCCGCGATCAGGCGATCCTCGCGCTGCTGGCGGCAATGGCGGCGGTATCGCTCTACATCTGGGTGCGTTTCGAATGGCAGTTCGGCGTCGGCGCGATGTTTGCGCTGGTGCATGACGTATCTGTCACCGTCGGGCTGTTCGCGTTGACGCAGATGGAGTTCAGCCTCCAGATCGTCGCCGCGATCCTTGCAATCATCGGTTATTCGCTGAACGACACCATCGTCGTCTATGACCGCATCCGCGAGAACCTGAAGAAATATCGCAAGATGCCCATGGCCGAACTGCTCGATCTGTCGGTGAACGAGACGCTGTCGCGCACTGTAATGACGTCGCTGACGCTGTTCATCGCGCTGATCCCGCTGCTGATCTTCGGCCCGCCCAGCCTGTTCGGCATGGTGGCGGCGATCACCGTAGGCCTCTTCATCGGCACCTATTCGTCAATCTATATGGCCGGCCCGCTGCTGATCTGGATGGGCGTAACGTCGAACAGCTTTATCCCGACTGAAACGGCGGCGGATCGTCAGGAAAAGATCGCGCGCGGCGAGGTGTGACGGGGGGCGGGGCTTACGCCTCGCTAACCAGCTTTTCGTAATGTGCGGCCAGCGCGGCGGCGTTGGCGTCCCAGCTGAAATTCTCGGTCAGGGCCGCTACCGCCTCGCGCGGGGGCGGGGCGTTCAGCACCGCGTTGACGCCTGCTGCTACCGCCGCTGGATTGCGGTCTACCAGCCGTCCGGCAGTGTCACTGGCGATAAGTTCGCGCGCGCCGCCGACATCGCAGGTCACCACCGGTGTTCCGCAAGCGAGCGCTTCGACCCAGGCATTGGCCAGACCTTCATTCGCCGTCGGCAGTACCATCACATCGGAAGCCGACAGGATCAACGGCATCAGGTCATGGTCGAGCGATCCTGCAAAGAACACCCGCTCCGCCACGCCATCGCTTGCGGCCTGCGCGCGTAGCCGGGCCTCATCCTCACCCTTGCCAACCAGCACCAGGCGGGCGCCGGGAATGTTGCGCAGCGCGGCGATGGCGATGCGCTGTCCCTTACGCTCGATCAGCGCGCCCACGCAGGTCAGCAGCGGGGCATTGTCGGGCATGGCAAAGCCCAGTTCTTCTGAAAGCTGGCGGCGTAACTGGGTGTGATCGAAAGGCCGGAAACGGTCGCGGTCCAGCCCGGTGTAATGCAGCGTGATCTTGCGTTCATCCATGCCCATCAGGACCATTTGCGCCGCAAGATCGCGGCTGACGGCAAGCAACCCACTGGCGGTGTGTGCCGCCTCCAGCATCTGGCGGCGGGCGAAATCCTGATGGCCCCAGAAAGTGATGTCGCTGCCCCGCGCCTTGATCGACAGCGGCAGGCCCGTTTCGCGCGCGATTTGCGCGGCGGCAGGGCCATCGGGGAAGAAGAACTGCGCGTCCAGCACATCGATGGGCGTCACGGCATGGATGCGCCGCACCAGTGGCAGCGCGGCGCGCGCAATCGCTGCTGCGTTACGCCATGCGCCGATGCGCGGGATCAGGGTGAAGCGCGGGCGGTAGATGGTGATGCCCCCTTCCTCACTTGTCTCCGGCAGTTCGGCCAGCGGGCGGTATCGGCCCAGCGCCAGCGGTGGCAGGCCGATGGGATTGATCAACGTAACGCGCCAGTCGCCGCGCTTGGTCAGCGCCTCCAGTGACCGGGCGACAAAGGTGCCAAAGCGCGGATTGACCGGATTGGGATACAGCGTCGACAGGGCAAGTACGTGTTTCATCTCGGGCCTCTTACAGCGGCCTGACCAGCATGAAGGCAACCGCAATCCACGCCGGATTGTCGACCACCACCTGCTTTTGCCCGGCCCCCGGCGGCAACAGTCCGACCAATGTGCCGCGCCGGTCGATCAGCCGTCCGAAGGCGAAGCGCCCGCCCGGCTTCGGCAAAAGACAATCGCGATTGATAGCGCTGGCCGCCTTGGCTGGATCAAGTGGGCGCAGCCACACCAGATCGCCGGGGCGATATTCGCCGATGCTGGCGGTGACGGACAGCACCATGGGCGGCGGGCTATCATCGCCCGCCAGCGCGCTGGGTAGCAACGCCTCACGCGGGGCGGACAGCGCTTCCGGCCCTGCTTGGCCCAGTTCGGCGACAATCTGCGCATGGGCCGCAGCATCGGCGCGCATCAGGGTGGCAGGGTCAACGCCCAGTGCGGCGGCAATGCGGTTCATCCACACCAGCGAGAGGCTGCGCATCCCGGTTTCCAGTCGCCCGATGGTCTGCGCGGTGGTTGGCGGATGGCAGGTGGCGGCCAGATCGGAGAGGGTGAGGCCCTTCGCCTTACGGATATCGCGGATGCGGTTGGTCATGGAGTTCTCGCGTGAATTAACCGGATTGGTTTGTTCTTTCCTACAGATGCGCCGACTTGGCAAGCCTCACCCGTTGAACACGTGGAGGAAACACAATGACGCGCCAGTTGGTCGAACGCGAACTCACCCCCGAAGGCCCGCGCACCGGCGCGATCAAAGGTGGGGCAAGACCGCGCCGCACGGTCACAGTCAATCTTGCGGAAAGCCCGCTGGCTTGGCTGCACGCGCGCGGACACCTCGATACGCGGCTGTTTGATGCCGGCGAGGCGCTGCGGGCGGATTATGAAAAGGCGCAGCTTTCGCCCAGCATCACCATGCGCTGGGATCCGGTGCGGGTGAAGTCGACGGGAGAGCGCGGGCTTTCGGCCACCGAAAAACAGATCGCGGCGCGGCGGCGGTTTGACGGCGCGATCCGCGCGGCGGGGCGGGGGTTGGAGGATATCCTGTGGCGCGTCATCTGCGCGGGTGAGGGCTTGCCCGAAGCGGAAAAGACGCTGGGCTGGCCGGTGCGCAGCGGCAAGTTGGTGCTGCGCATCGCGCTGGAACGGGTCGCGGAATTCTACCGGATCACGTGACACAGCATCGCCGTCACTGGCCTTGTCGATCCCCATCCCGCCCGCGCAGCCGGTCACCGCTGTCATCGTCCTAGGGGACACCGCTGCCGTGGACCTTGGTGCCCGGCGCCTGCCCAATGATGATGATGCGGCTGGTCGGGGAAAAGCGCGCGATTGGACGCGGGCCGAACGGGAGCTGCGCCGCAGACAAGGTGCAGTCAGCAATCGCCGCGCGGAGTGCTTCGATGTGATCCCCCGGCACGGGGGACGTCACCCGCCCTCGACCATTTCGGCGAGCATCAGCCAGCGTTCTTCCGCCGCGTCCTTTTCAGCCCGGGCGTTGGCGATGCCCTGACTGATGGTCGCGAACCGTTGCGGTTCTTTCGCGTAGAGCTCAGGATCGCCCAGCAGCGCCTCACCCTTGGCGATGGCGGCTTCCAGTTCCTCGATCCGGGCGGGCAGGATTTCGTAATCCCGCTGGTCCTTGTAGGAAAGCTTGGGGGCCGCAGCGGGCTTGTTTTCAGGGGCGGTTTGAGGTGGTGTAGCCCGGCTTTGACCCCCGTTAGACCCCGTCTTGCCCCCGGTTTGAGGCGCTTTGCGCTTGGCCTCCCAATCGGCATAGCCGCCGGCCACAATATCCACCTTGCCCGATCCGTCGAGGCCCAGCGTGATGGTCACTGTGCGATCAAGAAAGTCGCGGTCATGGCTGACAATCAGCACGGTGCCGTCGAAATCGGCAATGACTTCCTGAAGCAGATCAAGGGTTTCAAGGTCGAGGTCATTGGTCGGCTCGTCCAGCACCAGCAGGTTGGCCGTACGGGCAAATTCGCGGGCCAGCAACAAGCGCGATCGTTCTCCGCCCGACAGAATGCCGATCTTGGTATCGACCAGACGAGGATCGAACAGGAAGTCCTTGAGGTAAGCCATGACGTGCTTTCGCACCCCGCGAACATCGATCCAATCGCCCCCTTCGGCAAGAATCTGGCGGACCGTGGCGCCCGGTTCCAGCAGCTTTCTTTGCTGGTCGATCATCACGCCCGTCAACGTGCGCGCATGGGTGACAGTGCCGGTGTCGGGTTCAAGCTCTTTGGTGAGCAACTTCAGCAGGGTGGTCTTGCCCGCGCCGTTTGATCCGACAATCCCGATGCGGTCGCCGTTCTGGATGCGCAGGCTGAACGGTTTGACGATCGTCCGCTCGCCATAAGTCTTTGAAATATTTTCCGCGACGATCACAGATTTCGATTTGAAGTCGTCATCGCTGGCGAGCTTGAGTTTGGCCGTCCCTGCGCCCGATATCATCGCCGCCCGGGTAGCCCGCATCTGGTGGAGTTTTTCCAACCGGCCCTGATTGCGCTTGCGGCGCGCAGTCACGCCGCGTTCCAGCCAGTGCGCTTCCAGTTTCAGTTTCGCATCAAGGCGATCGGCATTGCGGGCCTCTTCTGCGTAGACCGTTTCTTCCCACGCTTCGTAGCCGCCAAAGCCCACATCCTTGCGGCGCAAGGTGCCCCGGTCGAGCCACAGGGTGGCCCGGGTCAGACGGGTCAGGAACGTGCGGTCATGACTGATAGTGACGAAGGCACCGCGGTAACGTGACAGCCAATCCTCCAGCCAATCAATCGCAGCCAGATCGAGGTGGTTGGTGGGTTCGTCCAGCAGGATGAGATCAGGCTCCTGCGCCAGCGCCCGGGCAATGGCGGCGCGGCGTTTTTCGCCGCCGCTTGCGGTATCGGCGGGGCGGGTCATATCGATGCCCAGCTGCCCGGCGATGGCTTCGACCTCATGCGCGGCGGGCGCATCAGTGCCGCCGATGGCGAAGTCCATCAGGGTGGCAAAAGATTTGAAATCCGGGTCCTGTTCAAGGAAGACGATTTTCGTCCCCGGCTTGATCCGGCGCAGTCCGCGATCCGCTTCGATCTGGCCGGTGATCAGCCGCAGCAGCGTAGTTTTGCCCGCGCCGTTCCGCCCGATAAGTGCCAACCTGTCACCCGGCAGAACATGCAGGTCGATCGGTGCTGCGCCAGTGGTCGGCGTCGGCCCGCCGAACAGCCAGCGACCTCCCTGTTGCAACGCGAGGCCTTCAAACGAAAAGATGGGGGGCTGTGCCATTGCGCCGCCACCTAGGGCTTCGCTCGCCCAGCGACAAGTCCGCCTGCCGATCCGGTTCAGTTGCGCGAAAGCCAGACTACCCCATTGGCACGGCGAATTGGAGAATTTTCCTGATGATGAAACCAGCCATCGCTTTTCTTGCGACCACGGCGCTCGCCGCGCCGTCGGTAGTCGCAGCCGCGCCGCAGATTGACATCGCGGCGAGCGGGCCGGTGGTCGAACTCAGTGTCTTTGAAAGCGTCCAAGTCGCCCCCGATCTGGCTACAATCGGCGCCGGCGTGACCAGCGACGCTCCGACCGCGAGCGAGGCTTTGCGACAGAATTCGGCCGAGATGCAGAAGGTGATCGCCCGCATCAAAACGCTGGGTATCGCGGAAAAGGACATCCAGACCACCGGCATCAATCTCAATGCGCGGTATGATTACGATCAGGACACCCAGAAGCAGGTCTTCCGCGGCTATCAGGCAGCCAACCGGGTCAGCATCATTCTGCGTAAGATCGACGAGACCGGCCGGGTGCTCGATGTGCTGGTCGCCGCAGGCGCGACGGATCTGAGCGGCCCGGCCTTCGGGATCGACGATGTCCAGCCGGCCGTTGACACAGCCCGGACGCGGGCGATGGCGCGGGCGGCCGCGCAGGCGAAGTCATACGCCGCCATGCTTGGTTATGCAGGGGCGAGGGTGCTCAGCATCACTGAATCCATGTCGGGCAGCGGGCCGATGCCGCAAATGGCCAAGGTCCAAGCCTCGGCCGATTTCGCTACCTTGCCGCCGGTGCAGCCGGGGATGGTGTCCACCGGCATCAATGTCACGGTCAGCTATGAATTGGTGGGCCAAAGCGCTGCGACCGCCGGTTGAAACCATTCACGGCTTGTTCAATGGAAACCCGCTAGGCATGATCGGGTCATGAAATCCTATTTTCCTTCTGTCCTCGGCGCGATCGTGGCCTTGATGCTGACGGCACCTGCTGCTGGTGCGCAGGATCAGGTGCGCGGCGATCAGGGTGAGGCGCGGCGAGAGGCACGGGCCGGAAACATCATGCGATCGGGCGAAATCGAGGCGCGCATCCTGCCGACGATGCGTGACGCCGAATATCTCGGCTTCGCCTATGATTCGACGGCGCGCGCCTATCGCCTGAAGTTCATCAAGGAAGGCCGCGTGACTTATGTAGATGTCGATGCCCGCACCGGGCGGGTCATCGGTCGTTCGCGCTGACGCTGGCCGGGATGCAGGATCATCAGGGGAAAACAACGGGAAAGGCGCGTCGGCGTTGCTTGACGCACCCGTGCCAAAAGCGCACGACCCGCCGCATCGTTAATCAGGACAACGTCAAACCATGCGCATTCTGATCGTCGAAGACGAACCCACCCTCGGCGCGCAGCTCAAGGCGACGCTGGAAGGCCAGGGCTACGCCGTCGATCTGTCGACCGATGGCGAAGACGGGCACTTCATGGGCTCGACCGAGGACTATGATGCCGTCGTGCTCGATCTTGGCTTGCCTGAAATTGACGGGCTGACCGTCCTGGGCATGTGGCGGCGCGAAGGGCGCACCTTCCCTGTGCTGGTTTTGACTGCGCGTGATAGCTGGTCTGATAAGGTCGCGGGCCTTGATGCCGGCGCTGACGATTACCTTGCCAAGCCGTTCCAAACTGAGGAACTGATCGCACGGTTGCGCGCGCTGATCCGGCGCGCTTCGGGCAATACGTCGTCAGAACTGACTGCGGGCGATGTGCGGCTGGACACCCGTTCTGGCCGCGTCACGCTGGCGGGTCAGCCGGTCAAGCTGACGGCGCAGGAATACAAGCTGCTGAGCTACCTGATGCACCACAAGGGCAAGGTGGTCAGCCGTACCGAGTTGATCGAACATATCTACGATCAGGATTTCGACCGGGACTCGAACACCATAGAAGTGTTCGTAACCCGCATCCGCAAGAAGCTTGGCGCAGACGTGATAACAACCATCCGTGGCCTCGGTTACAGCCTCGACGACCCCGCCGACGCGCCCCGAGCTTAAGGGTGTGCCTGGAGGCGCGGATCCTGACGGCGGTGCGACTGCCGTGCTGCCTGAGGGCGAGGGTGCAGACGTGCCCGAACAGCGGCCGGGAGACGATCTGACAGCCCGCCCGGCAGGTAAACACCGTGCCAGCCTTGCACGGCGCATGGTGATGATCGCGGCCGGGTGGATTTTTGTGCTGCTGCTGGTTGGCGGTGTAGCGCTGGAACGCACGCTGACAACGCAGGTCGAACGGAATTTCGACGAACAGCTCGATTACATCCTGACCGCCATGATCTCTTCCGCCGAGATCGACGCGAGCAGCGAAATCTATTTCTATCGCACACTTGGCGATCAACGCTTTCTGGAGCCGGGCAGCGGGCTTTACTGGCAGATCAGCGGTGGGCGTTATGAACCCCTAGCTTCGCGCAGCTTGTGGGACCGAACCTTGAAGCTGGATGGCGTCGAGGCGAAGGGCGACCACTTTGATAGCGATGTGCACTTTTTTAACTCCGACCAGTTCGCCGGAGAACCCCTGCGTATTGCCGAACGCACCGTGATCCTGCCCGGCAGCGAGACCCGCTGGACCTTCGCTGTCGCCAGCGCAACCGAGCAGATGGACGCGCAGATCGGGCGGGTACGGTTAATCCTGATCTGGAGCTTTGCAGTGTTGGGCCTTGGCCTGCTGGTCATGGCGCTGCTGCAAATCCGCTATGGGCTTTCGCCGCTGCGGCGGGTGCGGGCGGCGATCCAGAACCTGCGCACCACGGGCGCGGGCCGTATTACCGATCCGCTCCCGCTGGAAGTGCAGCCGTTGGTGGAGGAGTTGAACGGCTTGCTTGAACATTCCGAGCGTCAGGCAGAGGAGGCGCGCCGGCACGCGGGAAATCTGGCGCACGCGCTCAAAACACCGCTGACCGTGTTGACGAATGCCGCGACCGCCAGCGCGCCCGATCTGGGCATGGCCGTGATGCGTGAGACCCGGACGATGCAGCGCCATGTCGATCACCATCTGGCCCGCGCCCGCGCGGTGGGTCGCCGCGCGGTTGGCCATGCGCGAACCAATGTGATGGCCAGCGCCGAAGCCGTGCGCCGCGCAGTTGAGCGGCTGTACCCCGAAGGTCGGCTGGACATTGCAGGCAGCGGGGCGGCCACCGTTTCGCTGGAGCGCCAGGATCTTGACGAACTGCTTGGCAACCTGATCGAAAACGCCGCGAAATATGGTGGAGGCAGCGTGTTCGTGACCATCGATCCTGACGAAATCGACGCACCGCGCGATCCCAAAATGTGCCTCATCTGGGTGGAGGACGACGGCACCGGCATCCCCGAGGCCGAGCGGATACGCATCTTCGATCGCGGTGTGCGGCTGGATACCGACAAGCCCGGCACCGGTCTTGGCCTCGCTATCGTGCGTGATGTGGCGGAAATCTATGGTGGCAGCGTCGAATTGCGCAGCAGCGAGGATTTGGGCGGCCTTCTGGTAGAACTGCGCCTGCCGCGCGCGGATTGACCGCGGCGGCCGTCTCCGCAGCGCGAGGACGAAGCGCCGTAATGCGCCCTAGCCCGCGGCCGCGCGTTCGTGGTGGCGGATCACTTCGTCGATGATGAAGCGCAGGAATTTTTCGGAGAATTCGGGATCGAGGTCGGCTTCTTCGGAAAGCTTCCTCAGTCGCTCGATCTGACGCGCTTCGCGCCCGGGATCGGCGGGGGGCAGGGTGGCCTTGGCCTTGTATTGACCGACCGCCTGGGTGATCCGGAACCGTTCGGCCAGCATATGAATTAGCGCCGCATCGATGTTGTCGATGCTTTTGCGAAAGGCAGCCAATACGGGATCGGCTTCGGGTGGTGATTGCGGACTTTGCGGCATAGCGGGTAAAACTAGCAGCAATTCTGCGCTTGCCAAGCACGCTCGGGCCACCCTAGAGCCGCAATAGCATGAGCGCCGATATTATTCCCCTGCCGCGCAAGGCGCCGACACTCGATCCCATGTTGTCTCTGACCGCGGGCGGGATGAATTCTGTCAACGCCGTGATCCTTGACCGGATGCAGAGCGAGATCCCGCTGATCCCGCGTCTGGCCGGCCATCTGATCTCGGGCGGGGGTAAGCGCTTGCGGCCGATGCTGACGCTGGCTGGCGCAGAGTTGGTGGGGTACAAAGGCACCCGCCATCACAAGCTGGCCGCCGCGGTCGAGTTCATTCACACTGCCACGCTGCTGCATGATGACGTAGTGGACGGCAGCGAACTACGGCGTGGGAAAGCCGCAGCCAACATCATTTTCGGCAACCCGGCGACGGTGCTGGTGGGCGATTTCCTGTTCAGCCGCGCGTTTGAATTGATGACGGAAGACGGGTCGCTGCGGGTCCTCTCGATCCTCAGCCGCGCCAGCGCCGTAATCGCGGAAGGTGAAGTTTCTCAGCTTTCCGCCCAGCGCCAGATCAACACTAGCGAAGAACAATACCTTCATATCATCGGCGCCAAGACCGCCGCGCTGTTCGCTGCCGCCAGCCAGATCAGCGCCGTGGTCGCCGAATGTTCGGACGAACAGGAGCGCGCGCTCGAAGCCTATGGCCGCAATTTGGGCGTAGCCTTCCAGCTGGTCGACGACGCCATCGACTACGATTCCGACGCCGCTGAAATGGGCAAGGATCAGGGCGATGATTTCCGCGAGGGCAAAATGACCTTGCCGGTGATCCTCGCCTTTGCGCGCGGGAACGAGGAAGAGCGCAAGTTCTGGAAAGACGCGATCATCGGGCACCGTTCCTCCGACGCTGACCTCGCTCATGCGATTGCGCTGATCGGCAAGCACAACGCCCTGGAAGACACGCGTGAGCGGGCGCGGCACTTCGCCCACCGCGCTATCGACGCGATCTCGATCTTCCCCGATGGCAAGGCGCGCGCGGCTATGGCCGAAGCTGCGCAATTCGCGGTCGCGCGCGGGCATTGAGCAAGCTATCGGCCGGGGCGATGCACCCCGACCTGCCTATCCACGCCGTCCTTCCCGAAATCCGCGCCGCATTGGCCGGGCAGGGCGCGGGCGTGTTGATTGCGCCGCCGGGCGCTGGCAAAACCACGGCGGTTGCGCCTGATCTGCTGGGCGAGCCGTGGTGTAATGGCCAGATCATCGTCACATCACCCCGCCGCGTGGCCGCTCGCGCTGCAGCGGAACGCATGGCGGACTTGATCGGCGAAAAGCCGGGCGAAACGGTCGGCTATATGACCCGGCTCGACAGCAAGACCTCGGCCCGCACGCGCATCCTGGTCGTCACCGAGGCGATTCTGGTGAACCGGCTGGTGGACGATCCGGAGCTTCCCGGGGTTTCCGCTTTGCTGTTCGACGAAGCGCACGAACGCGCGCTCGACAGCGATCTGGGCCTGGCGCTGGCGCTGGAAACGCGGGCCGTTCTGCGCGAGGATCTGCGCGTGCTGGTGATGTCAGCAACCATCGACGGCGCGCGTTTCGGGAGATTGCTGGGCAAAGATGCCTGCGTCATCGAAAGCGAAGGGCGCAGTTTTCCGCTGATGATCAAATGGCTCGGCGGTGACGGTTCGCAACAGATCGAGGACCGCATCGCCGCCGCCGTGATGACCGCGTGGCGCGAGGAAAGGGGCGACATACTTGCGTTCCTGCCCGGCGTGCGTGAGATTGAGAGGGTGCGTGAACGGCTGGCTGCGCGCCTTCCGGACGTGCCTCTCCACCCGCTGCACGGGCAGATCGAACCGGCTGCACAGCGCGCTGCCATCCGCCGCGATCCCGAAGGCCGCCGCCGAATCGTGCTTGCCACGGCGATTGCGGAAACCTCGCTCACCCTGGACGGGGTCAGCGTGGTGGTCGACAGCGGCTTGGCGCGGCTTGCCGAATTTGACCGCGCGGCGGGTACCACGCACCTCGTCACGCGGCGTGCGTCACAGGCTTCGGCTGCGCAGCGGGCCGGCCGCGCGGCGCGGCAGGAGCCGGGGGTCGCTTACCGGTTGTGGGAGGAAGCGGGCCACGCTGGCCGCCCGGAATTCGCGCCCGCTGAA
>JBIKSA010000154.1:0-2701 GCA_044348875.1 Erythrobacter sp. | reverse complement strand
GTCCCTTCCTTCAGGACGGGATGCAGGTCGCGCTGGAACTGTGGGACGAAAAGCCGATTTCGGTGGAACTGCCATCGCAGATTGAAGCCACAATCGTAGAGGCTGATGCCGTGGTGAAGGGGCAGACCGCTTCTTCCAGCTACAAGCCCGCGATCCTCGATAACGGCGTGCGCATCATGGTTCCGCCGCACATCGGCAGCGGTACGCGGATCATTGTCGATGTGTACGAGCAAGCCTACGTCGGCAAGGCGGGCTGAGCACAGATCATGGCAGCAATTTCCGGTCTTATTCGCGTCATGGAGCGCGCCGCGCGCAAGGCGGGCGGGCGCTTGCGCCGCGATTTTGGCGAAGTCGAACATTTGCAGGTCAGCCGCAAAGGCCCGGCCGATTTCGTCAGCAAGGCCGATATCCGCGCCGAACGCACGCTGTATGACGAATTGCTTGCCGCCCGTCCGGGCTGGGGCTTCGTCATGGAAGAAGCGGGCGTGATCGAAGGCGATCCGGGGATGCCGCGCTGGATCGTCGATCCTTTGGACGGCACCACCAACTTCCTCCACGGCATCCCGCATTTCGCCATCTCGATCGCAGCGCAGGAACCGCGCGCGGACGGAAAGGGCTGGGGCGATGTGGTTGCGGGTGTGGTTTATCAACCGATCACCGACCAGACCTTCTGGGCAGAAAAATCGCGCGGGGCATGGTTGCAGGACGCGCGCCTGCGCGTTTCAGGCCGTGCGCGCTTGGCCGATGCTTTGGTGGCAACTGGCGTGCCGTTCTTCGGGCACGGCGACTTTGCCGAATGGAGCCGGATTTTCGGCGCGATCGGGCCGGAAGTTGCGGGCATCCGCCGCTTTGGCGCGGCCTCGCTGGATCTGGCTTACGTGGCGCAGGGCCGGTTCGACGGGTTCTGGGAAAGCGGCCTCAGCGAATGGGACACGGCGGCAGGCTGCTTGCTGGTGCGCGAAGCCGGCGGGTTCGTTTCCGATTTCCGCGGCAGGTCCGAACCGATTCCTGCGGCGCAGGTTCTGGCGGGCAATGATGCGCTGCACTCCAAGCTGCACAAGCTGCTGGCGAGCGCGCTGCGATAGGGCCTTGATCGGGTCTGGTGGAGGTTAGACCCTCTCCAGACCCCGGTTAGGCCCGCCTTAGCCTGCGTGTTGACGATGTTTCTGCGTGGCAGACCTTCGGTTTCACGTGAAACATTGGCTGGCTTCACTTGCCAGCGGGATTGTCGCTCGCTAACAGCCCGATCATCCGCTCTGGCAGCCCCTGTGGTGGAATTGGTAGACGCGCTCGACTCAAAATCGAGTTTCGAAAGAAGTGCCAGTTCGAGTCTGGCCAGGGGCACCACTCACCGCGTTTTTCCACATTCGGCTTGTGCGAAGGTCCTGACAGGCTAGCCTTCGGGTCAGGCATGTTGGAAGCTCCATCCTATCACGCGATTGCCGCGATGGCTGTAACCGTCGCGATGTTCATCGCGTTTGCGCGCGGGCGATACCCAGAAGAGATCATCTCGCTGGTGACCATCGCGGTGATCGCAGTGGGGCTGTATTTTGCCCCGCTCACGGGCACCAAGCCGACCGACGGCCTTGCGCTTGCGTTTGGCGGGTTCGGCCATTCGGCGCTGATCACCATCTGTGCGCTGATGATCATGGGACGGGGGTTGGTGGTGACCGGTGCGCTGGAACCCTTTGCGCGGATGCTAGAAAATGTGTTCAGATTCAACGGGAAAATCGGTCTTTTGACCGCGCTGTTGCTGGCATTTTTCCTGTCGATGTTCGTCAACGACACGCCGGTCATGGTCCTGATGATCCCGATTATCGTCGCCATCGCGGCCAAGGGGCTGATGGCGTCTTCCAAGGTGCTGATGCCCGTCAACACCGCAGTCCTGTTGGGCGGGATGGCGACGACCATCGGCACGTCGACAAACATCCTCGTCGTCAGCATCGCCGATGATATCGGGATGGCG
The DNA here is from genome assembly GCA_044348875.1 of Erythrobacter sp. Taxonomy (GTDB): domain Bacteria; phylum Pseudomonadota; class Alphaproteobacteria; order Sphingomonadales; family Sphingomonadaceae; genus Erythrobacter. The sequence goes on along the minus strand of JBIKSA010000154.1, from coordinate 735 downwards.
CCCATTGGGGTGTTCCAGTTTACGCCCATCGTGCTGATCGCGGGAGCGGTGGCGCTACCCTATCTGTGGCTGGTGATGCCGCGGATGCTACCGGACAACAGCGTAACGCCCGATAATGCGCGGCGCGTCTTCCACACCCGGCTGCGGTTAGGCGCGAGTGGAGCGATGGCAGGGGGCGATATCTCGAGCATCCACGGCAAATTGCCTGAGGGAATAACGGTCCACAATGCGCCCACCGGTGTGCCGCCGGCCGATCACCGCTGGCACATTTCCGGCGCCCACGAGGCGATTGAGGAGGCCGCCCGTGCCTTGAAGGGCGATCTTGCCCCGACGTGGGTGATCGACCGTATCCGCTCTGTATCCAAGGCCAATGGTGAGGACATGGTCGCAGTGGAGATGACGGTGACGGCAGATTCGCGCCTTATCGGCCGTACACTGGCGACCTCCGGCATCGCCGATCTTTATGGGGTCGCCGTGCTGGGGATACATCGGCCTAAGCGCACCTCGGCTGATGGCGCTGCCTATGATGAAGCAGGCGATCACCGGATTGTCGAAGGCGACGTGCTGCTGGTCATGGGGATCGACGAGGACTTGCAAAGTTTTGCTCGCAATGACGCCCTGCTGCGCCTGGAGGGGGCGCGCGAATTGCCGCGTCGGTCGAAGGCAGTGCTGGCGGGCGCAATAATGCTCGGTGCGATTGCTACGGCCTCGCTCGGCGTGCCATGGCTTAACGGG
>JBIKSA010000071.1:0-11060 GCA_044348875.1 Erythrobacter sp. | reverse complement strand
ATCGCCATGTTCGTGACCGGCTGCGTGAAGTTTGACCGCGTGGGCCGCGCACTTTCGGCAAAGGTGATCGTGCTCATCGCGGCGAGCCTCGCCATCGGGCGCGTAATCGACGAAAGCGGCGCGGCTGATTGGCTCGGGCAGTCGCTTTCGCTGGGGTTGGCCTACCTCCCGCCCGCCCTGGTGCTGTCGGCGATCATGCTTTTTGTGACGCTACTCACCAATTTCGCGTCAAATGCGACTGCGGCGACCATTGGCACGCCGATCGCGTACAGCATCGCGACCCAGCTTGGCCTGCCACCTGAGCCGTTGGTGCTGGCGGTGCTGTTCGGGTGTAATCTCGCCTTCGCCACGCCGATCGCTTACCAGACCAATCTCCTGATCATGTCCGAAGGCGGCTACGAATTCGGCGATTATGTACGGGCGGGCCTTCCAGTGGTGGCGCTGATGGTGACGGTGCTCTCGGTATTGCTGGTGGTGTGGTACGGGCTTTGAACGACAAGGGGAGAATGACATGAAGCGTTTGGCATGGGCCGGGATGAGCGCGTTGGCACTGACGGCTGCGCCTGCACAGGCGGACGAATTGCGCGATGCGGTGGCGAAGGACTTGCCGGGGCTGGTGACGCTGTATCAGGACCTCCACGCCAATCCCGAATTGAGCTTTCAGGAGGTCGGAACAGCCAAGAAGCTCGCCGCCCGCGCCCGCGCGATGGGCTTCGAAGTCACCGAGGGCGTCGGCAAGACCGGCGTGGTTGCGGTGATGAAGAACGGTAACGGCCCCACGGTGATGCTGCGCGCCGATATGGACGGGTTGCCGGTCATCGAGCAGACCGGGTTGCCCTTCGCCTCCAAGCGTCGCGCCGTGCCGCAGAACGGGATCGAGACCGGCGTCATGCACGCCTGCGGTCACGATACCCATATGGCGGCATGGATCGGCACCGCGCAGCATTTGGTCGCTCGCCGCGATCAGTGGTCGGGCACGCTGGTGATGATCCTCCAGCCGGCCGAGGAAATCGGCGAAGGCGCTAAGGCGATGCTCGACGACGGGCTCTACACCCGTTTTCCCAAGCCTGATTACGTGCTGGCCTTCCACGATGCGGCGCAGGCTCCGGCTGGGGTGATCGGCTATTCCAAGGGCTTTGCGCTCGCCAATGTGGATTCGGTCGATGTGGTCGTGCAGGGGGTCGGCGGGCATGGCGCCTATCCGCACACCACCAAGGACCCGGTGGTGATCGCGTCCAGCATCGTCATGCGTCTGCAGACCCTGGTGAGCCGGGAACTGAACCCGACCGAATCTGCCGTCGTCACCGTCGGCAGCTTTCAGGCCGGGTCAAAGCACAACATCATTCCCGATGAAGCGCGGCTGCAGATCACGGTCAGAAGCTACGAGGACAAGACGCGCAAGCACCTGCTCGACGGGATTGCGCGAATTGCCCGGGCCGAAGCCATGGCGGCGGGGTTGCCCGACGACAAGCTGCCCAAGGTGACCGTCGCCGATCCCTATACGCCTGCCACCTATAACACGCCCGAGTTCACCGAGACCGCGATGGCCGGACTAAAATCCCGCTTCGAAGGCCGCGTGTTCGAAACCCCGGCCACGATGGGGGGCGAGGATTTCAGCCAATTCTACCGTGCGGACCGGGAGAATGTCGAAAGCCTCATCTTCTGGGTGGGCGGCGTGCCGCAGGCGCAATGGGAACGCGCGCAGAAGGGCGAGATCGAGCTGCCCTCGCTGCATTCACCGTTCTGGGCGCCCGATGCGCCGGTGGTGATTGCGACTGCGACCGAGGCGCTGACGGCAGCCACGCTGAAGCTGATGGCGAAGTAAGCTTCCGGCCGTCTCATAGCGCAGCCAGAAACTTCAAAAAATTCGGCCGCCGGAACGCTATCCCTTGCGGGGGCGTTCCGGCGGCCGTTTCTCCTCCCCAGGAGAACTGTGAAACGGTTATTCCGCGGCGGGCACGTAGGTGCCGAGGCGGTGGTGAAGGGCGTTGATCTTGGCCAGCTCCTCACGGTCTTCGGTCGCGCGGGCATGGCTTTCCAGCGCGCGGCGCAGCAGCTTCATGTCGGCAGTTGAAAGCAGCGCGCGGGCGCGAGCAGGTTCGGTCTTGGGTGTGTCGGTATCGGTCATGTCACTCTCCGCTGGGTGATGTCACCGGCAGGTTCTTAGGCGGCTTTCCGGGCAACCGGAAGGCTGCAATTCGCAGCCCTCCGGCGCTTTTCCTGGGGTTACGCAGCCTCGAACTGGTTCATCGTGTTGTGCGCGCCGCCCGCCTTCAGTGCGGCTTCACCGGCGAAGTATTCCTTGTGATCATCGCCGATGTCGCTGCCGGACATGTTCTGGTGCTTAACACAGGCGATACCCTGACGGATTTCCTCGCGCTGCACGTTCTTCACGTAGCCGAGCATCGCAGCCTCGCCGAAGTACTCGCGGGCGAGGTTGTCGGTGCTGAGCGCGGCGGTGTGGTAGGTGGGCAGCGTGATGAGGTGGTGGAAGATCCCGGCCCGCGCAGCCGCATCGCGCTGGAAGGTGCGGATCTTCTCGTCGGCTTCGGCGCCCAGTTCGGTACCGTCGTAATCGACGCTCATCAGCTTGGCGCGGTCGTAGGCTGACACGTCCTTGCCGGCTTCGGCCCAGGCGTCGAACACCTGCTGGCGGAAGTTCAGCGTCCAGTTGAAGCTGGGCGAATTGTTATAGACGAGCTTCGCGTTGGGGACGACTTCGCGGATGCGATCGACCATTTCGGCGATCTGTTCGACGTGCGGCTTTTCAGTTTCGATCCACAGCAGATCGGCGCCGTGCTGTAAGCTTGTGACGCAGTCGAGCACCACGCGGTCCACACCCGTGCCGGCGCGGAACTGGTAGAGGTTCGAGGGCAAGCGCTTGGGCGCGAGCAGCTTGCCGTCGCGGCTGATGAAGACCTGACCATTGGTGATGTTGGCCGGATCAACTTCATCGGCATCGAGGAAGCTGTTGTACTGGTCGCCCAGATCGCCTGACTCCTTGGAGAAAGCGATCTGCTTGGTCAGACCAGCGCCGAGCGAGTCGGTGCGGGCAACGATGATGCCGTCTTCCACGCCCATTTCGAGGAAAGCGTGGCGGCAGGCGCGGATCTTCTGGAGGAAGTCCTCGTGCGGCACGGTAACTTTGCCATCCTGGTGGCCGCACTGCTTTTCGTCCGAGACCTGATTTTCGATCTGGAGCGCGCAGGCCCCCGCTTCGATCATCTTCTTGGCAAGGAGGTAGGTGGCCTCGGCATTGCCGAATCCTGCATCGATGTCGGCGATGATCGGCACAACGTGGGTTTCGTAGTTGTCGATGGCGTTTTCGAGCCGCTTGGCTTCGACCGCGTCACCGGCTTCGCGGGCCGCGTCCAGCGCGCGGAACATCATACCGAGTTCGCGGGCGTCGGCCTGCTTGAGGAAGGTGTAGAGCTCTTCGATCAGCGCCGGCACCGAGGTCTTCTCGTGCATTGACTGGTCGGGCAGGGGGCCAAATTCGCTGCGCAGCGCGGCGACCATCCAGCCCGAGAGGTAGAGATAACGCTGCTTGGTGGTGCCGAAGTGCTTCTTGATCGCGATCAGCTTCTGCTGCGCGATGAAGCCGTGCCAGCAGCCGAGTGACTGGGTATACTGCGCGGGGTTCGCGTCATAGGCCGCCATGTCGGCGCGCATGATCTTGGCGGTGTGCTTGGCAATGTCGAGACCGGTGGCGAAGCGGTTCTGGATCACCATGCGCGCGGCGCTTTCGGGATCAATCGCGGCCCAGCTCGGCCCGTTCGCGGTGACGATGTCGCGCATCCGGGTAATGGTGTTTTGATAGGTCATCTGCATCTCCTGTCCATCCTGGGGAGTGGGGAGAGCCCGGTGAGGGACTCGCGCCGCTGGATGAGCAGGCCTGTGCCGTGCTGCGGCGCAACATGACAGGGAAAGTTACAGAAAATCGTGTCGTGAGGCGCACTATTGCCTGCCATCTTGTGTCAATTAGTAAAGAAGTTTACAAGACTTCATGGCTGATACCACTCTCCTCGCCGGTCCTGCGCTCCGCCGCCTCCGCAAACGCGAAGGCCTCACTCAAGCCGCGATGGCGAGCATCCTCGGCATTTCACCCTCCTACCTCAATCTGATCGAGCGCAACCAGCGGCCGTTATCGGCGCGGGTGTTGGTGCAGGTGATCGAGCAGTTCGATTTCGACCCGCGGTCCTTGCGGGAGGACGATGCGATTGGAGGGCTTGATGGGATGGCCCGGCGCATGGCGGACAAGCGCTTTGTCGACTTGGGTATTGATCGGGAGGAAGTGCAGGAATTTCTGGCAGCCGCCCCGCAAATCGCAGCGGCCTTTGCGCGGCTTTACGACGCCCGTGACGGTGGTGTGGTGGGCGAGCGTATTGCCGCGGAAGATGCCGCCGCTGCCGCGCGCCGCGCGGTCGAACGCTGGCAGAATCATTTCGCCGATCTGGACCATGCGGCCGAGGGTCTGGCCGATGAATTGCGTCTTTCGCGCGGGGAAATCAGCGCCGCACTTTCGGAACGCTTGCGCGAAAAGCACCAATTGCAGGTACGGATCCTGCCTGCCGAAGTGATGCCCGGCCAGGTGCACCGGCTTGATCTCCACGCGCGGCAATTGCAGCTGTCCGAGATGCTTCCGGGTGCGGCGCGGCGGTTTCAGATTGCGCGGCAAGTCGGCGCGTTGGAAATGCGGGAGCAAATCGAGACGCTGGTGGCGGGTGCCAATCTCGCCACGGCCGATGCGCGTGACGCCTTGCGCGATCACATCACCGATTACTTCGCAGGCGCGGTGCTCCTGCCCTATCGACGTTTTCTGCGGGCGTGCGAGGCGACCGGTTATGATCTCGCCGTGCTCCAACGCCGCTTTGCAGTCAGCTTCGATCAGGTTGCCCAGCGCCTTACCACCTTGGGCCGGGTGGGTGAGCGTGGGCTGCCGATCTTCACCGCCACCATCGACCGCGCCGGGCGCATGACCGATTTCATCGCCGGCGGCAGCGGGGCGATATACCCGCTCGACGGCGCGCGCTGGCCAGCATGGGTGCCCTATGCGGCCTTCGAACGGCCCGGCACGGTGCTAACCCAGGCCGTGACATTCAGCGAAGGCGAAGCGGCGCCGCGGCACTGGTTCACCATCACGCGCACGGTCGACGGGGACGGGGTGATGTGCGCTGGCAGGCGCGCGGTGGTCATCGGGGTCGAGACGCGCTTTGCAGCCGATCTTGCCAATGCGCGGGGCGTGTCGCTCGACCGGCTTGATGCCGTGCCTCTTGGCACGCCTTGCGGGCGCTGCGGACGGGCTGAGTGCCTGACCCCTGCGCCTGCCCGCCTTGCCAACACGCTGCCCCGACCGCGGGCCGGTTTGTGAGGGCGCGGTTAACCGTTGCAGGACGCAGAAATCCGCGCGCCACAAGCCCGGTGTAAGATTTACCGACACTTAAGGTCTCAGGCCTAGAAGCGGGGAAGTAAGCACCAGAGGCCGCCCCGCACATGATCCGCCTGTTCAAGCACTATATCCCGCACGCCGTGCTTCTGCTCGGCCTGCTTGATTTCGGGCTGCTCGTGCTCGCGAGCGAACTTGCGTGGCAGGGGCGGACTCATCAGATCGCGGTGGATACCGGCACTTTCAGCGAACGGAGCCCGGCTCTGTTCGGCACGGCTTCGGTGATCTGGCTGGCGATGATCGCCGTCGGCGTTTATGGCCCCAATGCCTTGCGTTCGTTGCGCTTTGCAGGCGCGCGGGTGCTTGTGGCTATCAGCCTCGGCATCATCGCCTTGGCGGTGATCGACTTCGTTTTGCCGAGCGACATGTTCTGGCGTTCGACCTTGCTCTACACAATGGGGCTGGCAATCCTGGTTTTGATCGCTGACCGGTTGCTGCTCAATTCCTTCCTTGGCTCATCGGCTTTCCGCCGTCGGGTTATGGTGCTGGGTGCAGGCGATCGGGCGCAGCGGTTGCGGGAGCTGGGCGACAAGCCCGAGACTGGTTTTGCGATCGTCGCCTATATTGCGATGAGTGATAACAACCGGGTCGTCGAGGAAGCGATTCCGCGGTCGGCAGTTCACGATCTAGGCCGGTTCGTTGAAAATCTCGGTGTTTCCGAAGTTGTGCTGGCACTGCAGGAACGCCGCAATTCGCTGCCGCTCAAGGACTTGCTGCGGATCAAGACCAAGGGCGTGCACGTCAACGACTTTTCGAGCTTTATCGAGCGCGAGACCGGGCGCGTCGATCTGGATACAATCAACCCCAGTTGGCTGATTTTCTCCGACGGCTTTTCGAGCGGGCGGATGTTTTCGAGCGCGGTCAAGCGCATCTTCGACATCACTGCAAGCGTCATCCTATTGGTGTTGACCTTCCCGATCATTGCGCTGTTCGCGCTGTTGGTGAAGATTGACAGCAAGGGGCCGGCCTTTTTCCGCCAGCAGCGCGTCGGCCTTTTTGGCGAGCCGTTCACCGTTATCAAGCTGCGCTCAATGCGCACTGACGCCGAGAAGGACGGGGCCAAGTGGGCGGAGGAAAACGATCCGCGCGTCACGCGTCTTGGCCGTTTCATCCGCAAGGTCCGGATCGATGAACTGCCGCAAACTTGGAGCGTGCTGAAAGGCGAGATGAGCTTTGTTGGTCCGCGCCCCGAAGTGCCATCATTCGTCGACAGCCTGGAGGAGGAAATCCCCTTCTATGGAGAACGGCACATGGTGAAGCCTGGCATCACCGGATGGGCGCAAATCAATTATCCATACGGCGCATCGGTCGAGGATAGTCGCTGCAAGCTGGAGTATGATCTCTATTACGCCAAGAATTATACGCCCTTCCTCGATTTCGTGATCCTGCTGCAAACCTTGCGGGTGATCCTGTGGCCTGAGGGCGTGCGGTGATCCCGGATAGCACTCTGGTGCCCTTGGCAGGCTTTGTCGCCTGGCTGGTGGGGGCTGTGCTGAGCGCGGGTGCGATGCTGTGGATCTGGCGCCACGGTGAACGCGCACGGCCTGACCGGATCGGTCTGATGGTCGCTGCCGGCGCAAGCGCGGTATGGAGCGCGCTGGCGGCCGGCTTGGGCACTGATCATGGCGCAATGGTGGTTGCGGCAATGGTGCGCAATCTGGCGCTGCTGGCAACGCTGTTCAGCCTTTTTGCCGCCGATGGCCGGACCGAGAGCCTTAAACCTGTACGCCCGGTCATCATCGCACTGGTGATGGTGCAATTGCTTCAGCCGTTGATGGTGCTGGCGGGCAATCCGTTCGAAGGAAAGCCTGAGGTCCGTCAAGCGGTGTTCGAGGCGCGGGTGCTGATCGATATGCTGGTTGCGATCGGCGCGTTGATGCTGCTGCATAACCTCTACGCCGGTGCGGCAAACGTGCTGCGGCCAGTCCTGCGCTGGACCGGGATCGGCCTGACGGGAATCTTTGCATACGAGCTCAACCTTTACACTCTCACTTATCTTGCGGGTGCAACGCCCGGGGGCTTGGGTGATCTGCGCGGAGTGTTTGCCGGATCGATGGCGGTGTTGTTTGCGCTGGGTATGAGCGCTTCGGGACCGCGGGTGCAGTTCAGCCCTTCGCGTGCTGTCACATTCCGCACGCTGTCGCTGCTACTGATCGGCGGCTATCTGGCGGCAATGGTGCTGGTCACCAAATCGCTGGCGATCCTTGGCGGCGATGTGGCGCGGGCGAGCCAGGTGATGTTCGTCGTTACAGCGATTCTGGCCGCGGCCATTGCCTTGCCTTCGCCGGGGATGCGCGGCTGGCTGCGGGTAACTGCGACCAAACACCTGTTCCAGCATCGCTATGATTATCGGCAGGAATGGCTGCGCTTCACCGGCACTATCGGCCACGGCGGCAGCGGCGGAGCCAGTCTCGAGGAACGCGTCGTCAAAGCGCTCGCCGACATAACTGAAAGCCCCGCGGGCCTGCTGCTGATGCCCAATGACCAGGCACAGCTTGAACTGACGGCGCGCTGGAACTGGCCGACCATTGCGGTGCCTGCGGTGGCGGGCGATGGTGCACTGTCGGGACTGCTCGAGCGGCATAACCTCGTGCTTGCGCTGGATGAAGCGCGTAGCGGGGTCGATCATCACGGTGAAGCGCTTCACGTGGCGGGTTGGCTGACCGAGGCCGAAGATGCCTGGGCGCTGGTGCCCCTAATCCATTTCGACCGGCTGGTGGGCGTGATCGTGCTGGCCCGGCCGCGCAATCCGCGTCAGCTTGACTGGGAAGACTTCGATCTCCTGCGCGTCGCAGGACAGCAGCTTGCCAGCTATCTGGCCGAACAGGCGGGGCAGCAGGCGCTGATGGATGCGAGCCGCTTTGATGAATTCAACCGCCGCATGGCGTTTGTCATGCACGACATCAAGAACCTGGTCAGCCAGCTATCGCTGCTTGCTTCCAATGCCGAAAAACACGCTAACAATCCGGCGTTCCGCGCGGATATGTTGGTCACCTTGCGCAATTCGGCGGACAAGCTTTCGGCCTTGCTGGCCAAGCTGGGCCGCTATGGTTCCGGACAAGTCGCAGCCCTTGCGCCGATCGAACTGGCCGACCTTGCTCGCAGCATTGCCGCACGGTTTGCAGGCGCGCATCCCGTTGCTCTCACCCGTGAAATGCCCGTCATGGTTATGGCCAACCGCGAGGCGCTGGAGCAGGCGCTGATCCACCTTGTCCAGAACGCGATCGATGCGAGCGAGCCTGATAGTCCGGTGTTCCTTGATGTCAGTGCCGAAGGCCTGAAGGGCACAATCGAGGTGGTGGACGCAGGGCACGGCATGAACCCGGAATTTGTGCGCACCGGGCTGTTCAAGCCGTTCGTGTCATCCAAGGCGGGCGGGTTCGGTATCGGCGCTTTCGAGGCCCGTGAACTGGTCAAGGCAATGGGAGGGCGGATCGCGGTCGAAAGCCGGGAGGGGCTGGGCACCCGCTTCGCGGTAGTCCTGCCGCTGGCCGAGGCCGCGCGCCTGTTTGGGGCGCAGACTGCTGACAAAATACAAGAGGTGGCGTGATGGCTGACAGGAAACCCGTGCTGCTGGTGATCGAGGATGATCCGGGTCTGCAGGCGCAGCTCAAATGGGCCTATGACGATTTCGAGGTGGTGATCGCCGGTGACCGCGACAGTGCCATTGCGGCTTTGCGTGCCGAGGCCCCGAGCGTGGTCACGCTGGATCTGGGCCTGCCGCCCGATCCTGACGGCACGACCGAAGGCTTTGCCGTGCTGGATGCGATCATGGCGTTGAAGCCCGACACCAAGGTGATCGTTGCCAGTGGCCACGGCGCACGCGAAAGCGCCCTGACGGCTATCGCAAGGGGTGCGTATGATTTCTACCAGAAGCCGATCGACATCGATGCATTGGGCCTGATCGTGCGCCGCGCCTTCAATCTGCGCGCGATAGAGGAGGAGAACCGCCGGCTCATTGCCACCAGCAGCGCCGACAAGACCGTGCTCGGTCGCCTGATTACCAGCGCGCCTGAAATGGTGAAGGTGGCCCGCACCATCGAACGCGTCGCTCGGACCAGCGTATCTGTCATGCTGCTGGGCGCAAGCGGGACGGGGAAAGAACTGCTCGCCAAAGGATTGCATGATGCGAGCGACCGCGCGTGCGGGCCGTTTGTGGCGATCAACTGCGCAGCAATCCCTGAAAACCTGCTCGAAAGCGAATTGTTCGGGCACGAAAAAGGGGCTTTTACCGGGGCCGTGAAAACCACCGAAGGCAAGATCGAAAGCGCCGACGGGGGAACGCTGTTCCTTGATGAGGTCGGTGACATTCCGCTGCCTCTTCAGGTTAAACTGCTGAGGTTCTTGCAGGAACGCACCATCGAACGCGTGGGTGGGCGGCGGGCGATTGCGGTGAACACCCGCATAGTTTGCGCCACCCATCAGGATCTCGAAAGCATGATCCAGCAGGGCAGTTTCCGCGAAGATCTGTTCTACCGCCTCGCTGAAATCGTGGTGCGCATTCCGGGCTTGTCTGAACGGCATGGCGATCCGGTGCTGCTCGCCAAGGCTTTTCTGAAACGCTTTGCGGCTGAGATGAATCCGTCCGTCACCGGTCTTGCGCCCGACGCGCTCGCCGCGATCGATGCGCATGATTGGCCGGGCAACGTCCGCGAACTGGAAAACCGGGTCAAGCGCGCGGTTATCATGGCTGATGGCAAACTGGTAAACGCCGAGGATCTGGATTTCAGTGGGGGCGAGGCGGAGGATGCCGACGTGCTCAACCTCAAGGCCGCGCGCGAGGCGGCGGATCGCCGGGTGATCCGCCATGCCTTGTCCCGCACCGAGGGGAATATTTCCAGCACCGCCAAGCTGCTCGGGATCAGCCGCCCGACGCTCTACGATCTGCTCAAGCAGTATGACTTGCAGGCCTAGACATCGCGCCGCGCTGACCGCACTGGCGCTGGTGGCCGTTCTTGGCGGTTGCTCCGACAGCGGGGTGGATCGCGGAGCCAATGCTGTCAGCCCGGTCAATCCCGGTTTCGTGCGGCTGCTTGCCCAAGCTGATAAGGCCATGGCCAACGGCGCGCTGGCCGATGCTGGCCAAAAGCTGGATGAAGCCCGCAGCCTTGCGCCTGATAGCCCCGATCTGTGGCTGGCGATTGCGCGATTACGGCTGCGCGGCGGAGAGCATCTTACCGCGCTGGAAGCGGCCGATCGTGCGCTCGCCTTAGGGCCAGACCATGCGCCCGTCCTGTTGCTGCGCGCGCTGATGGTGCGCGATGCGCAGGGCGGCACAGAGGCGTTAACGTGGTTCGAAGCCGCGCTTGAGGCCGATCCTGATAATCCCGATATTCTGGCCGAATATGCCGCAACCCTTGGTGACAGCGGGCACGCAGGCGCAATGCTCGCGGCCGTGCGCAGGCTCGCCGAAGTGGCGCCCAAAGATCCGCGTGTGCCCTATCTTCAGGCGGTGCTGGCCGCGCGCGGTGGCAGATATGCGATCGCCCGCAGCCTGCTTGCGCGCAGCGGGATGGCAGCGCGCGGTGTGCCTGCTGCGTTGCTGCTGGACGCGGTGATCAGCCTTGAGGAAGGCAATGCCGATACGGCAGCGGTAACGCTTGAGCCGCTGGTC